>JBEGSC010000019.1:0-3358 GCA_041180165.1 Pseudomonadota bacterium | reverse complement strand
CCGTCAAACAAAGACACGTGCGTGGCACGCAGGTTGGCAGGCAAAGATTTTTCGTCCACCGCAAAACCGTGGTTTTGGCTGGTGATGGACACACGGCCTGAGTCGAGGTCTTTCACGGGATGGTTGGCACCGTGGTGACCAAATTTCATCTTGAAAGTTTTCGCACCACTGGCCAAGGCCATGATTTGGTGACCCAAGCAAATGCCAAATGTGGGGATGCCGGTTTCGATCAACTCAGCGGCTGCTGCAATCGCGTAGTCGCAAGGCTGTGGGTCGCCAGGCCCGTTGGACAAAAAGATGCCATCGGGGTTGTGCTTGAGCACGTCAGCCGCAGGCGTCTTGGCGGGCACCACGGTGACTTTGCAACCGCGCTCGGCCAACATGCGCAAGATGTTTTTCTTCACGCCAAAGTCATAAGCCACTACGTGAAACTTCGGTGCGGTCAAGTTGCCGTAGCCTTCGCCCAAAGTCCACTCGGTTTGTGTCCACTCATACGACTTGGACACGGTGACTTTTTGCGCCAGATCGAGGCCAGCCATATTGGGCGCGCCCTTGGCTGCGGCCACCGCTTGATCAATCACCGCTTGTGTCACTTCTTGGCCTTTGGCCAAGCCCACAATCGCACCGTTTTGCGCGCCCTTGGTACGCAAAATGCGCGTGAGTTGACGTGTGTCGATGTTGGCAATGGCCACCGTCCCTGCATCGGTCAAATACGCCGACAAGGTTTGGTTCGAACGAAAGTTGCTGGCCACCAAAGGCAAATCTTTGATGATCAAACCAGCAGCATGGACTTTGTCAGCTTCGATGTCTTCCACGTTGACGCCATAGTTGCCAATGTGCGGGTACGTCAAAGTGACGATCTGCTGGCAGTAGCTGGGGTCAGTGAGGATTTCCTGATAGCCGGTGAGTGAGGTGTTGAACACCACTTCGCCGACTGTAGAGCCTGAGGCTCCGATCGAGTTGCCGATAAAGACCGTGCCGTCTGCGAGCGCCAAGATGGCGGGCGGGAAAGTTCCCTGAAGAGACAAAAGCACTGGGTTCTCCGGAATAGTTCGGGTACGCCTCAGCGCTCACCAGAGAACATGTCTCTTGGGCTGCTTTGTTCGAGGAATTGGCCTAAGTTTGAGCTGTGGCGTACAGGTTGATGCGGGAAAGCCTCTCATTATATCCGAGGCACTGGTTTTCCCGAATGAACGGCGGTGAATTACCCCAAATGGCAGGTGGCGCTGGCGTGTAAGCAAATCGCAGCCGCCGACGCCACATTGAGCGACTCTTCGCCGCCCGGCTGAGCAATGCGCACGTGCAAGGCGGCACGTTCGGCCAAAGCGGGTGACACGCCCTGCCCTTCATGCCCCATCAGCCATGCACAAGGCATGGGCAACTTGGAGTCGGCCAGCAAGGTGTGCAAAAACGGCCCTTGGTGCGAGCTTGTGGCCACCCAAGGCATGTCCAAAGCATTCAGGTCGTCCGCACGCAAGCCTTCCACCAAATGCAACCCAAAATGTGCGCCCATGCCGGCGCGCAAAACCTTTGGCGACCACAAGGCCGCCGAGCCTTTGATGGCTAGCACTTGCTTGAACCCAAAGGCCGAGGCACTACGCAAAATGGAGCCCACATTGCCCGCATCTTGCACACGGTCGAGCACCACGGTCGGCGTTCTAGCCTGCACGTCTTGCAAAACGGACGCTGCCAAGACAAAGCCCATCTTGGCGGGCGATTCGAGACTGCTGATTTCTGCAAACAACGCATCGGGCAGCACGGTGTTGCGTTCGGCGGCTTGTGTCCACTCACGGGGAGCAGTAGCCCAGAGAGACTCCGCAAACACCGCATGTTCAGGTTTGACGCCACGCGTCAAGGCCGCGCGACACAGATGGTCACCTTCTAGCCAGACACGACCGAGCTTGCGGTAGGCCGTGCTGTCTTGCGACAAACGGCGCAGGTCTTTGACCAAGGGGTTGTCGCGGGACGTGATGAGATTCATCGCAACACCTCTGCCACAGGCGCAAACGATTTGCGATGCCAGGGGGTCGCACCATGTTCTTTGAGCGCCTGCAAATGCGCTGCCGTGCCATAGCCTTTATGCCCATCAAACCCATACTGGGGGTACTGCACGTGCAGCTCTTGGCACCACCGGTCACGGTGCACCTTGGCCAAAATAGACGCGGCCGAAATGGCTTGCACTTTGCTGTCCCCTTTCACGATGGCTTCAGCCAGCACATCCAAGACGGGCAAACGATTGCCATCGACCAACACCTTGGTCGGTTTCAAGCGCAGGCCTTCGACGGCGCGGCGCATGGCGAGCATCGTGGCTTGCAGGATATTGAGTTCATCAATTTCTTCGACGGTGGCTTCAGCAATCGAGCAACACAAGGCTTTGGCGCGAATTTCGTCATACAGACGCTCGCGCTTCAAGGCCGTGAGTTTTTTGGAGTCCGCCAAACCGGCAATCGGATTCAAATCATCCAAAATCACGGCAGCTGCCACCACGGGCCCGGCCAGCGGGCCACGGCCAGCCTCATCCACCCCGGCAATCAAGCCTGGGGCATCCCAGATGAGCGGCGCTTGTTCAGCGCGCAAGAACTTTTTCGATCGCATGTGCAGCCAATGCAGGCGTATCGCGACGCAGCGTGTCATGCAGCGTGGCAAAGCGTTGTTGAACAGCGGCCATCGCCGCCGGGCGATCCAACCATTGCAAGACCTCACTGGCCAAAGCATCAGGCGTCGCTGCCTCTTGCAGCAACTCAGGCACCACAAAGTCTTGACACAAGATGTTGGGCAAACCCACCCAAGCTTGCAGTTTCTTGCGGCGCATGATTTGCCAACTCAACCAATTCATGTTGTAAGCAATCACCATGGGGCGTTTGAACAAGGCCGCCTCTAGCGTGGCCGTACCACTGGCAATGAGTGTGACATCGCAAGCAGCCAGTGCGGTGTGCGATTGACCATTGAGGACGAGAAGATTGGGCACACCACCCACCTCTTGCACCAGCGCATCGATGCGCGCACGCAAGGTCGGCATAGCAGGCAGCACAAAGTGCAAGCCTGGTTGCTGCTGGGCCATGCGTTGGGCGGCTTGCAAAAAGCGGCGCGCCAAGTACTCAATTTCTGAACGACGGCTGCCCGGCAACAACGCCACGACCGTCGCGTCATGTGGCAAACCCAGCGCGTTGCGAGCCGCGGCACGGTCGGGCACATCAGGAATGTTTTTGGCCAACGGATGCCCCACATACGTCGCATCAATGCCGTGCTGCGCCAGCAAATCCGTTTCGAACGGAAAAATGCACAGCACATGGTCCACACTTTGGCGAATTTTTTCAACGCGGTCGGCACGCCAAGCCCAAATCGAGGGGCACACAAA
>JBEGSC010000018.1:0-4483 GCA_041180165.1 Pseudomonadota bacterium | reverse complement strand
TGGTGTGTCTGCTGCTTTTTCATGTCGTGCTCTCGGTGAGTTGAATCATGCGGCGCAGTTCAGGCACGCACGAACCGCATTGGGTGCCGCACTTAAGGGTGCCTTGCAATGAGGCCAAGCGTTGTGCACTGTCGCCTTTGTAAATTTTGAGGTGACTGTGAATGGCAATGTCTTTCACTCCCACACAGCTGCACACCGTATTACCCGCATCGATCAAGGCCACAGGTGGTTTGCTGCCAGTCATCAACAAACGACGACCATAGGCGTGGGTTGACGCTTGGGTTTGCAGCAAGGCTTTGAGCCACGTTTCGGCCGAGGTGTCGCCTGCAATGAGGAAGGCGCTAAGTTGTATGTCTTTGGTTGGATTGGCCTCGATATGTTGCAATCGCAGACTACGTAGTTGGCTGCGTTTGACATCGACGTAGCGCAGGCTGTCTGTACCGTTGAGCCCTAAGAGTCGTTCGATGTCATGCAGGAGCGCCATGTCAGGCGCTTCGCTGCAGGCCGCACGCATCAATACGCCTTGACGGGCTGTGCCCTCGGTAGGTGTATCGCTGAACGGCACACAGCTGGCGAATTCAAACTGCACCATGCGCGCACGCAGATTTTGCAAAATGGTTTGTGCTTTTTGCTCGGGCAGCCATGCCACGGCGAGTAAAGTCCAAGGCAATTCGGCTTTGAGCACTTTGACTGCCGCATGCTTGAGCTCGGGCTGCTTCGAGGTGGGGCAATACGCCGAGGTGGTGATGGCGTTCACCCCCGCGAGTGGTTTGTTTTGGTGGTCACGTCCGCTTAAAAACGCTGCACCCCAATGCATGGCAATAAACGCTTGGTTTGCACCGAGGTCGGCACTGGCTTGGGCAGGCAATACGATGGAGCCACGTTTGCTGGTGACGTGCACCAAAGTGCCCTCGTCAAAGCCAAGCCGTGCCATGTCGTCTGGATGCAGTTGCACCATGGGTTCGGGTACATGGCCAAACAGTTTGCCCACCAAGCCTGTGCGCGTCATGCCATGCCACTGATCACGCAAGCGACCTGTGTTGAGCGAGAACGGAAAGCGCGATTCACGCACTTCTACAGTGGGCACATAGGGCAGGGCTGCAAATTTGGCACGGCCATTGGCGGTGGCGAATAGGCCGTCTTCATACAAACGCGCTTGGCCTTGTGTAGCACCTTCGCGCATGGGCCACTGCTCAGGGCTTTCATCTAAATGCGCGTAGCTCAGGCCGGTGATGTCGAGGTCGCGACCACGGGTGGATTCGCGATGCTCCAGCCAAATTTCTTCGGGCGAGGTGTAGGCCATGTGCAGGCCTTCTTTGTGTGGAGCCACGCCTTGCTCTTGTGCCAATCGTATGGCCAAGTCCACCACGATTTGCCAATCGTGTTTGGTTTGTCCGGGTGCTGGCACAGCGGCACGCACGCGGGTGATGCGGCGTTCGCTGTTGGTAACCGTGCCTGCTTTTTCGCCCCAGGTGGTGGCGGGTAACAGAAGGTCGGCGAAGTCACAGGTTTCGGCGCTGGCAAAGGCTTCTTGCACCACCACAAACTCGGCGCGTTCTAAAGCACGGCGCACCGTGGTTTGGTCGGGCATGGATTGGGCAGGGTTGGTGCAGGCAATCCACAGCGCTTTGATTTCACCGTCAGCGGCGGCTTCAAACATTTCTACGGCGGTTTTACCGGGCTTAGAAGGCACATCGTCAATGCCCCACAGGGCTGCGACTTCAGCGCGATGTTCGGGCTTGCTCATGTCGCGGTGTGCGCTAATGAGATTGGCCAAACCGCCCACTTCGCGGCCTCCCATGGCGTTGGGTTGGCCCGTCAGCGAGAAGGGGCCTGCGCCTGCTTTGCCAATTTGCGCCGTTGCTAAATGCAGGTTGATGAGAGAGGCATTTTTGGCTGTGCCACTGCTCGATTGGTTCAAGCCTTGGCAATATAGGCTGAGCGTGCGCCACGCGGGGTTGGGTGTATTGGCCTTGTTGTGGTCGGGTGTGCCCGCAAACCAGCGTGTGGCTTGCAACAGTTGTTCGGGTGTGATGCCGCACACCTCGTGCACGCGCGCGGGTGTGTAGTCGGCTACCAGTGTTTGCAGTGCTTCAAAGCCCTCTGTGTGCGCGGCGATGTAGGCGTTGTCTACCCAGCCTTCTGCCAGCATCACATGCAACATGCCGTGAAACAGCGTCACATCGGTGCCGGGTTGCAATGCCAAGTGCAAGTCAGCACTGCTGGCTGTGTCGGTGCGGCGCGGGTCGGCCACGATGATTTTGAGGTTCGGGTTCTTAGCGCGTGCGTCCTCGATGCGTCTGAACAAAACAGGGTGCGCATACGCTGCGTTGCTGCCCGCAATGAACAAGCAATTGGCTTGCATCACATCGTCGTAGCAAGCGGGTGGGGCGTCTGCGCCGAGGGTGAGTTTGTAGCCCGCTACCGCGCTGCTCATACACAGGCGTGAGTTGGTGTCGATGTTGTTGGTGCCCAGCAAACCTTTGGCGAGTTTGTTGAACACGTAATAGTCTTCGGTCAATAGCTGACCCGACACATAAAATCCCAGTGCATCGGCCCCGTGTGTGCGCACGATGTTGCCCAGTGTTTGGCTGGCCAACTGCATGGCGCTATCCCAATTTGTGGGCTGCAAGCTGCCACCACGCACCAAACGGCGCATGGGTTGCAGCAAACGCGTTTGCGCGGCCATCACGGGACTGGCCGATAGGTGTAGTGAAGCCCCCTTGCTGCACAAGCGTCCAAAGTTGGCAGGGTGCGCAGGGTCGCCCCGCACACCAGTGATGTGGCCCGCATTTGATTCAATGATGACGCCGCAGCCTACACCGCAGTAGGGGCAGGTTGAACGCGTTTCTTTCATGGGTTGTTTCGAGCCGTTAGTGTGTTTCAGTTCGCGACCGTGGCGTCGTCAATGGCGAGCGTGTTGAGCTCGTTCACATCCAAGGCCACATTGCCGTTTTCTAAACGCACCGCAAAGCGGGTGGTACAGCCAACGTCAGGGGCGTGGGCGCACCCGTCGGCCAAACCAATGTGCCAGTTGTGCAATGGGCACACCACGGTTTCTCCAAACACCAAACCTTGGCTCAACGGGCCACGCTTGTGTGGGCATTGGTCTAGCAAGGCAAATACTTTGTCTTCGGCATTGCGAAACACCGCCACTTCTAAACCCTTGGCGCGCTGCACCCGCCGTGCGCCAAGCACGGGGATATCGTCAACTTTACAAATGACTTTCCATTCGGTCATGGTGTATTTCCTTAAACGGTGATGGCTTCAAATTGGCGCGTATCGACTTGCGCTTTGTCGAACTCAAACCATGGATCTGGTTCGCCGTCGAGCGTGAATTGCAAGCGTGCCCACAAGGCTTTGCGGCCTGCTTCGTCGTCTAAGATTTTTTTCTTCACGTAGTCCATGCCAACCCGGTTAACGTAATGCACGGTGCGCTCCAAGTACCAACCTTCTTCACGGTAGAGCTGCATGAAGGCACCGGTGTACTCCATCACTTCTTCGGAGGTTTTGACCTTCACAAAGAACTCGGCCACTTCGGTTTTGATGCCACCGTTGCCCGCGATGTACATCTCCCAGCCGCTGTCTACGCCGATGATGCCCACGTCCTTGATGCCTGCTTCTGCGCAGTTGCGCGGGCAGCCCGACACGGCGAACTTCACCTTGTGCGGTGCGTACATACGCCACATGGCCTTTTCAAGATCTTTGCCCATTTGCGTGCTGTCTTGGGTGCCCATGCGGCACCACTCGCTGCCCACGCAGGTTTTGACGGTGCGCAAAGCTTTGGCATAGGCGTGGCCGCTGGGCATGCCTATGTCTTTCCACACATTGACCAAGTCCTCTTTCTTTACACCGAGTAAGTCAATGCGTTGACCACCTGTGACCTTGACGGTGGGGATCTTGTACTTGTCCACCACGTCGGCAATACGGCGCAATTCATCGGCGGTGGTCTCTCCCCCCCACATGCGTGGAATGACGCTGTAGGTGCCGTCTTTTTGGATATTGGCGTGGCTGCGCTCGTTGATGAGGCGGCTTTGGGGGTCGTCTAAGGCCTCTTTTGGCCAGCTGCTCATGCGGTAATAGTTGATGGCCGGGCGGCAAGTGGCGCAGCCCGTGGCTTTGGTGTCTGCGCTTGGTTTTTTCCAATTCAAAAACTCAAAGACTGCATCGTTGGTCAACAGCTTGTTCTGCGAAATCGCATCACGCACTTCTTGGTGGCTGTGCTCGGTGCAGCCGCAGATGGCTTTTTTCTTTGGCGTGGCAGAGTAGTCACCGCCAGCGGTGAACATCAAAATTTGTTCGACCAAGCCCGTGCACGAGCCGCACGAGGCGCTAGCCTTGGTGTGCTTGCGCACATCATCCAAGGTGAACAAACCTTTGTCTTTGATGGCTTTGCAAATCGCGCCTTTTTTCACGCCATTGCAACCACACACCTCGGCATCGTCGGGCATGTTGGCGGCTTTGTTGTGGCCTTCATGGCCCA
>JBEGSC010000017.1:0-4772 GCA_041180165.1 Pseudomonadota bacterium | reverse complement strand
TGCGTGGCTTGCCTTGGCGCCAAAACTGATTCAAAGCCCATGACATTTCTTGCACTCGATGTGGGCAACACACGCCTCAAGTGGGGCTTGTACGACAACCCTGCACCAGGCGCCAAACTGCTGGGCAGCGGTGCGGTGTTTTTAGAAAATATCGACCGCTTGGCCGACGAGGACTGGCGTGAACTGCCCGAGCCCACGCACATGCTGGGCTGCATCGTGGCAGGCGAGGCCATTCGCCGCCGCGTCGAAGAGCAAATGGAGCTGTGGGACATCACGCCGCACTGGGCCGTGTCGTCTGCCGCTGAAGCAGGGCTCACCAACGGTTACGACCACCCCACACGCCTAGGCGCCGACCGTTGGGTGGCCATGATTGGCGCACACGCCCGCATGCTTCGCCAAGCCAACGGCGGTGCAGCCAAACCCATGGTGGTTGTCATGGTTGGCACAGCAGTCACGGTAGAAGCGATTGACGCGAGCGGCAAATTTTTGGGCGGCTTCATCTTGCCCGGTCACGGCATCATGCTGCGCGCGCTCGAGTCGGGTACGGCTGGCCTACGCGTACCCACGGGTGAGGTGTGTGAGTTCCCCACCAACACCAGCGATGCCCTCACCAGCGGCGGTACGTTTGCCATTGCAGGCGCGGTCGAGCGCATGGTCCACCACGTGCGCCAACACTGCGGCACAGAGCCCGCGTGCTACATGACCGGGGGCGCAGGCTGGAAGATGGCCCCCAGCATGTCGGTTCAGTTTGAGTTGATCGACTCGCTCATCTTTGATGGCTTGCTAGAGATATCTCAGCAACGATTGGCTCGCGTAGGTGCACCTTTCAGCAGCCTAGGCTGAGCGCTTAATTCGTTGAAATCCAGTTTTCAACCAACAAACCTGGCACACGTGAAAACTCGCCCCAGTTGTTGGTCACGAGGGTGAGCCCCTCGCTTCTGGCGTGCGCGGCGATGTGCAAGTCATTCAAACCAATGGGTTGCCCCGCATGTTCCAGCGATGCTCGAATCGACCCGTAATGCTGCGCCGCCTTACCCGTGTAGGGCAACACATCTAACAAGCTGCTGATCTCTTCAATGGCCAATAAATTCTGATGAACTTTCGCGCTTTTTTCTGCACCGTGGTAGAGCTCTGCCAACGTGATGGCGGATATCGCCATGCGGCCAGCGTTCGCGTTGAAGATGCTCAACACCTCTAGGGGGCGGCGCTTCATCACATAAATGATGATGTTGGTATCCAATAAATAGGTCAGCATCAAAGTGCTTCTCGGTCAGCTTGGTGTTGCGTCGCGCGTTCGCTCATAAAGTCGTCGCTGACCGTCGGGCCATTCATAAAAAACTGGTCCCACGTGTGGCCCACCGGCGAAATGATGCGCTCGTTGCCCCTGGCGCGAACATCCACTTTTTTCACCGACTCAGGCAGGCGCAACTCCGCGGGTAGACGCACCGCTTGTGAACGATTGTTGGTGAAAACAGAGGTGATAGACATTACAGCTCCTTGGTGGATACGTTGAGTATATGGCGGCGTTTTCCCCAGTGCAATACCCCGCTAGACTTTAAGCATGCAAGTTCTTGACGCCATTACCAAGCAAGCTTACTCCATAGCTGCCATTCGCCGCGACATTCATGCCCACCCCGAGCTGTGTTTTGAAGAAATTCGCACAGCTGACCTAGTGGCGCAAAAGCTGACCGAGTGGGGCATTCCCATCCATCGCGGTATGGGTAAAACCGGTGTGGTGGGTATTTTGAAATGCGGCACAAGTGACCGCGCCATTGGCTTGCGGGCCGACATGGACGCATTGCCCATGCAAGAGTTCAACCAATTCGCCCACGCCAGCCAACACGCCGGCAAGATGCACGCCTGCGGGCATGACGGCCATGTGGCCATGCTCTTGGCGGCTGCGCAATATTTGGCCAAGCACCAAGACTTTGACGGTACCGTGTACTTCATCTTCCAACCCGCAGAAGAAGGCGGTGGCGGTGCCCGCGAAATGATTCGCGATGGCTTGTTTGACAAATTCCCCATGCAAGCCGTCTACGGTATGCACAACTGGCCGGGCCTCAAAGAAGGTCAGTTTGCGCTGAGCGCTGGCCCTGTGATGGCCTCAAGCAACGAATTCAAAATCACCATTCATGGCAAAGGCTGCCACGCTGCGTTGCCACACAACGGCATTGACCCTGTGGTGATCGCTTGCCAAATGGTGCAAGCCTTTCAAACCATTGTGAGTCGAAATAAAAAGCCAGTCGATGCAGGTGTCATCTCCGTCACCATGATCAATGCTGGCGAAGCCACCAACGTGGTGCCCGACCACTGCGAGCTGCAAGGCACGGTGCGCACCTTCAGTGTGGAAGTGCTCGACATGATCGAGCAACGCATGCGCGATGTAGCTGCACATACCAGCGCTGCCTTTGGTGCGACATGCACGTTCGAGTTTGAACGCAACTATCCGCCCACCATCAACCACCCCGCTGAAACTGAATTTGCTCGCGAGGTGATGGCTGACATCGTGGGCGCCGCCAATGTGTTGCCTCAAGAGCCCACCATGGGCGCGGAAGACTTTTCGTACATGCTGCAAGCCAAGCCCGGAGCGTATTGCTTCATCGGCAATGGCGATGGTGGACACCGAGAGATGGGGCATGGCGAAGGGCCTTGCACCTTGCACAACCCGAATTACGATTTCAACGATGCGCTCATTCCGTTGGGGGCAACGTATTGGGTCAAGCTCGTAGAAGCTTCGCTGCGCTGATTAGTTAATCGGGGTCAGAACCCAATTATTTAACTCACTTTGGCTGTGAGTTGTTGGGTCTCAATAAGCGGAGAGCAGCGCGTTCAAATGCATTTTGTGCTCAGCCGTTGCATAAGGCAACAGCAAACTCAACACACTCTTAGCCCCGCGCAGGAGCGAAGCCTGCGCGCTTTCGGGTTCTAGCGCATGGCGCGGGTCGCGCACGTATTCGTAGCTCAGCCACCACGTCAGCATCACCACCATGTGCGTGGCGGTGGCTTCTCGTTCGCTGACTGTCATGGCCAATGCGCCATCGTGCTCAAGGCTGTCAAGCAATGTGCGAAACGCGGTGGTCTTGTGCAGCAGCGCATCTTTGATGTGGGTTTCGAGCTTGCGGTTCTTGCTCAGCAAGTCGTTCAAATCGCGGTACAAAAAGCGGTATTGCCACACCAGCTCAAACAGCGTGTGCATGAAAAACCAAGCGTCTTCCACATCGTGCACGCCGGGCGCTGCGTCAAGCAGCTCATCCAGCGCCGCCTCGTAGCGGTTAAACAGCGCAGTGACCAGCTCTTCTTTGGCAGGGTAGTGGTAGTAAAGGTTGCCAGGGCTGATGTTGAGCTCGGACGAGATCAATGTGGTCGACACATTGGGCTCGCCAAAGCGGTTAAAGAGGTCGAGCGTGACCTCCAAAATCCGCTCTGCGGTACGACGTGGCGCTTTCTTTGCCATGATTAACTTATTGGGGTCAGAACCCAATTATTTTTTGGCTGTTTTCTTAGCTGGTGCTTTCTTCGCGGCAGTTTTAGCGGCGGGCTTAGCTGCAGGCTTCGCCTTCGTTGCAGCTTTTGGTTTCACAGCCAGCTGCGCTTCAAGCGCAGCCACACGCGCATGCAATGCCTTCATCTCTGCAGCAGATGGCAGGCCCAAACTGTGCAAAGCCTTGGCCACGCGCTCTTCAAAAATACCTTCTAGCTTGCCCCATTGGCCGGTGGCTCGCTCGCTCAGTGTGTGTGCGGCTTGCTGGGCTTTCTGTGTGGCCTCGGCCAGCTTTTCTTCGGCGGTGGTGTGTACCTTGCGCTGCATGGTGATGCCGTCGCTCACCAGTTTTTCAAACGCCTTGGTGCCGTCTTGTTGGGCCTTGGCAAACGCGCCTAAGCCAGCCAGCCAAATTTGCTGGGCTTGCTCTTTCACGTTGTCAGACATTGCTGCGGGATCAAATGGGTTTTTGGTAGACATGATCAAATCTCTCTAAAAATATGTTTCACTTTAACCCGACACCACCACCCCAGCAACAAGATTTTTACTGTTTCAATCAGTTAAGCTTCGTGTCCAACCATGTCAGCCGCCATCAACCCTATTGACGAACTATTGCGAAAAGTCTTCACGGGCTTCCCGCAAATCAAACTTGCCATTTTGTTTGGCTCAGTTGCAAGTGGTGCTTCCAATGCGCAAAGCGATATAGATCTTGCTGTCATTGCGGAAAAGCCACTCGTGGCGGCAGAAAAAATTCAAATCATCGAAGCTTTGGCCATGGCCACCGGTCGGCCAATTGACTTGGTTGATGTACACGCTGCTCCCGAGCCCTTGCTCGGGCAGGCTCTCAAACATGGGCGAAGAATCATCGGGTCAGATCAGGCCTACGCTCAGCTCCTCTACAGACACTTGATTGAGCAAGCTGACTTTGTCCCCTTGCAAAACAGAATCCTTACCGAAAGGCGCATGGCATGGATCGGCAAGTAATTGACCAAAAGCTCGAGTCATTGCGCCGTTGCTTACAGCGCATTCAAGATAAATTTCCCGTAGATGCGGCGGAACTTCAACGCAACTTTGACCTACAAGACATCATTGCACTCAATCTAAGCCGCGCAGTACAGCTGACAGTTGACATTGGCTCGCACATCATTTCCACAATGAATATGCCTGCGCCTGAAACGATGGGGCAAACCTTCGAGATACTCGCTCAACAAAAAGTGCTTTCAGCAAGTGTGGCAGATCAGCTTAAGAAATCAGTCGGCTTCAGAAACATCGCGGTGCATAACTACGAAGC
>JBEGSC010000016.1:0-5384 GCA_041180165.1 Pseudomonadota bacterium | reverse complement strand
TTACGGCCTCTTTCATGACCCAGTTCGCCAAAGAAACCCTGCCCATCAGCCTAGAAGAGGAGATGCGTCGCAGCTACCTAGATTACGCCATGAGCGTGATTGTGGGCCGCGCCCTCCCCGATGCGCGTGACGGCTTAAAGCCAGTGCACCGCCGCGTGTTGTACGCGATGCACGAGCTCAACAACGACTGGAACCGTCCTTATAAGAAGTCAGCCCGTATCGTGGGTGACGTCATCGGTAAATACCACCCCCACGGCGACAGCGCGGTGTACGACACCATCGTGCGTATGGCCCAAGACTTCTCGCTGCGCCATATGTTGGTGGATGGCCAAGGCAACTTCGGCTCGGTCGACGGCGACAACGCTGCGGCGATGCGTTACACGGAAATCCGTTTATCCAAGATCGCTCACGAAATGTTGAGCGACATCGACAAAGAAACCGTCGATTTCGGACCTAACTACGACGGCTCTGAAAAAGAGCCTTTGGTGCTGCCCAGCCGCATTCCTAATTTGTTGGTCAACGGCTCCTCAGGCATTGCCGTGGGCATGGCCACCAATATTCCACCCCACAACCTGAACGAAGTGGTGGACGCGTGCTTGCACATGCTCCGCAACCCAGAGGCGAGCGTGGACGATTTGATGGAAATCATCCCCGCGCCCGACTTCCCCACCGCCGGCATCATTTATGGCATCACCGGCGTCAAAGACGCTTACCGCACTGGCCGCGGCCGTGTGGTGATGCGCGCCAAGTGCCACTTTGAAGACATCGACAAAGGCCAGCGCCAAGCCATCATCGTGGATGAGCTGCCCTACCAAGTGAACAAAAAGACCTTGCAAGAACGCATGGCCGAGTTGGTTCACGAAAAGAAGATTGAAGACATCAGCCACATCCAAGACGAATCCGACAAGTCGGGCATGCGCTTGGTGATTGAACTCAAGCGCGGGGCCGTGCCTGAGGTGGTGTTGAACAACCTCTACAAACAAACTCAGCTGCAAGACACTTTTGGCGTCAACATGGTGGCCTTGATTGACGGCCAACCCAAGCTGTGTAACTTGAAGGACTTGATTGAAGTCTTCTTGGGTCACCGACGCGAAGTGGTGACACGCCGCACCATCTTTACCCTGCGCAAAGCCCGCGAACGCGGCCATGTGCTGGAAGGTTTGGCTGTGGCCTTGGCCAACATCGACGAGTTCATTCGCATCATCCGCAACGCGCCCACGCCACCTGTGGCCAAGGCCGAGTTGATGAGCAAATCATGGGACAGCCAGCTGGTGCGTGAAATGCTCACCCGCAGCCGCGCTGACGGTGGCGTGATCAACGCCGACGACTACCGCCCTGACGGTTTGGAAAAAGAATTTGGCATGGGCGACAGCGGCCTGTACCGCTTGAGCGACACCCAAGCCCAAGAAATTTTGCAAATGCGTCTGCAGCGCTTGACGGGTCTTGAGCAGGACAAGATCGTCAACGAATACAAAGACGTGATGGCCGAAATCGACGACTTGCTCGACATCTTGGCCAAGCCCGAGCGCGTGTCCACCATCATTGGCGACGAGCTGACTGTGGTGAAAAACGAATTCGGCCAAAGCAAGCTCGGCGCACGTCGCAGCGAGATTGAGCACAGCGCACAAGACCTGAGCACCGAAGACTTGATCACCCCCACCGATATGGTGGTCACGCTAAGCCACAGCGGCTACATCAAGAGCCAGCCTTTGTCTGAATACCGCTCGCAAAAGCGCGGCGGCCGTGGCAAGCAAGCTGCTGTCACCAAAGAAGACGATTGGATTGACCAGCTCTTCATCGCCAACACGCACGACTATTTACTGTGCTTCTCCAACCGTGGCCGTTTGTACTGGCTCAAGGTGTGGGAAGTACCTGCAGGCTCGCGCGGCTCGCGTGGTCGCCCCATCGTCAACATGTTCCCGCTGCAAGAAGGTGAAAAAATCAACGTTGTCTTGGCCCTCACCGGCGAAGCACGCACCTTCCCTGAAGACCAATTTGTGTTCATGGCCACGTCCATGGGCACGGTCAAGAAGACATCGCTCGACGAATTCAATAACCCGCGCAAAGGCGGCATCATTGCCGTCAACTTGGACGAAGGCGACTTCCTGATTGGCGCGGCCCTGACCGACGGCAAGCATGACGTGATGCTGTTCAGCGACGGTGGCAAAGCCGTGCGCTTTGACGAAAACGATGTGCGCCCCTTGGGTCGCAGTGCCCGCGGTGTGCGCGGCATGATGATCGAAGAAGGCCAAAGCGTCATTGCCATGTTGGTGTCTGAACAAGAAGATCCAACGGCTGTTGCCGACGAAGGCGTGGCTCGCGCCAGCGTGCTCACTGCCACCGAAAACGGCTACGGCAAACGCACCAACATCAGCGAATACACCCGCCACGGCCGTGGCACCAAAGGCATGATTGCCATTCAGCAATCCGAACGCAACGGCAAAGTTGTGGCGGCCACCTTGGTGCAAGCCGAAGACGAAATCATGCTGATCACCGACACCGGCGTGTTGGTGCGCACCCGCGTGGCTGAAATCCGCGAAATGGGCCGCGCCACACAAGGTGTGACCCTGATTGGTTTGGATGAAGGCGCTAAGTTGTCCGGCTTGCAACGCATCGTTGAAAACGACGCCAACGCGACCGACAGCGACAGCGCAGAAGACAACGCCACAGGCGACGAGGCTTGATTCGCAGATGACGCGTCCGTATAACTTTTCTGCAGGCCCAGCGGCCATGCCGCTGGAGGTGTTGCAGCAAGCCGCCGCCGAGATGACCGATTGGCATGGCAGCGGCATGGGCGTGATGGAAATGAGCCATCGCGGCAAAGAGTTCATCAGCATCTACGAACAAGCCGAAGCCGATGTGCGTGAGCTGTTGGCAGTGCCTGCGCACTTCAAAATTTTGTTTATGCAAGGCGGGGGCTTGGCCGAAAACGCCATCGTGCCTTTGAACCTTTCACGTGGCGAAACCGTCGATGTGGTGGTCACCGGCAGCTGGAGCGAGAAGTCGTACAAAGAAGCTACCAAATACTGCACCTCGCATTTGGCGGCCTCAGGCGCTGAGAGCCACTTCACATCCATCCCTGGCGCTGCGCAATGGCAACTCAGCAGCAAAGCGCAATACGTGCACATCTGCACCAACGAAACCATTCACGGGGTGGAGTTTCACACCCTGCCCGACCTCAAAGCACTTGGCTCTGATGCACCGCTGGTGATTGACTTTTCGTCACACGTACTCTCGCGCAGCGTCGACTGGTCACGAGTCGGCGTGGCCTTTGGCGGCGCACAAAAGAACATTGGTCCTGCGGGGGTCACGCTCGTCATCGTGCGCGAAGACTTGTTGGGCCACGCACTCAAGGCTTGCCCCAGCGCGTTCAACTACAAAACTGTGGCCGACAACGGCTCGATGTACAACACGCCACCCACCTACAGCATCTACATGGCAGGCTTGACCTTCCAGTGGCTCAAACGCCAAGGTGGTGTGGCTGCGATGGAGCAACAAAACATCGCCAAAGCCAAGCTGCTGTACGACTTTTTGGACAGCTCTAGCTTTTACAGCAACAAAGTAGCGCACGACTGCCGCTCACGCATGAACGTGCCCTTCTTTTTGGCCGACGAATCACGCAACGATGCTTTCTTGGCAGGTGCCAAAGCCGCAGGTTTGCTGCAACTCAAAGGCCACAAGTCGGTCGGCGGCATGCGCGCCAGCATCTACAACGCCATGCCCATCGAAGGCGTGCAAGCGCTGGTGAACTACATGCAAGCGTTTGAAAAAACACAAGCCTAAACACATGAGCCAACAACCCGTTCAATCCGAAGCCCTTGCCGCGCTGCGCGTGCAGATCGATGCGCTCGACAAACAGTTGCTGCAGTTGGTCAACGACCGCGCCAAAGTGGCCGAACAAGTTGGCGAGATCAAACGCGCTGAAGGCTCGCCCTTCTTCCGCCCCGACCGTGTGGCCCAAGTGATCGACAAGATCACCCAAGCCAACCCAGGCCCGCTCAAGAACGAACACGTAGCCTCCATCTGGCGCGAAATCATGTCGGCTTGCTTGGCGCTTGAAGCGCCACAACGCGTGGCGGTGCTCGGGCCCCAAGGCACGTTTTGCGAACAAGCTGCGATTGAGTTTTTTGGCAGCGCGGCCAACCTCATTTACTGCGCCAACTTTGATGAGGTCTTCCACGCCACCGCTGCAGGCACGGCCCAATATGGCGTGGTCGGGATGGAAAACTCCACCGAAGGTGTGGTGGCTCGCTCGCTTGACTTGTTCTTACGCTCGCCCGTGCATGTGGTGGGTGAAGTGAGCCTCTTGGTGCGTCACAACTTGATGCGTCAAATCAACTCAGACAGTGACATCGAAGTGGTGATGGCTCACCCACAAGCACTGGCGCAATGCCAAGGCTGGCTGAGCCAACACCTGCCGCTGGCAGAGCGACGTGCTGTGTCCAGCAATGCCGAAGGCGCACGCCTGGCCGCAACCAACCCCAAGTGGGCAGCCCTGGCCAGCGAGCGCGCAGCCAGCCAGTTTGGACTGCACATCGTGCACCACGCCATTCAAGACGAGGCCTACAACCGGACACGCTTTGCCGTCATCAGCTTGCCGCAAACCTTGGCCACACCGCCTGCGTCTGGCAACGACTGCACCAGCCTCGTGGTGTCTGTGCCCAACCGCCCAGGCGCTGTGCATGACTTGTTGGTGCCACTCAAAAACAATGGCGTGTCCATGACACGCTTCGAATCGCGCCCTGCCAAATCGGGCCAGTGGGAGTACTACTTCTACATCGACATCGCAGGCCACATCAGCCAGCCCCATGTGGCGGCCGCGCTGCAAGAGCTGCAAGGTTTGTGCGCGTTTTACAAAGTGTTGGGTTCTTACCCCGTTTCAGAATGACATTCCAACGACTAGCCCTCATCGGCTGTGGCCTGATGGGCGGCTCGTTCGCGCTCGCTTTGCGCAAGGCGGGGCTTGTGCAAACCATCGTCGGCTTCAGCGCGTCTGAAAAAACCCGCCAACGTGCGGTTGAACTCAAAGTCATCGACCAAGCCTGTGCCAGCGTTGCCGAAGCCGTGCAAGGCGCTGACCTCGTCTTGCTCGCCGTACCTGTAGGCGCCATGCACAGCGGCTTTGCTGCCATGCGCGATGTGCTTCAACCCAACGCATTGCTGATGGACGTGGGCTCCACCAAATGCGATGTGATTGCCGCTGCTCAAGCCACTTTGGGTGAACGCCTGAGTTGCTTTGTGCCTGCACATCCCATTGCCGGCAAAGAAGTGGCGGGTATCGAACATGCCGAAAGCCAGCTCTACCAAGAGCGTCGCACCATCCTCACGCCGCTGCCCAAAACTGGCATTCATCGCTTGCAAGCGGCCCATGATGTGTGGACCGC
>JBEGSC010000015.1:0-5803 GCA_041180165.1 Pseudomonadota bacterium | reverse complement strand
CGGTAGTCGGGCTTGGGCTGAGTCCAGTGTTTGACGAAGTCTTTCAGCCATGCTTTGGGTGGGGCGGAGGTAGAGGCGTATTCGTGGATGTGAAAAGCGTTTTTCAAGCGGCGTGCCTCAGCGCTTGGCACGCGCCCGCACATCCACCACACCACTTGCGCATTAAGTGGCACTGTGGCCCCCGTGTCGTGCACTAGGGCTTGATGGCCGTGTGAGGTGATGAAGTCAACATACGCATCAATCTCGGGCAAGTAGGCGGGGCCACCGCGTACGAAGTGGATGCAGATGATGGGTTTGGGAAGGTTATTAGCCATCGTTATGCTTGTAGCGCATTTATCAATTGATGTGCCGTGGTGCTAAAACTGCCCATTGCCTCATCGTAGGAAAACCTGGATTTCCCATAAATCAATGGCAACAATACCTGTTGGTATTCATCACGTGACTGTTTGTCAGTGCTCAGCCGTTGCAGCGCATGGACAAGCGTTGCTTTGGGATCTTTTTGAAAAGTAGCGTCTTGGTGTCCAAACTCTGAAGCGTCTAGGGCAGTCAGTGCCGAAAAAGCAGACATCGCGTTGTGAATTGCTTCAGGTTTGTGAAAGATGATGCAGTGCACGTCATAAATATGCCGCACCAGTGCTGTATCCCATGGCTGCAGCATCATCCCCGCCCGGTGTTGAGCAAACCTTCTTAAAAAAGATAAAACTTTCTCGGCCAATGTTTCTGAAATAGAAACTACAGGCGCTGAGAATGTATCGCCCGCACGTTTGGCAAGTTTGTCTGCCAAAGTGCCCAGCAACCCGGTTTCTATCGGCAGAGCTGGCGAGCGTGCGGTTAGCTCTAGTTGCAGGTTGGGGCGTAAGGCGCCAATGCCGTCATATGTACGCTTGTATGCCCATTGGCTGTGTAGATATTGGTTGTCGTTCAAAGAGCGACGTGCGTTTTCATCCTCGACAAGCCCTATCGCTCTTAGCGCATTGGCAATTTGTTCTCTTACTTCATCGCCAAGATAACGACGGAGTTGGTTGTTTGACCAGTTTGAAGTTGCCGCAGAAAGCACGACTTTGATGTCTGCATCTTCTGACATGCGATCTATCAGGCCGTGAGCTTTCGACAAACTGGTTCCACCGCAAAAGACTAAGGTGGCGTGTTCAAAGCGAAGCTTAAAAACAGTTTGTAGTGCAGCAGTGAGATGTTCGTCTTTTTCAAGTAAACCGGCCGTGACATCGCCAACATCTGCCTCAGCAACCAAGGCATCAATCAGTTCACGGCGATCATCAGGCAGTGCTCTCACGCGCGCTCGTATTGCAAAAACTTGCCGTTGAAACCAATTTTTCGGCTGATGCGTTGTTTGCCAATGTTGATCACGAGGCCTGTGGGCACTTGTGTGCTGCGTCCCGAGTTGTAATTGGCTGTTTGTACCGATTCTTTCAGGCGCACACCAAGTTTGCTTAGGGCCTGTGGTCCAAGCACCTCCAATGGCTGAATGGGAATGGACTTGCCCGAAATAACGCTAGGTTTTGCTTTTGCATAAATCCCAACACCTAAGCGAACAAGCACACCTAAATCTGTCAACTCTTTGAGGGCGCGCTTAACAGACGCTTCGCTGCCAAATAGCAAGAAGTCTGTAGGTCTAAACACCAAATCCGCGCGATTGCGGATAGAGCGTCTGATGCGTTCGGTGATGTTCATGATGGGCTTATTTTTACCTGGTTAGATAAATGCAAATAAGTATATGATTTTATTTAAATAAATCAAGCAAATTCAGGTCATTTTTGGTGCTTTTTAAGATGGGTTACACCCCTCCAGAGAGATTGAGCGGCGCACTTCGTCCCGCGCAGACTAGGCCAATACAAACAAGCAGGCCTCTAAATAGTTGGCATTATTTTCCGTAATTTACGATTCTTAAATCCGTAATTTTCGATAGCCAGTTGCCACAGCCGGGCTCAGACGCGCGAGCAGATGACTTGCTGGGAATGTTTGTAGCGAGGTGGCTGAGGATAAAACACGCTTTAGCAATGGTATTTGAGCCGCCCCTTTGTCAACACTGATTTACATAGCACGCAGCACCTCTTGCCAATTCCCCACAAACCCATCGATGTGATGCCGCGCCACGATGCGGGCCATGTCGTCTCGTACTTGCTGTTCGGGCAGGCTGAGGGTGGTCATCACGGCTTCGGCCAACGACACCGGCGCATCGCCACGGGCTAGCAGATAGGGTGCATCTAGGTCGTACAGCTCGCGCATGGCGGGGATGGGCAGCGACACGCAGGGCACACCGCAAGCGAGGGATTCGAGTGCCGTCATGGGGCAACCCTCGTAGCGTGAGGTGAGCAACGTCATTTGCCATGGCTTGTAAAGGCTGGCACCGCTGGGGTGTTTGCCTAAAAAGTGCAGGCGGCCTTGCGAGAGCAAGTCCATGCTGTCGTGCACTATTTTGCGATGCACGGGTCCATCGCCTACGATGCCCAGTTGTGCTTCGTCGGGTAAGTAGCGCAACGCGTCGATGGCCAAGTGCGGCCGCTTTTCAGCAGACAAGCGGCCGACATAACCCAGAAGCAAAGGCGGCATGCCCCCGCCACCATGACCTGCATGCACATGAATGGCTTGGCCCTCGGGCATGGGGGCAATGCCGTTGGGCACCACGGTGCAGCGTTGTTGCTTGCCTAGCGTGATGAAGCTGAGCAGCGAGTCTTGCGTGGTGCGCGAGACGCACACAAACTGGCTGACTTGTTTGTAGAGCAGTCGCAGCCAAAGTTTCTTCACCGCCGAGGTCCCCGCCTCGTGAAGCACATCCATCAACGGGCCATGCACCCAGCTGACCAACGGTTTGCCCGTGATGGCCTTGAGCGCTGCGCCGCAATAGGTGGGGCCAAAGTTGTGTGTGGCCACGATGACATCGTGCTGCTTGGCCGCACTCACCAAGGTGGGCCATTGCGTTTGTTGCCAAGGCAGCGCAGTCACTTGCCAGACTTGCGCGCTGAGCGCATCGGCCAAGGTGCGCGTCATGGTGTGCACGCCGCCCCATGAGGGTTCCTCTAGCAAGAGGATGCGACGTGCGTGAGAGGCGGTGGACATTTCAGCGTGCGCCAAAACCGGTGCACACGGTCTTGACGGTTTTGGCGGCAATCAGCAAATCGAGCGCGAGCGAGTAGTGCGCCACGTAATACAAGTCGTAGCTGAGTTTGATGCGCGTGGTGTCGGCGCTGTCGGCGTAGCCTTGCTGCACTTGGGCCCATCCGGTAAGGCCTGGGCGCACCAAGTGGCGATAGGGGTAGCTCGGGATGGTGGCTGCAAAGTCGCGCACAAACGCAGTTTGCTCGGGGCGTGGGCCAATGAGGCTCATGTGGCCCATGAGCACGTTGAAGAGTTGGGGCAGTTCGTCTAAACGCGTGCGACGCAACACACGCCCCACACGGGTGATGCGTGGGTCTTCGGCTTGTGCAAAGTGCACGCCAGGGGCTTGCAAGCCGTGCACCATGCTGCGGAATTTCCACAGCGTGAACACTTGGCCATCGCGACCCACGCGAGGTTGCGAATACAGCGCGGGGCCTTTGGAGTCGAAGCGCACAGCCAATGCCACACCAATCGCGAGGGGCATCCACAAAGGCGAGAGCGCGATGACGGTGGCTACATCTAGCAAACGCTTGGCGCGGTCGTAGCTGGGGTCGTTGTCGATTTCCCAAAGTGTGTCAGTGGCGGTGGGCAGCATCTTGCGACCGCTGGTGAGTTCGGCCACGGCTTCAACGCTGTACAGGCGCAGGTGCTGCATCTTCAGCTCGCCCAACAAGCGGGTGCGATCGTCGGTGCTGCGCACATGGCGGTCAAGTACCACGCCGTCGCAGGCGGGTAGCGGTGTGTCGCTGTTGGGGTTCCACGCGATGAGTTGCACGGCTTGTGGGTCAAGCGTGTTGGGCTTGAGGCAGGCTGCGAGTTGTGCGGGTACGGTGGTGTCGATGTGCACCAAGCGCAAGGCGCGGTGTTTGACGTGGCGGCGATAGCCCCACCACAACCACAACGTGGTGGCGGCATAGGCCCACACCACGGCGGCGCGTGAGTACGGTTGCTGCAACAGCGCAAAGCCTAACGGTGTGAACAAAAACGGCGCGGTGGTGGACACCCACAACACACCGCTGCGCTCGGCCACAGGTAAGTTGGAGGCGCGCATGAGCAAGTGCGTAGCCACCGCATAGGGCAGCACGCACCACCACAACGTCTCGCCAAATTGGTAGGTCATGACGCCTGCGTCTTCCAGCAGTTGCGCGGCCATGAGGCTGGGTAGCAACATCCACACGCCCCACAGGGCCCAGCGTTGCAAGGCGTCGCGGCGGCGTACCGAGGCGGACACGAGGCCTGCGTTATGTTGCGTGCTGGCCTCTGCATGCGTTGGGGCTTTTGTGTCGCTGGCTTCTTGCGTGCATTGGCGGTACACCTGCAGCACACGCTCGGCCATGGTTTCGGCGACAAAGCTGTCTTCAAATTTTTGCTGTGCGGCACGGGCCAGGCGCTTGCGCATGTGTGGGTCGCGCACGAGTTGCAGCAGCTTTTCAGCCACGGCTTCGGGGGTGTTGGCCACCAAGATGCCATCTTGGTAAGTGTTGATTTGCTCGCGAATGCCGGGCAAGCTGCTAGCCAACACGCACAGGCCTGCACGCATGGCTTCGAGCACGGTGATGGGCATGCCTTCGTGGTCAGACAAGAGCACAAACACCTCGTGCTGTGTGAGTAGTTCGCTCACGTTGCTCACGTCACCCGCCCAAGTGATGAGTTTGAGGTTGAGTGTTTTGGCTTGCGCTTGCAGTGAGGTCGTCAGCGGGCCGTCGCCTGCCAATGTGACGGGCAGCTCGTAGCCCAAGGTGTTGCGTACTTTGGCCAAAGCCTGCAGCAGCAAGTCGTGCCGTTTGGGGGCTTTGGTGCGCGCCACCATGATCAGGCGCGGTGCGACTGTGTTGTGAGCAGATTCATCGCCCTGTGCTGGCGAGGGCTCAGGTTGCGGTAGCCGCGCAATGCCGTTGGGAATGACGTGGATGCGTTCGGGCTCGATCGCAAGGTTGTAGGCTAAGTCGCGTTCGTATTTGGACACGCAAATCATGTGCGAGGTCCAACGCGCCATCATGCGTTCGGCCAAGCCTGCTGCAGTGCGGCGCACCAGCGGCACCTCGGGTTTGAAGCCAAAGCCATGCACGGTGTAGATGGAAGGCACCTGTGCACGATGTGCAGCCACGCGTGCCACCAAACCACCAATGGCGCTGTGGCCATGCACAAGGTCAGGCTGGTGCGTGTGGATGAGTTCGGCCAGCTGCTTCACCGCAGGCCACAGCTTGAGCGGGTTGAGCGACTCCACCATGCCGGGCATGGGGCACACGGTGATGCCAAGTTGTGTGAGTTCACGGCCCAACACAGACGCTTCGATGGGCCCACCAATGACCACAGTGAATTGCACACGCCCCTGCAAGGTTTGGCACAAATCGCGTACATGCGATTGCGCACCACCCGCTTCACCGCGGGTGATGACGATCATCACATGCGGTACTTGCGCGTTGGCTTGTATGGCTGCGAGGTCTAGGCCAGCCCATGGGCTGTTGCGGCGGCGTTGCGGCTCGACAAGGCCTGCCAGGTGAAGCGTGGTTTCGACGTGAACGCCTTGGTCGACTGATTGTTCCGTTGGCTCGGCTTCAGCGGTTTCGCTGGTGACGGCTGGCGTAGTTGTGTTTTGTGCCGGCTCGCTCACATGGGCGTTAGTCACTTCGGCTTTAGGCTCTGCAGCTTTGCGTTTGGCACGTGGCTTTTTTGCAGGCGCCGCAGG
>JBEGSC010000014.1:0-8311 GCA_041180165.1 Pseudomonadota bacterium | reverse complement strand
TGTGGCGCAAAGGCTTGCCCCTGGTTTGGTGCGTGAATCTTTACCAAGCCACCCTCTTGAGCGTGATTTTGTTCAACGCCTGCGTCACGGGCGGCGTCACGTCCCCCGCCTTGGTCTGGCTGGCCATTGTGCCGCTGCTGCCACTTTTCACGTCCAACCGAAATTGGACTTCGGCTTGGATGGGCATGTCATTTCTTAGCGTCTTGACCCTGTACTACCTGCAATCACGCGGGCACTGGACCAGCATCAACATCATGTCCTCACCTGACACGGGGGCTGTACAAATGACAGCCTCCTCAGAAAGCATGGTCTTTGCAGCGACCATGTTCTCCATGATGCTGTTGACGCAAATGATTTTGGTGAAGACCTACGACATGGCCAACGAACAACATTTGCGCAGCTTGGAGCGTACCAACCGTCGTTTGCAAATGTTGTCGCACAACTTGATGGTGGCGAACACACACAAAGACAGTTTTTTGGCCATGGTGAGCCACGAGATGCGAACCCCGCTCAATGCAGTCATGGGTTATTTGGGACTGCTGTCAACGGATGCGCACATGCCGCCCCAAATTCAGCCCTATGTGCAAGGTGCTCACAACTCGGCCTCGCACCTGGTGACCGTCATCAATGACTTGCTCGACTTCTCGCAAATTCAGCAAGGCAAATTGATTCTGAGCAAGCAAGCCATCAACTTGCGCGACTTGTTAACCAACACCCATGAAACCTTGGCCCCCAAAGCAGCAGACATTGGTCTGTCTTACACCCTGACACTCGACGCGAGCCTGCCCGCATGGACGTGGATGGATCCCCATCGATTGGCTCAAATCATTTTGAATCTATTAGGCAACGCCTTGAAATTCACGACACATGGCCATGTCCACATGCAGGCCAGTTTTGAAACCCAGCAGAGCAATGACAGACATGGCACATTGGTGGTGCGCGTCGAAGACACAGGCAAAGGCATACCCAGCCACTCCTTGGAAGCCATCTTTGAGCCCTTTGTGCAAATCAAAGCGGATGAGAAGCAAGACACCGACAACGCCTTACATGGCAATGGACTGGGGCTGGCCATTACCCGCAGCTTGGTCAAAAGTCACAAAGGCGATATCCAGGTGCAAAGTCGCCTCGGCCATGGCAGTCAATTCACCGTGCGTTTACCCATGGACGTCGCACAACCACCCCTGACGCGTCAGATGGACGAGATGCTCACATCGCCAATTCCATTTCACATCTTGGTGGTGGACGACCATGCCACCAACCGCTTGGTGGTCAGTGCCACCCTCATGCGCAGCCTGCCCAACGCGCACATTGAAGAGGCCACCAACGGCACACAAGCACTCGAAAAAATGCGCAGCACACGCTATGACGTGGTCCTCATGGACTTGATCATGCCCGACATCTCGGGCATCGATGTGGTGAAACACATTCGCCAAGAAAACATACACCCCTTTGCCAGCGTGCCTGTGGTGGCGTTGACGGCCAATGTGGCCGCCGATGCTGTGAAAGAGTGTTTAGAAGCTGGCGTATGTGCCGTACTTCCCAAACCCTTTGACCGAGAAGCACTGATTCATGCCGTGATCCAACACGCTTGGACCACCACCGACGCCTAGCGGGCGCTATGATTTGCCCCTTTGATTTGCCGTGCGCACGCGCACAACGCCATGAGCTCTTTTCTCAACGAAGTGCGCCGTCGTCGCACCTTTGCCATCATTTCTCACCCTGACGCAGGTAAAACCACGCTGACCGAAAAGCTGTTGCTGTTTTCGGGCGCGATTCAAATCGCGGGCGCCGTCAAAGGCCGCAAAGCCAGCCGCCATGCCACGTCGGATTGGATGGAAATTGAAAAGCAACGCGGTATTTCGGTGGCCTCGTCTGTGATGCAGATGCTCTATCGCGATCACGTCATCAACTTGCTCGACACCCCCGGCCACAAAGACTTCTCAGAAGACACCTACCGCGTGCTCACGGCCGTGGACTCGGCGCTCATGGTGATCGATGCCGCCAACGGTGTGGAAGCGCAAACCCGCCGCTTGATTGAGGTGTGCCGTCAGCGTGACACGCCCATCATCACCTTCGTCAACAAGATGGACCGCGAGGTGCGCGACCCCCTCGACATCCTCGACGAAGTTGAACGCGAACTCGGCATGCCCTGCGTGCCCATGACTTGGCCTGTGGGTCAAGGCAAGTTGTTCGGCGGCATCATCAACTTGCGCACGCAAGCCATGACCGTGTTTGACTCGGGCTCCGAGCGTTTGCCGCAAGACTTTGAAACACACCCACTCACCGAGCAAGCACAACTGGCTGAACGCTTCGGCGCGGAGTGGGCTGCCGCCATGGAAAGCATGGAGCTGGCCACCGGCGCATCCCCCAAGTTCGACAAAGAAGCTTTCTTGGCGGGCAAACAAACCCCTGTGTTTTTTGGCTCGGGCGTGAACAACTTTGGTGTGATGGAAGTGCTGGACGCTTTGGTCGACCTCGCCCCATCACCCCGCCCACGCTTGAGCCACTTGGTGGTGAACAAGCAAGCAGTGGAAAAAACCATTCAACCGGAAGACGAAGGCTTCGCCGGCGTGGTGTTCAAAGTACAAGCCAACATGGATGCCAACCACCGTGACCGCATTGCCTTTGTGCGCGTGGCCTCGGGCAAGTTCACACCGGGCATGAAACTCAAGGTGCAACGCACTGCCAAAGAGTTGCGTCCCACCAGCGTGGTGACTTTCATGTCGCAGCGCCGCGAAGCGGTGGAAGAAGCGTATGCGGGCGACATCATCGGCTTCACCACCCATGGCGGTGTGCAACTGGGCGACACCATCACCGATGGGCCGTCACTGCAATTCACAGGCTTGCCCTTCTTCGCACCCGAGTTGTTCATGACGGTGATTTTGAAAAACCCACTGCGCACCAAGCAACTGCAACAAGGCTTGGACCAACTGGGTGAAGAAGGCGCGATTCAAGTGTTCAAGCCCGAAGCAGGCGGCGCCATGCTGCTGGGGGCCGTGGGCCAGTTGCAGTTTGAAGTGGTGCAACACCGCTTGAAAGCCGAATACGACTGCGATGTCAAACTAGAAAGCTGCCAGTACACCGGTGCACGTTGGATCACTGCTGACACGCCTGCAGAATTGCGTGAGTTCACGTATGCGTATCCACAGCGCATGGCTTTGGATGCGGCCAACACCTTGGCGTATTTGTGCACGTCACCTTATGACGTGCGCTTGGCGCAAGAGCGTTTCCCCAAGATCCACTTCCACCCCTTACGTGAACACGCGGGGTTGGCGCTGTCGACAGCGGGTTAATTCCAAAAGATCACCAACGAGCGAAGAGGGGCTCAGTGGTGTTGCCCGTAGCGACATTCTGAGCGCAGCGAAGAGGAGCCTAGGGCAATGCCACTGAGCCCCTCTTCGCGGCGTGTGCGTCGCTCATTTCCTCGCTAAAACGGGCTTGAGTGCATTCCCCGTGTGCGTCTTCATCGCCACCACAGCCTCCGGCGTATCTGCAGCCACAATCAAACCACCGCCATTGCCGCCTTCGGGTCCGAGGTCAATGATCCAATCGGCTTCGGCAATCACATCGAGGTCGTGCTCAATCACCACCACGCTGTGACCGCCATCGACCAAACGGTGCAACACGCGAATGAGTTTGTCTACATCGGCCATGTGCAAACCTACTGTGGGTTCATCCAACACATACAAGGTGTGTGGCGCTTTTTGACCGCGACGCGTCACGTCGTCACGCACCTTGCTCAACTCCGTCACCAGTTTGATGCGCTGCGCTTCACCACCACTCAGCGTAGGTGAAGGCTGGCCGAGGGTGAGGTAGCCCAAGCCCACGTCTTTGAGCAGCTGCAAAGGATGCGCAATATTGGGCATGCTGGCGAAGAATTCCACCGCCTCATCCACTTCCATTTGCAACACATCGCCAATGCTCTTGCCGCGCCAGCTCACCGCCAAGGTTTCGGGGTTGAAGCGTGCACCATGGCAGGTTTCACACGGCACTTTCACATCGGGCAAAAAGCTCATTTCAATCGTGCGCAGGCCTTGACCTTCGCAGGTGTGGCAACGGCCTTCGCCCGTGTTGAAGCTGAATCGCCCGGCACCGTAGCCCCGCGCTTTGGCCTCTAGGGTTTCGGCAAACAGTTTTCGAATCGTGTCCCAAAAACCAATGTAGGTGGCGGGGCAACTGCGTGGCGTCTTACCAATCGGCGTTTGGTCAACCTCCAACACACGGTCAATGGTTTGGTAGCCCGTCAAACCCTGGCACCCCACCCAGGTAGGATGTTTGCCTTCGTCGTCAAGTTTGCGTCCCGCCTGCGTTGAACGTTGTGCCACCGCTGCTGCCACGTTGTGCAACAGCACATCACGCGCGAGCGTGGACTTACCCGAGCCCGACACACCGGTCACGGCCACCAAACGCTTGAGCGGAATGTCGACGCTCACATCATTCAAGTTGTGCAACGATGCGCCCTCAAGCGACAACCACTGAAGCACAGCACCATCAACCGAAGCGACATCAGCCACAGGCGCAGCCGCCTTGCGCTTACCCACCTTCGCGAAGGATGGGGCGTTGCCGGGTGACGATTTTGGCTCGCCGCATGAGGAACCCGGCAATGCCTCATCCTGCGCAGCGAGCGCGGCAGAGGCCGCAATGAAAGCAGACAACGCAGCTTCAGACACAGGCCGTCGGGCCTGCAAGGGATGGCGCATCGCATGCAACAAATAACGTCCCGTTTGCGACTCGTCCTGCGAGGTGATGTCAGCCACAGAGCCTTCGCCCATCAACCGTCCACCCCGCTTACCCGCGCTCGGGCCAATGTCAATGATGTGGTCCGCACGGCGAATGGTGTCTTCGTCGTGCTCCACCACCACCAGCGTGTTGCCCTTGTCGCTGAGCAAGTGCAGTGCATTCAACAAAATTTGGTTGTCACGCGCATGCAGGCCAATCGTCGGTTCGTCCAACACATAGCAAACGCCTTGCAAGTTGCTGCCCAGTTGCGCAGCCAAGCGAATGCGCTGCGCTTCCCCACCGCTCAGCGTGGGCGCGCCACGGTCGAGCGTGAGGTAGTTCAAGCCCACTTGCTCTAAGAACTCCAAACGGCTCTTGATTTCGGGCAACAGGTCGCGTGCAATGTCGCCATCACGGCCCGTCATGGCCAGCTTTTCCACCCACTTTCGAATTTCAGTCACACTCAAGCGTGCAATGTCGGTGATGCCCACGCCCGCAAACTTCACCGCGCGTGCGGTGGCGTTCAAACGTGTGCCTTCGCAACTTGGGCAAGCCACATCCACCAGGTCATCCACATCGGGTTCGGCAAAGGTTTGCTCGCGGCCTTTGTCTTTGTCGTCACGCACCGAGTCGTCCAACACCTTGCGCTGGTCTTTGTTGAGCTTCACGCCCGTACCCACGCAGTCGGGGCACCAGCCGTGTTTGCTGTTGTACGAAAACAAGCGCGGATCCAGCTCGGCATACGAGGTGTCACACACAGGGCAAGCGCGCTTGGTGGAGTACACATCCAAACGGCCAATGCTGTTGGTGTCAGTGCCTGCTTCCATCGCCTCGCGCAAGCCGTCGAGCTGACTCAACACGTGCACCACACCTTTGCCGTGCTCTAACGCGGTGGTCAGTGCTTGGCGTAAAGCGGTTTCGTTTTGCGCAGACACCTCAAGGCTGGCCACTGGCAACTCGATGGTGTGTTCTTTGAAACGGTCCAAACGTGGAAAGCCATTGGTGGGCAAGAAATGCCCATCCACACGCAAGTGCGTGTAGCCACGTGGACGCGCCCAGTCGGCCAACTCGGTGTACACGCCTTTGCGGTTCATCACCAGCGGGCTCATGAGACCAATGTGCTGACCTTTGAACTCACGCATCAATTGCGCGGCAATGCGCTCCGCCGTTTGCGGCTGCACCGCCGCACCATCATGGATGCAATGCTGCGTGCCGAGCTTGACGTACAGCAAGCGCAAGAAGTGCCACACCTCGGTGGTGGTGCCCACGGTGGACTTGCGGCCACCGCGGCTGAGGCGCTGCTCAATCGCCACTGTGGGTGGAATGCCGTACACCGCGTCTACCTCAGGGCGACCTGCGGGCTGCACGATGCTGCGGGCGTAGGCGTTGAGGCTTTCTAAATAGCGACGCTGACCTTCGTTGAACAAAATATCAAACGCCAACGTGGATTTGCCAGAACCCGATACACCCGTGATGACGTTGAATTTGCCGCGTGGAATATTGACACTCAAGTTTTTGAGGTTGTGCTCTTTGGCGTTGACGATTTGAATCGCACCATCGGCAACAGAAACACCACGCGCAGCTTTTGCAAACCGAGCTGCCCCCTCCGCGGCTAGCAAACCTGCAGAGGCTTTCTCGCCATCAATCTCGTACACCACGCCCATCGATGCAGCGTAGTCGCGCAGTGCTTTTCCCGTGTGTGAGGTGGGGTGCAAACGCACATCTTCGGGCGTGCCTTCGGCGACCAACAGGCCACCGGCGTCACCGCCTTCGGGGCCGAGGTCAATCAGCCAATCGCTGGCTCGGATGACGTCGAGGTTGTGTTCAATGACGATGAGCGAATTGCCGTCTTCCAACAAGCGGCGCATGGCGCGCATGAGTTTGGCGATGTCGTCAAAGTGCAAGCCTGTGGTGGGCTCGTCGAACAAAAACAGTATGCCTTTTTTGGCGAGTGATTGGCGGCTCGATGTTTTGGCTTTGGCTGCTTCGGCCAAGAAACCGGCCAACTTCAAACGTTGTGCTTCGCCGCCACTGAGTGTGGGCACAGGCTGGCCTAGCTTGACGTAGTCCAAACCGACGTCAACGATGGGTTGCAGGGTGCGCACGACTTCGCGGTCGTTGGCGAAAATTTCTACCGCTTCACCAACTGTGAGCTCCAACACATCTGCTACGTTGAGGGTGATTCGTGTCGTGACTGCGGGGGCAACGTCTTGCTCCTCTTCGCTTTGCTCAGAATGTCGCTGCGCCGCCGCCCCCGCAGCCACGCCACGAATTTGGCGCTCGATGCGGACTTCTAAGATTTCTGGTCTGTAGCGTTGGCCATTACAGTCTTGGCAACGCAAATACACGTCGCTCAAGAACTGCATTTCAACGTGCTCAAAGCCTGAGCCACCGCAGGTGGGGCAGCGGCCATCACCGCTGTTGAAGCTGAACTTGGATGCGGTGTAGCCGCGTTGTTTGGACAACGGGGCTACTGCAAAAATTTCTCGCACTGCGTCCCATGCACCCACGTAGCTGGCTGGGTTGGAACGTGCAGTTTTACCAATGGGCGACTGGTCGACAAATACCACGTCGCTCAAGTAATCCGCACCCAACAAACGGTCATGTGCGCCTGGCGTTTCAGTGGCGCGACCATAGTGGCGCAACAAAGCTGGTGTGAGGATGTCTTGAACGAGGGTAGATTTGCCCGAGCCGCTGACGCCAGTGATACACACCAAACGTTGTAGCGGAAACTCGATGCTGAGGTTTTGTAGGTTGTGCTCGCGTGCGCCTTCGAGAATCAGGCGTGGCGTGTTGTCCGTCACCAAACGCTTGAGGCCCAAGCCAATGGTTTTGCGTGCGCCTAAGTACGCACCCGTGAGCGTGTCGGCCGACTTCAAAGCTTCGGTCGTGCCGTCAAACACAATTTGCCCTCCCTTGACGCCTGGGCCTGGGCCCATGTCGATGATGCGATCGGCGCACAGCATCACCGCAGGGTCGTGCTCCACCACCACCAAGGTGTTGCCCGCATTGCGTAAGCGCAGCATGGCTTCGTTGATGCGATTCATGTCACGCGGGTGCAAGCCAATGCTGGGCTCGTCCAACACAAACAAGGTGTTGACCAATGAGGTGCCGAGCGCCGTGGTGAGGTTGATGCGCTGCACTTCACCACCACTCAGCGTGCGACTTTGACGGTCAAGGGTGAGGTAGCCAATGCCCACGTCGCTGAGGTATTTCAAGCGCGTGCGGATTTCATCCATCAGCAAATGCAAGGCTTGCGCATCAGCGCCCGCCACATCGACCTGCGTGGCATTGAAGAACTGGTGCAGCTTGTCGATGGGCAAGAGCATCAAGTCATGCAGACACAAGCCAGGCATGGCTTCGAGTTGCGCCCGCGTCCATGGCACGCCTTGTGGCATGAAACGCTTGGCAGGCGGCAGCACCGCATCGGCATGTTCTTTGGTGCCGATTCGCCACAGCAAGCTGTCGGTTTTCAAACGTGCGCCAGCACACGTGCCACACGGGGTGTAGCTGCGGTACTTGGACAGCAACACGCGAATGTGCATTTTGTAGGCCTTGCTCTCCAAATATTCGAAGAAGCGTTTGATGCCGT
>JBEGSC010000013.1:0-15001 GCA_041180165.1 Pseudomonadota bacterium | reverse complement strand
GACATTCGCGCCCACTACGCCCAGCACACGGTGGCGCAACCGCCTTTTTCAAATTGGTTGCCCGCTTCGGTGCAGCATTACATTGAACAACACAGCCTCTATAGATTGAACCGATGAACGATACAAGCGCTAAAAAAGACGTCCAAAAACTGCAACGCACCGTGGTGGATGCGCTGGAAGACGTCAAAGCCCAAGACCTCCAGGTGTTTGACACCGAACACCTGTCCTCGCTGTTTGAGCGTGTCATCGTGGCCTCGGGTACGTCCAACCGCCAAACCAAGGCCTTGGCCTCGAGCGTGCGCGACAAAGTGCGCGAAGGCGGCTTTGGCAAGCCCCGCATCGAAGGTGAAGACAACGGCGAGTGGATCATCGTGGACTGCGGCCCTGTGGTGGTGCACATCATGCAACCCACCATTCGTAGCTACTACAACCTTGAAGAAATTTGGGGCGAAAAACCTGTGCGTTTGAAGTTTGGTGCGCCTAAGCCTGTGAAGGCTGCTGAACCCAAGGAAGAAGCGCCTGCCAAGAAGTCGGCTGGCAAGAAGCCTGCGGCTAAGAAAACGGCAGAGCGCACGAGCTCAGCCAAGCCTGCAAGCCGAAGCACATCGACACGTGGCTCCGCCAAAGCAGCGCCTGCCAAATCAGCCGCGAAAACCGCAGCAAAAACTGCCTCTAAGAGTGCACCAGCCAAAACGACAGCCGCTAAAAAGCCAGCAGCACCTGCCAAGTTGCCCATCGTCAAGGTGGCGCTCAAAGGCGCGAAGTCTTCGGCCAAATCCGCTGCGCGTGCTGCCACCACCACGGCAGGCAAACCCGCAGGTAAGCCTGCCGCCAAGCGCCCAGCCGCTAAAAAGACCACCGCCCGCAAAGCATGAAGCTGTGGGTCGTCGCAGTCGGCCAACGTGTGCCCGACTGGGCGCAAACCGCTTGGGACGATTACGCCAAGCGGTTTCCGTCTGAACTGAAAGTCGAGCTCAAGGCCGTCAAAACCGAGCCGCGCAGCTCTAAAACCCTAGACACCATCTACGCCGCTGAGCGTGAGCGCATCGAAGCCGCCATTCCGCGCGGCTGCCGTATCGTGGCGTTGGACGAGCGTGGCACCAACCTCACCACCGTGGCCTTGGCTGCCAAACTCAAGCATTGGCAGCTCGAAGCGGATGATGTGGCCTTGGTCATTGGCGGGCCCGATGGTTTGTGCCCTGAGTTCAAAAAGCAAGCGCACGAGCGCATTCGCATTTCAGATCTGACCCTGCCCCACGCCATGGTGCGTGTGTTGTTGGTGGAGCAGCTTTACCGCGCGTGGTCGATCAACGCTAACCATCCTTATCACCGCGAGTGAAACCGCTAGAGCTGTTTATGCCTGACACCAAATTTGTTTACCTCGCCTCGCAAAGCCCACGCCGCCGCCAACTGCTAGAGCAGCTGGGCATTCGCTACGAGCTGCTGCTGGCCGACGATAGCGAAGACGCCGAAGCTCTAGAAGTGGCGTTGCCCAATGAAGCGCCGCGTGCCTACGTGCAACGCGTGACCTTGCTCAAACTGCAAGCCGCCTTGGCTCGCATGCAGCGCCGTGGCTTGCCTTTGGCCCCCGTGCTGTGCAGCGACACCACCGTGGCCTTGGGCAAAACCATTTTGGGCAAACCTGATGACGCCAAACATGCGGCGCACATCCTCGGCGCATTGAGCGGGCAAACCCACCGCGTGTTGACATCTGTGGCGATGGGCACGATGTCTAAGGCTGGCAAGCCGCTGAAAACCGAGCAAGCCCTTAGTGTGTCCAACGTGCGCTTTGCGCCGTTGACGCGCACGCAAATTCAAAGCTACGTGGCCAGTGGCGAGCCCATGGGCAAGGCCGGTGCGTATGCGGTGCAGGGCAGGGCAGCGGCATACATCGAGCACATCAGCGGTAGCTACTCTGGCATCATGGGACTGCCGATGTTTGAAACCGCGCAACTGTTGCGCGCGTTTGGATTCAAGGTTTAAGTTGGGTTCAGCCATGCAACAAGACATCCTCATCAACTGGTCGCCGCAAGAAACCCGTGTGGCCATCGTCGAAACCGGCGCAGTGCAAGAGCTGCATGTCGAGCGCACGTTGGAACGCGGTTTGGTAGGCAATGTGTACCTGGGCAAGGTGGCGCGTGTGTTGCCGGGCATGCAGTCGGCCTTCATCGACATTGGCCTAGAGCGTGCGGCGTTTTTGCATGTGGCCGATTTGATGAGCAGCGTGGCCGCTCGCCACGCCGACAACGACAAGGGCGAGCCAGCCCCTGTTGTGCCGATTGAAAAACAAGTGTTTGAAGGCCAGTCGCTCTTGGTGCAAGTCATCAAAGACCCGATTGGGACCAAAGGCGCGCGCTTGTCGTCGCAAATCAGCATTGCGGGCCGCTTGCTGGTGTTCTTGCCGCAAGACCAGCACATTGGCGTGTCGCAAAAAATCCCGTTTGAGCAGCGCGAGGCCCTGCGCCAACGCCTGCAAACCTTGGCTGAAGCCACCGCACCCGATGGCAAAACGGGCGGTTTTATTTTGCGCACCAACGGCGAAGACGCGAGTGACGCCGAACTGAGCGAGGACATTGCTTACCTGCGCAAAACCTGGGCGCGTATCAAAGAAGCCTCGACCCGCTTACCGCCTAAGTCGCTGTTGCACCAAGACCTGAGTCTATTGCAACGCGTGCTGCGCGATTTGGTGAGCGAAACCACGCAAACCATTCGCATTGACTCGGCTGAGCAGTATCAAAAACTCAAAACCTTTGGCACGGAATTCATGCCCAGCGCGGTGGACAAGCTGCAGCTGTACAAAGGCGAGCGCCCGATTTTTGACCTCTTCAACATCGACGACGAAGTGGGCAAGGCCTTGGGCCGTCGGGTCGATTTGAAATCGGGCGGCTACCTCATCGTCGACCAAACCGAGGCACTGACTACGATTGACGTGAACACCGGTGGCTATGTGGGCGCACGCAACTTCGACGAAACGATTTTCAAAACCAACCTAGAAGCCGCGGGCGCGATTGCTCGCCAACTACGCTTGCGCAACTTGGGCGGCATCATCATTGCCGACTTCATCGACATGACCCGCGATGACCACCGCGAAGCCGTGTTGGCCGAGTTCCGCAAACAACTCGCCCGCGACCGCGTGAAGACGATGGTGAGCGGCTATTCGGCTTTGGGCTTGGTGGAAATGACGCGCAAGCGCACCCGCGAATCGCTGGCGCACATGCTGTGCGAGCCATGCCCTGTGTGCGAAGGCAAAGGCAGTGTGAAAACCACGCGCACCGTGGCCTATGACATCTTGCGTGAGATCTTGCGCGAAGCTCGTCAATTCCACCCCAAAGAGTTCCGCGTCATTGCTTCGCCTGGGGTGATTGATGTGTTGCTAGACGAAGAAAGCCAACATTTGGCGGGGTTGAGCGACTTCATTGGCAAGCCGATTTCTTTGCAGCCTGAGGCGTCGATGTCGCAGGTGCAGTACGACATTGTGTTGCTCTGAGGTTGCGTTTGTTTTTTGAACCTCCCTTCGGTGGCTGAGGACGCAAAGCACTTGGGGTGTCTGACTTGGCTTAACGTCCCTGCGGGCCGTGATGGCGCCAAATCAAACACCCCAAGCGCTTTGCTTGCTGCGCATCGCGACGGCTAAGGTGCCAGACCTTTGCACGCAGAGTAGCTGCTATTTCATAGAAACGGACAAGCAGAATTGACTCGGCCCTACCGATCAGCTCACGTCGCAGTCAGTGCCTGATACGGCGCCATCACGGCCCGCAGGGACGTTAAGCCGTGTCAGGTGCATGCCGTGACGTGGGCGTGCGAGAGCAATGACTTAAAGCAGAAGTTCAAGCAACCAACTTGAAATGCTTGCGACTGAAGTCCAGACCAAACGCCTTCTCCAACTTCATCAACCACCGGTGACGCTTCTCACGCTTGGTCAGCTTGTAATCTGGGTCAATCGTGAAGCTCTTTTCCGCCGAGCTTTCTAGCCAAGGCTTCACCAACTCAGGATGCGTGCCCACGAATGGCTGCAGCACCTGCGCGTCAAACTGGCTGTAGCGCACTGTGGGCGCCCCGTGTGACCAAAACTTGCTCACTTGGTCCAGCTTCTTTTGCATGGCCTCGTTGCTTCGCACCCAGCCATAGTGGTAAATGTGCGCGTTGGCCAAGGCAGCCTGCGGATTACGGCCTTTTTTGTGGTCAGCCGTGATCAGCCAATACTGGCCATCGGGCGCGTACGAGCGGATGGTGTTGCGAATCAGGCGGCATTCGCGGCGGTACCACGCGGGGCTGTTGGCCACAAACTCGGGTGTGCCGTAGAAATGAAAGTAGTCAAACACCAAGGCTTCGACGGCAGGGTTGGGGTGGTGCTTATCCACACTGGCGCGGATGTTGGCTAGCTCATCTTGATGAACCACTTCGTCGCCTTCCAAATAAAACGCCCAGTCACCTGTGCAGGCAAATTGGGCGATCATTTTTTGTTGGGCATACACAAAGCCACGGTCGGCCATGCGCTCGTTCCAGATGGTTTCAATGATGCGAATCTTGGGTGAGCCAATGGCATGGATGCGAGCCAAGGTGTCATCGTTGCTTTTGCCCACAACCACGACAAACTCATCAACCAAGGGCAAGAGAGAGCGAATGGAGGCCTCAAACGGGAAGCCCAACTCCACGCCGTTGCGAATGAAAGTAAAACCGCTGATGGATGCTTGGCTCATAGGTGGCTCAGATGCTGGTTGCGTCAGAAAAATGGTTGTTCGTGCTTTGTGCGGCCACCTGGTAAAGCGCGGCGTACGCGCCGCCTTGTGCGATGAGTTGGGTGTGCGTGCCGGTCTCCACAATGCTGCCCGCTTGCATGACCACAATCAGGTCGGCGTGTTCAATGGTGGACAAGCGGTGCGCAATGACCAGCGAAGTGCGGCCTTGCATGAGCACCTGCAGCGCGTCTTTGACGGCTTGCTCAGAGGCTGTGTCCAAGGCCGAGGTGGCTTCATCCAAAATCAAAATAGGCGCATCTTTGTAAATGGCGCGGGCAATGGCCAAGCGTTGGCGTTGGCCGCCTGAGAGCTGTGTGGCGTTGTGGCCAACGAGTGTGTTTTCTTGCTGGGGTAGTCCGCGTACAAAGTCGCCCAAGTTGGCGGCTTCTAGGGCTTTCCAGACGCGCTCGGTGTCGACGGTTTCGCCCAAGGCAATGTTTTGCGCCACGGTGTCGTTGAACATGACCACGTCTTGGCTCACATAGGCTACTTGGCGGCGCAGGCTAGTGAGCGACCAGTCTGTGAGTGGCACGCCATCTAGGCTGACACAACCAGATGTCGGATCCAAAAAGCGGGGCAGCAAGTTGGCCAAAGTGGTTTTGCCTGAGCCCGATGGGCCGACCAGTGCCACGGTTTGGCCAGGCTGTATGGTGAGGCTCACGCCATTTAAGGCGGGGCTGGTGGCTGAGGGGTATTGCAGGCTGATGTTGTCAAATCGCATTTCGCCACGTACTGTGGCTGCCGTGTGCGAGCCTTGGCGTTCATCTGGGGTATCTTGGAGCAAGTCTAGGCCGCGCTCCAAGGAGGTGACGCCGCGCGTCAGGCTGCCCGTGACTTCAGACAAATGCTTGATGGGGGAGACCAACATCAGCATGGCTGTGATGAAGGATGCAAAACCACCGACGGTGTTCATATTGCCAGCTGCGCCGCTGGTGCTTTGCCAAATGGCGAGGGTCAGCACGGCTGAGAGTGCCAATGCTGAGAGCATTTGAATCAGTGGCGTCATGGTGGAGCTGGCTACGACAGACTTCAGCGCCAAATTGCGCAAGCTGTGGTTGAGCTTGCCAAAGCGCTCGGCTTGGTTGCCTTGGGCGTTGTGCAGACGCACCATGCGGTAGGCCATGACGTTTTCTTCCACCACATAGGCGAGGGCGTCGGTCGCGTCTTGGCTTGAGCGTGTAACCCGGTCCATGCGGCGTGACAAAGTTTTTACTACCCACGAAATAGGCGGTAAGACGATGAAAACCATGAGCGTGAGTTGCCAATTCAGGTACATCAGGTACCCCATGAGGGCTAGCAACGTCACGCTGTCCTTGGCAAACGACAAGGTGGTGCTCACCAGTTGCGAGGCGCCCGCGTTGACCTCGTACACCATGGCATTGGTCAAGCCGCTGGCATGTTTGGACTGAAATAAAGCGGGATCCGCTTGCATGAGCTTTTGGAACAAGCGTTGACGAAGCTTCTCAAGCGAGGCTTGGGTCACCCGTGCCAAGCAGTAGCTGGCGATGAAGCCTGCGAAACCACGAATACCAAATAAAAGCACCAACACCACTGGCACACGCCACAGGGGCATGTCGCCTTGTTGAAAACCTTTGTCCAGCAGGGGCTTCATCAGCGCTGGAATGGCTGGTTCTGTGATGGAGCCCACCAAGATACCTGCAATAGCCAGCATCAACATGCTGCGGTGACCAGCAAACCATGGGGCCACGCGTCGCAGTCTTGTGAGCAAGGAATCTTGCGAGGCAGATGGGGTGGATGTGGTCATAAACAATGGGCGTGGCAAGAAAGGCAACAGTTAGCATTATCGCCACTCGTTCACCACTAAAATCTGCGGATTCATTTGGCTACCCATCACACCATGACACGTCACTTTTTACGCTTTGCACTCGGGGTTTTGACCGCTGGTTTGTTGGCCTTGCCAGCGTGGGCGCAGTTCCGTGTGGAAGTGTCGGGTGTGGGCTTGACCCAAGTGCCGATTGCTTTTGCCCCTTTGCGTGGTGAAGAAACCTCGCCTCAGAAGATTTCAGCAATCGTGCAGGCCGATTTAGAGCGCAGCGGCCAGTTCCGTGGCGTCACGGCGGGCGTCGTGGTGGACGAAACCCAGCGCCCCGACATCAGCGCCATGCGTCAAAAGGGCGCTGATGCCTTGCTCACCGGCAGCATCAGCAAGATGGCTGATGGGCGTTACGACGTGCGCATCCGTTTGTGGGACGTGGTGCGCGGCCAAGACCTCGGGGCCATGAGTTATGTGGTGGTGACGGGTGATTTGCGCTTGGCTTCGCACAAGATCTCCGACTTTGTTTACGAAAAGCTCACAGGCGATAAAGGCGTGTTTTCGACCCGCATCGCGTATGTGACGAAGTCTGGCAGCCGCTTCAACCTGTGGGTGGCTGACGCAGATGGTGAAAACGCCCAGTCTGCCTTGGCTAGCCCAGAGCCCATCATTTCGCCCAGCTGGTCACCCAGCGGTGGTCAGTTGGCCTATGTGTCGTTTGAGTCGCGCAAGCCCGTGGTTTACATCCACGATGTCTCGACGGGTAAGCGTCGCGTGATTGCCAATTTCCGTGGCTCCAACAGCGCGCCAAGCTGGTCGCCGGATGGCCGCAGTTTGGCTTTGACACTCAGTCGTGATGGGGGCTCTCAATTATTTGTGATTGATGCCAATGGAGGTGAACCGCGTCGTTTGACGCAGTCTGTTGCCATTGATACCGAGCCAGTGTTTTCACCCGATGGGTCTGCTATCTACTTTGTCAGTGATCGCGGTGGTGCACCCCAAATCTATCGAATGCCTGCTTCGGGTGGGCCTGCTAATCGGGTGACATTCAGTGGCACATACAACATTTCTCCATCGATTAGCCCTGATGGTCGTTGGCTGAGTTACATATCCCGTACAAGCGGCGCATTTAAACTCCATGTGATGGACATTGCCAGTGGCAACGTTGCAGCAATCACAGATACCAACCGCGATGAACGTCCTAGCTTCGCCCCCAACAGTCGATTGATTGTGTACGCGACCCAGCAAGATGGCCGTGAAGCTTTGATGACAACCACGCTGGATGGCCGTATCAAAGCACGGTTGTCTGGACAAGGGGGAGATCTGCGGGAGCCTAACTGGGGCCCTTTCACCAAAGCGTTGCCTTAGTTTCCACCTTTCTTTTTTGATTGACTTGTATGAAAAAACTTTATTTATTCGTGTGCATCGCAGCTGTTTTGTCAGGCTGTGCCTCCGGCGTAAAACTCAGCGATGTGCAAGTGGATGACCGCTCGGGTGGTGCATCTGGTCAAAGCGGTGTCAATGGTTTGAATTCGCGCAATCTGGGCGCAATGGAAGGCATTAAAACTGGCCCAGTGGGTGTTGAGCACATCATTTACTTTGACCTTGACAGCTACACCGTCAAGGGCGAATACCAAAGCGTGTTGGAAGCGCATTCGCGCTACCTGCGTGCAGACCGTAACCGCCGAGTGAATATCGAAGGTCACACAGATGCACGTGGCGGCAGCGAGTACAACCTGGCTCTGGGTCAAAAGCGTTCTGATGCCGTACGCCGCGCTCTCAGTACTTTGGGTGTGCCTGATGCACAAATGGAAGCCGTGAGCTTTGGCAAAGAAAAGCCAGTGGCTCAAGGTTCTGACGAGTCTGCCTACTCACAAAACCGCCGCGCTGCGCTGAACTACCAATGACATTGAGCTCTTCTATTTCTATCCGCGCGGCAGGCTTGGCTGTTGCCATGCTGGTGTCTGTCAGTGCTCATGCTGGCTTGTTTGAAGATGACGAGGCACGCCGCGCCATCCTTGACTTGCGTGAACGCGTAGAGCGTCAAGGCCAAGAAATTCAAAACTTCCAGCGCAGCTTGCTTGAACAGCAGAACCAGTTTGAAGCACTGCGTGCCGAAACAGCGCGCCTGCGTGGAGAAAAAGAAGAGTTGACTCAAGAGCTGCGCCGCGCCCAAGAACTGTCTCAAGGCGTAGATGACCGCTTGAAAAAGTTCGAACCTACCAAAGTCAAGGTGGATGGGGTGGAGTTTGTGGCAGACCCCGCGGAAACCAAGGCCTACGAGGATGCATTGGCCATCTTCCGCAAAGGTGAGTTTGGTGCAGCCAGCACGGCGTTTAATGATTTCATCAAGCGCAACCCTAAAAGCGGTTACGTGTTGCCCTCATTGTTTTGGTTGGGCAATGCCCAATATGCCAACCGCAGCTATGCAAACGCCATTACCAACTTCAACACCTTGTTGAGCAAAGCGCCTAGCCATATGCGTGCTGCAGAAGCCATGCTCTCGGTTGGCAACTGCCAGTTAGAGCTCAAAGACATCAAGGCCGCCCGCAAAACCTTCAATGAGTTGGTCAAGGCTTATCCTCACACCGAGGCTGCAGCCGCAGCTTCTGAGCGCTTGGCGAAACTCAAGTGACAGAGTTAGCTGTGCTCATAAAAGAGGTCCTTGGGGCCTTTTTTCTTGGTGGTCTTTTGCTAGGCTTCATCAGTCACCGCACACACTTTTGCACCATGGGGGCTATTTCGGACGTGGTTCATTTAGGCGACTGGACCCGTGCTCGACAGTGGGCTCTTGCCATAGCTGTGGCTATGTTTGGTTTTACAGCGTTGACGGATCTGGGGCTGATTGACTTCAACAAAACCCTCTATGCCAGCACACGTTTGATGTGGTTGTCCACGTTGGTGGGTGGCTTGATGTTTGGTTATGGCATGGTCATCGCCTCGGGTTGCGGCAATAAAGCCTTGGTGCGCATTGGGGGTGGCAACCTGAAGTCGGTGGTGGTGTTTGTGGTCATGGGGATCAGCGCCTTTGCGACCTTAAAAGGCATCACGGCGGTGCTGCGTGCGAGCACCGTGGATACCGTTTTCATTGATATGCCTGCGGGTGTGAGTATGAATGCGTTCGGAATTCCAGGCGTAGGTTATTTGGTTGCTGCACTGTTGGTGTTGTGGGTGCTGCGTGACAAAGATTTCTGGACCTTCAATAGTTTCTTGGCTGGCTTAGGTGTGGGCGGTATTGTTGTGGCCATGTGGTGGGTCAGCGGGAATTTGGGTTTTGTGCCGGAGCACCCCGAAACCTTAGATGCTGTTTACGTGGCCACGAGTTCAGGCCGCATAGAAGCACTTAACTTTGTGGCTCCTATCGCCAATACTTTGGATTGGCTGATGTTCTACAGTGACGCCAGCAAGGTGTTGACCACAGGCGTCATGGCCGTGACTGGGGTTGTATGTGGCGCAGCTTTGTCAGCCGTGCAAACCAAGACTTTTCGCATTGAAGGCTTTGCAAACCCCCGCGATTTGGGCCAACACCTCTTAGGCAGTGTCTTGATGGGGGTGGGCGGTGTTACCGCTATGGGGTGCACCATTGGTCAAGGCTTGAGCGGTATGTCAACCTTGAGCTTGAATGCATTCGTGGCTTTAGCGGCCATTGTGCTGGGGGCTGTGGTGTCCTTGCGGCAACAGGCAGCACGACTAGAGCGCAGCACTTGTGTCTGACGCTAACGTGAATGACCGCCGCTTTGGCGGCTTAGCCCGGTTGTACGGAGTCAGTGGGGCAGAGCGGATACGTGCCTCACATGTGGTGGTGGTGGGCGTAGGGGGCGTGGGCTCATGGACGGCAGAGGCCTTGGCTCGTAGCGGGGTGGGGCGCTTGACCCTGATTGACCTCGATAACGTGGCCGAGTCCAATATCAACCGGCAAATCCATGCATTGGACAGCACGGTCGGAATGGCCAAGGTCGAAGCCATGCGCGAACGCATTGCGCACATCAACCCCGACTGCATGGTCACTTGTATTGAGGACTTTGTTGAGCCTGGTAACTGGCCCAGCATTTTGAATTGTGTTGAGGTGGACGCCGTGGTGGATGCCTGTGATCAAGTCAAGGCCAAGACGGCCATGGCTGCATGGGCCATTCAGCACAAAGTGTTGTTCATCACCGTCGGTGCAGCAGGCGGCAAGCGCTTGGCGCACAAAGTAGACATTGATGACCTATGTAACACCAGCCACGATCCGCTTTTGGCGAAGCTTCGTTACAACTTGCGACGCGAGCATGGTGCTGCGCGTGATGGCAAGAAAATAGGTGTGGCGTGTGTGTTTAGCCGTGAGGCTGTCGCGCCGCCAGATGCGAGTTGTGATGTTCAAGGCGATGGCAGTTTGAATTGCAGTGGCTACGGCTCCGTGGTCAGCGTCACAGCCACGTTTGGCCAGTGCGCAGCAGGATGGGTTTTTGATCAAATTTCTTCGCGCCCATTGCCAAAACACTAAAAAATGCGTTATACTTTTAGGCTTCGCAGGGTACGAAACAATCGTTAAATGCTCTGCGTGATGGGACCATAGCTCAGTTGGTAGAGCAGCGGACTTTTAATCCGTTTGTCGTGGGTTCGACCCCCGCTGGTCCCACCAAAATCTTAAAAAGGACTTAGAGAAATCTAAGTCCTTTTTTTTCGTTCCATGACTATCAAAGATAATCGTATTTTTCTAGTTATGATTAAAAACACGATTAATCTTATGTAAATATTTATGGGCAACAAAAACGCACCGAGGGAGTAGAGCGATATTTCTCGGGTGCGTTTATGCATGCCGCCGTATTCGCGGCGCTCAATTGAGGCGCAAGTTCGTGAATCGAAACTGAGACTAAGCGGCTCAAGCCATAGCGGCATTGCCCGATAAATAACTTGCGTAGTTGTCAGTTAACTGGTTGTAGGCATTGGCTGCTTCATCAAATTGGTTTTGTTTTTGCAGTAACCAGCCATAATTAAACCAAGCTACATGTTTGCATTCGTCTTTGCCGTGTTGCAACCATTGACGATATAAATCAATAGCTTCTTGGTATTGGCCAGACGCTTGCAGCATTTCGGCAGCTTGCGTAAGTTCGTTCAAGGTAAAGCTTGTGAGCTTTGCGCCTGAGAGGTATTGGTTTGACATGGTCTTCTCCTTAAATATCGATTTGCCTCATGAGAAAGCACAATGCGTGCCAACGAAAAATCGACACGTAAAACTAAAAAATATGAGAAGTAGATCCTTAATCATTGTGGCTGCTATGACAGCGTCTGTGGCTGCCACAGGTACCGAGCTTGCACCATTTGATGAGGTGCGCGCGCAGTACCAGTCATATAAAGATCCAACACGCTTGTCTTATTTGTATAACCGTTGTGCTGCTTTGCAACTCAACGCCGCTGCGTTGATGCGCCGGAAAAATCAAGCCCAGGCTGCGCTCGACTTTGAAGCCTTAGCTCAGCATTACATGGTTTTATCCGAAGCAAATGAGCGTGAAACAGACAAAAAACGTGGCCTCAAAAACAAAGACACCATGAAAACTGTGCAACGAAACGTCAGCGTTGTGTCCGAGGTTTACAGCAAGCGTTTGAGAACTAACTATGCTGCTAGAGGGGAATACATTATTGGAGATTCACAACTTGAGCAAGAGTTGAGTGAATGTTTGGCGGTTGAATTATTTGTCAAAAAATCGATCATTGCCCAGTAAATAAAGTCGTTTTACAGAGATTCTCTGATTTTAATTTTCTTAATACTTAGTAATAAATTACAAGGCTAGTTTGCAGCAAATTGAGGGTGGCGCATTTATTGCTGTCTATCAATTTTTAAAGAATTTGGAGTTGTTGACGAATCCAATGATTCGACAATCCCTCAACGCTGCCTCGATGCCCTTAAAAACAATAAAAAATCTGACGATCGATGCTATTGCCCGATGGTCAGGCCAAGGCAACAAAAATACAGATGGTCTCCAGTCTGTGTTGGACATCCTCCTCTCGTCTCAAGAGATGGGGTGCCAGCTCGTGCGCGACGGCCAAGATGTCATTCGGATTTATCCGGACGGCAGGGTTGAGCGCGTCGAAGGCTTGCTCGAAGGACTCGATCTTGTTCAGTTCGAACAGCAATTTCCAGCGCAGTTGGCGCAACTTCAGGCATTGATCACCGGATTGCATGAGCCGGAGGCTTCATTCCAGCTGGCTCAGGCTGAAGTCAACTCTCCAGCTATTGCGTCTGATATCCCAAGCGAAACACCTGCTCCCAGTGTCGACAAATTGGTTGCCCGAGTCGCAGAAATCAGTGGTTCGGCCACGGTGGTGCGCAATGGCTTAGTCATTCAGTTGAACTTTGGCGATGCCATCTATGTTGGTGATATTGTCAGCACGGCCGACAATGCAAAGCTCAAGCTCACATTGCTCGATACCACACAGCCAAACCGCCCCGGCAGTTCAGCCTTGCTGGGTGACCAAACCAGGGTGTTGGTCACTGGGCAGCTGATTGCGGTGGACAACACCCAATTATTTCAAGTCAACCTCAACGTCGATGCGGGCGCACTCTCGGTTGATAAATCCAGCAACCCTAGCATGCAAATTCAGGTGTTCACACCTGCAGGTCAATTGCCGGTGCCGCAAAACGGCTTGAATGTCACGGTGCAGTCTCAAACTGGGCAAACTGCCGTCAGCACCTTACTGCCTGCCAGTACCAACACTGCGAATGCCGCGACCACTAAGTTGATTGCGGCTGATGGCAATGCCAACACATTGCAGCTCAGCACCACGCCAACCATTCTTGCCCAAGCAGTCGATCCCGACATCCAGCTAGCCCAAGCGGCCAGTTCATCGACAACCCCCATGGTGAGCGCCATTACGGGCGTGAGTCCGTTCAGTCCTTTGACAGGGAATAACCTCGCTGCACCGCTTTCTGCCTCGTTGGAAGTCAATCCCTTATCAGCCTTGGCGTCTGGACAAGGAGCGCTCAGTCCCACTCCGGTTCTTACAGCGGTAGCGCCATTTGTCGTGCCTGCATCGCCTGCGCCCAAGCTGGCAGATGAGCTAGCACCGCCGGTGATTCCTAAGCTCACTCTTACTTCCAATCAAAAGAGCTTGGATGAATCAGGGGGCGAACCTAACAACCCAGCTTCAAAGCCTTCGATGGTGTTTGAGGTCAAATTCTCAGCTGCAACGAGCTTGGTGGTTGGCTTCAATGTCAACTTCAAATTCAGCAAACTAGGAAACTCCAGACCTAGCGATCGCTTCACCACAGATGCGGAAAAAACGTGGGCTGACATCACGTTCTCTGATGGCTCGACCGCGCGCTCGGCCATACGTTACCTTGCTAATGACCAGCAAGCCTTCGTACTGGATCCTTCCATACAGGTCCAACCCGGACTGACCGGGATCAAAATTGAGCTTCACTTTCAGCGTGACACCTTACGCCAAGACGATGTCACCATCACTGCAGAGCTGACCGAATTACTCAGTGGCGTGATTGAAGAGGGGGCTGGAAGCGTTCAGGTGCTCTTGACGGACACGCAGAAAATGCTCAGTGGTGATACCCCAGCGGTCATGCAAGGGGACGACGGCGATGAGGAGTTCGACGGTCGCGGCGGCGCCGACACCATCAACGCCGGCCCTGGCAGTGACAAAGTTGTGTTCGATCCCGAAGACGTTGTCGACGGTGGTACAGGCATTGACAGTTTGGTCATCAAAACCACCAGCTTAGATTTACGCACCCTCACGCCCCAGGTGAGTAACTTGGAAGTGCTCGACCTCGCCAGCGATACCCAAGCCAATGAAGTCTTCCTCACCAAGGCATTTGTCGATGCCATGGCCGTTAACGCCAGTGAACCACTTCGCATTGAGGGCGGCAGCACAGATGTGCTTCGTTTGGCAAATAATGCAAGCGATCCGCTCGTCCCTATTTGGTACCGTGAGCCTAGCTTAGACAAACCAACCAACGGTAGCACCCCTGCTTATGTTGCTTACAAAAGCGGTACGACCACCATTTTTGTCAACAGCACTATCCAAGTGGGTATTGAGCTCACCGGCGACCCAGCGCGTACAGAAACCATACAAAGTGGCCCTGGTAATGACACCCTCATTGGCAGTGCAGACGATGTACTGAACTTAGCAGAAACCATTGGCCCCAATGGGGTAACCCCGGTCACTGCGGATCTAACAGTCGTCCTGCCAGAAGGCAACACAGAGGGAAGCGCCCAAGCGGGTGAGTTGTTGGGTAATGACACCTTGGTGGGCATTCAAAACGTCAGCACCGGCAAAGGTGATGACTCGGTGGTGGGCAGCAGCGCTGCGAACATCATCGTCACAGATGTGGCGAACGACACGGTAGGCAGTGCCGACACGGTTGACGGCGGCGCAGGCGACGACACCATCATGGCGGGCGCAGGAGCCGACGTGATTGACGGTGGAGCTGGCGTTGACAGCATTGATGCAGGTGCAGGCAGTGACCAAGTTGTGCTTGATGTGCTCGACAGCATTGATG
>JBEGSC010000012.1:0-21865 GCA_041180165.1 Pseudomonadota bacterium | reverse complement strand
TCACGACATGGCTGCTTTCACCAGCATCGTGAATCAAGTCAAAGCCAAATTGGCTGCTTGATAGTCAAGGGTTAACCACCCACGAGTAAAGGGGTTGGGGCTACACAGCTTCAATCCCTTTTTTGTTTTCTCCGCTCCCCAAATTTTTCAATGAAATAATTTTCATGATGAGGGGAAAATTGGAATCATCAAAGTTATGAACGAGTTGGATTCTCTGGTCGCCAGTGCCCAGGCCCTGTTTGCGCAAAGCACCACACCGGCTGATCTTGAAAACGCCAAGGCCCAGTTCTTGGGCAAGTCAGGCCGCATCACCGAGATGATGAAAGGCATGGCTGCATTGAGCGTCGAAGAAAAGAAATCGACCGGTGCCGCCATCAACGTGGCCAAGCAAGCGATTGAAGCAGCACTCACGGCCCGTCGCCAAGCCTTGGCCGATGCCGAACTCGAGACCCAACTCAAAGCCGAAGCCCTCGATGTGACCTTGCCCGGTCGTGCCCGTATGGCTGGCGGTTTGCACCCTGTCACGATCACGCTTGAACGCGTTGAAGCCATTTTTGGTTCGATGGGGTTTGAAGTGGCCCAAGGCCCAGAGATTGAAACCGACTGGTTCAACTTCACCGCGCTCAACACGCCTGAAGATCACCCAGCACGTTCTATGCACGACACCTTCTATGTGGAAGGTGGCAGCCCCGAGGCTCCTAACTTGCTGCGCACGCACACCAGCCCCATGCAAGTGCGCCACGCTGTGCAGCATGTCAAGCGCTACCAAGCGCGTTTGGATGCCGGTCAAGGCATGCCCGAAATTCGCGTCATCGCACCAGGCCGCACCTACCGTGTGGACAGCGATGCCACGCACTCGCCCATGTTCCACCAATGCGAAGGCTTGTGGATTGGCGAGAACGTGAGCTTCAAGGACCTCAAAGTGGTCATCACCGATTTCTGCCGCACCTTCTTCGAAAGCGATGACTTGGTGCTGCGTTTCCGCCCCAGCTTCTTCCCATTCACAGAGCCCAGCGCTGAGATTGACATCCAATTCCAAAGCGGCGCTTTGGCGGGCCGTTGGCTCGAAGTGGGGGGCTCAGGCCAAGTGCACCCGAACGTGGTGCGCAATATGGGCTTAGACCCCGAGCGCTACATCGGCTTTGCCTTTGGCATGGGCATGGACCGTTTCACCATGCTGCGTTACGGCGTGAACGACTTGCGCTTGTTCTTCGATGGCGACATTCGCTTCTTGAGCCAGTTCCAATAACTTCACGCACAGACGAGATTCATCATGCAATTCCCCGAATCCTGGTTGCGCGAATTCTGCAACCCCTCACTCACAACCCAAGAACTGGCCGATACGTTGACGATGGCCGGTTTGGAAGTGGAAGAACTCCAACCCGTCGCACCACCTTTCACAGGCATCGTCGTGGGTGAAATCAAAGAAGCCGTGCAGCACCCAGACGCTGATCGCTTGCGCATTTGCCAAGTGGACGTGGGGCAGGGCGCTTTGCTCAACATCGTGTGCGGTGCACCCAATGCACGCGTGGGCATCAAAATTCCATGCGCCACCGTGGGCGCTGAGTTGCCGCCTGGTGAAGACGGCAAGCCCTTCAAAATCAAAGTGGGCAAGCTGCGCGGCGTGGAAAGCCAAGGCATGTTGTGCTCAGCCAAAGAACTCAAAATTGCAGACGACAACGGCGGTTTGCTTGAGTTGCCAGCTGATGCACCTTTGGGGCAGAACATCCGCGAGTACTTGAACCTCGACGACACCCTGTTCACCTGCAAACTTACGCCCAACTTGGCGCATTGTTTGAGCGTTTACGGTATCGCCCGTGAAGTGTCGGCTCTCACCGGCGCGCCGTTGAAGGTGCCGACATTCCCGACGATTGCGGCGACCAATTCAGACACCTTGCCCGTCAAGGTGAGCGCCCCCGATTTGTGTGGCCGTTTCTCAGGCCGCGTCGTGCGTGGTGTGAACACCAAAGCGCAAACGCCTGCATGGATGGTGAACCACTTGGCCCGTTGTGGCCAACGCAGCGTGAGTCCCTTGGTCGACATCTCCAACTATGTGATGTTCGAGCTGGGTCGTCCCTCGCATATCTTCGATCTCGACAAAATTCAAGGTGGCTTGGACGTGCGTTGGGGCAAAGCCGGTGAACAGCTCAATCTCTTGAATGGCAACACCGTCACGGTTGACGAAAAAGTGGGCGTCATTGCGGATGCACATCAAGTCAAATCACTCGCCGGCATCATGGGTGGCGATGCCACCGCCGTGAGTGACGACACGCAAAACATTTACATCGAAGCCGCCTTCTGGTGGCCCACGGCCATCGCAGGCCGTTCTCGCCGCTTCAACTTCAGCACCGATGCTGGCCATCGCTTTGAGCGTGGTGTCGACCCAGAGTTGACTGTGGAGCATATCGAGCGCATCACACAGTTGGTGATTGAGATTTGCGGCACGCCCAATACCACCGTTGGCCCGATTGACGACCACCGTGTGAACATGCCTGTTGCCAAGCCTGTGACACTGCGCGTGGATCGTGCTGTGAAAGTGATTGGCATGCCACTCACGCAACAACGCATGGCTGAGGCTTTGCGTGGTTTGGGCTTGCCTGTGACTGAAGGTGAGGGGACGTTGACGGTTCAACCGCCATCGTTCCGTTTCGATTTGCAAATCGAAGAAGACCTGATCGAAGAAGTGGCGCGCATGGTGGGTTACAACAATCTGCCCACCACACCGCCTCTGGCACCTATCACGGCCAGCGTGCGCCTTGAGTCGCAGCGCAGCCCACATGCTTTGCGTCATCAGTTGGCTGGCTTGGGCTACCAAGAAACCATCAACTACAGCTTTGTGGATGAGCGTTGGGAACTCGAGTTGGCGGCTAACGCCAACCCCATCAAGTTGCTCAACCCCATTGCCAGCCAAATGAGTGTGATGCGTTCCACCTTGTTGGGCTCGCTGCTCAACGTGGTGAAGTTCAACGTGGACCGTAAGGCTTCACGCGTGCGTGTGTTTGAAATTGGCCGCGTGTTCCACAAAGACGCCTCGGTGCAAAACACCGACACCACCGTGCAAGGCTTTGATCAGCCCATGCACGTCGCGGGCATCGCTTTTGGTAGCGCTGCACCTTTGCAATGGGCTACCAAAGAACAAGCCGCAGATTTCTTCGACGTGAAGGCCGATGTGGAGGCTTTGTTGGCGCCCGCTGTGCCAACTTTTGAAGCGGCTGAGCACCCAGCCATGCACCCTGGCCGTTGCGCTAAGGTCTTGGTCAATGGCCAAGTCGTGGGGCATGTGGGTGAGTTGCATCCACGTTGGCGTCAAAGTTGGGAGCTGACTCAAGCACCCGTGATGTTTGAACTCTCACTCGATGCCGTGTTGCACCGCGCGGTGCCCAAGTCGAGCGGTGTGGCCAAGTTCCCGAACGTCGAGCGTGACATTGCCGTGATCGTCAAAGACAGCGTCACCCACGCCCAATTGATGGTTGCGGTGCACGCTGCCAAAACACAAGGCTTGTTGCGCAGTGCCGTGCTGTTTGATGTGTATCGCCCCAAGGCTGAAAGTGCAGCCATGGCGATGGACGAAAAGAGTTTGGCAGTGCGCCTCACGCTCAACAGCGATGAAGCTACGTTGAACGAATCCCAAATCGAAGGCGTGGTGCAAGCTGTGCTGGCAGAGTTGTCTACTCAGGTGTCCGCGCGTTTGCGCGCTTGATGTTTTCACGTTAAAAAGAGAACCGCATGGAACTGTCTTTTGAAAGCTTAGAAACGCCAGCGCTCACCAAAGCGCAGCTGGCTGATTTGTTGTTCGAGCAAATCGGTTTGAATAAACGTGAATCGAAGGACATGATTGATGCCTTCTTTGATTTGATTGCGCAAAGCTTGGTCAATGGCACGGATGTGAAAATTTCAAGCTTTGGTAATTTTCAAATTCGCACCAAAGCGCCTCGTCCTGGTCGTAATCCACGCACTGGGGAGGCCATTCCAATCCAAGCTCGCCGCGCGGTGACTTTCCATGCGAGTCACAAGTTGAAAGAGCAAATACAGGGTGACAGTAATCCCAAAGTTGACAACTGATTGAGAAAGAGGCCCGCAGGGCCTCTTTTTTTATGGGGAAACTGACTGAACCCATGATTCTGGGGTGATCTTCGTGTAACCTCTGCGATCCCGTTTACAAGCTACTGATTTTCATGGAGAAATCCCTCCCCCCTATTCCAGCTAAACGCTACTTCACCATTGGTGAAGTGAGCGAGTTGTGCGGCGTCAAGCCGCATGTGCTGCGCTATTGGGAGCAGGAATTCACGCAGCTGCGCCCAATGAAGCGTCGCGGCAACCGCCGCTATTACCAGCGCCACGAAGTGCTGATGATTCGCCGAATTCGCGACCTCTTGTATGACCAAGGTTTCACAATCACAGGCGCACGCAACAAGTTGCAAGAGTTGGTGCAATCTGAGCGTGAGCGCCGTCGCGTAGGCGGTGAGTTGATCGATGTCGACTTGCCCGACGACGATGGGTTTGATGAGGATTTGGATGTCGATTCAGACGACTTGCATGAACTGCCACCACTTGCTTTGAGTAGCAATGACGAAGCATTGCAATCCTTACGCAAAGAACTCACACAAATTCGCGATCTGCTCTCTGAGCTGCCCTGAGTAAGCGTTATAATTTAAGCCTGATTCGGTGTGTGGCGCAGCCTGGTAGCGCACTTGCATGGGGTGCAAGGGGTCGAAGGTTCGAATCCTTTCACACCGACCAAAATGACCAAGGGCTAGCAATGCAAATTGCTAGCCCTTTTGTTTTTTAGCCTTGTTTAAAGCGCTTAGACAATGTCTACGTGGTGCAGCTCAAACTTACCCTTCTTCGCATCCGCAAAGTAGTGCTGCAAGGTTTCTTTGACGGTGCGAAAGGCAAGCTCGTCCCACGGTATTTCATGTTCGGCAAACAACCGTGCTTCTTGCGTTTCGTGGCCGGGATAAAACTGCTCGCTGGTGAGTCGGGCTCGGTAAAAAAAATGCACTTGGCCGACACGGGTGACGTTCATCAGTGTGAACAAGTCTTGCATTTCAAACTGCGCACCAGCTTCTTCCATCGTCTCGCGTGCAGCACCTTCAGCCATGGTTTCGTTGAGTTCCATGAATCCCGCTGGTAGCGTCCACTTGCCAAAACGCGGCTCAATATTGCGTTTGCACAGCAAGACTTTGTCTCCCCACACAGGAATGGTGCCTACCACATTGAGTGGGTTTTCGTAGTGGATGGTGTGACAGTTGTTACAAACTGCGCGCTCACGTGTGTCGCCATCATCAGGCAGGCGATAGGTCACCGCGCTGCCGCAGGCTTTGCAATGTTGAATGATTGGTCGTTGGTACATGATTAAACCAAGCGAACTTTCAGATCGCTCAAGCCCGCCACTGAGCCTACCAAAAGGTCACCCTTGACGACGGCACCCACGCCTTCAGGTGTGCCGGTGTAGATTAAGTCGCCTGCTTGCAGTTCCCATGCCGCAGACAAATGCTCAATCGTTTCTGCGATGTTCCAAATGAGTTGGCTAGTCGTGCTGCGTTGGCGGTCTTGGCCGTTGACTTGTAAATAAATCTCGGCGTTGGCAATATCGCCAGCCTGTGCAGCGGGTGTGATGGGAGCAATGGGTGCGCTGTGATCAAAACCTTTGCCAATGCACCAGGGGCGGCCTTGCTTTTTCATGTCGTTTTGCAAGTCGCGGCGTGTCATGTCTAGGCCCACGGCGTAGCCATAAACATGGCTCATGGCGTCAGTTGCTGCTATGTTTTTGCCGCCTTTGCCAATGGCAACTACCAGCTCAATTTCATGGTGCAAGTTTTTCGTGAGGCTGGGATAGGGCATATCGCCTGTTTCACCAGCGTTGACCACCAGCAATGCGTCAGCGGGCTTCATGAAAAAGAACGGCGGTTCACGGCCGGTGAAGCCCATCTCTTTGGCATGATCTTCGTAGTTGCGACCCACGCAGTAAATGCGGTGTACTGGAAAGCGCTCAGGCTTGCCCACCACGGGCACGGATACAACGGGCGTAGGTTCGAATGCGTAGCTCATGCGTGTCTCCTGCTGTGAAGGTTTAGCCTTGTGATTTGCTCACCAGTTCAAAGTGCTCCACTATCGGGGGCTGAGCAAAGAAGGGGCCGACGATGGCGCGCCATTCGCCAAAAGCGGTGGACTCGCGAAAGTCCACGGTGTGGTTTTCCAGTGTGGCCCAGAAAATTTGCAGTACGTAACGCTCGGGCGACTCGATCCCGCGGTTGACTTTATAGCCCTCAAAACCTTTGGCTTTGGCAATGACGGTTTCTACGCCACGTTGAATGGCTTGATCGAAAGCAGCTTGTTGGCCAGGTTGAATGCGGATATCGACGAGTTCGAGAATCATGATAACGGTGTGTTGAGTTAAAAGTTGTTTCAAGTCTAACGTGAGCCGGCGGTGGCCATCGTCGCATTCGGGATATCCTTTGTCCTTATGAGTCTCACACCCCTTATGCCCACAACGCCTTTGTTCTGGCCCATGGAATGGTCACTGCCGACTGGCGTGCAGGCAGTGTGCACCACACGTGTGGGTGGCGTGTCGCGAGCGCCATTTGATGGTTTGAACTTAGGCGATCATGTGCAAGACGATGTGCATGCAGTGGCGCAAAACCGTGCTTTGCTAAAGGCTCATCTGGGAGGGGTGCGTCCCGTGTTTCTTAGCCAAGTGCATGGCGTGGACGTGGCGCAACTCAACGCGACAACACCTGATGGCACAAAGGCCGATGCTTGCTTCACCCAAGAGGCGCGTGTGGCATGCACCATCATGGTCGCAGACTGTTTGCCACTACTGTTCACGGATGATGCGGGAAAAGTAGTGGCTGCCGCGCATGCCGGCTGGCGTGGTTTGTCGGCAGGTGTGATTGAGCAGACGGTACATGCGATGTATAAGCAAGCAGGTATTGCCTCAGCGCAAGTGCGCGCTTGGCTAGGGCCTTGCATTGGCCCTGATGCCTTTGAAGTAGGTGAGGATGTGCGCATGGCCTTTGCTAACAAAGGTGATGTAACTCAAGCCGCGTGCTATTTCAAACCTCACCCTACTCACGCGCAGAAGTGGCTGGCAGACCTTGCTGGCTTAGCGCGATGGCGTTTGAAAGATTTAGGCGTTAGCTCGGTGGCGGGTAACGACAGCACGCCCGAGTGGTGCACGGTGGCGCAGCGTTCAAGGCTCTTTTCGTATAGGCGCGACGGTGTGACTGGACGCTTCGCCGTTTGCATTTGGCGCAATTAACGCCGCGTCTTCATCAGCGTTTTGTATACCGTTCGCCGCAAGCGCTTGTTCCCGCTGGGCGGCTTCTTTTGCCTTGATAGCACGACGTCTAGCAGGTGTACCTAAGATGTAGCCCACCACACTCATGGGTAACACGCCGTAAAGCAGGAAAGTAAAGGCCGCACCTAGCAAAGAGCCTATGGGGCTTGTTGCTTCAGCGATGGCCATCATGAAAGCCACGTAAATCCAAGCGATCAGGACCAAATACATCTAGGGGTTTTCTCTCAAGTTTGATATCTGTCAGAAATTCGAAGGTAAATCACTGACATACTGGTGACAGTCAAAAAGATAACAGCGACTGTATAGGAGTTAGTGATGGATCAGAATGCGGCCCTCAAGAGCCTAGGGGATAGCTGGCTCAAAGCCTTGGCCTCATTTCAAACAATCGGTGGCGCAGATGCCAAAGCACCGACCTTGAGTTTCTCTCCTGAAAAGCTTGAAGCGCTTCAAAAGCAATACATTGCAGAGGCTACTGAGTTGTGGAACCAAAGCTTGCAAGGCAAGCCAGAGGTGAAAGACCGACGCTTCAAAGGCGAAGCATGGTCTCACAACCCGATGGCTGCGTTCACAGCTGCTGCATATTTGCTCAACACCCGCACCATGATGGCGCTCACCGAAGCAGCCGAGACTGACGCGAAAACCAAAGCACGTATTCAGTTCGCTGTGGAGCAATGGGCTGCAGCGGCTGCGCCCAGCAACTATTTGGCACTCAACGCTGAAGCACAACAAAAGGCGATCGAGACCAAGGGCGAGAGCATCTCTAAAGGCATCAAGAATTTGCTGCATGACATGCAACAAGGCCATGTGTCGATGACTGACGAGAGCTTGTTTGAAGTGGGCAAGAATGTAGCGACCACCGAAGGCAAAGTGGTGTTTGAAAACGAGTTCTTCCAACTGCTCGAATACAAGCCACTCACCACCAAGGTGTACGAGCGTCCGTTCTTGTTCATCCCGCCTTGCATCAACAAGTTCTACATCTTGGACTTGCAGCCAGAAAACTCATTCATTCGCTATGCTGTGTCGCAAGACCATCGCACGTTTGTGGTGAGCTGGCGTAACCCTGACGAGAGCTTGCGTCACACCACCTGGGATAACTATGTGGAAGATGTGGCGATTCAAGCCATCAAGGTGGTGCAAGAGATTGGCGGTTCCAAGCAAATCAACGCTTTGGGTTTCTGCGTGGGTGGCACCATTCTTTCTAACGCACTCGCTGTTTTGGCCGCACGTGGTGAAAAGCCAGTCGCGAGCGCCACCTTATTGACCACTTTGATCGACTTCACCGACACCGGCGTGTTGGATGTCTTCATCGACGAAGCGTTTGTGAAATTCCGAGAAGGTCAATTCGCCGAAGGCGGCTTGATGAAGGGCAAAGACATGGCGTCAACCTTCAGTTTCTTGCGCCCCAACGATTTGGTGTGGAACTATGTGGTGGGCAACTATCTCAAGGGCGAAACACCGCCACCGTTTGATTTGCTCTACTGGAACAGCGACTCCACTAATTTGCCTGGCCCCATGTATGCCTGGTACCTGCGCAACACTTATCTTGAAAACAACCTCATCAAGCCAGGTAAAGCCACGGTGTGCGGCGAGAAGATCGATTTGCGCAAAGTGGACATGCCTATCTACATTTATGGCTCGCGTGAAGACCACATCGTGCCGATCGGTGGGGCTTACGCCAGCACGCAGGTCTTCCCAGGTAAGAAGCGTTTCGTCATGGGGGCCTCGGGTCACATTGCCGGTGTGATCAATCCGCCCGCGGCGAACAAGCGTTGCTACTGGACAGGCAGCGACACCAAGTTCCCCAAAGACGTGGATCAATGGATTGGCAGCGCCAAAGAGCATCCAGGCAGCTGGTGGACTGATTGGTCTGCTTGGCTCAAAACACACGCAGGTAAACAGATCGCATCACCTAAAACCTACGGGAAAGGTAAATACAAAGCGATTGAGGCCGCACCTGGCCGTTACGTTAAAGCACGCGCCAGCAACTGATCTTCAATTTCACAAATTTTTCGGGAGATAAAAATGGAAGACATCGTCATCGTTTCAGCCGCACGCACAGCCGTGGGTAAGTTTGGTGGTTCGCTCGCCAAAATTGCCGCCACAGAGTTGGGCTCCATCGTCATTCGTGAAGCTCTGGCACGTGCCAAAGTAGATCCTTCCCAAGTGGGTGAAGTCATCATGGGCCAAGTGTTGGCTGCAGGTGCTGGTCAAAACCCCGCACGTCAAGCTTTGATGAAGTCGGGTATTCCCAACGCCGTACCAGCGCTCACCATCAATGCGGTGTGTGGCTCGGGCTTGAAGTCGGTCATGTTGGCCGCACAAGCGGTGGCGTATGGTGACAGCGAGATCGTGGTGGCCGGTGGCCAAGAAAACATGAGCGCCTCTGGCCATGTGCTGATGGGTTCACGCGATGGTCAACGCATGGGCAACTGGAATATGGTTGACACCATGATTGTGGACGGCTTGTGGGATGTGTACAACCAGTACCACATGGGCATCACGGCTGAAAACGTGGCTAAAGAATTCAACATCACTCGCGACATGCAAGATGCATTGGCGCTGGCCAGTCAGCAAAAAGCAACGGCTGCGCAAGAGGCTGGTAAGTTCAAAGACGAAATCGTTTCGGTACAGATCCCACAACGTAAGGGCGATCCGATCGAGTTCAACGCCGACGAATACATCAACAAGAAAACCACTGCCGATGCTTTGGCTGGCTTGCGTCCCGCTTTTGACAAGGCGGGTTCTGTCACTGCGGGTAACGCATCCGGCATCAACGACGGCGCTGCCGCTGTGGTAGTGATGACTGCCAAGAAGGCTGCTGCATTGGGCCTCACACCATTAGCTCGCATTGCCGCATTTGGCACCAGCGGTTTGGACCCCAAAATCATGGGCATGGGCCCTGTGTCTGCTTCGCAAAAAGCGTTGCAACGCGCAGGCTGGAAAGCCTCGGATGTGGACCTGTTCGAACTCAACGAAGCTTTTGCAGCGCAAGCCTGTGCGGTGAATCAGCAATTAGACATTGACCCAGCCAAAGTCAACGTCAACGGGGGCGCGATTGCCATCGGTCATCCCATTGGTGCCTCAGGTTGCCGCATCTTGGTGACCTTGCTGCACGAAATGCAACGCACTAACGCCAAGAAGGGCTTGGCCGCTTTGTGTATCGGTGGTGGTATGGGCGTGTCATTGGCGCTTGAGCGTTAAGCCGATTCAGATTTAAATTTCAATTCATAACTCATAAAACAGGAGACAAAACATGAGTCAAAAAGTAGCTTACGTCACAGGTGGTATGGGTGGTATCGGAACCGCCATTTGCCAACGCTTGCACAAAGAGGGATTCAAAGTCATCGCAGGTTGCGGCCCAACACGTGACTTCAACAAATGGCTCGACGAGCAAAAAGCTTTGGGCTATACCTTCTACGCATCGGTCGGTAACGTGGCCGAGTGGGATTCCACTGTGGAGGCTTTCGCTAAGGCCAAAGCCGAGCACGGCCCGATCGATGTGTTGGTGAACAACGCTGGCATCACCAAAGACCGCATGTTCTTGAAGATGACCAAGGAAGACTGGGATGCAGTGATGAGCACCAACCTTGACTCCATGTTCAACGTGACCAAGCAAGTGGTGCCCGACATGGTCGAGCGTGGCTGGGGCCGCATCATCAACATCTCTTCGGTGAACGGTGAAAAAGGTCAAGCTGGTCAAACCAACTACTCGGCTGCCAAAGCAGGTATGCACGGCTTCTCGATGGCTTTGGCCCAAGAGCTGGCCACCAAAGGCGTGACGGTCAACACCGTGTCCCCTGGCTACATTGGCACCGACATGGTCAACGCCATTCGTCCTGACGTGTTGGAAAAAATTGTGGCCACTGTGCCTGTCAAGCGTTTGGGCAAGCCTGCCGAAATCGCGTCCATCATTGCTTGGATGGCCAGCGAGGACGGTGGTTACACCACCGGTGCTGACTTTGCTGTGAACGGTGGTTTGCACATGGGCTAAGCCTCTGTGTCGTCCACAAAAAAGCCCGCTTGATGCGGGCTTTTTTTCGTTCGTGGGGCACGTCACTTGTTGAGCTTGACCATTTGCATGGCGGAGGCAATCAAACCAGAGACCTCAGTCATGTTGCTCGGCACGATGAGGGTGGTGGTCGCATCGGTTGCTACTTTGCCGTAGGCCTGAACAGCTTGCTCGGCCACTTTGAGTTGCACCGCTTGCTCACCACCGGGTTGGCGAATGGCGGCGGCGATGCGTTCAATCGCTTGCGCTGTGGCGTCAGCCACTGCGGTTATGGATGCGGCTTCACCTTGCGCCTTGTTGATAGCCGCTTGCTTCTCGCCCTCTGAGCGTGCGATGAACGCCTCACGCTCGCCGGTGGCAATGTTGATTTGCTCTTGGCGACGGCCTTCTGACGCCGCAATCAAGGCACGCTTCTCACGCTCGGCCGTGATTTGCGCTTGCATGGCATGCAGGATTTCAGCGGGCGGTGTGAGGTCTTTGATTTCGTAACGCAATACCTTGACGCCCCAGTTCAACGCCGCTTCGTCGATGGCCGCCACCACTTGCGCATTGATGATGTCACGCTCTTCAAAGGTCTTGTCGAGTTCCAACTTGCCAATCACGCTGCGCAAGCTGGTTTGAGCGAGCTGCGTCACGGCCATGATGTAGTTGGACGAGCCATAGCTGGCCAAGCGAGGATCGGTCACTTGGAAATACAAAATGCCGTCGACTTGCAGTTGCGTGTTGTCGCGCGTGATGCAAATTTGGCTTGGCACATCGAGCGGAATTTCTTTGAGACTGTGCTTTTGAATCACGTTGTCAATGAAAGGCACGACAAAGTTCAGGCCCGGTGTGAGGCTGGCGTGGTACTTGCCCAAACGCTCGACCACCCAAGCGTTTTGTTGGGGCACGACTTTGACCGTTTTGACGATGAACAAAACAGCGATGGCTAAAAAGAGAATTGCGATTTCCATGCGTTGACCTTTGAGAGCAGTTAAATTTTTTGTAGCACCAAGCGATTGCCTTGCATTTCGCAGATGCGGTGCAAGCCTGGCGTGGGCGTGTTGTCATCGGCACACACAGCGGTCCATTGCGCACCGCGGTGTTTGACTTGGGTATGGCCTTGCGCATCCCAAGCCTCGACCGTGACCGTTTCGCCAATGTCGAGATGCACATTGCTGTCTTGGGCGTCATTGCTGAGTGGTTTTTTCAAATGCCACAGCACAGCAGCGCCGCCGCCCACGAGGGCTGCTGTGACGATTTGCCACGTGAGCGTGCCGTCTGCATACGCTGTCAGCGCAGCGGCTGTGGCGCCTAGCGAGAGCATGAGCAAGTAAAACGTGCCGGTCAGTAGCTCAGCCATCACGAGCACGCCTGCAACGATCAACCAGAGGGTTGGGTTATCCATCATTCACACCTTGAACTAAATATTTTTAAGTACAGCACCATTGTTGCCCAATTTGAAAAGGGTGGCACGGGATAATTGCGTCATGAATTTTCCCGATGCCTCGCTTTGGCGCACGTCCGTCGCCCCAATGATGGACTGGACAGATCGCCACTGCCGCTATTTCCATCGTTTGCTCAGTCGCAACACCTTGCTCTACACCGAGATGGTCACCACCGGTGCGCTGCGTCATGGCGATGTGCAACGCCATTTGCGTTTCAATGCGGAAGAGCATCCTGTTGCTTTGCAACTAGGCGGCAGCGATGCGGCGGACTTGGCGCACGGTGCGAAGTTGGGCGAGCAGTGGGGTTACAACGAAATCAACCTCAACTGCGGTTGCCCGTCTGACCGCGTGCAGCGCGGCGCATTTGGCGCGTGTTTGATGAATGAGCCCAAAACCGTGGCCGATGGTGTGAAAGCCATGATGGATGTGGTGAGCATTCCTGTCACCGTCAAGCACCGTATCGGCATTGACCGCATTGAGAGCTACGATTTTGTGCGTGACTTTGTGGGCACTGTCAGCGATGCGGGTTGCAAGGTGTTCATCGTCCATGCGCGCAACGCGTGGCTCGATGGCCTCAGCCCCAAAGAAAACCGCGAAATTCCACCACTGCGTTACGAGCTGGGTTACCAGCTGAAAAAAGACTTTCCCGATTTGGTGATTGCCATCAACGGTGGCATCACCACCAATGCGCAAATGGCCCAACACTTGCAGCATGTGGATGGTGTGATGCTGGGGCGTGAAGCCTATTACCGTCCTTGGCTCATGACCACGTGGGACGAAGAGTTTTACAACGACCCGCACGAGATACTCAGCCGCGAAGCGGTGGAGGAGGCGATGGTGGCGTATATGGAGCGTGCCCACGCTGAAGACGGTTGCCCTTGGTACCCGATTGCACGTCACATGCTGGGCTTGTTCCACGGCCAGCGCGGTGCGCGTTTGTGGCGACAAACATGGAGCAACCACAAGCTCAAGCCCTTGCCACCCCGCGAAGTGATGAAGATTGCCCGCGAAGCTTTGGCTTTAGGTGCTGCCGAACGGCCAAGCGAAAGCGCGCTCGATGCCCACTGAAGTGGTCAATGCGCGTACCCGCGTGTGGGCGCTGGCGCTGATTTGGCTGATCCCATTGCTGTGGACTGTCAACATCGTGGCCGCGCGTCAAGCGCCGGGCGTGGTGTCGCCGCATGTGTTGGCCTTGGGGCGCTGGGGTTTGGCGGGCGCTATTTTGTCTGTGCTCAGTGCGCGTGAGTTGTGGGCGCAGCGTGTTTATGTGTGGCAACACCGCTGGCGCTATGTGGTCTTGGGTGCTTGCGGTATGTGGATTTGCGGCGCTTGGGTGTATCTGGCAGGCGAGAGCACGGTGGGTATGAACATCTCACTCATCTATGCCTCTTCGCCGGTGTTGATTGCGGTGGGCTCGGTGCTTTGGTTGGGAGAGCGGTTTTCTATGCGCCAAATACTTGGCGTGGTGCTGGCCATGATCGGGGTGGTGCATGTGGTGGTGAAGGGGGAGTGGGCGCATTTGTCGCAGGTCCAGCTCGTCCCGGGTGACTTGTGGATTGTGGCGGCCGCCATTTCTTGGGCAGCCTACGCCTTGCTGCAAAAACGGTGGCCCACCACGCTTAGCCCGACCGCACAGCTGGCTAGCATTTGCTGGGGTGGTGTGGCGGTGCTGTTGCCGTTTGCTATTTGGGAACTCAGCCTTGCCAGTACACCAGTGCTGACCCCGCATGCGTGGTTTTTGATGGCCATCACAGCTTTGCTGCCGGGTGTGGGCGCGTATTGGATTTATGGCTGGACCCAAAAAATCTTGGGTGCGAGCCGTGTGGCGGTCACGCTTTATTTGGGTCCTCTGTACACCGCAGTGGTGGCATGGCTGGTGCTGGGCGAGCCCTTGGGCTGGCACCATCTTGCGGGCGGGGCCTTGATCTTGTCTGGGGTAGGTTTGGTGATGGCGGTGCAAACAGCCCGTCGCGCTAAAAGTCAAACCGGCGCCGATTGAATCGAGGCAGTGGTTTAGCTCGCGGCTTCTAGCCCGTTGGCGAAGTGCTCGTTCATGCGTTGCACACTTAGCTTGGCATCGCGTGCCATCAAGGCATCCATGATGGCTTGGTGTTCTTTGAGCGATTCTTCGAGGCGACCACTCTTGAACAGCGAGTTATGGCGGTTGAGCTTCATCACCTTGCGCAAGTCGCCCACCATTTGATCACGCCAACGGTTGTTGGCAATTTCAAGCAAGCGCATGTGAAAGCGCTCGTTGATTTCAAAAAACTTTTCGCGGTCTGTCACAGCAGCGGTGAGCTCGGTGTGCAAGGCTTGCAAATCTTGGAGTTGTTCAGCGCTTGCCTCTTTGGCTACCACGCCTGCAGCATCTGACTCCAACAAAGCGAGCAAGTGATAGACATCACGTTGGTCTTTTTCGTTGACCTCGGTCACATAGGCGCCGCGACGCACCTTCATGGTCACCAAGCCTTCGGCGGCCAAAACCTTGAGAGCCTCGCGCATGGGGGTGCGGCTGATGCCGTATTCCTCGGCCAAACGCATTTCGTCAATCCAGCTACCGGGCTCTAACTCGGCCGAAAAAATACGCTGACGCAAGAGTTCAGCGACTTCTTCATACAGGGCGCGAGGGGTCAGGGTGACAGCAGACATGGAATCGAATTGTAAGCCTAGATAAGATTTTGAATCAATAATTATGAATGATATGATCGTACCAATGATGAAATCCTTAGGTTAACCTTGGATTTTCTTGATCGCTGAACACCTATTTCACGAGTGATTTGCTATGAGCCAAAAGCCGACCGAATTCAACGCCGCCAACCTCGAAGCATGGGCCAAAGCGGCCGCTAAATCAGCACCAGGTGGTGACATCAACGCCCTGAACTGGAAGACTTTGGACGGTATCAGCGTCAAGCCGCTGTACACCGCCGAAGACACCCAAAACCTCCCTTACGCCAACACCTTGCCCGGCTTTGAGCCTTACGTGCGTGGCCCACAAGCCACCATGTACTCGGTGCGTCCTTGGACCATTCGCCAATACGCAGGCTTCTCTACGGCTGAAGAATCCAATGCGTTTTACCGCAAGGCTTTGGCCGCAGGTGGCCAAGGCGTGTCGGTCGCGTTTGACTTGGCTACCCACCGTGGCTATGACTCTGACCATCCCCGTGTGACGGGCGACGTGGGCAAGGCTGGTGTGGCCATTGACTCGGTGGAAGACATGAAGATCTTGTTCAACGAAATTCCGTTGGACAAAGTGTCAGTCTCGATGACCATGAACGGTGCTGTGTTGCCCGTGCTGGCTGGCTACGTGGTGGCGGCTGAAGAACAGGGCGTGAGCCAAGAACTGCTCAGCGGAACGATTCAGAACGACATCCTGAAAGAGTTCATGGTGCGCAACACCTACATCTACCCGCCAGAGCCTTCGATGAAGATCATTGGTGACATCATTGGCTACACCGCCAAGCACATGCCCAAGTTCAACTCGATCTCGATTTCGGGTTACCACATGCAAGAAGCCGGTGCCAACCAAGCTTTGGAATTGGCTTTCACCTTGGCCGATGGCAAAGAGTATGTGAAGACAGCCATTGCTTCAGGCTTGGATGTGGACGCCTTTGCGGGCCGCTTGTCGTTCTTCTGGGCGGTGGGCATGAACTTCTATTTGGAAATCGCCAAAATGCGCGCCGCTCGTTTGCTGTGGTGCCGCATCATGAAGGGCTTTGACGCCAAGAACCCCAAGAGCTTGATGCTGCGCACGCACAGCCAAACTTCTGGCTGGTCGCTCACCGAGCAAGACCCCTACAACAACGTGGTGCGTACCACCATCGAAGCCATGGCCGCGGTGTTTGGTGGCACACAATCGTTGCACACCAACTCGTTTGACGAAGCGATTGCTTTGCCCACCGAGTTCTCGGCACGCATTGCCCGCAACACGCAGCTCATCATTCAAGAAGAGACCCACATCACCAACGTGATCGACCCATGGGCTGGTTCTTACATGATGGAGTCACTCACCCAAGAAATGGCCGACAAAGCTTGGGCCATCATCGAAGAAGTCGAAGCCATGGGCGGCATGACCAAAGCTGTGGACAGCGGTTGGGCCAAGTTGAAGATCGAAGCCGCTGCTGCTGAAAAGCAAGCACGCATCGACTCTGGCAAAGACGTCATCGTGGGCGTGAACAAATACAAGCTCGCCAAAGAAGACCCCATCGAAATCTTGGCCATCGACAACGTCAAAGTGCGTGACGGTCAGATCGAACGTTTGAAGCAAATCAAAGCCACTCGCGACAGTGCAAAAGTGCAAGCCGCGCTGGACGCGCTCACTGCTGCGGCAGAGAGCGGCGAAGGCAACTTGCTCGATTTGTCCATCAAGGCCATCCGCCTGCGTGCTACCGTGGGCGAGGTGAGCGATGCCTTGGAGAAAGTATTCGGCCGCCATCGCGCCGACACGCAAAAGGTGACTGGTGTGTACGCTGCTGCTTACGATTCAGCCGAAGGCTGGGACCAACTGAAAAAAGAAATCAGTGAATTCGCTGATGTGCAAGGCCGTCGCCCTCGCGTGATGATCGCCAAGCTCGGCCAAGACGGACATGACCGTGGTGCCAAAGTGGTGGCCACTGCTTATGCTGATCTGGGCTTTGACGTGGACATGGGGCCCTTGTTCCAAACGCCTGAAGAGTGCGCTCGCCAAGCAATTGAAAACGACGTGCATGCCGTGGGTGTGTCTACCTTGGCAGCAGGTCACAAGACCTTGGTCCCTGCCATCATCGCTGAGCTGAAAAAGCAAGGCGCCGACGACATCATCGTGTTCGTGGGTGGCGTGATTCCTCGTCAAGACTACGAGTTCTTGTATGAGTCCGGCGTCAAGGGCATTTATGGTCCAGGTACGCCCATTCCAGCCAGCGCCAAAGACGTGTTGGAGCAAATTAAAAAGGCTCTTGGGTGACGCCTGCACAGTTGCTCGATGGACTGTTGCAGGGCAATCCGCCTGTGCAACGCCGTGCGATGGCCAAAGCAATCACCTTGCTGGAGTCCACGCGCACGGACCATCGCGCATCCGCGGACGAGTTGCTCACCGCCATGCTGCCAAACACTGGCAAGTCGTTTCGACTGGGCATCAGCGGTGTGCCTGGCGTGGGTAAGTCCACCTTCATCGAAGCCTTGGGTTTGTACTTGATCGGCCTAGGCCATCGCGTGGCGGTATTGGCGGTTGATCCCTCGTCCAGTGTGTCAGGTGGGTCTATCTTGGGTGACAAAACCCGTATGGAGCATCTGAGCGTGCATCCAGATGCCTACATTCGTCCGAGCCCATCCAGCGGAACTCTGGGCGGCGTGGCTGAGAAAACCCGCGAGTCCATGTTGGTGTGCGAAGCTGCTGGCTACGACGTGGTGATTGTGGAAACCGTCGGCGTTGGCCAAAGCGAAACGGCGGTGGCCAACATGACCGATATGTTTTGCTTGTTGCAGCTGCCCAATGCGGGCGACGATTTGCAAGCCATTAAAAAAGGCGTGATGGAGTTGGCTGATTTGGTGGTCATCAACAAGTCGGACATCGACTTGAATGCTGCCACCCGCGCAGAAGCTCAAATCACCAGCGCCTTGCGTTTGTTGGGCATGCACGGCAACCCCGACAACATGCACCACAACGAAACGCAGTGGCACCCCAAAGTGGTCAAGATCAGCGCCTTGTTAGGGCAGGGTGTTGACGCTTTTTGGACCGCTGTCAGCGAATTCAAAGGCCTGCAAGTCAACAATGGGCGCTTTGGCATCCGACGCCAACAACAAGCGCTGTCGTGGATGTGGGAACGCATCGACGCCGGTCTGAAACAAACTTTTCGGGCGCAGCCGCGTGTGCAAGCGCTGCTGCCCGATTTGAGCCAACAAGTGGGCGCGGGGCAGCTGGCTGCCTCCACCGCGGCAAGACAGCTGCTCAGTGCTTACCAAGCACAGGGCTGAATGTGAAATCTTCCTGGAGTAAAGAAAGAGCAACCATGCAAGACATCATCGAACAACTGGAACAAAAGCGCGCTGCGGCCCGCTTAGGTGGCGGCCAAAAGCGCATTGACGCACAGCATGCCAAAGGCAAACTCACAGCACGCGAGCGCATCGAAGTGTTGCTCGACGAAGGCACCTTCGAAGAGTGGGACATGTTTGTGGAGCACCGCTGCACCGACTTCGGCATGGGCGACGACAAAATTCCAGGCGACGGCGTGGTCACTGGCTACGGCATGATCAATGGCCGTTTGGTTTTCGTGTTCAGTCAAGACTTCACCGTGCTCGGTGGCTCTTTGTCTGAAACACACGCTGAAAAAATCTGCAAGATCATGGACCAAGCCATGAAGGTGGGAGCACCTGTGATTGGTCTGAACGACTCGGGCGGCGCCCGTATTCAAGAGGGTGTGGCTGCTTTGGGTGGTTACGCCGATGTGTTCCAGCGCAACGTCATGGCCAGCGGTGTTGTGCCTCAGATCAGCATGATCATGGGTCCATCCGCAGGCGGCGCGGTGTATTCACCTGCGTTGACCGACTTCATCTTCATGGTTAAAGACACGTCTTACATGTTCGTGACCGGTCCTGATGTGGTCAAGACGGTGACCCACGAAGAAGTGACTTCTGAAGAGTTGGGTGGCGCGGTGACGCACACCACCAAGAGTGGTGTGGCCGACATGGCCTTTGAAAACGACGTGGAAGCTTTGCTCATGCTGCGTCGCCTCTACAACTACTTGCCTCTCAACAACAAAGAGAAAGCGCCTGTGCGCCCCAGCGGTGACCCATCAGACCGCATGGACATCAGCTTGGACACTTTGGTGCCAGACAATCCCAACAAAGCGTATGACATGAAAGAACTCATCGTCAAAACCGTGGACGATGGTGATTTCTTTGAGCTGCAGCCCGACTACGCCAAGAATATCTTGATTGGTTTTGCCCGCATGGAAGGCCAAACTGTCGGTATCGTGGCGAACCAACCTTTGGTGTTGGCTGGCTGCTTGGACATCAAGAGCTCTATCAAGGCCGCACGTTTTGTGCGCTTCTGTGATGCATTCAACATTCCCGTGGTCACGTTTGTGGACGTGCCCGGCTTCATGCCCGGTACCTCACAAGAGTACGGCGGCATCATCAAGCACGGCGCGAAGTTGCTGTACGCCTACGCCGAGTGCACCGTGCCCAAGATCACCGTCATCACACGCAAGGCCTATGGCGGCGCGTATGACGTGATGGCGTCTAAGCACTTGCGCGGCGACGTGAACTTTGCTTGGCCCAATGCCGAAATCGCGGTGATGGGTGCCAAGGGTGCGGTGGAAATTATCTTCCGCGAAGACAAAAACGATCCCGAAAAACTCGCAGCTCGCGAAGCTGAATACAAAGCCCGTTTTGCTAACCCCTTCGTGGCTGGTGCACGTGGCTTCATCGACGACGTCATTCAACCGCACGAAACACGCAAGCGCATCTGCCGTTCGCTGGTGATGTTGAAAGACAAGAAGATCGACAACCCATGGCGCAAGCACGGCAACATTCCGCTCTAAGCCGCTAGGAGAAGAAGAACATGTTTAAGAAAATTCTGATTGCAAACCGCGGCGAAATCGCTTGCCGCGTCATCGCCACCGCTCACAAGATGGGCATCAAAACTGTGGCTGTTTACTCTGAAGCCGACAAAGAAGCACGTCACGTGCAACTGGCTGACGAGGCGGTGTTGTTGGGCCCAGCGCCTTCACGCGAGTCTTACCTCGTGGCTGACAAAATCATCGCAGCTGCGAAGGCCACAGGCGCACAAGCCATTCACCCTGGCTATGGCTTTTTGAGCGAGAACACCGACTTCGCCAAGCGTTGCGAAGAAGAGGGCATTGCTTTCATCGGCCCTAAGGCGCATTCCATCGCTGCGATGGGCGACAAGATTGCTTCTAAGAAGCTGGCGCTCGAAGCCAAGGTCAACACCATTCCTGGCTACAACGATGCGATTGAAACGCCTGAAAAGGCCGTTGAAATTGCCAAAGGCATTGGCTACCCCGTCATGATCAAGGCTTCGGCAGGCGGCGGTGGTAAAGGCTTGCGCGTGGCGTTCAACGACAAAGAGGCCCTCGAAGGCTTCACCTCTTGCCGTAACGAAGCCCGCAATAGCTTCGGCGATGACCGCGTGTTCATTGAGAAATACGTGCTCGAGCCACGCCACATTGAAATTCAAGTGTTGGGCGACTCACACGGCAACGTGGTGTATTTGAACGAGCGCGAGTGCTCAATCCAACGCCGTCACCAAAAAGTGATTGAAGAGGCACCGTCGCCATTCATCAGCGACGCCACGCGTAAAGCGATGGGTGAGCAAGCTGTTGCGCTGGCCAAGGCTGTGAAATACCAATCCGCTGGTACGGTCGAATTCGTGGTCGGTAAAGACCAGGACTTCTACTTCCTCGAGATGAACACCCGTTTGCAGGTGGAGCATCCCGTGACCGAAGCCATCACTGGCCTCGACTTGGTGGAGCAAATGATTCGCGTCGCTGCTGGTGAGAAGCTGTCGTTTGGCCAAGCCGACGTCAAGCGCGATGGTTGGGCTATTGAGTGCCGTATCAACGCGGAAGACCCTTTCCGTAACTTCTTGCCTTCCACTGGCCGCTTGGTGCGTTTCCAAACGCCGAAACAAAGCATGTTCCAAGGCAACACCCAAGACCTGCACGGCGTGCGTGTGGACACCGGTGTGCAAGACGGTGGCGAGATTCCGATGTTCTACGACTCGATGATCGCCAAGCTCATCGTGCACGGCAAAGACCGCAACGAGGCGATCGCCAAAATGCGCGAAGCTTTGAACGGCTTTGTCATTCGTGGCATCAGCTCGAACATTCCGTTCCAAGCTGCGTTGTTGGCGCATCCCAAGTTTGTGACTGGCCAGTTCAACACAGGCTTCATCGCTGAGCACTACGCCCACGGTTTCCGTGCCGAGGACGTGCCACACGACGACCACGATTTCTTGGCCGCTTTGGCTGCCTTTGTGCGTCGCAAGTCTCGTCAACGCGCTGCCAACCTCAGCGGTCAGTTGCCTGGCTACGACGTGAAGATTGGCCAAGACTACGCAGTGGTCGAGTTGGGCCACAACGGTGACAACCGCTACGTGCAAGTGCATGTGGACGAGTTTGCAGGCAAGCCTGG
>JBEGSC010000011.1:0-21952 GCA_041180165.1 Pseudomonadota bacterium | reverse complement strand
GGATTAACAGTCCGGCGCTCTACCGACTGAGCTATTGAGGAATGACAAAAATTATAGCGCATTTTTAGGGCGTTTTTCAGAGATGAAAAACAACGCTTGCACGAAGTGTTCTTGGCGCGCCGGGATACAAGAAATACTGCCCATATTGGTAAGGCGATTCGCGCCAATACTTTTTGTTGGCTAAGTTGTTGATCGCCAATGTCCAGCTTGAAGCCACATTGTTCATTTTGGTGTCGTAGTGGGCCGTGGCATCAAAAGTGGTCCACGCGGGCAGTCGAATATCGCCATTTTCTGTGACGTTGCGTTGGCCTTCGCGTGAGACGCGCAGACCTGTACGCAAACCGACGATGCCCGTTGACCGATATTCAGTCATGCCACGCAAGATGTGTTGCGGCACATTGGTGGGGCGTTGGCCGTTGAGGTTGCTCTGGATCATCGCGTTTTCGCGTTGGGCGTCAAGCCACATGGCACTGCCGCCAACGTTCCATTGGCCTGCTTTGGTCTGTCCACTGAGCTCTATACCTTGATGATGGTTTTGTCCATCCAATTGAAGTGTGCAGGAGTTAGCGGCTTGAGAGCAGCCTGAGCCGTTGGTGGTTTGTGGGCGCGTGATATCAAACCAAGTGGCTTGCCAAACGCTGTCTAGATACTGGCGCTTGATACCCATCTCGCGCTGCGTGCTGCGCAGAGCGGGCAAGGCTTGTCCTGCATTGGTGTAGCTTGAAAAATTGGGCGCAGCTTGTGCCTCAAGCCCATAGCCGTAGCTCGCATAAACCGTGTCATGGGCGTTAAGTTGGTGGCTGACTGCCGTCCATGGCGTATTGATGTTACGGATGTCTTGTACGGCAGCGCTGCCATCTGTTTGCACACTTTGACGGTTGAGTTGTGTGTGTCGCAGCCCTAGCCATACAGAGGTTTTTGGGGTGACTCGCACACGGTCGTTGAATGCAATTTCTGTGCTGTAGTCAGAGTTGTTGGTCATCGGTCCACCACGGCTGTTGGGCGTGGTGGCTGGATTCAGCCCTCCACTTAGGCTATTGGTGGTGCCCAGTAATTCATCGGTGTGCGTGCCGGGCATGCGATTGAGTTGACGTTGGCGCATCAAGCTTACTTTGAAGCTGTGCTCGAGGCCGGCAATCACATGTTGACCGCGTAAATCGGTTTGCACCGCCTCGTTGTTGCGTCGTTCGTTGTCGCTTCGGTAGTCGCGAATTTCAAAATCACCGTTTCTGCAAAAGCGATCGGTGGGGGCTGTAGGGCAACCCGACGCGTAAACCAAACGGTCATCTGCGCGCAAATGCTGTACACCCACTTGCGTGTTCCAAACCCAGCCGTTGTTGAGCTGATGACGCCACCGCAAAGTGCCTGTTTGCCCATCAAACACGCCTGGCAGCGAATTGGGCTGGCGCGTGATGTTGCGTGTGCCATCCACTGTGGGGGGCAATGTATTTGTACCTGCACCTAAGAGGCTGTAAAAATTTACGCCAATTTGTTCGAGGTGACTTTGTTCAAATTCCCATTCCAGCCGGTTGTTCGCATCGATCCGCCAGTCCATCGCCAAGGCCACGAGGTTACGGTGTCCCTGGGTGTCTCGGATGTAAGGATCCAGAGCTTCGTGCGCCACATTGAAGCGATAGCCAAAGCTTGCGTTTTCACCGAAGCGACCACCTAAGTCTGCGGCGCTTAGGCGGTTGTTGCCTGGGCCATAGCTCAGCGTGACATCACGCACTGCTTTATCTGCGCTGCTTGGAGCGCGTTTGACCACATAGTTCACCAAGCCGCCCGGTGAGCTGGTACCAGACTGCATTCCGCTGGTGCCTTTGAGCAATTCAATTCGCTCTTTGTTGTCCATCGGGATGATGGTCTCAGCAGAGATAGGCAAGCCTTCGCGGCGGTAGTTGTATCGGTTGTCAAGTGCGTAGCCTCGAACGCTGAGCTTGTCCCAGTAGGCAGGAAGGTTGTAGCTGTCACTGACTGCGGCGTCTAGTCGCAATACGTCAGTGATGCGTTGCGCACCCACATCGCGCAAGGTGTTGGAGTCAAACGCAGTAACGCTGATGGGTAATTCTTCTTGAGATACGCCATCAAAGCCAGACACTCGCAGGGGAGGTGTTGCAATGATGGTTATTTCAGACGGTGCTGATTGCGCAAAAGCAGATGACGTCAGCCCAATACAAAGCGCAACAGCGCTTTGTATCGGAGAGACTCTCAGGTTGCTAAATTTCCCGCGCATTTAGCGATTTTATTGGATTTGTTACATCCGAAATTGCACGGTGGCCCTGAGGGTGCGTGGGGCACCAGGGTAGAGGTAATAGTGGCCAAACTGCTTGGGAGACTCACGCCAGTAGCGTTTGTCGGCCAAGTTATCGATGCCCACTGTCCATGAAGAAGCCACGTTGTTGAACTTGGTGTCGTAATGGGCGGTTACATCCAGCGTCGTCCAAGCCGGCAGTTGGATGCTACCGTCTTCGGTCACACGGCGCTCCCCTTCGTGTGACAGACGCAATCGGGTGCGCAAGCCTGGCATGCTGGCATAGCGGTATTCGGCCATGCTGCGTAAAACAAATTTGGGCACGTTCAGCGGTGTTGTACCGACTAGGACTGGATTTTGTGCCACGTCTGAAATTTCAGCGTGCATCCACTGCACAGTTGAGCCGAGTTTCCATTGACGATCTGTCCAGTTCGCGCCGAGTTCGATGCCTTTATGCGTTTGTTTGCCGTCCAGTAGTTTGCTGCCGTTTCCATCGTCATAGGCTAGAGGTCTTGCAATTTCAAACAGGCTGGCATTCCATTGAGTTTTGCTTTGGGAGTCTAAGTTGCGTATACCAACTTCAGTTTGACGGCTGCGGCCAACTCCGAGTTGTTGGCCTGCATTGCCCCAGTAGCTGAGATAGTTATTTGGAACGACAAAATTCTCTACGCCGTGACCATGCGATGCATAGATAAGAGCATCCGATAGTTTGGTGGAAACGCCAATCCATGGGGCATTGATATGGCCGGTGTAGCTCTTGCCATTGGGGTCGCTGGGGTCATTGCGTTGGCTGGTGCGATTGAACATCACGTGACGTAGACCCGCCCATACAGACGTGCGAGTGGTCAGCTCGACGTGGTCTTTCAAGCTTAGCTCTGTTGAGTATTCACTGCGATTGGCGTTGATTGTTGAGAAATCAGGATTTGCTGTGCTGCTGAACGGCGTTGAGACATTGCCCGGTTCATTGACAAATGCGTATGACTGATTGGCGGGAAATCGGTCTAGCTGGCGTTGACGCAAAATGCTGGCAGTTAGCGTGTGTTTCAACCCGTTTATGTTTAACTGGCCTGCTATCTCGCTTTCAATGCCATCCGACAAACGACGTTCGTTGTTACTGCGAAAATCGTAGAGTGCGAAATTGCCGTTAGCGCAGTATTGTGTGTAATCAGTTGTACCGCATCCGTAGCCAAAGGTGAGTCTGTCATCCGTTTTCAAACGCTGCGCACCATATTGCGTAGTCCAACGCCACCCAGCATCCAGCTCTTGACGCACACGCACAGAGCCCGTCATCGCATCAAACACGCCGGGTTGTGACCAAGGTTGTCGTGTCAAGTTGATCCGTGGGTCGACGGGGGCAGGCAGCACGCCACCCAGCAAGCTATAACCATTGATGCCAATTTGCTCGCGGTGCGATTGTTCAAATTCAACATCAATCACAGTGCCTGGCTTCAAGCGCCAGTCCATGGCCAGTGCTACCAAGTCGCGATGGCCTTGTGTGTTGCGAATGTACGGGTTGAGATCTTCATGCGCCACGTTGAAGCGATAGCCAAATTCAGCGACATTGCCAAAGCGGCCGCCTAAGTCAGCTGCGAGAGAACGGTTGTCGCCTTGGCCGTAGCTCAGGGTGATGTTGCGAATGGTTTGCTCGGCCTGTGTGGGGGCACGTTTGACCACATAGTTCACCAAGCCGCCAGGCGAGCTGGTACCCGCTTGAATGCCGCTGGTGCCTTTGAGCAGTTCAATGCGTTCCTTGTTGTCCATGGGAATCATGGTTTCCGCACTGATGGGCATGCCTTCACGGCGGTAGTTGTAGCGGTTGTCGAGCGTGAACCCTCGCACGCTCAAGATGTCCCAGTACGCAGGCGAGTTGTAGCTGTCGCTCACCGATGCATCTAAGTGCAAAGCATCAGACACGCGGCGTGCGCCGATGTCTTGCAGTGTTGCATTCGTGATGGTGGTGGTGGAGAACGGCAGCTCTTGCGCCGGCACATCACCAAAGCCCGACACGCGCGCAGGCAGCTTGTCGGTGATGGTGATTTCTGTGGGGTTTTGTTGCGCCCAAGCGTTGGATGCGATGCAAATCGCCACTGCCGCAGAAATGCGCGTGGCCTTGAAAAATGGCGAATGGTTTGCCATGACGTTTTCCTTAAACGTATGACAGGTCGGCTGATGTCGAAACGAGTGTGTGCTCAGTTGAGTGAAGAGCCTCGTTGTAAGACCAAGCTTCCCTGCGCGAGGATTACCTCAAGTCCTTGCGGACTTTGAGACCCACGGAATGCGGGTCTCAACAGGTTCAAAGGGACTTTCTCAGTCGAAGCCGGTGACGGCTTCAACACCCCTAGCGAATGCGTCATTGCTGACGCGGTGTGAATTTTAAACGAGCCCGAGCAGGCGATGCAGTTCAGTCGAGGTTGTCGTGTACTGCAGCAGGGTTTTTCGTGTGGGGTGCATCAAAGCCGCAGCGCCAAAGGCGGCGAGGGTGGCTTCGTGAAAGCCGCACAAGATGAGTTTTTTCTTGCCTGGATAGGTGTTGATGTCACCCACGGCAAAGATGCCGGGCACATCGGTGGCAAAGGTTTCGGTGTTGACCACCAGTTGTTTGCGCTCCATGGCCAAGCCCCAGTTGGCAACGGGGCCCAGCTTGGGAGAGAGGCCCAAAAACGCTAAGACGTGTTGCGCTGGGCGCTCGATGGTTTGGCCTTCGGGCGTGGCCACTTGTACGGCATGCAGTTGTTGTGCGTTGTGCAGCAAAGCCGTGGGCTGGCCAATTTGCAATTGCAGCTTGCCGTTGGCCACCGCATCACGCATGGCTTGCAACAGGGCAGGCTCGGCGGTGAACACATCGCGGCGGTGCATCAGCGTCACGCTGCGTGGCGCTTGCGCATCTAACGTGAGCTTCAACGCCGCAGCCACGGCAGATTCTTCGCCGCCCACCACCACCACATCTTGGTCCGCAAATCGCGCGGCATCGCCCAAGCGGTAATGCACATGTGTGCCTTCGAGCTCTGCTGCGCCTTCGACAGCCAGCTTACGCGCTTGAAACGCGCCAACGCCTGCGGCAATCACCAACACCTTGCATTCCAAGTGCAAGCCCGCAGAGGTTCGCACCGAAATCAGACCGTCTTGCAAACGCGCAACTTCCGTCACCTCTTGGTTAAGGTGAAACGTGGGTGCAAAAGGTTGAATTTGGGTTTGTAGCTGCGCCACCAATTCACGACCCGTGCACACAGGAATGCCGGGAATGTCGTAAATCGGTTTGTCGGGGTACAGCTCCATGCACTGGCCGCCGACATGGGGCAGTGCATCGATGACGTGACAACGAATGTCTTGCAGGCCGAGCTGAAAGGCCTGAAACAGGCCCACAGGGCCTGCGCCCACAATGACGGCGTCGGTATGAATCGTGGCTACCGAGATCGTGTGGGCCGTCATGAGGCAGTGTGCTTAGCGCTTGAGTTCGGCGAGCTTGCCGGTTTTGTCTTTCCACACCTCAGCGTCAGGCAAAGCCGCCTTGCGCTTGGTGATGCTGGGCCATCCAATGGTGGACAACTCGGCGTTGAGTTTGGTCATGTGCTCTTGGCCTTCGGGCACGTCTTCTTCGGCGTAAATGGCGCTCACAGGGCACTCTGGGATACACACCGCGCAGTCGATGCATTCGTCTGGGTCGATGGTGAGGAAGTTGGGGCCTTCGCGGAAGCAATCGACGGGACAAACGTCCACACAGTCGGTGTACTTACATTGGATACAGGCTTCGGTGACTACGTGCGTCATGGCAATTCAATCGATGGGTAAAAAAGAGGGCGCAGCACACAATGTGCCGCGCCAAGCCTTTGATTTTAAACGGGATTCAAAGGCAGGCTTTGCGCTGGATCAGTTCACCAACACAGCGCCTGAGGTTTTATGTGTGGCGGTATCCACCAACACCAGCGCACCCAAGATGCGCGACTGCGTGAAAGGCAGTGCCACCAAAGGCTCTTGCAGCGCCAAGGTGACGTGGCCAATGGCATTGGGGGGCAGCTCGGTGGCTTCCTCTTCGGCCAAGGTGTTCACGTTCAGGCGGTGCACCACGCGTTGCACTTTGGCTTTCACCCAGCGGTGGCCATGCAAGGCCCAGTACACACGGCCAGCCACCAAGGGCTCGTCGTCCATCCACGCAATGGTGGTGTTGAGCTGGCGTTGGCCTTCGAGTGACCCTTGCTCGGCCAATAACCAGTCACCACGCGACACATCCACTTCGCGGTCCAGCACGATGCCGGCGCTATGGCCTGCAGCCTTGCTTTGCGGCTGGCGCGTGGCCGACAACACTTGCGACACCACAGCGGTTTGGCCGCTGGGGAACACTTTGACGGTTTGTCCAGGCTCAACCGTGCCCGTGGCCACACGGCCCCAGAACACGCGGCGGCCTTGGGTGGTCACGCCTGAGTCGTGGAACTTTTCGACCCATTGCACGGGGAAGCTGAATGCCACGTCGGTCTCAGCAGGCGTGTTGGGCAGTTCTTCCAAGATGCTCAACAAGCTTGGGCCACTGTAGCCGCACCAGTCGGCTTGGTCATTGTTTTCTGTGGTCACCACGTTCCAGCCTTTGAGGGCCGACACAGGCACTAGCGCCGTGATGGTGATGTCAGCCTCTTGTGCGAACTTGCGCAAAGCGGCTTCGATGTTTTTGTAGGCCAATGCTGCATCGTCTACCGCGTCGAGTTTGTTGATGGCAAACACGATGGAGGGCACGCGCAGCAGGTTGACCAACAAGGAGTGACGTCGGGTTTGTGGCAGCAGTTCAAGCGCGGGGTTTTTCCAATCGAGCTTGATGGCATCGACCAACACCACAGCAGCATCGGCGCTAGACGCGGCTGTCACCATATTGCGGGTGTATTGCTCGTGGCCGGGCGCGTCGCCGATGATGAACTTGCGTGCCTCGGTGTTGAAATAGCGGTACGCCACGTCAATCGTGATGCCTTGTTCGCGCTCGGCAGAAAGGCCGTCGGTCAACAACGCGAGGTCAGTTTCGCCCGAGCGTTGCACGCCCGCCAGGTGGTCTTGCAGCACGGCTTTGGTGTCGACCAACAGGCGGCCAATCAAAGTGCTTTTGCCATCGTCCACCGAACCGCAGGTGATGAATTTAAGTGCGTTTTGTGTATGGGTAGTCATTCAAATTCACCGTCTTAGAAATAGCCGTCTTTTTTGCGCTTCTCCATCGAAGCCTCAGAGGTTTTGTCGTCCATGCGTGTGGCACCGCGTTCGCTTACATCGGCGGCCAAAGTTTCGATGACGATTTGTTCAGGCGTGGCCGCATCGCTCTCGACGGGGCAGGTGCAAGTGATGTCGCCCACGGTGCGGAAACGCACGTCGCGAATCTCGACCTTCTCACCGTCTTTCGGTGGTGTGAGTTCAGTCACGGGCACCAACAAGCCGCGGCGGTCCACCACCTCGCGTTTGTGCGTGTAGTAGATGGATGGCAAAGCGATGTTTTCGCGAGCGATGTATTGCCACACATCGAGCTCGGTCCAGTTGGAGATGGGGAACACGCGGAAATGTTCGCCGGGTTGCAACTTGTGGTTGAACAGCGTCCACAGCTCAGGGCGTTGGGCCTTGGGTTGCCATTGGCCAAAGCTGTCGCGATGGCTGAAGATACGTTCTTTGGCGCGGGCTTTTTCTTCGTCACGACGGGCCCCGCCGATGAGAGCATCAAAGCGGAATTCTTCGATGGCTTCCAGCAAGGTGACCGATTGGTGCACGTTGCGGCTCTCACCGGGATGGGCCAAACGCACGGTGCCACGCTTCATCGAGTCTTCCACGCTGCGCACGATCAGTTCAGCGCCGAGTTCTTTGGCACGGAAGTCACGGAAATCGGTGACTTCTTTGAAGTTGTGACCGGTGTCGATCATCAACAGAGGGTAGGGCAAGCGGCCAGCGCCAAAGGCTTTTTCAGCGCACTTGAGCATGACGAGCGAATCTTTGCCGCCAGAGAACAAAAGGGTGGGGCGCTCAAAAGCAGCCGCCACTTCGCGCAAGATGAAGATGGTTTCTTCTTCCAGCGCATCCAAGTGGGTGTTGCTCAGGCTATGTAATTCTTGGTGTGTCGTCGCATTCATACGGATTTCTTTCTTTTATTTCTTCACATGCAAGCCGCACTCTTTGGCGGCCTCATCCTCCCACCACCAGCGACCCGCGCGAAACTCTTCGCCGAGACTGATGGCACGGGTGCAAGGTGCACAACCGATGCTGGGGAAAAACTGGTCGTGCAGTGGGTTGTAGTCCACGTTGTTCGTGGCGATGTAGTGCCACACGTCACCCCAGGTCCATTTGGCCAGGGGGTTGAATTTGCTCAAGTTTTTGGTGGCTACTTCGCTGTCGTCTTGCAACGGCACTTCGGCGCGTGCGGCCGATTGTTCTTGGCGCAAACCCGTGATCCATGCGCGTTGACCGGTGAGGGCTCGGGCGAGGGGTTCCATCTTGCGAATGCCGCAGCACTCTTTGCGCAGCTCAATGCTTTGATAAATCGCGTCTTGGCCCTTGTGTTTCACAAACTGAATGACCGATTCGCGCACAGGGTGGTAAACCTTCACAGGCGCTTGTGAGGTCGCTTCGGTGCGTTCTAGCAAAGCCAAAGTCTCGGTGTGCAGCGCGCCGGTTTCGAGCACGAACACGGGAATGTCAAGCTGCAAGCTGTTGATGAGATGGGTGATCACCACGTCTTCTGCGCCCAGGCTAGAGGCTTGGGTGAGGGGGGAGAACTCAGCCGCTGCGCGTTGCAGCAATGCTTGGGTCTCGGCCAGTTTGGCTGCGTAGTCGGCGCTCGCCTTGGCGTGCAAGGTGGTGGCCTTGGACTGACCTTGTGCAGAGAAAAGAGAACTGCTCATGGTGTTCAACCCACGCGTGCGAACTTGGGTTCGTGTGTGACGGCATCGCCTTGGTAAAAAGCCTTGTAGTGCGTCAACAGCTTCTCGCCATGTGCGGCATCTTGGTCATCGCGTAGCACAGCGCTGGAAAAACCACTGCGTTGCATTTGCAAGAGTTGGTCAATCAGCACATCGCCGTGCGCGCGAATGTCGCCTGTGAAACCACGGCGACGCAGTACAAAGGCTTGGCTGAAGGCGCGGCCGTCGGTGAATTTGGGAAAGTTCAAGTCGATGCGCTCTAAGCCTTCGAGGTCGAGGGTTTGTACATCCACGTCGTTCGCGACAGCGCGTGCATTGACGCCTTCTGGGCTGTGTTGGGTGATGATTTGCAGGCTCATATCAGTTCTCAATATCGGTTCTCACTGTCGGTTTAGTGGGCGCTTATTCCGCACGTGCCGTGGTGTTGCGGGCTGCATTGGCTGCCGCTTTGAAGACATCAAAACCCACGCGGTTCAACGTGCGTGCAAAGGTTTCGTGGGTTTCGCGTTTGTCTTTGTAGACATCCAAAATGGCTTCCACCACGTCGACCACTTCAGCTGCGGCAAACGATGGGCCAACCACTTTGCCGGGCTTGGCGGGGCCGCTCAAGAACGAACCGTCGGAGCCGCCCAAGGTGACTTGGTACCACTCTTGGCCGTCTTTATCGACACCCAAGATGCCAATGTGGCCGCTGTGGTGGTGGCCGCAAGAGTTGATGCAACCGCTGATGTGCAAGTCGATGTCACCTAAGTCAAACAACTCGTCGAGGTCTTGGTAACGCTCGGTGATCGCCGCGGCGATGGGCAAGGAACGCGCATTGGCCAAGGCGCAGTAGTCGCCGCCGGGGCAGGCAATCATGTCGGTCAGCAAGTGCACGTTGGCGCGGGCAAAGCCTGCGGCTTTGGCGGCTTGGTATAGCTCAGCTAATTGGTCAATGCGCACCCAAGGCAGCACCAAGTTTTGGTCGTGGTTCACACGCACCTCGCTTGAGCTGAATTTGTCAGCCAAGTCAGCGGCGATGGCGAGTTGCTCGGCGGTGGCGTCACCTGGCGCTTGGCCCAAACGCTTGAACGACAAGGTCACTACGCGCAGGCCTGGGTTTTGGTGGCTGGTCACGTTTTGTTGCAGCCAACGGGTGAATTCTTTGTCGGCCTTGGCAAGGGCGAGCAAAGCTTGTTCGGCTTTTTCTTGAACGTCATCAGGCACGATGTCGACCGGAGGCGACACAAAACAGGCGCTCACGCGTTCGAGCTCGACTTGTGGGATGGTGTGGTGTGCGCCGCTTTCCAAGATGCGTTCAAACTCTTCGTTGACTTCATCAAAGTAGCGCTGACCTTCAGCCTTGACCAAAATTTTGATACGGGCTTTGTAGATGTTGTCGCGGCGTCCCCAGTTGTTGTACACGCGCACCACGGCTTCGAGGTAGTTGATGATGTGCTGCCAAGGTAAGAACTCGCGAATCACTTGGCCCGTCATGGGGGTGCGGCCCATACCGCCGCCCACGTAAATCTTGAAGCCAACGTTGCCTTCGTCATCGCGCACCAAGCGCAGGCCAATGTCGTGCCATTCAATCGCGGCACGGTCTTCCGCTGCACCTGTGATGGCGATTTTGAATTTACGGGGCAGGTAGGCGAACTCTGGGTGCAAGGTGCTCCATTGGCGCAATATTTCGGCGTAAGGACGTGGGTCCACTTCTTCGTCAACGGCAATGCCAGCACGCTCGTCGCTGGTGATGTTGCGAATGCAGTTACCGCTGGTTTGGATGCCGTGCAGGTTGACGGTGGCCAAGAGGTCCATCACGTCAGCGCTTTTTTCCAGAGGAATCCAGTTGAACTGGACGTTCTGGCGGGTGGTGAAGTGACCGCAGTTGGTGACCAACTTAGGCGCATCAATGCCACTGATCTTGTCCTGTGTGCTTTGTGCTGTAGCCAATACCTCGGACTTGGGCGTGTCGTAATCACGCGCAATTTGAGCCAAGACACGCAGCTGCGCACTGTTCAATTCGCCGTAGGGCACAGCCACGCGCAACATGGGTGCGTAGCGTTGCACGTACCAGCCGTTTTGCAAACGCAGGGGGCGGAACTCGTCGTCACCCAACTTGCCAGCTAAGTTGCGGGTGAGTTGATCGCGGTACTGTGCAGCGCGTGCTTTGACAAACTCTGAATCGAAGGCGGTGTATTGATACATCTAAGAACTCAAATGAAAAATTAAGCGAAAACCAATTTGCTGCCAGCCCATGCCAGCAACACAGAAAGAATGGAGCGAATCACGCGCTCAGGCGTTTTGTGCATCAGGCGTGAACCCACCCAAATGCCAGGTAAAGAGCCTGCGAGCAACAAACCTAACAAAGGCCAGTCGACAGAACCCAATGAAGCGTGGCCCAAGCCTGCGACCAAAGTCAGCGGCACGGCATACGCAATGTCGGCTGCCACGATGCGTGACAGTGGCAGCTGCGGGTACAGAATCATAAGCACCGTCACACCAATCGCACCTGCGCCCACCGAGGTGAGGGTGACCAAGGTGCCGATGGCCGCGCCAAACAATACGGGCAGCGCCCAGTGGCGGGGCTGTGTGGCTTGGTACAGGTTCTCTTCGGCCAGCACCACAGGGGCTTGTTTGCCACGAATCACTTTGAACAACATGGCGCTCGCGGTCAGCAACAAAGCCAAGCCGAGAGTGACCGTCATCACTTTTTGCACGGCGGGGTCAGATGGCCCCACGTTGTGCAGCACCCAAAGCGTGATGCCCGCTGCTGGAATGCTGCCCGCGCACAAGGAAATGACGACACGCCAAGGCACGATGCGTTGACGTGCAAAGCTGAAGGTGCCGCCTGCTTTGGTGAACGCGGCAAACAGCAAATCCGTGCCCACGGCCATGTAGGGCTTGACGCCAAAGAAGAAAATCAAAATGGGCGTCATCAACGAGCCGCCACCCACGCCCGTCAAGCCGACAACCAAGCCGACAAAGAAACCCGCGAATACGAAACCAAAATCTTGCATGGCGTGGACTGTAGGTGTTCTTTATGCCAAAACAAACGATTTGTTTGTTCTACATATATGCCAAATTGGAATAAGGGTTTTTCACAGGCCTGAGCCGTAAGCAAAGCGCAGGGGCGGGTCGGCTAAAGTGGCGTGGATAATGTTGGCTTTTGAGCGAGTGGTTAACCGCCGCAAAACTCAAGAAAACAGTATTTCTTTCACCTTATCCAAACAAAGAATGAGACCGAGCAATGGCTGCTGAAAAACCCCAAATCGTTTACACCCTGACTGACGAAGCCCCTTTGTTGGCGACTGCATCGTTTTTGCCCATCATCCGCACATTTGCTGCGCCAGCGGGCATTGATGTGGTGTCTAGCGATATCTCTGTGGCTGCCCGTATCTTGGGCGAGTTCTCAGACATGTTGCCCGAAGCCCAGCGTGTGACGCATAACTTGTCCGAATTGGGCAAGCTCACTTTGAAGCCAGAAGCCAACATCATCAAGTTGCCCAACATCAGCGCGTCTGTGGGCCAGTTGACTGCTGCCATTAAAGAATTGCAAGCCAAAGGCTATGCATTGCCTGACTACCCAGAAAACCCAACAACAGACGAAGAAAAAGCCATCAAAGCGCGTTACTCCAAGTGCACCGGCTCTGCGGTGAACCCCGTGCTGCGCGAAGGCAACTCGGACCGCCGCGCCCCTCGCGCCGTGAAAGAGTTCGCTCGCAAAAACCCACACAGCATGGCTGAATGGAGCCAAGCCTCTCGCTCGCACGTGTCACACATGCACGCTGGCGACTTCTACCACGGTGAAAAATCGCTCACGCTCGACAAAGCCCGTGATGTGAAGATGGAGCTCATCACCAAGTCTGGCAAAACCATTGTGTTGAAGCCCAAGGTCTCCTTGCTCGATCGCGAAGTGATCGACAGCATGTTCATGAGCAAAAAAGCCTTGGTCGAGTTCTATGAAAAAGAGATCGAAGACGCGCACAAAACTGGCGTGATGTTCTCCTTGCACGTCAAGGCCACCATGATGAAGGTGTCTCACCCCATCGTGTTCGGTCACTGCGTCAAGATCTTCTACAAAGAAGCGTTTGAAAAACACGCCAAGACTTTCAAAGAGCTGGGTGTGAACGTCAACAACGGCATGGCCGACCTGTACAGCAAGATCACTGCTTTGCCACAAAGCCAGCAAGACGAAATCAAGCGCGACTTGCATGCTTGCCACGAGCATCGTCCCGAGTTGGCCATGGTCGACTCGGCCAAAGGCATCACCAACTTCCACTCACCCAACGACGTGATCGTGGACGCCTCCATGCCCGCCATGATCCGTAACGGCGGCAAGATGTGGGGTGCAGACGGCCGCTTGAAAGACGTCAAGGCTGTCATGCCCGAATCGACTTTTGCTCGTATCTATCAGGAGATGATCAACTTCTGTAAATGGCACGGTGCGTTCGATCCCAAGACCATGGGCACCGTGCCCAACGTGGGCTTGATGGCTCAGCAAGCCGAAGAATACGGCTCACACGACAAGACGTTTGAAATCCAAGAAGACGGCGTCGCCAACATCACCGACCTCGAAACAGGCGAAGTGCTGCTCAGCCAAAACGTGGAAGCAGGCGACATCTGGCGCATGTGCCAAGTCAAAGACGCTGCCATCCGCGACTGGGTGAAATTGGCCGTCAACCGTGCACGCAACTCTGGCATGCCTGTGGTGTTCTGGTTGGATTCCTACCGTCCACACGAAGCCCAACTGATCCGCAAAGTGAAGATGTATCTGCACGAGCACGACATCAATGGTTTGGACATCCAAATCATGAGCCAAGTGCGTGCCATGCGTTACACCCTCGAGCGCGTCATTCGCGGCTTGGACACCATCAGCGCTACCGGCAACATCTTGCGTGACTACCTCACCGACTTGTTCCCCATCATGGAACTGGGTACCTCAGCCAAGATGCTCTCCATCGTACCTTTGATGGCTGGCGGCGGCATGTACGAAACTGGCGCGGGCGGCTCTGCTCCCAAGCACGTGCAACAGTTGGTGGAAGAGAACCACTTGCGCTGGGACTCACTGGGTGAGTTCTTGGCCTTGGCCGTGTCGTTTGAAGACCTAGGTCTCAAGAACAACAACCCAGCTGCCAAAGTGTTGGCCAAGACCTTGGATGCAGCGACCGGTAAATTGTTGGACACCAACAAGAACCCATCGCCCAAAACAGGTCAGCTCGACAACCGTGGCAGCCAGTTCTACTTGGCCATGTACTGGGCCCAAGAGTTGGCTGCACAAACCGAAGACAAAGACTTGGCAGCCAAGTTCGCGCCTTTGGCTAAGACGCTGACTGAAAACGAGAAGAAGATCGTGGACGAGCTCAATGCTGTTCAAGGCAAGCCTGTCGACATCGGCGGCTACTACATGCCTGATCCAAAGAAACTCGAAGCGGTCATGCGCCCCAGCGCAACGCTCAATGCTGCTTTGGCTAGCGTGAAGTAACTTCAAGCGAAGGCTTGATCTAAGCCCTCCAAGCTTTCGAGCTTGGGGGGCTTTTTACTTGGGCTTGAGTTGCTTGCGATGTGTTCTTGCTTGCGTTGCAATGGCATCGCGTTGCTCGGGTGAGAGGCGGTTGAGGTTTTTCAGTTGCATCACCATGCGCGGGTTTTTTGCCAGCGTGTCGGCGTGTCGGTCTAAGTAATCCCAATACAAAGTGGTGAAAGGGCAGGCGCTGTCACCCGTCGCTTCGGCGGGGTTGAAGCGGCAGCCTTTGCAATGGTTGCTCATGCGATCGATGTACTTGCCGCTGGCCACATAGGGCTTGCTGGCCATCAGACCACCATCGGCGAATTGGCTCATGCCCAATGTGTTGGGCAGTTCCACCCATTCCACGGCATCTACATACACGCCCAAGTACCACTGGTGCACTTGCTTGGGCTCCACGCCGAGTAGCAAAGCGTACAGACCCGTCACCATCAAGCGTTGGATGTGGTGCGCGTAGCCGTGCTGCAGGGTTTGCGTGATGGCATCGCGCAAGCAGGCCATGTCGGTGTGGCCTGTCCAATAAAACTCGGGCAGCGCTTCGTGCGCTTGCTGGGCGTTGCCCTCGGCGTACGCGGGCATGTGTGTCCAGTAAATGCCACGCACGTATTCACGCCAGCCCAAGATTTGCCGCACAAAGCCTTCGACCGCTTCGAGCGGCGCATGGCCTTTGTGAAAAGCAGCCTCTGCCGCAGCTACGACCTCGCGTGGGTTGAGTAGCTTCAAGTTCAAGGCGCACGAGAGGTGCGAGTGATACAGCCACACTTCGCCTTCCCACATCGCGTCTTGGTACAGGCCAAAGCTTGGCAGTCGGTGCGTGATGAATTCATCCAGTGCCACCAAGGCTTGTGCACGCGTGACGGGCCAACCAAACTGTGCGATGGAGCCTGGGTGATGGGCCAGCTTGTCGTTGACCAAACGCATCACGTCTTGGGTGATGGCGTCGGGTGCGAACCGTGTGGGCGAGGGCAGTAGGCCCGGCCCGTTTTTGCCAAAGTTGCCACGGTTGTCTGCATCAAAGTTCCACTGTCCGCCGATCGGTTTTTTGCCTTCCATCAGAACCCCGTTTTTTTGACGCAACTCGCGGTAGAAATATTCCAAGCGCAGCTGCTTGCGGTCTTTGGCATGTGCGGCAAAGTCACGCACGGTGCTGAAAAAGTGGGTGTCGTCTTTGATTTCCAAATGCAGTTGCTGCTGCTGCGCAACCGCACGGATGCTTTGCAACACACGCCAATCGCCGGGGGCCGTCATCACCAAGTGGTGAGGCTGCACCTGCGCAATGGCTTTGCTCAGCTCACCTGCCAAGGTGCCTGTGTTGTGTGCATCGTCGAGTCGGCTGTAAATCAGCGGCCAGCCGCGTTCTTGCATCAGAGTCGCGAAGTGGCGCATCGCACTCAAGAAAACCGTGGTGCGTTGTTTAGAGGAGGGGATGTGCGTGGACTCTTCCAGCACCTCGGCCATCCACAGCGTGTCGTGCACGGGGTCGAAGTCGCGCAACGCGGATGCGTCTTCATCGAGCTGATCACCCAAGATGATGATGAGGCGTTGGCGCGGTGTAGTCATAGCGTATCTTGGGTGTGTCGTTTTAAAAATCAAAGCCGAGTTGTGTCTGGGTATCTTGACCGCGATGGGTCGCAGTGCTGCGCGAACGTTTATTCGTGCCCCAGTTTTTGCGTGAGGCGTGTTTGTCAACCACGGCTTTTTTTGCTGCTTTGACTTCGTCGGTTTTGCGGCGGCTGTGCAGCCGTTGTTTGGCTTCGCGTGTGGCTTGGGCCAAGTCAACTACGGGCTCGGGCAGCGAGCTGTCCATGTCGCTGCCCACAAACACGCCAAGGTGCGCTTGCATCGTGTCGGGCATGAGCCAAGGCTCAAACAGCCAAGTGTCAGGCACCTGCCGCATGGCAGGTAGCCATTGCCGTACAAAGCGGCCATGTGGGTCGTGGTCTTGCGCTTGTTTGATGGGGTTGTAAACGCGCGTGGTGTTGATGCCCGTGGTGCCCGATTGCATTTGCAACTGGCTCCAGTGGATGCCGGGCTCGTAGTCCAAAAACTGCGTGGCCAACCATTCGCCCACGGGCCGCCAATGCAGCCACAGCGGATACGCCGCCACCGACACCAGCATGGCACGCATGCGAAAGTTGAGCCATCCGGTTTCGCGCAACATGGTCACGCAGGCATCCACCATGGGCCAGCCGGTGCGTGCGGCTTTGAGCGCTTCAAAGTGGGCTTCGTTGAAATCGTGTTCACGCAAACCGTCGTACCCGCGGTGCATATTGCGCCACTCGATGTCAGGCTCGCTCTCGAGTTTTTGGATGAAATGGCAGTGCCAATACAAACGGCTGATGAACGCTGTGAGGCCTGCACGGTGGCGGCTGGCCTGCGGTGGCAGCTGCGCGATGTGTGCTCGCGTTTGCTGCACCACCTCGCGCATGCTGATGCAGCCCCATGCCAAATAAGCCGACAAACGTGAGCACGCATCTGGCGCAGACAGCGGTGAAGAAATACCGCCGCGATAGCCCAAGCTGCGTGCGTGCAAAAAACTGTGCAGGGTGTCTAGTGCCAGAGGACGGCCGCCACGCTGGCGAAGCGGTGGGTTGTGCTGCAAGTGCCAAGGCGCTTGCATGAGCGAGGGCGAACACCAAGCAGTGTGTAAGTTTGCGCCAACGTGGCTGTGAAGGCGAGGGCTAAGTCCATCCGGCGATGGCTGCCAAAACTGCAAAGCCCCCACATCTTGCAAAGGTGCTGCCATGTGCTGCTCCCAAGCGGCTTGCCAGTGGTTGCGGTTTTTCAGCACCCGCACCACACCAAACTGCGGGTACTCATGCCATCCAACCTGGTGAGTCTTGCACCATGCACCCACTTTCAGGTCGCGTGCGTAGGTAAAGCCATTGCCCGTTTCTTGGTGGGCATGCAGACGGCGAAACGGAGCTTCTTGCCAAATGCGGTTGAGTACATCAGGCAGCTCGCCTGTGTGTACTTCAAGGCAACCACCTTGTATGCGCAACGCATCGTCTAGCGCCTGCAACGATTCGCGAACAAACTCAAAGTGCTGCAAAGCTGCATCTGGCTGCAACCACAGCTCGGGTTCGACCACATAGATGCAGCGTACAGGCCCGTGCTGCGCAGCTTGTGTCAAGGCTGCATGGTCTTGCCAGCGCAGGTCGCGTTTGAACCAAACCAGCTCGTAGCTCATGGTTGTGTGCTTGATTTGTGTTTGCGACACGCGTCAGAGCAGTACAGCACCTGCTCCCAGTTTTTGGCCCAGGCCTTGCGCCACGTCATGTCACGCCCGCAGGTTTTGCAGGGCTTGCTAGGCAGGCTTTGCTTGTTACCTTTGAATGTTTGCTTCTTTGTCACGCGTGGGCTCCTCCATCGCATACGCATCGGCCACGTAGGCGGGGCCTTTCATCAGCATCACAATCACGCAGCCAATCGCAAGGGCCAGCACAAGCGTCCAGTGCAGCACCACCAGGCCCACCATGACATAGAAAAACTGCTCAAGCGCGCGAGTTGTTTCAAGTCCGTCCAACACATACGCCCCAGCGCTGGCCAGTAGCGGTAGCAAGGTACCGGAGGCCAAGATGATGTGCAGCCGTTTCCAAATCTGCCACTCCAAGCCAGCGGGTGAGCGCTGAAAGCCTTTGAGTTTGTTGAAGTAGTTCATGGGGCGGCGCTCAGTTGGTCGATCGCACGCGCGAGTGCAAAGTCTTTGTGCGTCAAACCTGCGACGTCATGGGTCCAAATGCGCACTCGCAGTTGTGTGTAGCTAGACAACACTTCAGGATGATGGTTTTGCACTTGGGCCAGTTGAGCGATTTGGTTGAAACGCGCCACTGCTGCTTCAAAGCTGGGCAATGTCCAGCTCTTAGACAAGCAAGGCGTGTGGTGCTGCGCATGGGTGTCTAGCGCCCAGCCGGTGAGGGTGGTCATGGCCAGCTGCACTTGTGCAGGTTGAAGTTTGTTCATGGTGTTCATGGCGCGGCCACCTCCACCATGATTTCATTGCGCCTAAACATGGGCAGCGTCCATGGCGGGTCGTAGCGCGCGAGCTGCGGCGTACCTAATACTTTGAGCGATTGCTGCGCAGCCCAAGCCAAAGCTTCATCGGTTTTTTCTTGAACACGTGCCATGGTGTTAAAGCCCGAATAGCGGTGCACCACAAAGTATTTGCTCGGTAACTCGTGCAGTGTCACCGCATTGTTTTTGGGCTTAGGGATGGTGGCCAGGGTGTATTGGCTTGGCATCACAAAATGAACGCGCCATTGCTGAGAGCTTCCCAATTGGGGCTCCATGGTGACGGGTGCAGTCATTGCAATTTTCGATGACTGGGGTTCCACCGTCACTGGGGCTGTCATGGCGATCTTGGTCGCTTGGTCAGAGCTCGCCGTCAAGTTGTTGCCAAAAATGAAGTCAGCAATCAAGCGAAAGCCTTTGTTGGAGGCGGTGTCCATATCGCCTTCGACGATGGTTTGAGCAATCAAGATCGGCGCGTAGTGGCGCAGTTCAAAAGGTGCTTGCGAGATGCTCACTTCATAGCGGGGTTCTTCGATGGCCATGGCCGAGTCCATTCCAAAAAAGCCGATCAGTAAAGCAAGCAAGGTGCATTTGTTTATGTGCATGACTGCAATTGCTCCAAAGTGACAAACTCAAGCGCTTTGGCGTTTGTGGATTCCAGCACCACGGGCGGGGCTACCCCCGCATCGAAGGCTTCTTGCCAGCGGCGGGCACACAAGCACCAGCGGTCACCCGCTTTCAACCCTGCAAATCGGTATTCTGGGCGCGGCGTGATGAGGTCATTGCCTCTGTGCAATGAAAAATCCAAGAACGCTTGCGTGACTTTGGCGCACACCACATGGCTGCCCTGATCGTGTGCGTCTGTGTTGCAGCAGCCGTCGCGGTAATAGCCAGTGAGCGGGTCGTACGAACAAGGCACCAGTGCGGTGCCCAACACATTGCGTGCTTGCGTGTTCATGTGGGTGCCTCGTGCAAGTCAATGCCTTCGTGGGCTGCAATTTTTTCTAAGGCGTTTTCAAACAGCGACCGTGCAGAGCCCGAGATAGAACGCAGGTAGGCATGCAGGTGGGCGTCTTCTTCGTTGCGGTTCAAGCACTCTTGGCTGTATTGCTCAAAGCTCGCCAGCTGCGCAATCAGCTCGGCCACATGGCGTGGGCATTCGCACAGCACATTGGTCGAAATGCCTGCCACGCGACTCAAGGTGGCATCTGAATATTTACGCGCAGCAATCACAGCCCCCGAGGTACCAAACTCTTGCGCGCGCGCTGGGTCGACAAACAGCACCGATTGCAGCAACTCGGCCAGCTCAATGTCTGAGATGGGTTCGCGTCGCAAAATCAGGCCTGAGAACTTCATGGCTTGCACCACGGCTTCGGGCGCAAAGTTGTACACCACGATGGTTTGTGCAAATTGGTGTTTGGCAATCAGCGCTTGGATATCTTGGTGAACTGTGGTTTGTAGGGTATTGACCTTGACCAAGAGCACTTGTGGCTTGTGGGCCAAATCGGCCTTGGCTGCTGCGGCCAAGTCGATCAACACATCGGTGACTTTGATTTGGTTTTGTTTCAAGCCCGCTGCAAATTTCTTTGACTCAATGCGGTTGGCCATGCTCAGCCCCACCACAGCGAGTGACACAGCTTGACCTGGGGCCGCCAGACTTTGAGTTGCGCTGTGCGGCAGATTGCTCATGTGGCGAAGCTGCTCTAAATCGAGGTTGGCGATCGTGCCAATGCCATGGCCGCTATGCGAAAGCTGCTTGAGCAGCAAGGCTTTGGACACATCATGTTCGGCAAACAAGCGCTGCTTGCCCTCGGTCTTCACAGGTGCGAATGCGCCGTAGCGGGTCTCCCAAATGCGCAAGGTCGACACAGGAATACCCGTGGTTTTGGACACAGCGCCAATGCGGTACAGCGCGGTTGGAGGGGGTGTTCTGGTATTCAAAATTTCTCTTTTGAGTAGAAGTTGCGTAGATTATCCTTTGAAAAATAGGAAATTTACAAGAAAAATAGGTATTGAGTAGATTAATGCGTCAAAATCCTACGCAACAGGAGTTTGAATCATGATCTCAAAGAAAACCATCAATGCCATCGAGGTCTGCGTGTTTTTGGCGGGCCAACGTCACGTGGGTTATGTCACCACCACCGAGCTATCGCCCAGACTTAATTTATCAATTTCCTACCTTGAAAACCTTCTCAAACCGCTCAAAGCTCACAACATCGTGAGCGCCATGAAAGGCCCAGGCGGTGGCTACATGATTCAGGGTGACACCTCACTCATTTCCATTTGGGACATCGCCTCCGTGTTCGAGCGCACGTTCGATGCAGCTAGCTCGGCAGAGTCGTCGCTGCCCCCAGAGTTGTTGGATGACAAAACGCCGCCTGCCAGCTTTGAGTTGGGCTTAGAGCAAATCGTCAAAGCCACGCTGAGTAATTTCACCTTGGCTGATTTTGTGGACGAGTCGCGTGACGAGGAGGCCCGTTCATTCGTGCAAACCATGGGCCGCTTTAAGTTCAAACCCATGGCAGTTCCCCTCATGCCCAAAGCGCCTAACTCGGTGTTTCAGTTGTCCATGATGATGGCCTGAAGCGTTTCAAAAGCGCAGCCCGTAGGAGTTGACCATGCCACGCAGTTTCAGCCAACGCCTCTCTAACCTGAGCCCAGGAGATGTGTCTGCCGTGATCCAAATGGCATGGGAAGACCGCACCTCGTTTGAAACCATCTATGAGCGCGTCGGCCTCACGGAGCCCGAGGTCATTCGACTCATGCGTACCGAGCTCAACCCCAGTTCATTTCGCCTGTGGCGCATGCGGATGCGCGGGCGCACCACCAAACACCGAGCGCTTCGCAGCCCCGACATGAAGTTTCATGACCGCGGCGTTGCCGATCATCGACGTGCCAATTGCTGAACCATTGACTCAACCCAAAGGATTTTTATGAGCGAAGACCCCAGATGCTGTGGTACAGGTACTTGCATCATCAATGCCGATGGCATGTGCTGGTGCGGCCAGCGCTGGAATGGGGAAACCATGTGTTTTCACAAGAGCGACGCATCAGCTGGCCTAAATACGCATGCGGTAGACGCAGAGATTGAAGAGCTTTCTGCTGCGGCCTCTGGTGCAGGTGTTCAAAACGGCTGATCGGAAGTAGCAGTCAACCTATGTCGATCAGCCACGCGCTCAAAACTCTGGCACTCCATGTCATCGGTGAGCGCGTGCGTGGCATTACGGGTTCGACAGCATCGCTAGACGATTTTGCTCATCCCAAAGGTGATGCAGGTTTGTTCGGTCCAGACTCTGTGGCGTGGCAAGT
>JBEGSC010000010.1:0-33754 GCA_041180165.1 Pseudomonadota bacterium | reverse complement strand
CCCAAAAGACAACCGCTCGCCGCAATGTACTGAAGGGCACAGCAGCTGCCGCTGCAGGTGTTGTTGCCGCACCCATGGTGGCTGCACAAACTGGCCCCATCAACATGCGCTGGCAAAGCACATGGCCCGCCAAGGACATCTTCCACGAGTACGCACTTGACTACGCTAAGAAGGTCAACGACATGACTGGCGGCGATTTGAAGATCGAAGTGCTGCCCGCAGGTTCTGTGGTGCCCGCTTTCGGTTTGTTGGAAGCTGTGTCTAAAGGCACTTTGGATGGCGGCCATGGTGTGCTGGGCTATCACTACGGCAAGCAAAACGCTTTGGCCCTGTGGAACTCTGGCCCCGCGTTTGGCATGGATGCCAACATGATCTTGGCTTGGCACAAGTACGGTGGCGGCGCTGAGCTGCTGGCCAAGTTGTACGCCTCTATCGGCGGCAACGTGCAATCCTTCTTGTACGGCCCCATGTCCACCCAACCTCTGGGCTGGTTCAAAAAGCCAATCACCAAATCATCCGATTTCAAAGGCTTGAAGTTCCGTACCAACGGTTTGGCCATTGACTTGTTCACCGCCATGGGCGCGGCTGTGAACGCTTTGCCAGGCGGCGAAATCGTGCCAGCGATGGACCGCGGTTTGCTCGACGGCGCTGAATTCAACAACGCGACCTCTGACCGCATCTTGGGCTTCCCAGACGTGTCTAAGGTGTGCATGTTGCAAAGCTTCCACCAAAGCGCTGAAACCTTCGAGATCATGTTCAACAAGACCAAGTATGACGCGCTGCCCGCAAAGATGAAAGCCATCATTGCCGGTGCGACAGAGGCTGCGTCTGCCGATATGTCTTGGAAGGCTGTGGATCGCTACTCGAAAGACTACGCAGAACTGCAAAGCAAAGACAAGGTCAAGTTCTACAAGACGCCTGATGCGATTTTGCAAGATCAACTGAAAATTTGGTCTGAGATCGTTGAGAAGAAGTCTGCAGAGAACCCACTCTTCAAAGAGATCGTTGCATCGCAAAAAGCATTTGCTCAGCGCGCAGTGAAGTGGGACCAAGACACCAATATCAACCGTCGCATGGCGGTTAACCACTTCTTCGGTGCGAAGAAGGCCTAAACGTTTAGCTCTCACGAGTTAATGCGTTTTTCATCAGCCATCCGATCCCTATCGGGTGGCTGATTCATTTAAGTCAGCACACCATGCAAAAACTATTACTCACCATCGACAAAATCAGCACACAGGTTGGACAAGTGTTTGCTTGGCTGATCTTTTTGCTCACCCTCATGATCACTTGGGAGGTCGTGTCGCGATACGCGTTTGATAACCCGCACCCGTGGGCTTTTGACGTCATGAGCATGATGTACGGCTCGCTATTCATGATGGCCGGCGCTTACACGCTGTCTAAAAACGGGCATGTGCGCGGCGACGTGTTGTACGGCTTTTTCACACCGCGCTTGCAAGCAGGTCTGGACTTGGCGCTGTACATCATCTTTTTTATTCCAGGCATCGTGGCACTGGCTTGGGCGGGCTACAACTTTGCCGGCGAGTCATGGGCCATCAACGAACACTCCAACGTGACGGCCAACGGGCCGCCGGTGTACCCCTTTAAAACCATCATCCCGATTGCTGGCTTGCTGTTGCTGCTGCAAGGCTTTGTGGAAATCGTGCGCTGCATCGTGTGTTTGCAAGAAGGTGAATGGCCTTCGCGCGGCGACGACGTGGATGAAGTGGACGTCGAAAAACTCAAAGAAATGGTTCACGTGAAAGACGAAGACATCGCCAAGCTCGATGCCTACGTTGTGGGTGACAAGGGAGCACACAAATGAAAAAAGAAATATGGTTTGGCCTGAGCATCATGGCTATGGTGGTGCTGGCAGCGTTTGTGCTGCTACCGCCCGTGGCAGAGATGACCAACGGCCACTTAGGTCTGTTGATGTTGGCCTTGGTCGTGGTGGCCATCATGTTGGGCTTTCCCACCGCCTTTACCCTGATGGGCATGGGCATGATCTTCGCCTGGCTCGCCTATCGAACGCAAAACCCCGACTTAGCTATCACGCAAACCTTGGACTTGATGGTGCAACGCACGTATTCGGTCATGTCCAACGATGTGTTGATTTCCATCCCGTTGTTTGTGTTCATGGGCTACCTCATTGAACGCGCCAACTTGATTGAAAAGCTGTTCAAGAGCATGCACTTGGCCACCGCTCGCGTGCCAGGCTCACTGGCAGTGGCCACCATCATCACTTGCGCCATCTTCGCCACAGCCACCGGCATTGTGGGCGCGGTGGTGACCTTGATGGGCTTGCTGGCATTGCCTGCCATGTTGCGTGCGGGCTACAGCGTGCAGTTGTCAGCGGGTGCGATTACCGCGGGTGGTTGCTTAGGCATCTTGATTCCACCATCTGTGATGTTGATCGTTTACGGCGCTACCGCAGGCGTGTCAGTGGTCAAGCTGTACGCAGGTGCGTTTTTCCCCGGCATCATGTTGGCGACCCTCTATGTGGCCTATGTCGTCGTGATTGCAAAACTGAAACCCCATTTGGCACCGCCGATGTCTGCCGAAGACCGCTACATCGCACTACCCCCCGTGGCGCAAGAGGTGTCCACCACCATCAGCGACAAAGTGCTGCCAGGCCTGATTGGCGCCATCAAAGGCAAGCGCAACGCGCATGTGTCCATGAATGACTTGCTCAAGGAGCTGGGCATTGCGCTGCTGCCTGCTATTTCTGCCTTGGTCATCATGGGCGGCATTTACATGGCTGTTACCGCACCTGCTGCTGTTGAGGAATCACAAGGCGTAGTGGCCATGGGTGAAGGTTTTGATGAAGCGACTGCCGAAGAAGAATCAGGCAGCTTGGCTGAACCTGAAGCCGATGGCTTGCAAGCTCCTCCCGGCACCGACGCGCCAGCTGCCAAGGTCGCTGCAGAGGCTGCGCCTGTGCCCACGCCTGCTGAACCTGTGACAGCGGCAGAGGCTGTTGCGCAAGAGCGCTTACCAGCCCCCACCACGTATTGGGTTGGTCTCGCCAGCGTGGCTGTGGCTTTGGCGATCTTCTACGCTTACTTCAGCTTCACGCGCCTTGAAATTTTCAAGATGCTGCTAGGCTCATTCTTCCCCTTGGCCATCATGATTTTGGCGGTGCTGGGCACCATCGTGTTTGGCTTGGCCACGCCCACAGAAGCGGCGGCTATGGGATCGATGGGCGGTTTGTTGTTGGCAGGCGCTTACCGACGCCTGAATATGACCGTGATGCGCGAGTCGGTCTACCTGACGGCCAAGACCAGCGCCATGGTGTGTTGGTTGTTTGTGGGCTCGAGCATCTTCTCAGCAGCGTTTGCACTGCTGGGCGGACAAGAGCTGATCAACACCTGGGTGCTGGGCATGGACCTGACGCCCACTCAGTTCATGATCTTGGCGCAAGTCGTGATCTTCTTGCTGGGTTGGCCGCTGGAATGGACAGAGATCATCGTGATCTTTATGCCGATCTTCATCCCACTCTTGCCGCACTTCAACATCGACCCGCTGTTCTTCGGCTTGTTGGTGGCCTTGAACCTGCAAACCGCTTTCTTGAGCCCCCCAGTGGCGATGGCAGCGTTTTATTTGAAGGGCGTGAGCCCCCCTCATGTGACGCTGAACCAGATCTTTGCGGGCATGTTGCCGTTCATGGCCATCCAAGTATTTGCCATCTTCTTGCTGTACATGTTCCCAGCCATTGGCATGTGGTTGCCTGAGACGCTTTACAAATAAGCGCCTCTCGTACCACGCAAAGCCGCAGCGCCTTTTGGCCCTGCGGCTTTTTTATTAGGGCAAATCCTCCCCACAAAACTTGCCAATTCGCTATGATTGACGTTTACGTAAACGTAAACTCTTTTTTACCTTCCGCTTTCCGGAGCCTCGCATGTCTGACTTGTCCGCCGAATTCCAAGCCCTTGCCAACTACAAGCCCACGCAAAAAGTGCGCTTCGTCACCGCCGCCTCTTTGTTTGATGGGCACGACGCCGCCATCAACATCATGCGTCGCATCTTGCAAGGCATGGGTGCCGAGGTGATTCACTTGGGCCACAACCGCTCGGTGGACGAGGTGGTGACTGCTGCGCTGCAAGAAGACGTGCAAGGCATTGCCATCAGCTCGTACCAAGGCGGCCATGTGGAGTACTTCAAATACATGGTCGATTTGCTGCGCCAGCGCGGTGGCGAACACATCCAAGTGTTTGGCGGCGGCGGCGGCGTGATCGTACCCCCCGAAATCAAAGAGCTGCAAGCCTATGGCGTGACCCGCATTTACAGCCCAGAAGACGGCCAGAAGATGGGCCTGCAAGGCATGATCGGCGAGATGATCATGCGCTGCGACAAAGACTTGTCGGGCTACGCCCCCACCGCCGTGAAAGAGATTCAGGGCCATGACGAAATGGCTTGGCGTCGTTTGGCACAACTCATCACCGCGTTGGAAAATGAAAAAGCCGACGCCAAGATGGTGGAAGCCGTGCGCAAAGAAGCCACCAAGCACAAAGTGCCAGTACTGGGCATCACCGGCACGGGCGGTGCGGGCAAGTCGTCGCTCACCGACGAGTTGGTGCGCCGCATCCGTTTGGACCAAGGCGACGCGCTGCGCATTGCTGTGATTTCGATCGACCCCTCACGCCGCAAGAGCGGTGGTGCTTTGCTGGGCGACCGCATTCGCATGAACGCCATCGGCCCTTGGAGCAGTGGCTCACGCGTGTTCATGCGCTCACTCGCCACACGCGATTTCGGCAGCGAAATCAGCGCGGCCTTGCCCGATGTGTTGGCCGCTGCTAAATGCGCAGGCTTTGACCTCATCATTGTGGAAACCTCAGGCATTGGCCAAGGCGACGCCGCCATCGTGCCGCACGTGGATGTGCCCATGTATGTGATGACACCAGAGTTTGGCGCAGCCAGCCAGCTGGAAAAAATCGACATGCTGGACTTTGCCGAGTTCATCGCCATCAACAAGTTTGACCGCAAAGGCGCAAGCGATGCGCTGCGTGACGTGGCCAAGCAAGTGCAACGCAACAAAGAGGCGTGGAACACGCCCACCGAGCAAATGCCTGTGTTTGGCACCATGGCTGCACGCTTCAACGACGACGGCGTGACCGCCTTGTACCAAGCCCTCAAAGGCCGCTTGACCGAACTCGGACTGACATTCAAAGAAGGTCGCTTGCCCTTGGTGAATGTGCGCCACAGCAGCAACCAAACACCGGTGGTGCCTGCGGCTCGCACGCGTTACTTGGCCGAAATTTCAGACACGGTCCGTGGCTACAAAAAACGCGCTCGCACACAAGCCAAACTGGCACGCGAAATTCAACAACTGCGCGAAGCCGCACGCATGCTGCAAGAGGGCAAGCCCGACCGCGCCAAGGCGTCGGAAGCCGCCATCGACTTGGCCGTGAAGCGCGAAGAAGATTTGGGCAACGCCGAGCGCAAACTCTTGGCCCAATGGCCAGACATGCAAAAAGCGTATGCCGGTGACGAGTACGTGGTGAAGATTCGCGACAAAGAGATTCGCACCGCGCTCACCACCAAGTCGCTCAGCGGCACGACCATTCGCAAAGTGGCCTTGCCTCAGTACGAAGATCACGGCGAAATTTTGAAGTGGCTCATGCTCGACAACGTGCCCGGCAGCTACCCCTACACCGCTGGCACCTTTGCGTTCAAGCGCGAGGGTGAAGACCCCACCCGCATGTTTGCCGGCGAAGGCGACCCCTTCCGCACCAACCGCCGCTTCAAGCTGGTGAGCGAGGGCATGCCTGCTAAGCGTTTGTCCACCGCGTTTGACTCGGTCACGCTGTATGGCAACGACCCTGACCCCCGCCCCGACATTTACGGCAAGGTGGGCAACTCCGGCGTGAACGTGGCCACGCTTGACGACATGAAGGTGCTGTACGACGGGTTTGACCTGTGCAACCCCACCACCAGCGTGTCGATGACCATCAATGGCCCTGCCCCATCGATCTTGGCGATGTTCATGAACACGGCGATTGACCAAAACATCGACAAGTTCAAGAAGGACAACGGCCGCGAACCGACCGAGACTGAGACTGCCAAGATCAAAGAATGGGTGCTGCAAAACGTGCGCGGCACGGTGCAAGCCGACATCTTGAAAGAAGACCAAGGCCAAAACACCTGCCTCTTTTCAACCGAATTCAGTTTGAAAGTGATGGGTGACATTGCCGAATACTTTGTGCACAACCAAGTGCGCAACTTCTACAGTGTGTCGATCAGCGGCTATCACATTGCCGAAGCGGGTGCTAACCCCATTTCGCAATTGGCGTTCACGTTGTCCAACGGGTTCACCTTTGTGGAAGCCTATTTGGCACGCGGCATGCACATTGACGACTTCGCGCCCAATCTGAGCTTCTTCTTCAGCAACGGCATGGACCCCGAGTACACCGTGATGGGCCGCGTGGCGCGTCGCATCTGGGCGGTGGCGATGAAAGAGAAATACGGTGCGAACGAGCGCTCACAAAAGCTCAAGTACCACATCCAAACCTCTGGCCGCTCGCTGCACGCGCAAGAGATTCAGTTCAACGACATCCGCACCACACTGCAAGCGCTGATTGCGATTTACGACAACTGCAACAGCTTGCACACCAACGCGTTTGACGAAGCCATCACCACGCCCACCGAAGACTCGGTGCGTCGCGCCATGGCGATTCAGCTCATCATCAACCGCGAGTGGGGCTTAGCCAAAAACGAAAACCCCAACCAAGGCGCGTTCATCATCGAAGAGCTCACCGAGTTGGTGGAAGAAGCCGTGCTGGCCGAGTTCGAGCGCATTGCCGAACGCGGCGGCGTGTTGGGCGCGATGGAAACCGGCTACCAACGCGGCAAGATTCAAGACGAATCGATGACCTACGAAATGCTCAAGCACACGGGCGAGCTGCCCATCATCGGCGTGAACACCTTCCGCAACCCACACGGCGACGCCGTGCTGGACAAGCTGGAATTGGCCCGCTCGACCGAAGAGGAAAAGCAAAGTCAGCTGAAGCGCTTGAACGACTTCCACACCCGCAACCAAGAGGCTGCAGCGGTACAGCTCAAACGCTTGCAACAAGCCGTCATCGACAACGCCAACGTGTTTGAGGTGATGATGGACGCGGTGCGGGTGTGTTCGCTCGGCCAGATCACCAATGCCTTGTTTGAGGTGGGCGGGCAATATCGCCGCAATATGTAATCGGTAATATCGGGGGCATGAGTATTCGCCCCCCTTTCATCGCCCCCACCCGTCACACCGACGCCGACAGCGCCCTTGCCCAAGTGCAGGCGCTGTACCAAAACAGCCTCGACCACTTGCGCCGAGCCATGCGCGAGTTTGTCGCGGGCAAGCAGTTTGAGCAGCGTGTGCGTGCGTTTTATCCGTTCGTACGCATTCACACCAAGCACGGGGCGCTCCAAGCCGGCAGCAATGCCGCTCACTTGAGCTACGGGTTTGTGGCCGAGCCTGGCCGCTACGAAACCACCCTCACCCGCCCCGATTTGTTTGCCGCGTATTACCGCGAGCAATTCAATTTGCTCTTGCAAAACCACGGGGGTACGTTGGAGGTGGGCGTGAGCCACCAGCCGATTCCCGTGCATTTCTCATTCGCAGAGAACGACCACATCGAAGGCGAGATGAGCGCCGAGCGCCGCCAGCTCATGCGCGAGGTGTTTGACCTGCCCGACCTCACCGCCATGGATGACGGCATTGCCAACGGCACGTATGAAACCAAGCCCAATGAGCCACAGCCTTTGTCGCTCTTCACTGCGGCACGCATGGACTATTCGTTGCAACGCCTGCGCCACTACAGCGGCACCAGCCCTGAACATTTCCAGAACTACGTGCTGTTCACCAACTACCAGTTCTACATCGACGAGTTTGTGCGTTTGGGCCACGAGGCCATGCAAGACCCCAACAGCGAATACCTTGCATTTGTGGAGCCAGGCAACGTGATCACGCGTCGTGTGGGTCTGCCCGCAGAAGCCAACGACGCACTAGGAAAAGTGCCGCCGCGTTTGCCGCAAATGCCTGGCTACCACTTGGTACGCGCTGACCACACCGGCATCACCATGGTGAACATTGGTGTGGGCCCGGCCAATGCCAAAAACATCACCGACCACATTGCCGTGCTGCGCCCGCACGCATGGCTGATGCTTGGCCACTGCGCGGGCTTGCGCAACACGCAGCAGCTGGGCGACTACGTGCTGGCCCACGGCTATGTGCGTGAAGACCATGTGCTGGATGAAGAGCTACCACTGTGGGTACCCATCCCCGCACTGGCCGAAATTCAAGTGGCGCTCGAGCAGGCGGTGAAGGATGTGACGCAATGCGAAGGTGCCGAACTCAAGCGCATCTTGCGCACAGGCACGGTGGCCAGCACCGACAACCGCAACTGGGAACTGTTGCCCGACAACACGCCGCAACGCCGCTTCAGCCAAAGCCGCGCAGTGGCGCTCGACATGGAAAGCGCCACGATTGCCGCCAACGGTTTCAGGTTCCGTGTGCCATACGGGACGCTGCTATGTGTGAGCGACAAACCGCTGCATGGCGAAATCAAACTGCCAGGCATGGCCAACCACTTCTACCGCGAGCGCGTGGATCAACACCTACGCATTGGCATGCGCGCCATTGAATTACTACGCCAGCAAGGACCTGCGCAACTGCACAGCCGCAAGTTGCGCAGCTTTGCGGAAGTGGCTTTTCAGTAAACCAAAAAGAAACCGCCTCAGCAGAGGCGGTTTTCATATGTGCAGGGCGCGGCTTTAAGCGTGCACTGCATCGCCCATCTTCTCGCCCAAGCGCACACCTTGCGCGGCTTGCCAAGCTGGGTTGAGCGCAATGGTGTTCTTGGGCCACAGCAACACGACTGTGGAGCCCAACAAGAAGCGGCCCATTTCGTCACCTTGGCGAAGGCTCAAGTCTTGGTCGTCGTACGTCCACTCGCGCACCTTGCCGGGGCGTGGTGGGTTGACCACACCATGCCACGGTGTGGCCATGCTGCCCACGATGGTCGCACCGACCAACACCAACACGAATTGCTGCGGTTTTTCACCCGAGACGGCAGGCATGTCAAACACGCACACCACACGCTCGTTGCGCGCAAACAAGCCGGGTACGCCACGGGCTGTGGCTGGGTTCACCGAGAACAAATCACCGGGCACATGAATCATGCGGCGCAAGCGGCCGGCGCTTGGCATATGAATGCGGTGGTAGTCCTTGGGGCTAAGGTAAATCGTGGCGAATTCGCCATCTTGAAATTGCGCCGCCAAGGTACCATCGCCTCCCACCAAAGCTTGCGTGCTGTAGCTGTGGCCTTTGGCTTGAAACACTTGGTCGCCATCGATGCGGCCGAGCTGGCTGATCGCGCCGTCCACTGGGCACACAAACGCAGCATCGGCCAAGGGGCGTGCGCCGGGCTTGAGGGCACGGGTGAAGAAGTCGTTGAAACATTCGTACTGGGTGATGTCGGGCTGGGCTGCCTCGTCCATGTTCACTTGGTACTTGCCCACAAACCACTTGATGAGGGCGTGTGTCCATTTGCCACATTTCGCACGCGCCACAGCGCCGGCCAATTGGGTGAGCAACTGCTTTGGCATCACATATTGAGAGAGAACAAATAAGGTATCAGACACGTTGCAGCCCAGAAATAAGTTGCACAGATTTTAGGCGCTTCACTCGTGGCATTCGAATGGCTCGTGTGCGACATTTGAATGAGCCCTTTGACTGACGCCGCCATCTCACGCAGGCACAATCAGCACCATGAGCACCGCACTTTTTGAATGTCAAAACCTCCTCAAACGCTACGGTGACAACACCGTGGTGAACGATGTGTCGTTTCACATCGCCCCTGGCGAATGTTTGGGCGTCATTGGCCCCAATGGCGCAGGCAAAACCACCACGCTGCGCATGTGTCTCGGCCTCGCGCAACCCGACGGCGGCAGCATCAACGCGTTTGGTTTGTCCATGCCCGATGACGCGCTGGCCATCAAAGCGCGCTTAGGCGTGGTGAGCCAATTCGACACGCTTGACCCCGACTTCACTTGCGCCGAAAACCTGATGGTATTTGGCCGGTACTTCCGGCTAAAGAAAGCCGACATTCAAGCGCGTATTCCGCAACTACTGGAGTTCGCTGCGCTCTCACACAAAGCCAACGCCAAGCCCGGCGAGTTGTCGGGCGGCATGAAGCGCCGACTCAGCCTTGCCCGCGCCCTCATCAACGACCCCGATTTGCTGTTGCTCGACGAGCCCACCACAGGTCTCGACCCTCAAGCCCGTCACCTGATGTGGGAGCGTTTGCAGCAACTGCTGCAGCAAGGCAAATCGATCTTGCTGACGACGCACTTCATGGACGAAGCCGAACGTTTGTGCAACCGCCTGTTGGTGCTCGACCACGGCAAGAAGATTGCCGAAGGCACACCGCGTGATTTGATTGCACAACACCTCGAACCCGATGTGGTGGAGGTGTACGGCAACGGCGCATTGGCACTCGTGGAAAGCCCCATCGCCGATCTAGCGCAGCGCGTAGAGACCAGCGGCGAGACCGTGTTTTTCTACACCCAAGATGCCGCGCCATTGCTGCAAACACTCAGTGCCCACGCAGGCCTGCGCACCTTGCACCGCCCAGCCAATTTAGAAGATTTGTTTTTAAAAATGACCGGACGTCAGATCCGTGAGGAGGGCTAATCATGTTTCGTTTCTGGCCCGTTTTTTTGCGCAACCTCTTGGTGTGGCGCAAGCTTGCCATTCCAAGCCTCGTCGCCAACATCGCTGAACCCTTGATGTGGCTCGTTGCTTTTGGTTACGGTTTAGGCGCCCTCGTGGGCGATGTGAAGTTGGGTGACGACCAAGTGCCCTACATCTTGTTTCTGGCGAGTGGCTCCATTTGCATGAGCGCCATGAACGCTGCCACTTTTGAAGCGCTCTACTCCGCTTTCTCGCGCATGCATGTGCAAAAAACATGGGATGGCATCTTGAACGCCCCCATGCGCTTAGACGATGTGTTGTTGGCCGAAATGCTGTGGGCCGCCTTCAAATCGCTCTTCACCATCACCGCCATCTTGGGCGTCATGTGCACGCTGGGCATCACACAAAGCTGGAAGCTCTTGGCGGCGTGGCCCATCCTCTTGTGCGTGGGCATCACCTTCAGCTGCATCGCGCTCATCTTCAATGCGCTGGCCAAAGGCTATGACTTCTTCACCTACTACTTCACGCTCTTCCTCACGCCCATGATGTTCTTGAGCGGCGTGTTCTTCCCGCGTGATCAGCTCCCCGGCATCGTGCGCGATATCTCGGCCTGGCTGCCACTCACCCAAGCCATCGCCTTGGTACGCCCGCTGTTCATGGACCAATGGCCCGCAGATGCAGCGCTGCACTTGGGCGTCTTAGCGCTCTACGCATTGGTAGGCTGGAAGATTGCCCTGCACCTGACAAAGAAACGCTTCAAAGCCTAAAACACGCTAAAAGGCACGAGCCATGCGAAGTGCCGAAACAAACACTCGCAGGTGAATGGGCTTGGGGCGGCTGACGATTTCTGGTACCCCAGCATGAGGAAGCCGCCCCAAGCCCGTTCGCCGGAGCGCCAAAAAGACGCAACAGAAATTGATACACGTCAGCCAAACGCAACCCTTCCGCCGCTAATATTGTTTTTTTGATTCAACCGACAACAAGGATTTCCCAATGAGCATTCAAACCGTAGGCATCATCGGCGCTGGCACCATGGGCAATGGCATTGCACAAGCATGTGCGGTGTCTGGCGTGAACGTGGTGATGGTCGACATCTCTGACGCAGCCGTCGCAAAAGGCCTCGCCACTGTGGCTGGTAGCTTGGACCGTTTGATCAAGAAAGAAAAAATCACCGAAGCCGACAAAGCAGCCGCCTTGTCGCGCATCACAACCAGCACCAGCTACGACGACCTCAAAGGTGCGCAACTCGTCATCGAAGCGGCCACTGAAAACTACGACCTCAAGGTCAAAATCGTCAAACAACTCGACGGCATGTTGGCCCCAGAAGCCATCATCGCTTCCAACACATCTTCGATCTCCATCACCAAGTTGGCTGCTGTCACCGCACGCGCCGACCGTTTCATCGGCATGCACTTTTTCAACCCTGTGCCCATGATGGCCTTGGTTGAAATCATCCGTGGCTTGCAAACATCCGATGCCACCCACGCTGCCGTGCACGACTTGTCCACCCGCTTGGGCAAGAGCCCCATCACCGTGAAGAACGCGCCTGGCTTTGTGGTCAACCGCATCTTGGTGCCCATGATCAACGAAGCCTTCTTTGTGTTGGCTGAAGGCGTGGCCAGCGCCGAAGACATCGACGCCGGCATGAAGCTCGGCTGTAACCAACCCATCGGCCCCTTGGCCTTGGCCGACATGATTGGCTTGGATGTGTGCTTGGCTGTGATGGACGTGTACTTGCAAGAATTTGGCGATAGCAAATACCGCGCTTGCCCGTTGCTCAAAGAGATGGTGGCTGCAGGCCAGCTGGGTCGCAAGACTGGCAAAGGCGTTTACACGTACTAAACAGTTAGCGCCATGAAATACGCCCTGCTCTCAGACATCCACAGCAATCTGCACGCTCTTGACGCATGCTTGACGCACGCTCAAGCACAAGGTGTGGAGCGTGTTGCGATTTTGGGTGATATGGTGAGCTATGGCGCGTTTCCTTCTGAAGTGGTGAATCGATGCCAAGAACTTCAATATGAGGGCGCGATTGTGCTGCGCGGCAACCACGAGGAGTTGATACAAACGCATAACGTTAATACGCCTAACCCCTCGCTCGGTAGTCAAACAGCGCAATGGACGCATGACCAACTTTCGCCAGCGCAGCGATTTTGGTTAGAGACGCGTCCACTGACCGAGCGCGTCGAGCACATGTTTTTTGTCCACGCCAGCGCGGATGCGCCAGAGCGCTGGCGCTATGTAGACGACGAACGTATGGCGGCACTGAGCTTGGACGCTGCATGCGAACACACCGATGTGCGATATGTGTTTGGCGGTCACGTGCACCAACAATCGCTTTATTACCGCGGCACAGGCCGTCAACTGATGGCGTTTAAGCCGACCTCTGGCATTTCTATTCCTACTCCTAAGCACCGCCAATGGATCGCCACCATTGGCTCAGTTGGACAGCCTCGCGATGGCAATCCGCGTGCGATGTACGCGGTGTTTGACAGCAAGGCTGCCAAATTAACCTTTCACCGTGTAGCCTATGACCACCGAGCGGCTGCACACGCTGTTCGTGAAGCTGGCTTACCCGAATTCTTCGCGCAACGTCTGGAGACAGGCAAATGAAGCGTCTTGCGCCAGGCACAGATTTAGACGGGTTTGAAATTGGTGCATGCATACATGCGGGTGGCATGGCTCACATTTACGAAGTCACCTACACAGACAATCGCCCCGCCCCGTTTGACATGGTGATGAAAGTACCTCGCATGACGGCTGGCGATGGCGCAGAAAACATCGTGGGCTTTGAAGTTGAACACCAAATTCTGCAAGTTCTGCAGGGTGCACATGTGCCACGCTTTGTAGCCGCTGGCGACTTGGTTCACATGCCTTATTTGGTGATGGAGCACTTGCAAGGCCATACTTTGCAGCAAATTTTGGACACTCATACGCACAATCGCACACGCGTTGATGTGGCCGATATCACTCGCCTAGGTGCCGCCATCGCCCGCGCTGCACACAGCCTGCACCAACAAAACACTTGCCACTTGGATATCAAGCCTGCAAACGTGCTGATTCAAGCCAACGGCCATGCAGTTTTGTTGGACTTTGGCTTATCTTGCCACGCTCATTACCCAGACTTGCTCGCTGAAGAGTTACGCAAGGCCGTAGGTTCCCCTGCGTGGATTGCTCCCGAACAAGTTGTAGGCGTGCGTGGTGATCCACGTAGCGACATCTTTGCCATCGGTGTGATGCTGTACGAACTAGCGACTGGAGATCTGCCTTTTGGCAACCCACAAACTGATGCCGGCATGCGTCAACGCTTGTGGATGGATCCCACGCCACCTCGCTGCGTACGCGATGATTTACCAGAGTGGCTACAAGAGGTGATATTGCGTTGCCTAGAGCCAGAAGCAGCAAAACGCTATCCGTCTGCAGCCCACTTGGCCTTTGACTTAGAACATCCCAGTCAAGTCAAGGTCACCCAACGGGGCAAGCAAATCAAGGGAACACCATTCTTCACGCACTTGAAGCGCTGGCTCAAAGCGGCGGGCATGCATTACCAACCAAGTCCGCTGCCTTCGCAACAAATTGATGAAGTGCCCATCCTGATGGTGGCAATACCGCACCACGATGTGAGCGATGCCACGTTGTATTCATTACGACAAGCTGTAGCCCGTTCGCTTGGTATTCGTCCAGGTGCACGCTTGGCTGTGGTCACGGTGATTTCACCCAATCAAACCAGCGCATCCGACAGCGCAAAAAGCGAGACCTCGGTGCATCGTCAATACTTGACCATGCTGCACCAATGGGCACAGCCACTAGACTTGAGTGAGCATCAAACCTCTTATCACGTGCTCGAAGCTAGCGATGTAGCCAACGCCCTTGTTAGATATGCGGAAGGCAATCATGTCAGCATGATTGTCATGGGAGCTGCAACGCACGGATTACAGATGCAGCGCTTCGTTGCAACCGTACCTATCAAGGTTGCCATGGAGGCTCCATGTACTGTTATTTTGGTGAAGCAAGCACTGCCCTTTGAACATCTCAACAACTGACACTCCAAAAGAAAAAGCCACCCTAAGGTGGCTTTTTACTTGAATCAAAAGCAAATGAGCTTTAATTAGTCAGCGTAAACGCCTGCGGCCTGAATGACTGGACCCCACTTTGCAATCTCGGCAGCCACAAATTTCTTGTGCTCTGCAGCTTCTACTCGCTTGTCGCTCACGACCACAGCACCCAAAGCTTGCTGCTTCTTGATGAACTCAGGATCTTTCAGCGCCACTTTTAAGGCCTTATTGATTTGAGTCGTGATATCAGCAGGCGTACCTTTGGGGGCATACAAGCCGTGCCAAATAGTGACCTCAAAACCCTTGAGACCAGACTCTTGCAAGGTCGGCAAGTCCTTCAAAGCAGGTGTGCTCAAACGTTTACCGGTCGTCACGGCAAAAGCTTTCACAGTTTTGCCTTCGATTTGACCTGTGGTATTCGTTGTTTGGTCACACAACAAATCAATTTGCCCACCCATCAGATCGTTCATCGCCGGCGCAGTACCTTTGTAAGGCACCGTGGTCATGTCCACTTTCAAGGCACTTTGGAACATCAATCCGCACAGGTGTGACGCAGCGCCCAAACCAGCATTACCTAAGTTGATCTTGCCCTTATTTTGCTCAATCCAAGCAGCCAGTTCTTTGTAGCTGTTAGCTGGCAAAGTGGGGCGACCGATCAAAGTCATAGGCACGTCGTTGACCATACCCAAGTATTCAAAATCTTCGAGGGTGTTGTAAGGCAGTTTGCGATACAGGGCAGGCGAAGTGGCCATGCCAATGTGATGCAAGAAGATGGTGTGGCCATCTTGTGGGGCCTTGGCAACTTTGTTAGCGCCAATCGTGCCACCTGCGCCCGCTACGTTCTCAACCACCACAGCGCTTGCGCCCAAGGGCTTGCGCAGGGCCTCTGCCAAATCGCGCGCAACGCGGTCAGTTGGGCCACCAGCAGCAAAAGGCACCACGATGGTGACAGGCTTGTCTTTGACGGGGTAGTCGGCAGCGTTAGCACCAGTCAAAGCGGCAACAGCGAGCAAGCTCAGAGTGAATAGTTTTTTCATGAAGTCTCCTTAAATATGGAACCCGTATTAGAGCCGAGCACAGAAAAATTTCACATCGGAAATTACGTATTTCCCTCTGATTCAGGGGTAATTGATGTGCATCAATTTATTGATACGTTCTGGCGTCCTCGATCACCTTGCCATCATTTGGCAAACTGCCCTCGCTCACAAACTCAACCTCGGCGCGCAGCTTGGTGATGTCACGCACGGCATCACCAATTTTTTGCGCCAAGCCATCGGCCTGTGTTGCTTCAACTTTGAGGCACATTTGGTCGTTTGCCATTTCACCCATGACTACCAAACGCGCACGTTTGATTTCAGGGAATCGCTTGGCAACCTCCGCCACTTGCCCTGGATGCACAAACATGCCACGCACTTTGGTGGTTTGATCGGCGCGCCCCATCCAACCTTTGATGCGTACGTTGGTGCGCCCCGTGGGGCACTGTCCGGGCAACACGGCAGACAGATCACCGGTGCCAAAACGAATCAGTGGGTAATCAGGGTTGAGTGATGTCACCACCAACTCACCCACTTCACCTTCGGGAACAGGGTCGCCCGTGCCCGGGCGCACGATTTCAACAATCACACCTTCATCGAGCACCAAGCCTTCGCGTGCTTCGGTTTCGTAGGCAATCAAGCCGAGGTCAGCAGTGGCATAGCACTGGTAGCCTGCAATGCCATGACCTGCCAACCAATCGCGCAAGCTGGGCGGAAACGCTTCTCCCGACACCAATGCCTTGGTGACACTGGGCAACTTGACGCCCATCTCGGCTGCTTTTTCGACAATGATTTTCAAGAAGCTGGGTGTGCCGATGTATCCCGCGGGCTTCAGTTCGGCCATCGCACCCACTTGCTGCTCAGTCTGTCCTGTGCCGCCCGCAAACACGGTGCAGCCGATGGCATGCGCACCGGTTTCCATCATGGAACCTGCAGGCGTGAAGTGGTAGCTGAAACAGTTGTGAATCAATTCATTTGGGCGAAATCCAGCGGCGTAAATGGCGCGCGCCATGCGCCAGTAGTCTGAACGTGCACCTTCGGGCTCGTAAATCGTGCCAGGACTAGCAAACACGCGCGGCATGGCTTTGCCAAAGCCGATGGCAGAGAAACCGCCAAACACATTGGTTTCGCGTTGCTCTTGTTGCTGTGCCAACAACTCGTATTTGCGTATCACCGGCAGTTTGGCCAAGGCTTCACGGCTGGTGATACTGGCGGCATCCACGCCCATCAATGACTTGGCAAATGCGGGTGAGTTTTTTTGCGCATGTGCAATCTGCGCAGGCAGTGCAGCCATGAGCGCAGCCTCGCGCTCGACTGAGTGACGGGTTTCGAGCGCGTCGTAATGCTTGGACATACAACGCTCCTGTTACGCCAACCAACGCTTGCGACGCTTGTAGCTCTTGGCGTCCTTGAAGCTCTTGCGTTCACCGCCGCCCATGCCGAGGTAAAACTCTTTCACGTCTTCGTTGTTGGCGAGGTCAGATGCAGCGCCATCCATCACGATACGACCAGACTCCATGATGTAGCCGTAGTCGGCGTACTTCAGAGCCATGTTGGTGTTTTGCTCTGCGATGAGGAAAGTCACTTTTTCTTTCTCGTTCAAATCTTTGACGATGTTGAACACCTCTTCCACGATTTGCGGCGCCAAGCCCATCGAAGGCTCATCCAACAAGACCATGTTAGGGTTGGCCATGATGGCGCGACCAATCGCACACATTTGCTGCTCGCCACCTGAGGTGTACGCGGCTTGCGACGTGCGGCGAGTTTTCAAACGCGGGAAGTAGTTGTAAACCTTTTCCAAGTTCGCCTCGATTTCGCCTTTGCTGCTGCGTGTGTAGCTGCCAGTCAGCAAGTTCTCTTCGATGGTCAAGTGAGCAAAGCAGTGACGACCTTCCATCACCTGCACCACGCCACGCTTGACCAATTCGGCGGGCGTGAGGTTTTCAATGCGCTCGCCACGGAACTCAATGCTGCCCTTGGTCACTGCACCACGCTCGCCTTGCAGCAAGTTGGAAATGGCGCGCAAGGTGGTGGTTTTGCCAGCGCCGTTACCGCCCAGCAAAGACACGATGCTGCCTTCAGGCACATTGAGCGAAACGCCCTTGAGCACCAAGATGACGTGGTTGTAAATGACTTCAATGCCATTGACGTTGAGAACGATGTTGTTGGCGCTCATAACTTACCTTGCTAAAAAAACGTTGTTGGACTGGACCAAACCTGAAAGCAAAACCTGAGATTTACTTTGAGGTTTGGCGGCTCGTGAGAGCCGCCAAATCATCAGCCCAGAGGGCTGATGTGCTTCACAGCATGCGCCTGCTTTTATGCGCCGCAGTCAGCAGCTGTACGACGTGTGAGTTTTTTCTCAGCGGCGTATTTGTCTGCGTATTGCTTGACCAAAGGCTTGATGATGGATTCATCGGCTTCGATCCAGTCAGACGTGAAGTTCCACTTCTTGCCATCCCATGTGTGAACGCGTGCAGAACGCGAACCTTCGTGGTCCAAGCATGATGTGCTGATGGGCTTCATCACAGTACCCAAGCCCAACTTATCGAGGGCTTTTTGGTCAAGCGTCAAGTTCTCCAAACCCCAGCGGATTTGCTCACCTGTCATGACCTTGCCTTTGCCGTAACGGCTTTGCGCTTGACGCACACCTTCCACAGCCAACGCAGCGCTGACCATGCCGCGGTTATAGAGGGTGGTACCCACTTCTTCCGCAGGGCCTGTGCCTTGCTTTTTGCCATGCACGTGGGTCTTGATGTCAGCAATGATCTTGCCGCCTTCACCCGTCACGACCAAACCGTTGTAGCCTTTGGCAGCTTCACCCACGTCTTTGACGTCTGGCTCAGCAGCGGACCACCACACGCCATACATTTTTTCGCGTGGGTAGCCAGTGGCCACAGCCTCTTTCAAAGCGGCAGAGTTCATCACCCCCCAGCCCCACAGCAACACATAGTCAGGACGAGCTTGACGCACTTGCAACCAAGTGGCTTTTTGCTCCACACCAGGTGCAGTCACAGGCAAGAGTTGGAGGTCGAAACCTTGCATCTTGGCGCGTTCTTGCAACAGTGGAATTGGCTCTTTGCCGTAGGGGCTGTCGTGGTAGACCAAAGCGATCTTCTTGCCCTTGATGTTGCCACCTTCTTTTTTGGTGATGTGCTGCATGATGATGTCAGCGCCAGACCAGTAGGTGCCCATCAATGGGAAGTTCCACTTGAACACTTGACCATCGCTGGACTCTGAACGGCCATAACCGCCAGTGATGAGCGAGTTTTTGTCGTTAGGTGCTTTTTCAGTCAAAGCGAATGTGATGCCAGTCGACAAAGGCTGGAAGATCGAGCCTTGCGCTTTGCCTTTCAGACGCTCATAGCACTCCACGCCGCGGTCTGTGGCATATGCGGTGTCGCACTCTTCAAAAGCGATCTTGACGCCGTTGATACCACCATCACGTGCGTTGATGACTTTCAAATAGTCAGCGTAGCCGTTAGCCCATGGCACACCGTTGGGTGCATAAGCGCCTGTGCGGTATGGCAACACAGGGAAAAACTGCTCTTTGGCTTGCGCCTGAGCGGATGTAGTAACCACAGCACTGGTCAAACCAGTTGCTGCAACGGCCACGGCCATCATGAGGGAACGAATTTTCATTGAAGTCTCCTTAGGAAAAATTATGCGAACACCAGAAAACCAACTCAGTGAGGGAAAGGCCACAAACGCAGCTTTTGCTTACCCACACTCCACAACTTGGCCAAGCCATGAGGCTCAACAATCAAGAACCAAACGATCAAAGCACCGAAGATCATTTGCTCAGCGTGTGTCAAAGCAGCGGTACTGACCTCGACGCCGATCAGTGCCCCCAGCGATGGCAACACCAAGTTAATGATGATTGGCAGCACCACGATGAACGCAGCGCCAAAGAAACTACCCATGATCGAGCCCATGCCACCCAAGATGACCATGAACAGCAACTGGAACGAGCGGTCCACAGAGAACGCTGCTGGCTCCCATGAACCGAGGTAAACGAAAGCCCACAACGCGCCAGCCACACCCACAATGAACGAGCTCACAGCAAACGCGCTGAGCTTGGCGTACATGGGGCGAATACCGATCACAGCAGCCGCGACGTCCATGTCACGGATGGCCATCCACTCACGACCAATCGCACTGCGTACGAGGTTCTTAGCAAGCAAACCGAACACGACCAAGAACACCAAGCAGAAGGTGTATTTCTCGTATGGCGTGTTGATGGGCATGCCAAACACTTGCAAATCAGCCACCGAAGCGGTGCCAGAAGCAGAGTCGTTGGTGAACCACTTGATGCGCAGGAAGGCCCAGTCGCAGAAGAACTGCGCAGCCAGCGTCGCCACAGCCAAGTACAAGCCTTTCACGCGCAAGCTGGGAATGCCAAAGAACATACCAACCAATGTCGAGAAGAAGCCGCCCAACAGCAAAGCCACGATCAGCGGCATGCCTTCGATGCGCACAAAGAAGTTGTATGCGGCATATGCGCCCACGGCCATAAAGGCTCCAGAGCCCAAAGAGATCTGACCGCAATAGCCCACCAAGATGTTCACGCCCAAAGCGGCAAGTGACAAGATAAGGAAGGGAATCAAAATCGCGCGCAGCATGTATTCGTCAGCGAGCATGGGCACGCCAATGAATGCAAACGCGATGAGCAGCAAAACACCAATGCGGTCTTGCGTGATCGGGAAGATCTGTTGATCTTCCTTGTAAGTCGTTTTGAATTGACCGTTTTCTCTGTAAAACATGATTCTTTCCTTACACGCGGTCGATGATCTTCTCGCCAAACAAGCCTTGTGGACGAACCAACAAGAAGCCCAAAGCCAGAACATACGCAAACCAAATTTCGATACCGCCGCCCACATAAGGGCCGAGGAACACTTCAGACAATTTCTCGCCCACGCCGATGATCAGGCCACCAATGATGGCGCCGGGCACAGAAGTCAGACCACCCAAAATCACCACAGGCAAAGCACGCAAAGCCACGGTGGAGAGGGAGAACTGAACGCCCAACTTAGAGCCCCAAATCATGCCGGCCACCAAGGCCACGACACCGGCCACACACCAAACGATGACCCAAATGCGATTCAGAGGAATACCAATCGATTGAGCCGCTTGGTGGTCATCGGCCACGGCACGCAAGGCGCGACCTGTTGTGGTTTTTTGGAAGAACACGCTGAGCAATGCCACAAGCGCTGCCGCAATCACAGCCGCCACCAAGTCTTCTTGGTTGATCATGATGCCGCCGTCAAAGACAGACTCCAGCAACATCAACGGCTCTTTGGGCATGCCCACGTCAATTTTGTAAATGTCGCTGCCAAAGATGGTTTGGCCTACGCCGTCCAAGAAATAAGTGATACCCAAGGTGGCCATCAACAAGGTGGTGCCTTCTTGGTTCACCAAGTGGCGCAACACCAGGTATTCGATCACCCAAGCCACGATGAACATCACCGCAGCAGCACCCGCGAAAGCCAACAAGTTGACAAGTACAACGTGGGTGATGCCAAAGTACAGCGGAATCCATTCGCCGAAGCGGGCCATGGCCAACGCCGCAAACAACACCATCGCGCCTTGCGCAAAGTTAAACACGCCAGAGGCTTTGTAAATCAGCACGAAGCCGAGGGCCACCAACGAATACAGCATGCCTGCCATGAGGCCGCCGAAGAGGGTTTCAAGAAAAAATCCCATGGTCTTGTCCTTAGTGTGAAGTGCCGAGGTAAGCGCTGATCACTTCCTCGTTGTTGCGCACCTCATCGGGGGTGCCGTCGCCGATCTTCTTGCCGTAGTCGAGCACAACCACGCGATCAGAAATATCCATCACCACGCCCATATCGTGTTCGATCAACACGATGGTGGTGCCAAATTCGTCGTTCACGTCCAAGATGAAGCGACACATGTCTTGCTTCTCTTCGACGTTCATACCGGCCATAGGCTCGTCGAGCAACAGCACTTGCGGCTCAAGGGCCAATGCACGCCCCAAGTCCACACGCTTTTGCAAACCGTAAGGCAATTGACCCACGGGCGTTTTACGGAAGGCTTGAATTTCCAAAAAGTCGATGATGCGTTCAACTTTTTCGCGGTGCATCATCTCTTCTTGTTCGGCAGGGCCAATGCGCAAGGCCTGCATGAGAATGTTGCTCTTCATGCGCAAGTTGCGACCTGTCATGATGTTGTCCAGCACGCTCATGCCTTTGAACAAGGCCAAGTTTTGGAAAGTACGCGCAATACCCATGGTGGCCACTTGGTGGCTATCCATGTGATCAAAAGTTTGGCCACGGAAAGTGATGGAACCTTCTTGCGGGGTATACACACCGTTGATGCAGTTGAGCATCGAGCTCTTACCTGCGCCGTTGGGGCCAATGATGGCGCGCACTTCGTGCTCTTTGACGTTGAAGGAAATGTCGGTCAGCGCCTTGACGCCACCGAAACGCAAACTGATGTTTTTGACGTCGAGGATGACGTCACCGATTTTCTTGCTCATGCTGCTTTCCCCACGGGTGCGAAGGTTTTGGCGTCAGACAGTTTCAATGTCGCGCTGACGCTGCCAGTGCGGCCGTCTTCAAACTTCACTTGGGTTTCAATGAATTGCTCAGTGGCACCGTTGTACAAGGCCACCACCAAAGGTTCGTACTTTTCAGCGATGAAGCCACGGCGCACTTTGTTGGTACGGGTGAGTTCACCATCGTCTGCGTCGAGTTCTTTGTGCAACACGAGGAAGCGGCTCACTTGGCTACCCGCCAAGAGTTCGTCTGCTGCCAAATCAGCATTGACTTTCTCGACGCATTCTTTGATCAATGAATACACCTCTGGCTTTTGCGCCAAATCGGTATAGCCCGCATAAGGGAGATTGCGACGCTCGGCCCAGTTACCCACGGCTTCCATGTCGATGTTGATCATCACGCACACTTTTTCGCGCTGGTCGCCATAGGCCACCACTTCTTTGATGTGCGGGAAGAACTTGAGTTTGTTCTCGACGTACTTGGGCGCGAACATGGCGCCATCGTTGGCACCACCTTTGATACGGCCCACGTCTTTGACGCGGTCAATGATTTTCAAGTGGCCATGTGCATCAATGAAACCTGCATCGCTGGTGTGGTACCAGCCGTCGGCAGTGAGCACTTCTTCGGTGGCCTTGTCATTTTTGTAGTAGCCCTTGAGCAAACCAGGCGACTTGACCAAAATTTCACCGTTGTCGGCCACTTTGATTTCCACGCCGGAGCAAGGCACGCCCACCGTATCGGCACGCGCTTCGTGATCGGGCTGCAAGCAGACGAACACCGCTGTTTCGGTAGAACCGTAGAGCTGCTTCAAGTTCACGCCAATCGAGCGGTAGAAAGTGAAGAGGTCGGGACCAATCGCCTCACCAGCGGTGTAGGCCACACGCACACGGCTCATGCCGAGGTTGTTGCGAAGTGGGCCGTACACAAAGAAATTACCCATGGTGTAGAGCAAGCTGCCAACCAAGCCGACAGATTTGCCATCCATCTTTTTGGGACCGTATTTGCGAGCCACGTCCATGAAGTAATGGAACATGCCGCGCTTGATGGCACCAGCATCTTCCATGCGAATCATCACGCTGGTCAGCAAGCCTTCAAACACGCGGGGTGGCGCGAAGTAATACGTGGGGCCGACTTCTTTCAAGTCGATGGTGACGGTCGCGCCCGACTCGGGGCAATTCACCACATAGCCGCAGTACAACCACTGAGCGTAGCTAAAAATGTTTTGACCAATCCAAGCGGGTGGCAAGTAAGCCAACACATCTTCGTGTGAGGTGAGCTTGTCGAACAAGGCGCCAGCTTCTGCACGGTTGATCAACGAGTTGTGTGTGTGCACCACGCCTTTGGGATTACCCGTGGTACCCGAGGTGAAGAACATCGCACCCACGTCGTCATGGTGTGCTTTTTCCACTTCGTCCAAGAAGAAGTCTGGATGCTGCTTGGCAAACACAGCGCCAGCTGCGAGCAACTCTTCGAGTGACGCCAAGCCAGGCTCGTCGTACTTGCGTAAACCGCGTGGATCATCAAAAAAGATATGCGCAATTTGTGGACACTGATCGCGAATCTCTAGCAACTTGTCGACTTGCTCTTGATCCTCGACCACTGCAAATCGAACCTCAGCGTTGTTCAATGGAAACACGCACTCGGGGGCTGCAGCGTCTTGGTACAAGGGAATTGGAATTGCACCCAAAGATTGGGCCGCCAACATGGTGGCATACAGGCGGGGACGGTTAGAACCAATCACCACCAAGTGCTCACCGCGTGTGAGCCCCGCTTGGTGCAAGCCGCACGCCATGTGCTCCACCATCTTGGCCATGTCGGCCCAAGTGGTGGTTTGCCAAATGCCGTATTCCTTCTCACGCATGGCGGGCGCTGCAGGTCGCTCGCTGGCATGCTTGAGTAACAGTCGTGGGAACGTGGTCTGCATTCCTAATCCTTGCGTTGTGTATCGACAAAAAATCATGACGCGCAAGAACTGCGCCTCAGATGTTGGGTGCGATAGTAGGCTCGAGTTTGACGCCAAGTTGTCGTTTCGACGACAATCTAGGGTAGACACTTAGCAGTGATTACCCCAATAAAACTTTTGACTTGATCAGAATCCATGCGTGATACATCCAGCGTTTACCAGCGTCGACGCTCTCTGACGGAGAGCGAATTGAAACTCATTCCTTGGTTTGATTTACTCAAAGAGAGCGAACGCAAACGCATCGAACCACAGCTTGTCGTGAGCGATCCTTTGCCAGGCGATTACGTCTGTCGCATGGGCCGCAAAGCCACGTATTGGTTTGGCGTCATCGAGGGACTGCTCAAGATGAGCACCGACAGCGCAAGCGGCCGCACCATCACCTTCACGGGCGTACCTCCAGGCGGCTGGTTTGGCGAAGGCACCGCCATCAAACGCGAAACGTACCGTTACAACATCATGGCCTTGCGTCACAGCGTGGTGGCGGGCTTGCCCATCGACACTTTTCATTGGTTGCTCGACAACTCGATTGGCTTTAACCGCTTTGTGATGAACCAACTCAACGAACGATTGGCCCAGTTCATTGAAGCACGTGAAATTGACCGCTCCAACGACCCCGATGTGCGCGTAGCGCGCAGCTTGGCTTCGTTGTTTAACCCCACGCTTTTTCCAGGAGTCGGTGAGGTGCTGCGCATCACGCAGCAAGAGCTAGCGTATTTAGTGGGGCTATCTCGTCAACGGGTGAATGTGGCACTCAATCGACTAGAGGCACAAGGCGCGATTCGCATTGAATACGGCGGCATGCGCGTGCTGAATTTGGCGGCCTTACGCGCCAGCGGCACTTAAAATTCACCCCCTATGTCAGACACCCCCTCAGAACTCATTCGCCTTAACAAACGCATGGCCGAACTCGGCCTGTGCTCACGCCGCGAGGCCGATGCGTGGATTGAGCAAGGCTGGGTGTTGGTCAATGGCCGCCCTGCCGAAATGGGCGTGAAGGTTGGCCCCAAAGACCGCGTAGAGGTAGACCCACGCGCCAAAGGCCACCAAGACACACAAGTCACTGTTCTGCTTCACAAGCCCATGGGCTATGTGAGCGGGCAAGCCGAAGACGGGCATGAGCCTGCCATCATGTTGATTAACCCACGCACACATTGGGCGGGTGACTCGTCAAAGCGACGCTTCTCGCCCACCCAGCTGCGCAGCCTCGCCCCATCGGGCCGACTCGACATCGACTCCACGGGCTTGTTGGTGCTGACGCAAGACGGTCGAGTGGCTCGCCAATTGATTGGCGAAGACTCGGAGATGGAAAAAGAATATTTGGTGCGCGTGACCTACACCGGCCACGAAAACACCGCCGCAGCTACTGCCGCATCGGCCACGTATGGCGGCAGAGCCAACCAGCTCAGCGCCATCGGCGACCACGACCGCGTGACCAACAACGTGCAGGCCGTGTTTCCCAAAGCCCAACTCGAACGCTTACGCCACGGCTTGAGCCTAGACGGCAAACCCCTCAAGCGCGCACAAGTGGAATGGCAAAACCCAGAGCAACTCCGCTTTGTACTGACCGAAGGCAAAAAGCGCCAAATTCGCCGCATGTGCGAACAGGTGGGCCTACAGGTGGTGGGCCTCAAGCGCATCCGCATTGGGCGCGTTCAGCTGGGGCAACTGCCTGCGGGGCAGTGGCGCTACCTTGGGGCCAATGAGCGGTTTTAAGCGCGGCTCGTCCAACTTTTTAACCCTCTTGAAATTTAGGCCAACGCCCCACATCTCGGGGCGTTGTTTTTTGTAATTTTGTTTTTGAAACCATGACCAAACAAACCCACGCATTCCAAGCCGAAGTGTCCCAACTCTTGCACTTGGTGACACATTCGCTGTATTCCAACAAAGAAATCTTCTTGCGCGAGCTGGTGTCCAACGCCTCGGACGCGTGCGACAAGCTGCGCTATGAAGGTCTGAACAACGATGCACTGTTTGAAGGCAATGCCGAACTCGAAGTGCGCGTGAGCTTTGACAAAGCAGCTCGCACCTTGACCATTGCCGACAACGGCATTGGCATGAGTCAAGAGGAAGCCATTGCCCACCTCGGCACCATCGCCAAGAGCGGCACGCGTGAATTCATGGGCAAGCTCAGCAGTGATGACAAGGCCAACGCCAAAGACCAAGGCGCTTTGATTGGTCAGTTTGGTGTGGGCTTTTACTCGGGCTATATCGTGGCCGACCGCATCACGGTGGAATCTCGCCGTGCTGGTCTGAAGGCAGAGGAAGGCGTGCGCTGGAGCAGCACCGGCACAGGCGACTTTGAAGTGGAAACCATCACCCAAACCGAGCGCGGCACCAAGATCATCTTGCACCTGCGTGACGATGCCGAGGAATACCTGAACGCTTGGAAACTCAAGGCCGTCATCAACAAATATTCAGACCATATCTCTTTGCCCATCCGCATGCGCAAAGAAGAATGGAAAGAAGGCGAAAACGACCAGCCGGGCGAGATGGTGCTGACCGACGAATGGGAAACCGTCAACCAAGCCAATGCCTTGTGGGCACGCCCCAAGAAGGATGTGACTGCAGAGCAGCACGCAGAGTTCTACAAGCACATCAGCCACGACTTTGAAGCGCCGTTGGCATGGAGCCACAACCGTGTGGAAGGCAGCACCGAATACACGCAGCTTCTTTACATCCCCGCTAAAGCACCGATGGACTTGTTCAACCGCGACAAGAAAGCGGGTTTGAAGCTGTACGTGAAACGCGTGTTCATCATGGACGACGCAGAGGCCTTGATGCCCTCTTACCTGCGCTTCATCAAGGGCGTGGTGGATTCGGCCGACTTGCCACTGAACGTGAGCCGCGAGTTGCTGCAAGAAAGCCGCGACGTCAAAGCCATTCGCGAAGGCAACACACGCCGCGTGTTGGCCGTGCTCGAAGACTTAGCCAAGTACGACAAAGCTCCCGTAGCTGGCGACGATGGCGTGACGGACGTCTTGAGCGATGAAGACAAAGCCAAAGAAGGCAAGTACAGCCAGTTCTACGCCGAGTTTGGCGCGGTGCTCAAAGAAGGCTTGGGCGAAGACTTCGCCAACAAAGACAAGATTGCCAAGTTGCTGCGCTTTGCCAGCACCTCTACCGATGCCGTGAGCGTGTCATTCGCCGACTACAAAGCTCGCATGAAAGATGGCCAAGAGGCCATTTACTACATCACCGCTGACACATTGGCTGCGGCCAAGAACAGCCCACAGCTCGAAGTGTTCCGCAAGAAGGGCATCGAGGTGTTGCTGATGACCGACCGCGTAGACGAATGGGCATTGAATTTTGTGCACGAGTTTGATGGCACCCCATTGCAGTCTGTGGCCAAAGGCGCTGTGGACTTGGGCAAGTTGCAAGATGAGGCAGAGAAGAAAGCAGCCGAAGATGCGGCAGAAGCTTTCAAGCCTGTGTTGGCAAAACTCAAAGAAGCCCTGAAAGACAAAGCCGACGATGTACGTGTGACCACCCGCTTGGTCGACTCCCCCGCTTGCTTGGTGGTGAAAGACCACGGCATGTCTATGCAGCTCGCTCGCATGCTCAAGCAAGCAGGCCAGCAAGCACCTGAGATGAAACCCATCTTAGAGGTGAATGCAGAGCACGCCTTGGTGAAGAAGCTCAGCGGCGACGCCAACCCCAACTTCAATGACTTGGCGCACATCTTGTTTGACCAAGCTTTGTTGGCCGAAGGTGGTTTGCCCGAAGACCCTGCCGCCTATGTGAAACGGGTGAACGCACTCTTGGTGTAAAACACGGTCCATGACACACATGGACACACCCCACCCCGCGTCTTTAGACGACTTGAAGGCCAACACGCAGGTGTTGGCCTTTGACATTTTTGGCACCGTGGTTGATTGGCACGGCAGTATCGTGCGCGAGATACAAGCGTTGTATCCGTCGGTAGATGCCAATGCGTTTGCTCTGGCGTGGCGTGCTGGCTATCAACCGGCCATGGCTCGCGTGCGCTCTGGCGAATTGGGCTGGACACGCATTGACGATCTGCACCGATTGATTCTGGAAGATTTGTTACCCAAATTTGGCTTGGCTCATTTATCCGAAGCTCAGCGCGTTCACCTCAATCGCGTGTGGCACCGCTTAGACGCTTGGCCTGACAGTGTGGCGGGCCTGCTGCGGCTAAAAAAGAAGTTCACTATTTGCTCACTCTCAAACGGCAATATCGGTTTACTCACCAACATGGCCAAGCGAGCAGGTTTACCTTGGGACTGCGTGTTGTCCGCTGAGGTGTTCCGAGCCTACAAGCCTGACCCCGCCACCTATCTGGGTGTGGCGTCGACATTCGACTTGCAACCTCACCAAGTCATGCTGTGTGCGGCGCACCATGACGACTTGCAGGGTGCTCGCGCTTGCGGATTACGCACCGCCTACATAGAGCGCCCTTTCGAGTTTGGTGTGGCTCAGCCTAAAGATGTATCACCTCAGCCTGGCAACGATTTGCATGCGCGTGACATGCACGCATTAGCTGATCTGCTGGACTGTTAAACGTAGAGTGGTTCTTCTTGCATGGCTTCGCATTGCTCCACCAGCATGTGCGTTTGCCCCGCCCAATAGTCGCTGCTGCCAAACCATGAGAAGTGCTGCGCAAAGGCGGGGTCGTCTTTGCGTCTGGCCAGCCATGCGCTGTAGTGAATCAGACGCAACGTGCGCAAGGGCTCAATCAGTGCGAGTTCGCTGCGATTGAGCTCACGCATTTGCTCGTAGCCATCCAACAGCATGGAGAGTTGTTGCGTGCGCTGTGCACGCTCGCCACTGAGCAGCATCCACAAGTCTTGAATGGCGGGCCCCATGCGGGCATCGTCAAGGTCGACAAAGTGTGGGCCGCCATTGGGCAGATCTGTGGGTGTCCACAAGATGTTGCCGGGATGACAGTCACCATGCAAGCGAATGTGTAGCGCAGGATGCGCGGCGAATTTTTCTTGTGCGATGTCAATGGCTTTATTGCACACGGCCAGCCATTCGGTTTGCTGATCCATGGGGATGATGCGCTGCTCGATCAACCAGTCGCGCGAATCGATGGCGAATGTGTTCACATCCAGCGTCGGGCGCGATTCAAATTTTTGCTGAGCACCGACGTTATGGATACGCGCGATGAAGCGCCCAACCCACTCCAACACTTCTGCATCGTCTAGTTCAGGCGTGCGCCCACCTCGACGTGGACTAACACTGAATGCAAAGCCCTGCGCGTGGTGCAAGGTGTTGCCTTGTAAATTGAGGGGCCCCACCAACGGCACTTCTTCAGCGATCAGCTCCGCCGCAAAACTATGCTCTTCCAAGATTTGCGCATCGCTCCAGCGCTCTGGCCTGTAAAACTTAGCCACCACCGAGCTGTTGTCGTCCAACATGACTTGGTAGACCCGGTTTTCGTAAGAGCTCAATGCTGTGAGACGGCCATCGACTTCTAGTCCTAAACCAGACAGTGCATCTAGCACCACATCGGGTGTCAGTGCTTCGTAGGCGTGATGCTTGGCGTCGTTGTCAAACACCCCAGACGACCTCTTTGTCTTCGGCATGTGCGCGACGCAGCATGTCGATGAAGGGCACGACGCGTTGTTTCAAACTGATGGTGCGTGGGCCATCAGTTGCTGGTGCACTAACTTCACCATCACTTTTGCTGGCCTCTTTTGCTGCTTGAATGGCCAGCTCTTCTTGTGCGACGGCCGCATTCAAGGCATCGATGGCAGCCATCATTTCATTGGGCAAGATGATGCCTTTCGCACCTGGCTCTTTGCCAATGAGTTGGAGGATGTGCTTTCCTTGTGGCTCCAACATGATGAGGTCGCCCGTGGCTTTGGATTTGAATTTGTACAGCATGGCTTCATTCTCCTAGCAAAGGGGCAACAGCGGCATGGAAGGCTTGTGGGTTTTCAAACATCACCCAATGACCGGCGTTGGGCACGACGCTGAATGTTGTTAAGCGAGAAAGCACTTGTGGTACTTGCATCAAGTTGTCTTTGTACAAAGCATCCGACGCTGCCCACACGCCATGCACTGGGCACGCCCACCGCGTTTGGGCTTGGGCCAAGACATGGGTGCGCGCGATGCGTCGTCGGCGCAATCGATCGCGCGCCACATTCGCTTCTTGCAAATCGATCACTTCCTCTGTCACGCTCTCTGGATAAACAAACATCATGATGTTCAGGTTGTGTCTGTGCACATCGCGCTGAGCAGCCTTGTCCATGTTCGGTGTCATACCTCGCATGGGCAGCTCTTTGCCAAACAGCCCTAAGCCTGGGGCGCCCACCAAAATGAGCTGGCGAATCAGCGCAGGGTATTCAGCTGCCACCAATCCTGCTGTCATGCCGCCAAAGGAGAAGCCTAGGACGTCGACAGCTTGGCCATGAAAGGATTGCGTGAGAATGTCTGCGATGTAAGGCACCAAGCCATCCGCATCTGTCACGCCTGCTGGCAAGCTGGAATCTCCGAAGCCTGGAATATCCAAGGCCCAAACTTCACGATGCTCGGCGAAATGCTCAACGTTGCGAAGCCAGTGCGTCCAGCTACCGGAGCCGCCGTGCAGCAGCACGAGCGGACGTTGCAAGGGCTGATGACCGCCATTGGCTTCATCGGCATTCATAGGCGCTGTAGAAGCCTTCTGCGAGCCCCACACATGCCAAACGGCATCACCCCATGCATAGCTTTGCACGATGCGTTGCGACAAGGCCTCGACGCGGCGGATTTCCATGTTTGAATTTTCCAAGAAAAACGCCCACTGAATAAATTCAGCGGGCGTTTTAAAGTGGTTGCGCGAGTAGGATTTGAACCTACGACCTTTGGGTTATGAGCCCAACGAGCTACCAGGCTGCTCCATCGCGCGTCAAGAGGATTAGTATAACCTATTAAGCGGCTGTTTCGGTAGAAGAAGCCTCAGAAACTTCTGGGCGGTCCACCAATTCAACGTAAGCCATGGGGGCGTTGTCGCCAACGCGGAAACCCATTTTCAAAATGCGGGTGTAACCACCTGGACGTGTCTTGAAACGTGGGCCCAATTCGTTGAACAATTTCACAACGCTGTCACGATCGCGCAAGCGGTCGAATGCCAAGCGGCGGTTTGCAACGGTAGGTTCTTTGGCCAAAGTGATCATGGGCTCAATCACGCGGCGCAGTTCTTTGGCCTTTGGCAAAGTTGTTTTGATGGCTTCGTGCTCGATGAGCGAATTCATCATGTTGCGCAACATCGCCAAACGATGTGAGCTAGTGCGGTTGAGTTTGCGAAGTCCGAGACCGTGACGCATTTTGATTTCCTTTGATGTTTTGCCGGCCGCCGTATCAGGTACGGCCAGGGGACTTTAAAAGTCAGTGGTTTTGAATTAACGACGCTCTAAACCGGCAGGTGGCCAGCTTTCGAGTTTCATGCCCAAAGTCAAGCCGCGTGAAGCGAGCACTTCTTTGATTTCGTTGAGTGACTTGCGACCCAAGTTAGGGGTCTTGAGCAACTCGTTTTCAGTGCGCTGAATCAGGTCACCGATGTAGTAGATGTTTTCTGCTTTCAAGCAGTTGGCAGAGCGAACGGTCAATTCCAACTCGTCGACTGGACGCAACAAGATGGGGTCAAACGATTGGCTAGAAGCAGCAGGCGTGGTCAACAAGCTGTTGATAGCATCGCCTTCCAACTGTGCGAACACCGCCAGTTGCTCGACCAAGATTTTGGAAGAAGCGCGCACTGCGTCTTCTGCAGAAATCGCACCGTTGGTTTCGATTTCCATAACCAAACGATCGAGGTCTGTGCGTTGTTCAACGCGGGCGTTCTCGACGCTGTAGCTGACACGGCTAACGGGAGAGAAAGCAGCGTCCAACACGATGCGACCGATCGACTTGCTGGGCTCTTCGCCATAACGACGCACAGTACCTGGCACATAGCCACGACCTGTTTCAACTTTGAGTTGAATGTCGATCTTGCCGCCTTGTGACAAGTTTGCAATCACGTGCTCAGGGTTGATGATTTCAACATCGTGAGGCACTTGAATATCAGCAGCAGTCACAGCGCCTTCGCCGTCTTTGCGCAAGCTCAGAGTGACTTCATCGCGGTTGTGCATCTTGAACACAACGCCTTTGAGGTTCAACAAGATGTTGACCACGTCTTCTTGTACGCCATCGATGGACGAGTACTCGTGCACCACGCCAGCGATGGTGACTTCAGTCACTGCATAGCCAACCATGGAAGACAACAAAACGCGACGCAAGGCATTGCCCAGCGTGTGGCCATAGCCACGCTCAAACGGCTCCAAGGTAACTTTGGCGCGGTTGTGACCCAATTGCTCGACGTGAATATTTTTTGGTTTCAGCAAGTTCGTTTGCATTCAGATTTCCTCTCAATACCCCCGGTTCGTTACACCGGTAAGGCTGGGTGTCTGGACCACGCTGCGCGAGCGGGCAGCGTGGGGTGCGTTAGGTTGAAAACTTCAACCAGGATTAACGCGAGTAAAGTTCGACGATCAGCGATTCGTTGATGTCAGCAGCGAACTCGTCGCGGTCAGGCGTCTTCTTGAAGACACCTTCAGCTTTTTCGAGATTGACTTCAACCCAAGCAGGCATGCCCACTTGTTTGGCCAACTCCAAAGCCTCCACAACGCGGGCTTGCTTTTTAGACTTTTCACGCACAGCCACCACGTCACCAGCTTTCACCAAGTAAGAAGCGATGTTCACTTGTTGACCGTTCACGGTGATAGCTTTGTGTGATACCAATTGACGTGCTTCAGCACGTGTAGAGCCAAAGCCCATGCGGTACACGACGTTGTCCAAACGAGTTTCCAAAATGGTCAACAGGTTTGCACCGGTGTTGCCTTTTTGGCGGTCAGCTGCGGCGAAGTAGCGGCGGAACTGACGCTCCAACACACCGTACATGCGTTTGACTTTTTGCTTTTCGCGCAATTGCAGACCAAAGTCAGACGTACGCTGACCTGATGTGCGGCCGTGTTGGCCTGGTTTGCTGTCGAATTTGCACTTGTCGCTGATAGAGCGGCGTGCGCTCTTCAAGAACAAGTCGGTGCCTTCACGGCGTGAGAGTTTGGCTTTAGGGCCTAGGTAACGTGCCACTTGAATTTCCTTATCTAATCAGCTGCTCGCTAGAAGCGAGGAGCCGCTGGGGGTTAGCCAGCGGCGGTGGGCTTGTGGTTAACAGTGAAAAGCGAAAAACGCTTAGATGCGACGACGCTTTTGTGGACGGCAGCCGTTGTGCGGCACTGGCGTCACGTCAGCGATCGAGTTGATGCGAATGCCCAATGCGGCCAAAGCACGCACTGAAGATTCACGACCAGGGCCTGGACCTTTGATTTCGACATCAAGGTTCTTGATGCCTTGATCAACGGCAGCGCGACCCGCAACTTCCGAAGCCACTTGAGCTGCGAAAGGTGTGGACTTGCGTGAGCCCTTGAAACCTTGACCACCTGACGAAGCCCATGACAATGCATTGCCTTGGCGGTCAGTGATGGTGATGATGGTGTTGTTGAACGACGCGTGCACGTGCGCGATGCCGTCAG
>JBEGSC010000009.1:0-37914 GCA_041180165.1 Pseudomonadota bacterium | reverse complement strand
CGCAGCGGTTGAAATTGACCATCCCATCTATGGCGATGCCGCCTTGGCAGCCTTGCCTGCCACACGCCGCGTGGGCAGCAAGCTCTTTAGCGTGGAGGGCCTCAATGCTGACACGGGGCTGTGGGAGCCACCACGCCACGGCCAGCGCTACAGCGCGTTCCAGTCGGGGGTGCAGCTGGCCAACCGCACGGGGCCGCTCAATGAAATCGAATTCTCTGAATTCGTCACCAAAACCCAAGCTTTCGCGGATGCCATCAATGGCGCACCTGAGTTTCCAGACATGCTCGAGCAGGTGGCCCGCGCCCGTGAACTTGACCATTTCGCCAGCGGCCACGACGCACAGCTGAGCTTCACCTTGAAGGCCACCAAAGCTGCTTGGAGCCCAGGCTACGTGCAGCAAAACGCCGCACGCTTGGGCTTTATTGCCGGTGTGTTGCCAGGCCGCATGGTGGTGCCTGCGCCCACCGCAGGCTTGCCCCCCATCTTGGGGCTCACCTTTGACTCGCAAGCCGCGATGTCGGAAGACCCCACGCAATCGGCCATTTATGAGCTCACCTTGTCACTCGATGTGCCGCAAGTGGATCGCAAAGAAGAGCCGTATGCCCGCATGATTCAAACCGCTTACGAACTGGCGCGTGTGATGGATGGCGCAATTTCAGACGACAACGGCCAAGCCCTGTCTGAGGCGGCCATCAGTGCCATTGCCCGCGACCTCATGGCCTTGTATGACACACTCGACGCGCGTGATTTGTCGGCAGGCTCGCCGCAAGCGCGTCGCTTGTTCAGCTAATTCAAAGGTCACGCAGCATGAGCACCGCTGACTTATTTGGCAGCGATGCCAACGCCAATTCAGGCGGATCTGCTGCTAACTCCTCTGACGGCAGCAATGCCAAGCCAAGTGATGTCGCCGCGCAAGCTGCCGCCTTGCGCGAGCAACTCCACCACCACGGCCACCAGTACTACGTGCTGGACGCGCCCACCATCCCCGATGCCGAATACGACCGCTTGTTCAAAGAACTGCAAGCGTTAGAAGCGGCATACCCCGAACTGCTCACCCCCGATTCACCCACCCAGCGCGTGGGTGGCAAACCCTTGGACGCGTTTGCCAAGGTCACGCACCGCGTGCCCATGCTCAGCATTCGCACTGAGACCGACACCGAAGCCAGCGGCGCTGAAGCCTTTGACACCCGCATCCGCAAAGAACTGGGCTTGAGCGATGCCGAGCCCGCAGTGGACTACGTGGCCGAGCTGAAGTTTGACGGCCTCGCCATGAGCCTGCGCTACGAACACGGTGTGCTGGTGCAAGCCGCCACCCGAGGTGATGGCGAAACCGGCGAGGACGTGACCCAAAACATCCGCACCATTGGCCAAATCCCGCTGCGCTTGCCTGCCAATGCGCCTGCGGTGCTCGAAGTGCGTGGCGAGGTCTACATGACCCGCGCCGACTTTGAAGCCTTGAACGAACGCCAACGCGCCCGCATCGCCGCAGGCGAAAAGGGCGAAAAAACCTTTGTCAACCCGCGCAATGCCGCAGCCGGAGCCGTGCGTCAGCTGGACCCTGCCATTGCCGCGCAGCGCCCCTTGAGCTTCTTTGCCTACGGCTTGGGTGACATCACGCCCACCGAAGACGGTGGCCCCGTGTTCAACACCCACTACGACTTGCTCATGGCTTTGAAAGCCTGGGGCTTCCCCGTGGCCGAGCAAACCGCGTGTGTGCAAGGCGCGGCGGGCTTGGTGGACTTTCACCAACGCATGGGGCAAGCGCGTGATGCCTTGCCTTTTGACATTGACGGCGTGGTCTACAAGGTCAACAGCTTGGCCGCGCAGCGTCAGCTGGGCTTCGTCACCCGCGAACCCCGCTGGGCCGTGGCGCACAAATACCCCGCGCAAGAACAGCTCACCACCGTGCAAGCCATTGAGGTGCAAGTGGGGCGCACGGGCAAGCTCACCCCTGTGGCCAAACTCGCGCCCGTGTTTGTGGGCGGTGTGACCGTGACCAACGCCACCTTGCACAACGAAGACGAAGCCCGCCGCAAAGACGTGCGCGTGGGCGACACCGTGGTGGTGCGCCGCGCGGGCGATGTGATTCCCGAAGTCGTGTCAGTGCTGCCCGAAAAGCGCTTGCAAGACGCGCAAATCTTCACCATGCCCCACATCTGCCCCGTGTGCGGCAGCGTGGCCGTGCGTGAAGAGGGCGAGGCCGACTACCGCTGTACCGGCGGACTGTTTTGCAGCGCCCAGCGCAAGCAAGCCATCCTGCACTTTGCACACCGTCGCGCGGTGGAGATTGAAGACTTGGGTGACAAACTGGTAGACCAACTGGTGGACGCGGGTGTCATCAAAACCTTGCCCGACCTCTACCGCATGGGCTTTACTGCCTTGGTCAACCTGGAACGGATGGCAGAAAAATCGGCCAACAACGTCTTGGCCAGCATTGAAAAGTCCAAACAAACCACCTTGCCGCGCTTTTTGTTTGGCCTGGGCATTCGCCATGTGGGCGAGGCTACGGCCAAAGAGCTGGCACGCCACTTCGGCAAGATGGACGCCATCATGGACGCCACGCTGGAGCAATTGCTGCAAGTGGCCGATATCGGCCCCATCGTGGCGCAAAGTATTCGCACCTTCTTTGACCAGCCGCACAACCGCGAGGTGGTGGAGCAACTCCGCGCCTGCGGCGTGACCTGGACCGAAGGCGAACCCACCGCGGGCGCAAGCCTGCCACTGGCCGGCCAAACCTTTGTGCTGACCGGCACTTTGCCTACGCTGAGCCGCGACCAAGCCAAAGACATGCTCGAAGCCCTAGGTGCCAAAGTGGCAGGCAGTGTGAGCAAGAAAACCCATTGCGTGGTGGCCGGGGCAGAGGCGGGCAGCAAGCTCGACAAGGCGCAAGAGCTGGGCATCAAAGTGCTAGACGAAGCGGGGCTCTTGGCATTGGTGGCTGAGTCTGGCGGTTCGGCGCCCAGCGCAGCTTGAGACAAACACACAATGGCTGTTCGTGAGATTTTGAAAATGGGCGATGCCCGCTTGTTGCGCATAGCTCAGCCGGTAACCGCATTCAACACGCCTGAGTTGCATGCGTTGCTCAAAGACCTGGACGACACCATGCAAGCCGCCAATGGTGCAGGCCTTGCAGCGCCGCAAATTGGTGTGGATTTGCAAGTGGTGGTCTTTGGCTCGGGCGAGGTCAACCCACGCTACCCCGATGCGCCGGTGGTGCCTTACACCGTGCTCATCAACCCCGTACTCACCGCGATTGGGAATGAGAAAGAAGAGGGCTGGGAAGGTTGCTTGTCAGTGCCGGGATTGCGCGGCGTAGTGCCACGTTTCAAACGCTTGCGTTACCAAGGTGTTGACCAGACAGGCCAACCCATTGACCGCACGGTAGAGGGCTTTCATGCACGGGTGGTGCAACACGAATGCGATCACCTGATTGGCAAGTTGTACACCATGCGCGTGCGTGACTTCTCGCGCTTTGGCTATACCGAGGTGCTGTTTCCGGGCTTGGATGACGCAGACGATTAAGCCTGCAACGCAGCCAACAGTTCTGTCTCAATCTCCAACTGCGCTTTGTTTTGCTGCAACGCCGCACCGTCAATCAAGAACGTATCTTCCACCCGCTCGCCCAAGGTGCTGATTTTGGCCAGCAACAAGTTCACCTTGTGGTTGGCCAACACACGCGCCACGCTGTAGAGCAAGCCCACACGGTCGCTGGCACTGATGCTGAGCAACCACTTTTGTGCACGCTCGTCAGGTTGCAAGGTCACACGCGGTGCGATGGGGAAGCTCTTGACGCGGCGGGAGACACGGCCTTTACCAACAGCAGGCAAAGGCTTGGCCTGCGTGATCGCTTCAGTCAAACCACTTTCCACCATGTTGATGAGGTTGCGGTAGTGCTCTTCAAAGTGCCCGCTGATGACTTGGAACGTATCCAACGCGTAGCCGTTGGTGGCGGTGTGGACTTTGGCGTCCCAAATGTTGAAGCCCGCTTGGTCAAAGTAGCCGCAGATGCGGGCAAACAAATCGGGCTGGTCAGGCGAATACACCATGACTTGCAGGCCTTCGCCCACAGGCGACAAACGCGCGCGCACCGTCACACCCACGGGCTTGTCTTGCGACTTGGCCACCGACAAACTGCGCGAGAGCTGGCGGGTGTGCCACGCAATGTCAGCCGCATCGTGGCGCATGAAGTAGCCCACATCCAAGGTTTCCCACAAATCTTTGTGGGCCTCGAACGGCAAGGCGTACAAGGCGAGCATGGTGAGGGCTTCGGTCTTGCGTTGCTCCACTGCTGCATCGGCGTCAGGGGCTCGGCCACCCAGCACACGGGCGGTGTAGCGGTAGAGGTCTTCCAGCAGCTTGCCTTTCCAGGCGTTCCACACCTTGGGGCTGGTGCCGCGAATATCAGCCACGGTGAGCAAATACAAAGCCGTGAGGTTGCGCTCGTTACCCACACGCTTGGCGAAGGCTTGAATCACATCGGGGTCGCTCAGGTCTTGCTTTTGGGCCACATGGCTCATGGTCAAGTGTTCGCCCACCAAGAACTCGATGAGCTTGCCGTCTTCTTTGCTGAGGCCATGGTCGCGTGCAAATTTGCGCACTTCGCCACGGCCGAGTTGCGAGTGGTCGCCGCCACGGCCTTTGGCTATGTCATGGAACAAAGCGGCGGCAAACAATATCCAAGGCTTGTCCCAACCCGCGGCGAGTTGTGAGCAAAACGGGTATTCGTGCGCATGCTCGGCCATGAAGAAACGGCGCACATTGCGCAACACCATGAGGATGTGTTGGTCCACGGTGTAGACGTGAAACAGGTCATGCTGCATTTGCCCCACGATGCGACGGAAAGGCCACAAGTAGCGACCCAGCACCGAGGTTTGATTCATCAAACGGATGGCGTGCGTCATGCCGCTGGGCGCTTGCAAGATGCGCATGAACATCTCGCGGTTGGCCGGATCAGCGCGGAACTTGCCATCCATCAAGGTGCGGGCGTTGTACAGCGCACGCAGGGTGCGTGCCGACAAGCCGCTGATGCCCACCGTGTTTTCGTACAACCAGAAGGTTTCCAAAATCGCGTGTGGGTTGTTTTGGTAGACGTCGTCGCTCGTCACTTCGAGCATGCCTGCCTTGTCAGCAAAGCGCTCGTTGATGGGGCGTAAGGTGTGTTGGTTGCTGCTCAGGCGCTCTTCGATGTTGAGCAACAAAATTTGGTTGAGCTGCGTCACTGCTTTGGCAGCCCAGTAGTAGCGCTTCATTAGCGCTTCGCTGGCAACGCGGGCGTTGAAGTTGCCTTCATCGTCGTTGCCCAGCCCCAAGCTCTGCGCTACGGCGTGTTGCATGTCAAACACCAATCGGTCTTCACGGCGCTTGGCCGCTAGGTGCAAGCGGGTGCGAATGAGGGCCAAGGCATCTTCATTGCGCTTGAGCTGCTTGACTTCGAACTCGGTGGCCAAGCCTTTGCGGCCCAAGCTCTCCCAGCTGTCGCCCAAGCCTGCGGCTTTGGCCACCCACAACACCACTTGCAGGTCTCGCAGGCCACCCGGTGACTCTTTGCAGTTGGGCTCCAGCGAATAAGGCGTGTTTTCAAACTTGGCGTGGCGTTGGCGCATCTCAGCGGTTTTGGCCACAAAGAACGCTTTGGGGTCTAACGCGATCGCGTAATGCTTTTGGAAGGTTTTGAACAGCTTGACGCTGCCCACCAAAAAACGCGCTTCCAAGAGCGAGGTTTGCACGGTGATGTCGGCCGAAGCTTCTTGCACGCACTCGGTGACGGTGCGCACGCTAGAGCCAATTTCTAAACCTGTGTCCCAGCAGCTGCCAATGAACTTTTCAATCTGCGCTTTGAGATGCTCGTCTTTTTCAGGCGAAGTGCCATCGGGCATGAGCAAGAGCACATCCACATCGGAGTACGGATACAACTCGCCACGGCCATAACCGCCCACGGCAGCGAGGCAAAAGTTGTTGTCAAAGCCTGCCGCGTCCCACAGCGTGCGCAAGGTGGTGTCGGTCATGCTGCACAGCTTGTGCAACAAGTTGTTGACGCTACGAGGGGTGGTCGAGCCGGACGCGGCCAGCAGCAAAGCCGCCTTGTCCTTTCGGTACAGATTAGCCAAGGCGTTCATCGCGGGTGCTTAGCAGCAGGTGGTGGTCACAAAGTCGGGCAGGGCGGGGCTGCCTTCTGAGAGGGTCAGCACCTCGTAGCCCGTGGGCGTGACGAGGATGGTGTGTTCCCACTGGGCGGAGAGCGAGTGGTCGCGTGTGACGATGGTCCAACCGTCGCCCAACTCTTTGATGTCTTTCTTGCCCGCGTTGATCATGGGCTCGATGGTGAAGGTCATGCCCTCTTGCAGGGTTTCGCCAGTGCCGGGCTTGCCGTAGTGCAGCACTTGCGGCTCTTCGTGGAACACCTGGCCAATGCCGTGGCCGCAAAACTCGCGCACCACCGAGCAGCCGTTGCTCTCGGCAAAGCGTTGAATGGCAAAACCAATGTCACCTAAGCGAGCACCGGGCTTGACCTTGACGATGCCATGCCACATGGCTTCGTAGGTGAGCTTGCACAAACGCTTGGCCGCAATAGACGCCTCGCCAACGATGAACATGCGGCTAGTGTCGCCATGCCAACCGTCTTTGATGACGGTGATGTCGATGTTGACGATGTCGCCTTTTTTCAGCGCCTTGTCATTGGGAATGCCGTGGCACACCTGATGGTTGATGGATGTGCAGATCGACTTGGGGTAGGGGTTGTTGCCCGATGGGTCGTAGTTCAACGGCGCTGGGATGGCTTTTTGCACATCCACGATGTAGTCGTGGCACAACTTGTCGAGCTGGTTGGTCGTCACGCCAGGCACCACATGCGGGGTGAGGAAATCGAGAACTTCGGAGGCCAGCTTGCCCGCGATGCGCATGCCTTGTGCGCCTTGGGCGTCTTTGATGGAGATAGTCATAGGGCTGGATTATCCCATTGGGGCTTACACACTCACTAGGCTGTGGCTTTGATGATGTGATGCACATCTCATAATTTATTTCGTGTATGTACAATAAGTTTCAAATCGTTTTTGATCCCGACAAAAATCAGTCCAACATCCTCAAACATAGCGGCGTGTCATTGGAAGACGCATTACGTTTTGAATGGGACGCAGCACTGACATGGCTTGATCAGCGCCACGATTACCAAGAGCAACGCTTGCGGGCGATTGGTTACATCGGTGTTCGGCTGTTTCATATCGTCTATGTCGATCGAGGGCAACAACGGCGAATCATCAGTTTGCGTAAGGCCAATCAGCGAGAGGAGCAGCACTATGCCCAAACTTAAACCCGGAACCATTCTTGTCACGAATGAAGAAGAGCTGCGCATTCAAGCTGGCATTGATGCAGATCCAGATGCATACAGCCTTACCGATGAAGAGTGGGAAAAGGTCAAGCCCACCGTGCGCATGGGTCGCCCACCGGCAGAAGTGACCAAAGAGCGCATCACAATCCGGTTGTCACGCGATGTCGTCTCGCAGTTCCGCGCCACGGGCGCTGGCTGGCAAACGCGTATGGATGCGGCATTGCGCCAATTCATCGAAGAACACCCGCTCGCGCACTGATTGTGTACAAAACGCCCTCTAGCGACACGTAAAATCTAGCCTTTGCCGACCAGCCCCAGTCAGCGGCCCGGCACGATTCGATTTCCGTCTCTTTCTCAAGGCCCTCCGTGTCTCTGCACATCAGTATTTTCGAAGGCGGCAACGCCCTCAGCGACTTCCGTGTTCAACAACTTTTGCCTCGTTTGGCCGCAATTGCGCCCAGCATTCAAGGCCTGAGTGCGCGCCATGTGCACTTGGTCGCCAGCGTCGACGCGATGAGTGCCGAGCAGCAAAAAACCTTGGCCGCTTTGCTGACCTACGGCGAGCCTGCCCACGGCAGCCAAGACGGTGTGTTGCTGGTGGTCACGCCCCGCATGGGCACGGTGTCGCCTTGGGCGTCTAAGGCCACCGACATTGCGCACAACTGCGGCTTGCCCATCAAACGCGTGGAGCGCATCACCGAGTTTCGTGTGCAGCTCAATGACGGCTTGCTGAGCAAAGCCGCGCTGAGTCCCGAGCAACTCGCTCAAGTGGCTGACCTGTTGCACGACCGCATGACCGAGTCCGTCATGCCCACGCGTGACGAGGCCTTGGGCCTCTTTACCGAGCTGCACCCCGCGCCCATGGAACAAGTGGACGTGCTCGGCGGTGGCGAAGCCGCGCTGCGCGACGCCAACACCCGCTGGGGCTTGGCTTTGGCCGAGGACGAGATTGCGTATTTGGTGAACGCCTTCACCCAGCTCAAACGCAACCCCACTGATGTGGAGTTGATGATGTTTGCGCAGGCCAATAGCGAGCACTGCCGCCACAAAATTTTCAATGCCGAGTTCACCATCGACGGCGAAGCGCAGCCTCACAGCCTGTTTGGCATGATTCGCCACACCGAAAAAACCAGCCCGCAGTACACGGTGGTGGCGTATTCGGACAACGCCTCCATCATGGAAGGCAACCCCGTGCAGCGCTTTGTGGCCGTGAACAACGGCAAAGACCTGCCTCAGTACGAAAAAGTGGCCGCCACCAACCATGTGTTGATGAAGGTCGAAACCCACAACCATCCCACCGCCATTTCGCCATACCCCGGTGCGTCCACTGGCAACGGCGGCGAGATTCGTGACGAGGGCGCCACAGGTCGTGGCTCCAAGCCCAAGGCAGGCATGACCGGCTTTACCGTGTCCAAACTGTGGGACAGCAAGCTGGGCCGTCCCGCGCACATGGCCAGCCCCTTGCAAATCATGATCGACGGCCCCTTGGGTGGCGCGGCGTTCAACAACGAGTTTGGCCGTCCCAACCTCACCGGCTATTTCCGCGAGTACGAACAAGAAGTGGCCGGCGTGACACGCGGCTACCACAAGCCCATCATGATTGCGGGCGGCTTGGGCGTGATCGACAGCGAACAAACCAAGAAGATTGAATTTCCCGCTGGCACTTTGCTGATTCAACTCGGCGGCCCCGGTATGCGCATTGGCATGGGCGGCGGCGCAGCCAGCTCCATGGCCAGCGGCACGAACGCGGCGGAACTCGACTTTGACTCGGTGCAACGCGGCAACCCCGAGATCGAGCGCCGTGCGCAAGAAGTCATCAACCATTGCTGGGCGCAAGGCAAGGCCAACCCCATCCTCGCTATTCACGACGTGGGCGCGGGCGGTTTGTCCAACGCCTTCCCCGAACTCACCAACGACGCAGGCCGTGGTGCACGCTTTGATTTGCGTGCTGTGCCGCTCGAAGAATCAGGCTTGGCCCCCAAAGAAATTTGGTCCAACGAAAGCCAAGAGCGCTATGTGCTGGCCATTGCCCCTGAGTCGTTGGAGCAATTCAAAGCCTTCTGCGAACGCGAGCGTTGCCCATTTGCCGTGGTGGGTGTGGCGACTGAAGAACGTCAACTAGTGCTCGCCGACGAAGGTGCCGCCGTGCAGCCCGTGGACATGCCCATGGATGTGCTCTTGGGCAAGCCCCCAAAAATGCACCGCGACGTCAAGCGTGTGGCGCGCACCAACGCCCCGATGGACCTCACGGGCGTGAGCTTGCAAGACGCCGTGATTCAAGTGCTGAGCCACCCCACGGTGGCGAGCAAGCGTTTCCTAGTCACCATTGGCGACCGCGCCGTGGGCGGCCTGACGCACCGCGACCAAATGGTCGGCCCATGGCAAGTGCCTGTGGCCGATGTGGCCGTGACCCTGGCCGACTACCAAAGCTTCGCAGGCGAGGCCATGAGCATGGGCGAACGCACGCCCTTGGCCGCGTTGAACGCACCCGCCTCAGGCCGCATGGCCGTAGCCGAGGCCATCACCAACTTGCTGGCGGCTCCGATTGATTTGCCCCGCGTCAAGCTCAGCGCCAACTGGATGGCCGCTTGTGGCGAAGCGGGCGAAGACGCCGCCTTGTACGACACCGTCAAAGCCGTGGGTATGGAACTGTGTCCCGCCTTGGGTATTTCCATCCCCGTGGGCAAAGACAGCTTGTCCATGCGCACGCAATGGACGGACCACGGTGAGACGAAAAAAGTCACGTCGCCTGTGAGCCTCATCATCAGCGCGTTTGCCACCTTGGGCGATGTGCGCGGCACGCTCACGCCTCAGCTCAACGCCAGCGAAGACACCACCTTGGTCTTGGTGCAGTTGGGCGAAGGCCAGCGCCGCATGGGCGGCAGCGTGTTGGGCCAAGTGCTCAACCAAGCCGGTGACCAAGTGCCCGACCTTGACAACCCGCAAGAGCTGGTGGCCTTGGTCAAGGCCATCAACACCTTGCGTGCGCAGGGCAAGATCTTGGCCTACCACGACCGCAGCGACGGTGGCCTCATGGCCGCCGTGTGCGAAATGGCCTTTGCTGGCCAAGTGGGCGTGGCGCTGAATGTGGACATGCTCATCACCGAGGGCGACGGCATCACCGACAGCCGCGCCGAATACGGCGACTCGAAAAACTGGGCCACCCAAGTCAGCGCCCGTCGTGAAGAGCTCACCCTGCAAGCCTTGTTCAACGAAGAGTTGGGTGTGGTGCTGCAAGTGCGCACATCTGAACGCAACGAGGTGATGCAAACGTTGCGCGAGCACGGCCTCTCCAAACTCAGCCACTTCGTGGGTAAAACACGCCCCCAATCGTCCACGATGGACAAGGGTAAAGGCGAAATTAGCGTGTGGCGCGACACCAAAGAGGTGTTCAGCGCCAACCTGCACGACCTGCATCAAGTGTGGGACAGCGTGAGCTGGAAGATTTGCCAGCAGCGCGACAACCCCGCCTGCGCCGACGCCGAACACGCCAGCAAAGGCGTACCCACCGACCCCGGCATGCATGTGCATTTGCCAGCGGGTGTGTTGGACGATGCGGCTGCGCCTTTCATCAACGTGGGCGCCAAACCCAAAGTGGCCGTGCTGCGCGAGCAGGGCGTGAACTCGCATGTGGAAATGGCCTACGCCTTTGCCGCCGCAGGCTTTGACGCTTACGACGTGCACATGACTGACTTGCAAACGGGCCGCGCCAAGCTGCAAGACTTCAAAGGCTTGGTGGCTTGCGGTGGCTTTAGCTACGGGGACACCTTGGGCGCAGGCATTGGCTGGGCGCGTTCCATCACGTTCAACCCCACACTGTCGGCGCAAATGCAAGCCTTCTTTGCCCGCACCGACACCTTTGGCTTGGGCGTGTGCAACGGCTGCCAAATGTTTGCCGAGTTGGCCGACATCATTCCTGGCGCACAAGACTGGCCGCGCTTCACCACCAACCAAAGCGAGCGCTTTGAAGCGCGTTTGAGCATGGTGGAGGTGTTGGAGTCACCCTCGCTGTTCTTCGCAGGCATGGCTGGTGCGCGCTTGCCCATCGCCGTGGCGCACGGCGAAGGCTTTGCCAACTTCAGCCAACGCGGCAATGCAGCCAAAGCGTTGCCTGCCATGCGCTTTGTCGACCACCACGGTGCAGCCACTGAGGCCTACCCGTTCAACCCCAACGGCAGCGCCGGTGGCTTGACGTCCGTCACCACCGCCGATGGACGCTTCACCGCCATGATGCCGCACCCAGAGCGCGTGTTCCGCAACGTGCAAATGAGCTGGACCGATGTGAACGCCTCAGGCGGCATCGAGGCGTTTAGCCCATGGATGCGCATGTGGCGCAATGCGCGTAAGTGGGTGGGGTAATCAGCCACGGCACAAACGAAAAACGCAGCTTCGCGCTGCGTTTTTTTATGGGGGCTTGAACAGGCTAGGTTTGCTTCATCAAGTAGATCACACGCTGCTTGATCTTGTCTTGCCAGACCTTGGCAATACCTGGCGTTTCGGCCAAGGCCGACAACGCAGCCAAATCCGGTCGATGCTCACGCCAAAGCACCATGGCTTCGTGCAGGGTAGGGGCGTGGCTGGCAGCCTGGTGCAACACCAAGGTGTCTGTGGGATTGATCACGCCCGTTTGCAGCACGCGCCAGTACCAGCCGGTGAGCAGGTGTTGGTCGATGAACAAAGCCATCCCGTCTGAGCCAAAACGCTCGTCAATTTTCCAGCAAGGGTTGCGCGGCTGGCACACCTGAATGAGGGCGGAGCCCAGTTGCCACACATCGCCTAGGCGCACATCGTGTTCGTCCAAGTCGGGCGTAGCGATGTTTTCGCCCATGCTGCCGGGCTGCATCAAGGCGGCAGCGTCGTCAAACTTGGCAGACAGCTTGGCGTAGTGGCGCGTGGGGTAGAGGTGCACCGCTTTGTCAGGCCCGCCGTGCACGCGCAGGTCGGCTTGTTGGTCGCCTTCGAAGCCGTTCACACCCAAAGCAATCGGCGCATGCACGGCCGTTTTGTACATGCCTGTGGGGCGGCCCGTTTCGGGCAAGCCACGCACTTGGCCGATGAAGATGGAAACCGTTGCGCTGCGTGGTGAAGTCATTTGCGCCTAGGCTGCGTCATGGACGTGTTTTGTAATACGTGATGGGCGACTCAGCCATCTCTTTGACGCGCTGGTTGAGCACCGACTTTTTCATCTTGCCGACCACATGCATCTCGCAGGGCTTGCAGTCAAAGCGCAGGGTGAGTTTTTCGCTGCCGTTGATGAGCATGAGCGGCTCGGCCTTGACCGTGCCTTGCACCCCTGTCACGCCCTTGGCTTGCTTGGGGCATAGGCTCATGCTGAAACGCACGCAATGCTTGGTGATCATCAGGCTGGCTTCGCCCAGTTCTTCGTGGCTTTCGTACGCAGCTTCAATCACTTTCACGCCATGCTTGGCATAAAAGTCGTGGGCTTTTTGGTTGAAGACGTTGGCTAGGTAGGTGAGCGAGTCTTCGGGGTAGGTCGCAGGGGGCTGCACTGCGGCTAAGCGTGTGGGGCGTTGGTAAGCGTCTAAACGCGTTTGCTCCAAAGCCGCCACCGCATCGCGGCGCAAAGCGTTGATGGACGAGGCCGGCACAAACCACGCTTGGCTCAAGTTCAGTTGCAAGTTGAGCACTTCGAACGCAGTCGCGCCAAATTTGCCCAAGTTTTCGCGCAGGCTGGCGTCGTTGCGCACCGCGTCTTTGGCGAGTTCTTTGGGGCAGGAGAGGGCGGCGGCTGCCGTGTGGCCGTCTTCGTCGGTGAGTTTCAACTCAAAGCCTTGTGGGGTTTCTGCAAACTCAGCCCACACGCCAATGCGGCGTTCGCTCGATGTTTTTTCAAGGCCACGCACCCAGTCCATGTCGCGGTTGCGGTTGATGACCATGCCTGCACGCAAATCACGAAAGCCCTCCATCAGGTCTTTGGGAAACAAGCGCCACACACCTTTTTTGGTGGTCGCTTCAGCGCGGTTGATCGCCACGCCCACCAGTTCTTTTTGCAGGTCGTAGTAGCACAGGCCATCGCCGTTGTGCAGCACGGCCGCTTTGTCGTAGGGTTTGACTTCGAGCCAGTTAGGACCTGTGGCTGTGACTTCGCCCAACACAATGCCTGGGTTTTTGGGCGAGTCAAACGCGCCAATGTCTTCTTTGCGACCTTGCACAAAGTAGTCGGTGAATTCGCGGTTGAAGTTTTGTTCGGGGTTGGGCGTGAAGTACAGCGTGGTGTTGCCACTCGATGCGCGGGCCAGCGGCGGGCGCTCGGGGTCGGCTGAGTATTGGCGTGACTCGATCAGCTCGTCGATCAACACGCGGTAGTGGCCGGTGATGTTTTTCACATAGGCCATGTCTTTGTAGCGGCCTTCGATTTTGAAGCTGCGCACACCCACGTCTACCAAAGCGGCGAGGTTCTCGCTTTGGTTGTTGTCTTTCATCGAGAGCACATGCTTGTCGTGCGCAATGAAGCGGCCTTGGGCATCGGTGACGTGGTAGGGCAGGCGGCAGGCTTGGCTGCAGTCGCCTCGGTTGGCGCTGCGCCCCGTGTGCGCGTGGCTGATGTAGCACTGGCCGCTGTAGGCCACGCACAAAGCGCCGTGTACGAAGAACTCCAGCTTGCAGCGGTCCATGTCGAGCACATCATGAATGGCTTGGATTTGCGTCAGCGTCAGCTCGCGCGCCAAGACGATTTGCGAAAAGCCCACGTCTTGCATGAACTTCGCTTTCTCGGGTGTGCGAATGTCGGTTTGCGTGCTGGCGTGCAATTGGATGGGCGGTAAGTCCATTTCCAAAAACGCCATGTCTTGCACGATCAACACATCGGCCCCTGCGCGGTACACGTCCCACGCCATTTTTTGCGCGGCTTCCAACTCGTCGTCACGCAAGATGGTGTTGAGGGTGATGAAAATTTTGCTGTTGAATCGATGCGCCTCTTTGCACAAGCGTTCAATGTCTTGCAGCGTGTTGGTGGCGCTGGCTCGCGCACCGAAGGCAGGGGCCCCGATGTACACCGCATCGGCCCCGTGGTGAACGGCGGCGATGCCGATGTCGGCATCACGCGCGGGGGCAAGCAGTTCGAGTTGGTGGTTGAGCAAAGACATAGAGGGATTATCTGAAAAACAAAAGCGGCAATGAAAAAGCGGCCGCAGGGGGCCGCTTTGGTGAACACGCACGTTGTTGTGCGTTATTCGACTTTGGCTTTGGCGCGTAATTCTTGTTGGAAAGTAGCCATACGTTGTTGCGTCATTTGTTGCACGATTTGTGGTTTTACATCAGCCAAAGCGGGCAGTTGGGCCTCACGCACGTCGTCCAAACGGATGATGTGAAAACCAAATTGGCTTTGCACAGGGGCAGACACTTGGCCTTTGTTCAAAGCCACCATGGCGTCAGAGAACTCTTTGACGTAGTTGCCGGGGGCCGCCCAATCGAGGTCGCCACCATTGGCACCCGAGCCTGGATCTTTGGATTGCTTTTTGGCGATGTCTTCAAACTTGCCACCTTTTTTCAAGCTGGCGAGGATGGCTTCAGCTTGCTCCTTGGTTTCCACCAAGATGTGACGTGCGCGGTACTCTTTACCACCGTTGGCTGCCACGAATTTGTCGTATTCGGCTTGCACATCGGCGTCAGTGACCGCTGATGTTTTTTGGAATTCAGCGAACAACTCGCGAATCAAAATGGTTTGACGTGCCAACTCGATTTGGGCTTTGTAGTCGTCAGTGGCATCCAAGCCGCGCTTTTGCGCTTCTTGCATGAAGATTTCGCGTGCGATGACTTCTTCTTTGATTTGGGCTTCAACCTCAGGATTGATCGGACGGCCCGAGCGAGCGACTTGTTGCTTCAAGGCTTCTACACGGCTGCTGGGCACCGCCTTGCCATTGACGATGGCGATGTTTTGTGCGTTTGCGCTGATGCTCAAGGTAGCCAAAACTGCGGCTGCAACAGCGGTCCAAATCATTTGTTTTTTCATGTCAGGTCTCAAGTGTGTTCGATGACTTCAATCGCCAAAGCGTGCAAGCCTTGGTCGATAAATTCTTGCAACGCATCATACACAAGGCGATGGCGTGCAACCCGCGATTTACCAGTGAAAACAGGACTTTCAATGCGAACTCGGAAATGCGTGCCCTTGCCACTGTCATCGGCCCCCACATGGCCTGCATGGGCTGCGCTTTCATCCAAAACTTCAAGAAAAACGGGACTCAAGCATTCTTGTAATCGCTGTGTCAGCGCATGTGCGGTGATATTCACGCTTGGTCCTCTGGCTTTTCTTGAATGAACCGGCTCATGTACACACCTTGAGCGACGACAAACACCAACATCAGGCCTAAACCACCGAAGAGTTTGAAGCTCACCCAGATGTCAGTGTCAAAGTGATTCGCCACCCAAATGTTGAGACACCCCATCACAGCAAAGAAGCAGGCCCAGCTATGCAGCAACACACCCCAGGCATGGTCTGGCAAGGTGAGCTGCGCGCTCATGAGCTGTTGGATGAAGTTGCGTTTGAACACATAGTGCCCAATCCAGAGGGCAGACGCCATCAGCCAATACAAGACTGTGGGCTTCCACTTGATGAAGGTTTCATCTTGGGTGAGCAGCGTGGCCCCACCAAACACGACGATGACGCCCAAGCTGACCCATTGCATGGGCTCTACAAAACCGTTTTTACGCCACAAGTAACCTATTTGCAGCACTGTGGCTGCAATCGCCACCGCCGTGGCGGCCATGATGCCCCAGGTTTTGAACGTGACGAAAAATAAGATGATGGGGAAGAAGTCGAGCAGTAATTTCATGAGCGCTATTTATTTGTTAGGCACGAAGTCTAACGAAGCTGAATTCATGCAGTAGCGCAGCCCAGTAGGGGCCGGTCCATCGTTGAACACATGGCCCAAGTGCGCACCGCATTGGCTGCACACAGTTTCCACGCGCACCATGCCGTAGCTGGTATCTCGGTGCTCGGCAATGGCATCTTCGCTCGCAGCGGTGTGAAAGCTGGGCCAGCCGCAGCCTGCGTCAAACTTGGTGGACGCATCAAACAGCTTGGCGTCGCAACAGATGCAGTGGTAACTGCCGTTCTCCCAGTGGTCTTCGTATTTGCCAGTGAAGGGGCGCTCGGTGGCGGCTTTTCGCGTCACTTCGTAGGCGACAGGTTCGGCGTTTTTAGCGGCGAGCAGGGCGCGCCATTCTTGTTCGGTTTTTTCGATGGTCATGAGGAACAACTGATTTCGATGGACGAAGCCCATTCTGGCGCAAGGCCAGCCCAAGCTTCGTAAGTGGGGTGTTCGTCAAAGGGAGTGTGCAGTACCTGCAGCAGGTCTTGCACCATTGCAAAGTTACCCGTCTTGGCTTGGCGGATGGCCAACTCACCCAAGTGATTACGCAAGATGTATTTGGGGTTGGTGCGCAGCATGATGTCACCTGCGGCGTGACGGTTGGTCGAACCTAGGCGCTCAAGGTAGCGCGCACACCATGCATCAAATACCTCGCGGTGTATGAAGAGGTCGCGCACTGGCTCAAACGCATGGGTGCTTTGGGCAGATTCGCGTACGGCCACACTCAGGCGTCGCCAAAACACGGTGTAGTCCACGCGGTCTTGTTGCAGGGCTTGCAACAGGTCTTCGACCAAGGTGCGGTCGCCTTCCTGTGCACCTTGCAGGCCCAGCTTGTCGCGCATACGTTGGTCCATCGCTGCAGGAAACGCATGTTTATAACTCTCCAAAGCAGCCAAGGCTGGGGCTTGCTCGTCGATCAGTGGCATCAAGGCTTGGCCGAGGCAAAACAAGTTCCAGTAAGCGATTTGCGGCTGGCGGGCATAGGCATAACGGCCTTGGTGGTCTGAGTGGTTGCTAATGTGGTTGGCGTCAAACCCGTCCATGAATTGGAACGGCCCGTAGTCAAGGGTGAGGCCCAATACGCTCATATTGTCTGTGTTCATCACGCCGTGACAAAAACCCACGGCCTGCCACTGAGCCATCAAGTGGGCGGTGCGTTGGGTGATTTCGTGCAGTAAGGCCACATAGCGATCAATGCCTTGTTTGTCTTGTAATGCGGGGAAATGTACGGTCACCACATGGTCGGCCAACACCCGCAGTTCATCGATTTGAGCGTTGGATGCGAAATGCTCGAAGTGGCCAAAACGCACAAAACTGGGCGCCACGCGGGTCACGACGGCCGCAGTCTCTACCTCTTCGCGGCGCACATGGGCGGGAGAGCCCGTCACACACAGGGCGCGTGTGGTGGGAATGCTCAAGCCATGCATGGCTTCGCTGGCTAAAAACTCGCGAATACTTGAGCGCAGCACCGCTCGGCCGTCACCGCGTCGGGAGTAGGGTGTTGGCCCCGCGCCTTTGAGCTGCAGCTCTTGTAATCCCATCGGCGTTTGAATTGCGCCAAGGTTCAAGGCACGGCCATCGCCCAACTGCCCGGCCCATTGGCCAAACTGATGACCGCTGTAGACGCTGGCGTAGCTGGTATCGGTAGTCTTGCCATCGCCAGCCAGCACATTCCCTGTGAGCACATCCAGCGCGTCTTGCTGCTGCCAAATGTCTGCGGGCAAGCCCAGCTCAACACGCAAGCCATCGTTGCAACCCACCCAGTGGGCGGCAGGCAGGGGTGTGGGGGCCGTGGGTGTAGCGAATGCTGCACCTAAAGAAGCAAACCCAGCCTTAGATGCGTTGAGCCAAGCTACTTTGGCGGTAGGGGTTGCAGGGCTTTGGAACATGACTGGCATTGTCTCGGGTTATCCATAGGCTGGTTTTTTGTGGGCTTTCCACAAAACACCTAAAGTCTTGGCACAATAGACAAAAAAGCACGATCGTGCGAAAAAACAAATAGCGAGGAGACACCATGCTAGGACTGATGCAAGACCAACCCCTGTTAATTTCAGGACTGATTGAGTATGCAGACAAACACCACGGCGATGGCGAGGTGGTTTCTCGCCGCGTGGAGGGCGATATCCACCGCTACACCTGGTCCGATGTTGCAAGTCGTTCCCGCCAAGTGGCCAACGCGCTTGATGGCATGCAGCTGGGGTTTAGCGACCGCGTGGCTACCATCGCGTGGAACAGCTATCGTCATCTAGAGCTGTACTTTGGCGTCAGTGGTTCAGGCCGCGTGTTACACACCATCAACCCTCGCTTGCACCCAGAACAAATTGCTTGGATCGTCAACCACGCCGAAGACCAAGTGCTGTGTTTTGACATGACGTTTTTGCCCATCGTTCAAGCGGTGCACAGCAAATGCCCAACAGTCAAGCACTGGGTAGCGATGTGCGAAGCAGACAAATTACCTGCAGAGACCGGCATTCCCAACCTCATCAGCTACGAAGCTTGGATGGGCAGCCAAAGCACGCGCTACACATGGCCCGTGTTCGATGAAAACACCGCGTCAAGCATGTGCTACACCAGCGGGACAACAGGCAACCCAAAAGCTGCGTTGTACAGCCACCGCTCGACGACCTTGCACGCTTACGCCGCCGCACTGCCAGATGTGATGTGCATTTCAGCCCGCGACTCGATCTTGCCCGTAGTGCCCATGTTTCACGTCAACGCATGGGGCATCCCCTACAGCGCTGCGCTGACAGGCGCTAAACTGGTGTTCCCAGGCCCCGGGATGGACGGCAAATCCGTCTACGAAATGATCGAAAACGAGGGCGTCACCTACGCCGCAGGTGTGCCCACTGTGTGGCAAATGCTGTTGGGCTATATGAAGCTCAATGGCTTGAAATTCTCCACCTTGAAACGCACCGTCATCGGTGGCTCGGCGTGCCCGCCGGCCATGATTGATGCTTTCCGCGACGACTATGGCGTGGATGTGTTGCACGCATGGGGCATGACTGAACTCAGCCCCTTGGGTACTTTGTGTACGTTGAAAAACAAACACCTCAAGCTGCCCAAAGAACAACAAATGAAGTTACTGCTCAAGCAAGGCCGTGCCATTTACGGCGTCGACATGAAGATCGTCAACGATGCGGGCGACGAGCAACCCCACGACGGCAAAGCCTACGGTGACTTGTTGGTGCGCGGACCTTGGGTGGTGGCCAATTACTACAGAGGCGAAGGCAACCCATTGGTCAAGGACAAAGACGGCTTAAATTGGTTCCCCACGGGCGATGTGGCAACGATTGATGCCGATGGCTTCATGCAAATCACCGACCGCAGCAAAGACGTCATCAAATCGGGCGGCGAGTGGATCAGCTCCATCGATATTGAAAACATCGCTGTAGCACACCCCGCTGTGGCGATGGCGGCTTGCATTGGCGTGGCTCACCCCAAATGGGACGAGCGTCCCATCGTGGCCGTGGTGAAAAAACCAGACGCACAGGTGAGCCGCGAAGAACTGCTGGCTTTCTACGAAGGCAAGACCGCCAAGTGGCAAATCCCAGACGATGTGGTGTTTGTGGATGCCATCCCGATTGGGGCCACCGGCAAGATGCTCAAAACTAAATTAAGAGAGCAGCTCAAAGACTACAAGCTGCCCACCGTTTAACCCGACCAATTCGTTTAATGAAGGAAATGCAATGAGTGCAGACTACCAAGTACACGGCGATGTTGCTGTGATCACTTTGAACAACCCGCCGGTCAACGGCATGGGGCTTGAAACACGACGTGCGGTTGTCGCTGGCATTGCGCAAGCGCAAACCGACGCGGCGGTCAAAGCCGTGGTCATCACCGGCCATGGCAAAGCCTTCTGTGGCGGTGCAGATGTGCGGGAGTTTGGCTCGCCCAAAGCCTTCCAAGAACCCAACTTGCTCAGCGTGATTTCATGCGTGGAAAACTGCAGCAAGCCTGTGGTGGCGGCCATGCATAGCGTGGCCATGGGCGGTGGCTTGGAGTTGGCACTGGGTTGCCATTACCGCATTTGTGCGCCAGACACCAGCATCAGCATGCCAGAGGTGAAGCTAGGCCTGATTCCTGGCGCAGGTGGCACACAACGCCTGCCTCGCGCTTTGGGCGTGGAGCCTGCGTTGAACATGATCGTGAGCGGCGAGGCCATCAAGAGTGACATGCTGAGCATGTTGCCTGGCCAAAAGTTGTTTGACCAAATGGCCATGTCGGCCAAGAGCTTGATGGACGAAGCCATTGCCTACGCACGCGAAGTAGCTGATGTGCGCCCACTGCCTAAAGTGCGCGATTTACCATGCAAACATCCACTAGGCGACGCGTACTTTCAGTTCGCCCGCAACATGGTCAAGGCCATGGCTAAAAATTACCCCGCACCACCTAAAGCAGTGGATGCGGTGGAGCAGGCCACGAAGAAGAAGTTTGATGACGGCATGATGTTTGAGCGCGAGCACTTCATCAACCTCATGTGGACGCCTGAGAGCCGTGCCTTGCGCCATTTGTTTGGCGCCCAACGTGCCGCCAGCAAGATTGCCGATGTACCCAGCGATACCCCCGTGCGCGAGATCAAGCTGGTCGCCATCATTGGTGCAGGCACCATGGGCGGCGGTATTGCCATGAACTTCTTGAACGCGGGTATACCAGTCAAAATGATTGAGACCAAGCAAGAAGCCTTGGACCGTGGCGTGGCCACGATCAAAAAGAACTACGAAGACCGCGTCAAAAAAGGCAAGCTCAAAGAAGACAAAGCCGCCCAGCGCATGGCGCTGCTCAGCACCACGCTGAGCTACGACGACATCAAAGACGCCGACCTCGTGATTGAGGCTGTGTTTGAAGACATGAGTGTCAAAGAAGCGGTGTTCAAACAACTCGATGCGGTGATGAAGCCGGGCGCGATTTTGGCGTCCAACACCTCGACCTTGGACCTGAACAAAATTGCCAACTTCACCAAGCGTCCGCAAGACGTGGTGGGCCTGCACTTCTTCAGCCCTGCCAACGTGATGAAACTGCTCGAAGTGGTGCGTGGCAAAGACACCGCCAAAGACGTGCTGGCCACGGCCATGGATGTGGCCAAGAAAATCAAAAAGATTGCCGTGCTCTCAGGCGTGTGCGATGGCTTCATTGGCAACCGCATGATTGACCAATACGCACGCCAAGCTGGCTTCTTGCTCGACGAAGGCTGCACTCCAGCGCAAGTGGACCGCGCCCTTGAAAAATTTGGTTGGGCCATGGGCCCATTCCGCATGGGCGACTTGGCAGGCAACGACATTGGCTGGGCCATTCGCAAGCGCCAATACGCAGAAAACCCCACACGTCGCTACAGCAAAACCGCCGACCTCTTGTGCGAACAAGGTCGCTTCGGTCAAAAAACCGGTGCGGGTTGGTACGACTACAAGCCAGGCAAACGCGATGCGATTCCGAACAAAGACGTGGAAGCCATGATTGCCAAACACCGCGAATCGCTGGGCATCAAGCCTCGCAAGATCAGCGATGAAGAAATCGTGCAGCGCCTGAATTTTGCCTTGGTCAACGAAGCCGCCCACATCTTGGAAGAAGGCATTGCCAGCAAAGCCAGTGACATCGACATGGTCTACATCAGCGGCTATGGCTTTCCGATCTACCGTGGCGGCCCCATGAACTACGCCGACGAGTTAGGCCTCTTCAACGTGGTGCAAGCCATGCAACGCTTTGCCACCAACCCCCACGATGACGCCGAGTTTTGGAAGCCTGCGCCTTTGCTCGCCAAGCTCGCCGCCGAAGGCAAAACCTTCAACTGAACCGAATTTAAGGAATCCCTATGACCAACGCTGTCATCGTCTCTACCGCCCGCACACCGCTTGCCAAAAGCTGGAAGGGCTCTTTCAACATGACCCACGGCGCAACCTTGGGTGGTCACGTCGTCAAGCACGCCATTGCCCGCGCCGGCATTGAAGCTGCCGAGGTGGACGACGTCATCATGGGCTGCGCCTTGCCCGAAGGTGCCACCGGCACCAACATTGCCCGCCAAATCGCACTCATGGCCGATTGCCCGGTGTCGGTCTCGGGCATGACCATCAACCGTTTTTGTTCTTCTGGCTTGCAAACCATCGCCACCGCCGCCCAACGCATCATTGCGGGTGAGGGCGATGTGTATGTGGCCGGTGGTGTGGAAAGCATCTCGTGTGTGCAACAAGAGATGAACCAACACATGTTGATGGACTTGGCGCTCAACAAAAAGAAACCCGAGATCTACTGGAACATGTTGCAAACCGCCGAGAACGTGGCCAAGCGCTACAACATCGGCCGCGAAGCCATGGACGAATATGGCGCACGCAGCCAGCAACGCGCCTTTGCCGCGCAAGCGGCGGGTTTGTTTGATGCAGAAATTGCCGCCATCACCGTCAAAGCCGGTATTGCCGACAAGGTGATGGGCTTGATGACCAAGCAAGTCACGGTCAGCAAAGACGAGGGTATTCGCGAAGGCTCCACGGTCGAAGCCTTGGCCAACCTCAAGTCCGCCATGCCCGGTGGTTTGATTTCTGCCGGTAACGCCAGCCAGTTTTCAGACGGCGCAGGTGCTTGCGTGGTGATGAGCGAAGAGCTCGCCAGCAAACGCGGCCTGAAGCCCTTGGGCCGCTTCCTCGGCTTTGCCGTAGCCGGCTGCGAACCCGACGAAATGGGCATTGGCCCTGTGTACGCCATTCCCAAAGTGCTCAACCGCTTGGGCCTGAGCATGGGTGACATTGACCTGTGGGAACTCAACGAAGCCTTTGCCGTGCAAGTGCTGTACTGCCGCGACAAATTGGGCATCCCAGATGACCGCCTCAACGTCAACGGCGGTGCCATTGCGGTGGGCCATCCCTACGGCGTGAGCGGCCAGCGCTTGGTCGGTCACGCCCTGATCGAAGGCAAGCGCCGAGGTGCTAAGCGCGTGTGCGTGACCATGTGCATTGGCGGTGGCATGGGCGCTGCGGGCATCTTCGAAGTTCTGTAACACCACAAGGAGAACATCATGCAAGAAAGCTTTGGCGCTTACATCCCGTTTGTCGACCATCTCGGTTTTGAGTTGGTGTTCTTTGACGATGGCTATTCAGAGTTGCGTTACACGCCCGAACCGGAGCACATGAATTCGTTCAATGTGACGCATGGCGGGGCGGTGATGACGTTCTTGGACGTCACACTGGCCTCGGCTGCACGCAGCGTGGACCGGGGCATGGGTGTGGTCACGATTGAGATGAAAACCTCGTTCATGCAGCCTGCCAAAGGTGAGCTGACGGGCAAAGGGCGCTTGATGCATCGCACGGGGAGTATGGCGTTTTGTGAGGGGACGTTGTTGGATGCGCAGGGGAATGTGTGTGCGCATGCAACGGCTACTTTTAAGTACGTCAAGCGTGATGCAGGGCCTACTGAGTTGCATGAGGTGTCTACGGACTAGTTGTTGTGAACTTCCCCTCGTTGGCTCGGGGTTGCGGTATGCCAAGACGGCTTACATCGCTGCGCGACGAATGGTGCCGCCTTGGCATACCGCAACCCCTTGTCACGTCTGGGAAATCGCTTATCACAAACTTGGACCAGTCAGCTAAGCCTGTTTGCAAGCGACGTTCTGAGCTAGGGCAAAATTGCCGGCTTTGACGAAACAGCCTTCCTTCAAACATGCAAAAAATTACCCGCCAACTGGCGGACGAAATCAAGATCTCCGAAGCCCAAGTGCGCTCAGCTGTTGAGCTGCTCGACGGTGGCGCGACCGTGCCTTTTATTGCCCGTTACCGCAAAGAAGTCACAAGCGGCTTGGACGACATTCAGCTGCGCGAACTCGAAGCGCGTCTGAGCTACCTGCGCGAGCTGGAAGACCGCCGCGCTGCCGTGATCAAGAGCATTCAAGAACAAGGCAAGCTCACGCCCGAGCTGTTGGCTGCCATTGAAGCTGCACCCACCAAGCAAGAGCTGGAAGACATTTACTTGCCTTTCAAACCCAAGCGTCGCACCAAGGGCATGATTGCCAAAGAAGCGGGCTTGGAGCCACTGGCCGACAAGCTGTTTGCCGACCCCACGCTCAACCCCAATGTAGAAGCCGAAGCGTTCATCTTGCCCGCTGGCAAGATTGAAGGGGCCGACTTCACCACCGTTGCCGCTGTGCTGGATGGCGTGCGCGATTTGTTGAGCGAGCGTTGGGCTGAAGACGCGTCGCTGGTTAAATCTTTGCGCGAGTGGCTTTGGGCTGAAGGCTTGTTCCGCAGCAAGCTGGCCGCTGGCAAAGACGAAAACAACCCTGATGTTGCGAAGTTTCGTGACTACTTTGAATACGACGAACCCATTGGCCGCGTGCCCTCGCACCGCGCTTTGGCTGTGTTCCGTGGCCGTGCACTGGAAATGCTCGACGCCAAACTGGTACTGCCCGTCGAACCTGAACCCGGCAAACCCAGCTTAGCCGAAGGCAAGATTGCTTTGCACCTCGGCTGGAGCCATTCAGGCAGGGCAGGGGACGACCTGATTCGCAAGTGCGTGGCGTGGACGTGGCGCGTGAAGCTCAGCCTCTCCACCGAGCGCGACTTGTTCACGCGTTTGCGTGAAGAGGCTGAGAAGGTGGCCATCAAAGTGTTTGCCGACAACTTGCGCGACTTGCTGTTGGCCGCACCCGCGGGCCCGCGCGTGGTGATGGGCCTGGACCCTGGCATTCGCACTGGCGTGAAAGTGGCCGTGGTCGATGCCACGGGCAAGCTGGTGGAAACGTCAACCGTTTACCCACACGAACCCCGCAAAGATTGGGATGGCTCGCTCTACACCTTGGCCAAGTTGGCCGAGAAGCATGGCGTGAACCTGATTGCCATTGGCAACGGCACCGCCAGCCGCGAGACCGACAAACTGGCGGGCGAACTCATCAAGCTCATGGCGAAGCATGACGCGAGCAAAGTCATCGACAAAGTGGTGGTGAGCGAAGCAGGCGCGTCGGTGTATAGCGCCAGTGAATACGCCAGCCAAGAAATGCCCGATGTGGACGTGAGCCTGCGTGGCGCGGCCAGCATTGCGCGCCGCTTGCAAGACCCCTTGGCTGAGTTGGTGAAGATCGACCCCAAATCCATCGGAGTGGGCCAGTACCAACACGATGTGAACCAAAGCGAATTGGCCCGCACCCTCGAAGCCGTGGTGGAAGACTGCGTGAATAAAGTGGGTGTGGACCTGAACACTGCCAGCGTGCCGCTGCTCACCCGTGTGTCGGGCCTCTCGACCACCACCGCCAAAGCCGTGGTGCGTTGGCGCGAAGCCAATGGCGCGTTTGCCAACCGTCAGCAGTTGCTCAAAGTCACCGGCCTCGGCGCGAAAACGTTTGAGCAAAGCGCGGGCTTCTTGCGCATCCGCGATGGCGACAACCCGCTGGACATGACCGCGGTTCACCCCGAAACCTACCCAGTGGTCGAGCGCATCATGGCGCAAACGGGCAAGCCTGTGGCCGAGCTGATGGGACGTGCTGACATGCTCAAAACATTGAAGCCCGAGCTGTTTGCCAATGACACCGTAGGCGTGATCACCGTCAAAGACATCTTGAGCGAACTCGAAAAGCCAGGCCGCGACCCGCGCCCTGATTTCAAAGTGGCCAAGCTGCAAGACGGCGTGGAAGACATCAAAGACTTGAAGGTCGACATGGTGCTCGAAGGCACAGTCAGCAACGTGGCTGCCTTCGGCGCGTTCGTCGATTTGGGCGTGCACCAAGACGGCCTGATTCACGTGAGCCAACTCAGCAACAAGTTCATCACCGATGCACGCGAAGTGGTGAAGACCGGTGACATCGTCAAAGTGAAGGTGTTAGAGGTTGACGTGGCCCGCAAACGCATCAGCCTGACCATGAAGATGGATGGCGCACCTGCGCGCAAAGATGGACCTCGCGACAACCGCTTTGAACACGCTGGCCGTGACAACCGCCAACGAGGTGGTGGCAGCTACAGCAGTGGCTACACCACACCGCCACAAGCGCCTGCAGGCTCGGCCATGGCGAGTGCATTTGCCAAGCTGCAAGGTTTGAAGAAGTAAGCCCAAGGCCGCGCGTTGAAAGCCCTGCACATCTACGCTGGCCCCAAAGCATTGGCCCACATCGAGGCCAATGGCTTAAAGCCCGAACACATTGGTGTGATTCCCGCTGCTGCCGGTGGGCCCAAGGGTTTGATCCTCGGGCCACTGGACCGTTTTTTGTTTGGCGAATGGTTGCCCCAAAGCACGCAGCCCATTGACCTCGTTGGCGCATCCATCGGCGCGTGGCGCATGGCCACGGCGTGTTTGGACAACCCTGTGCAAGGCTTTGATCGGCTTTCGCACGACTACATCCACCAAGACTACAAAGTACCCGAAGGCCAAAAGCGCCCCAGCGCCAAACAGGTGAGTGACGAGTTCAGTCAAACCCTGCAAACTTTTTATGGTGGCCATGTCAGCGAAGTGCTGCGCAACCAGCGCTATCGCCTGCATGTGGTGACCTCGCGTGGCAAACACATCTTGCACCATGAGCACCCGTTGCTCACGCCCTTGGGCTATGCAGGCGCTTATCTGTGCAACGCTGTAAAACGCAAAGCCATGGGCGCATGGCTTGAGCGCGTGGTCTTTTCTAGCCGTGGTGAACTGCCATTTGATGCGTCTGACTTTGCCACCCAACACATGGCGTTGAACGAGCGCAACTTCATGGCGGCACTGCAAGCCAGTTGCTCCATCCCGTTTGTGTTGCAAGCTGTGCACGACATTCCCGATGCACCCACGGGCGCCTATTGGGATGGCGGGATCACCGACTACCACTTGCACCTCAACTACAAAGGCTTGGTGCTGTGTCCACACTTTCAGCAAGCCGTGGTGCCCGGCTGGCTCGACAAAGCCTTGAAGTGGCGACACAAATCAACTTCATTTTTAGACAACACCATCGTCTTGGCCCCCAATCCCGAGTGGGTCAAAACCCTGCCCAACGGCAAGCTACCCGACCGCAGCGACTTTGTGACTTATGCCTATGACTTTGAGGGAAGGGTGAGGGTTTGGAAGGAAGCTGTGCGTGCGAGTGAGCTGATGGCTCATGAATTCGCAGACTGGGTAAGGCATCCATCACCACATATCATCAGTCCTCTCTGATAGGAGTCACCATGAGTCATGCTTACTTTGTAGGTCAAATCACTGTCAAGAATGAGGAGAAGTGGGAGCTGTACCGGAGTCAAGTACCAGCAACTTTAGTCCCGTGGAATGCAGAGCTGATATTCAGAGGCAAACAGCCTTACTCTCAAAGCAATGCAAGTCCGCATCCCGACATCGTAGTCATCCGTTTTGCATCGCTCAATGATGCACAAGGGTGGCATAACTCAGGTGCGTATCAAGCTTTGGTACCTCTGCGTCATGAAGCGGCTGACGTGATTGGAACTATTTACGAAGCCTAGACTCAGCTTCACATACCACTCTGCAGTATTTGCCTATAGTCCTGCACTGTTGCAATGCGCGGATTGGTTTTATGACAATGATCAGCCATTGCGCCTTCGATGATTTTGTCAAACCACGCTGACTCCACCCCCATCTCGGCCAAGCCTTTGGGCAGGCCTAAACGGGCGTTCATGGCGGTGATGGCTTGGGCAATCGCCTCAGCTGCTTCGAGCGAGTGGTGTATTTCTCCCAAACCCATTGCGTAAGCCATGCGCTGCATGCGACGCTCTTTTTGCACCGATTCTGCTTCAGCATTGAAGCGCACGACAGCGGGCAAGAACATGGCGTTCAATGTGCCGTGGTGCAAGCGTGGGTTCACGCCACCCAAGCTGTGGCTGAGCGAATGCACGCAGCCCAAACCTTTTTGAAACGCCATCGCGCCTTGCATAGAGGCGCTCATCATGTTCAGGCGTGCCTCACGGTCTTGGCCGTTGTTGGTGGCGCGTTCGATGTGCGCCCAGCCACGTGTGAGGCCATCCAGTGCAATGCCATCAGCGGGCGGGTTAAACGGCGCGGCCATGAAGGTTTCCATGCAGTGGGCGATGGCATCCATGCCAGTGGCGGCGGTGAGGGCAGGGGGCAAACCGAGGGTGAGCTCGGGGTCGAGCAAGGCAGCCTTGGGCACCAAATACCACGAATGAAAACCCAACTTGCGCCCATCGTCTACGATGACGATGGCCCCACGGGCTACCTCGCTGCCTGTGCCTGCTGTGGTGGGCACAGCAAGGATGGGCGACACCGCAGGCGTGATTTTGAGTGAGCCGCCTTCGATGGTGGCGTAGTTTTTGAGCGGGCCTTCGTGGGTGGAGGCAATGGCGACGCCCTTGGCGCAGTCGATGGAGGAGCCACCGCCCACCGCAATGAGGCCGTCGCACTGATGCGCGTGGTACACCGCCACAGCGGCACGAACCGCCGCCTCGGTCGGGTTAGATGGGGTTTGGTCAAACACCGCGACCTGTTCAATACCGTGATGGCCGTGCAACGCATCTTGCGCTTTTTGCAAAATGCCCACTGCTTTGACGCCTTGGTCGGTCACGATGAGTGGACGTTTGATGTTGGTCTTTTCGCACTCGGCCCCAAGGGTCGCGAGCACGCCAAAGTCAATCTGGATGTTGGTGAGGTAGAGGATTTGAGCCATGGCACACTATAAAAGCCGCATACACAAAAACAAACCCCAATGAGTCACCCACGTAACCCGCAAAGCCTGCTGACCCCCGCCATGCGCGATGTGCTGCATGCCATTGCCAAAGCAGGCCGCCCGCCCATGGCACTGATGACGCCCGAGCAAGCCAAACAAGCCTATGCCTTAGGCGCAGGTGTGCTTGAAGTGAATGCGCAAAAAATGGCGCGTGACGATACGCTGCACATTCCCATGCGCGACGGCGCAGTGGTCAGAGCCAAGCTGTGGGCAGAACACGCGTCGCCCAACTTGCCTGTGTTGTTGTACTTTCATGGCGGCGGCTTTACGGTGGGGAGCCCCGAAACCCACGAAGCGCTATGCAAGCACTTGGCCCATTTGGCGCACTGTGCCGTGGTGTCGCTGGACTATCGACTCGCACCTGAGCACACATTCCCCACGGCACACAACGATGCATTTGATGCGTTGCTATGGCTCGCAGCTAACGCATCTAGCCTAGGCCTAGATGCCTCACGCATAGCCATAGGTGGCGACAGCGCGGGCGGCACACTCACTGCAGCTACAGCCATTGCAGCACGTGATGCAGGCATTGACCTGAAGCTGCAACTCATGTTCTACCCCGGCTGTTCGCCCGAACACATGGCATCTGCACATACGTTTGAAAAAGGCTTCTTGCTAGAAAAAGCAAGCATTGAATATTTCTACAACCATTACATGCCCAACGCAGCAGATCGCTACGACCCACGCTTTTCGCCTTTGTTAACCGATGTGTCAGACGTAGCGCCTGCATGGCTAGGCCTTGCAGAGTGCGATCCATTGGTAGACGAAGGCGTGGCCTATGCCGACCACCTACGGTTAGGCGGTGTACCGGTGGACCTAGAAATTTACAAAGGCGTGGTGCATAGCTTTATCCAAATGGGCCGAGTCATACCCGAAGCGCTGACCGCCCACATGGATGCAGCGCGTGCATTGCGGCACGCATTTGGGATCTAACAAATGGCAATGACCTACATCGAAATTGGTGATTGGGCTTTGATGCAAAACGCGGCGCAAGCTGTGCGTAGCGCAGTCTTTGTACATGAGCAAGGCATAGCCCCGGAAGATGAATGGGATGCCGAAGATGCCACCGCTTTACATGCCGTACTGTTTGATGTGAATGGGCAAGCCCTGGGCAATGCACGCTTGTTGCGCCCCTCTTCAACCGTCGCCAAAGTGGGACGCATGGCTGTGCTTAAAGATCTGCGAGGTAATGGTTATGGCGCAAGGCTGTTACAGGCCTTGATTCGTTGCGCTAAACAGCACAGCTACAAAGAAGTCCGTCTAAGTGCTCAACGCACTGCCGAAGGTTTTTATGCAGCTCAGGGTTTCATAGCTGTGGGTGAGCCGTTTGATGAAGTTGGCATCCCACATGTGGAGATGCGTCTGAGTTTGATTTAAAGGCAAATACAAACCATGTAAAAATACTTGAAGTTAATACTTTAAGAAACTTTTCAAATGAAATCAGCGCGCCTTTCTGCCCTCATCATTGCCATTTCAGCCGCATTCAACAATCAGGTCATGGCGGGCGACCTGGGTCACTTTGATGTGATCAGTCAAACCGAATTTTTGGCATTGAGCAAAGATTTGGCCGCTGCAACCCACACAAAATCCATGGAGCCAGCCGCACCATTGGGCATGACGGGTTTTGATGTCAGTCTCTCCAGCTCGCTAACAAAAACACAAGCAGGCTCCGCTTGGCAAACAGTGAACGGCAATCAGGTAGACAACTTGGTACAAAACAAGTTATTGCTCAGCAAAGGTCTTCCCGGCGGCTTAGACATAGGCGGCTTTGTATCCAGAGGAACGAATACCAACATATCGGTGGTGGGAGCTCAGGCGAAATACGCCTTGGTGGAAGGCAATGCCATCCTTCCGGCCATCGCCGTGCGTGCTAGCCACAGCCGCATGGGGGGCGTGTCTGACATGTCGTTGAACAACACCGGGTTTGATGTGTTGATCTCTAAAGGCTTTGTGGGTTTCACCCCCTACGCAGGCGTGGGCACAGTTCACACAAGCGCCAAAGCCACAGGCAAAAACGAGGAGAGCTTTACACAAAGCAAATCATTTGTGGGTGTGAGCTGGAATATCTTGCTACTTAACCTCTCGGCTGAATACGACCGAACAGGCAAAACCTCAACCATAGGATTGAAGGCTGGTGTGCGCTTCTAAGCCACACAACAATCAAATATCGTCACGCAACGCGTAAGGCAGCGGCAACAGGCTCAGCACAGGGCCATATGCCGCACCTAAATGCAAGCTGCTGTTTTCAGTGGCACTGAGTTGCAGCTCCAGCACTGCAACATGGCAAGCCCCATCGCTCGCAGCCTGCGCCACGAGGCCGCAAGGCTGGGTGGCGTCTACACTTGAAAACACTTCTTGGCCAGCAGCCATGGCAACTGCGCTTTGCCCAATGAACGCGCGGCGTTTCAGGGTACCGCGAAATTGGCTTCGGGCCACCACTTCTTGGCCGGGATAACAGCCCTTTTTGAAGTTCACACCATCAACAGATTCGTAGTTGAGCATCTGTGGCACAAAGGCTTCGAAGGTGGCGAGTTCAACCCATGCAATACCGCTCATCACTTCACCCACTTGCCACAGATCAGCGCTGAGGGTTGGTCCGGTTGGTGCAGCCACGTCTTTGGGGGCAATCCAGAAAGCGCGTGGTTGCGCTAGGGCAGGGTAGAGGGTCAACACATCGGCTGCCCCAACCGAATGGCGTTGCCATGCATCTGTTGATGCGCCGTTCAAAGCAGCAAGAAGGGCATCACCCGCCAAGCCCAACAACTGAAATTCATCGCTCGCATCGCTCAACTTAGCTTTGGCACGCAGCACAAACATCGACAAGCGTTTGACGGTTTGGGCAATCAAGTCTTTGCGACAAATCAGCAGCACTTCCTCGGCAGAACGCTTGTAAACCACAAAGCTTGCCTGCATGCGCCCTTTGGCATTGCAAAAAGCGGCCAAACGCGATTGGCCTTCTTTCATCAACAGCACATCGTTGGTGAGTTGGTTATGCAAAAAGCTGGCGGCATCCGAGCCCGCTACGCGGATGATGCCGAGGTGGGGCAGGGGGGCAATGCCCTGAAGCTGAGCGGTGGTATCTGAGATCATGAGGCCATTATCTCGTTACAACATCCACACTGACTTTGTGGAAATTGCGATGAAATAGGAATCCACCTAAACTTACACGCATCGTAGGGGAGTAGCTCAATCGAAACGTGTTCAGTCACAGGCTTTTGCCGCACGTCTCGATCAACCCGTCGTCATGACGAAGTTTAGGCTTCCGGCTGGTTGGGCACATAACTGATTTATTACAAGCTAAGCAAGACCTTCGATCCCTGGCTTTTTGCGTTCAAAAAAGCATCGATCGATTTATTGAGGTTTTGCTATGGAACTCTTTTCTATTCCATGGTGGTCGGCTCTGCTGGCCATCATTCTGATTGACTTAGTTTTGGCGGGTGACAACGCCATCGTCATTGCCCTAGCGGCAAGAAAACTCCCACCAACATTGCAGAAAAAGGCCATCCTTTGGGGAACGGTCGGCGCGATTGCCGTTCGCTCCTTGATGACCTTCGCTGTGGTGTGGCTGCTACAGATTCCAGGTCTTATGCTTGTGGGGGGCTTGGGCTTGCTGTGGATTGCATACAAGCTCATCGCCAATGATGAGAATGAGCCGCACAACGATATCAGCGCCGTAACTTTTTGGGGCGCGATGAAAACCATCGTGATTGCCGATGCCTTGATGGGCATTGATAACGTACTAGGCGTTGCAGGCGCTTCCAACGGCTCTTTTGAATTGGTTGCTTTGGGGTTAATGATTAGTATCCCCATAGTCGTCTTGGGCAGCCAACTGGTTCTCAAATTAGTTACCCAATGGCCCATCATCATCCCAATTGGGGGCGCCGTCTTGGCATTCACCGCTGCACAAATGGTCGTAAATGAGTCACTTCTGAAGGTTTTCTTTGACGGCTCAATCTGGCCGCAAGAGGTTGCACGCTGGAGTGTGCATCTCATATTTATGTCTCTTATTGTTGTTGTCAGTTGGTTGCGTCGCAAACAAGCTACCTCAGAAGAGGGGACCGCAGCGAACCTCGACATCACTGAACCACAAGTCCATTAACCCAAGGAGATCATCATGGAGACCTATGTCATTTATATCAACGACAAAGTGCATGCGATGAACCAAGTTCTTCCTTTACTGGAAGATGCCCAACCAGCGCAATGGGTTTTAGTCGGATGCCCGCCACGTATCCAGCGTCACGCCAGCAAATGGTTGACGCAGCGGGCGTTGAAAAAATTCAAATCAGATTGGACTCAAGTGAATCTGCAAGAAGTGTCGGAGCTCCTTAGCCAAAGAGGCAACTCCGTGCTCACACGCGTTGCTCAAGGGCCTCTGGTGCAATTGACCAAAGATTTTCAGAAAGAGTTTTCTCATCCACGCATCATCGATGCACGAAAGACACACGAGTTTGAAAACTTGCCGACCGTGCTTGAAAGTCAAAAGCCAGAGAGCGATCCGTGGGCTCTGCCGATCAGCGCTATTGCGTTCGGAACGGCAGCTGCTTTGGTCGTAGATTGACAGACACACCACAGAACCTGTGAATCACAGGTTCTGTGGCACGGTCGATATAATTTTTGAGCGAACCAAGCTTATGGAGCGCAACGTACAAAGGATTCAGTGTTGTGCTCAAGCGGATTATTTGGTTATTTATTGCGTGTTCAATCGCATTTTTAGCGCTCTCAGCGCATTGGGCATTGCGTCCTCTGCCGATGCTCACTCAAACGGTTGATCTTTCCATTGAACCACAAACACCTGTTCGCGGCATTGCGAAAGCGGTTGCCCAATCTGGCATTGACGTTAACAGCGATATTTTGTTTTTCTTTTTCAGGCTGAGCGGCCAATCTCGTGGCTTACGCGCTGGAAGTTATGAAATAACACAGGGTGACAACGCACTGGATTTACTACGCAAGCTCACCCGTGGTGAAGAAACTCTCAAAGTCATCAGCCTGATTGACGGGTGGACATTCCGCCAATTCCGGTTGGCCCTCAACAAAGCCGAAGGCTTGAAGCACGACACCAAAGATTTGAGCGACGAACAAATCATGGCCCAGCTGGGTATGCCCGGCGTAGCCCCTGAAGGCCGATTTTTCCCAGACACTTACACCTACGGCAAAGGCGCATCAGAGCTGCATGTGATGCAACGCGCGGCCAACGCCATGACCAAACAACTGGCCGCCGCTTGGGGCCAACGCCACTCGGACATACAAATCAAAACCATCGATGAAGCCTTGATTTTGGCCAGCATCGTTGAAAAAGAAACCGGTCGAGAAAGCGACCGCACAACCATCAGCCGTGTGTTTCACAACCGCTTGGCCATCGGCATGCCGCTGCAAACCGACCCAACCGTGATTTACGGCATGTTCGAGAACTTCGATGGCAACCTGCGCCGCGCCGACTTGCGCGCCGATCACCCTTGGAACACCTACACCCGCAAAGGCCTGCCGCCCACGCCGATCGCCATGCCCGGGCGCAACGCGCTCAAAGCGGCGGTTCAACCTGCGCCAAGCAATGCCTTGTACTTTGTAGCCAAGGGCGACGGCACGAGCCACTTCAGCGCCACGCTGGAAGAGCACAACGCTGCGGTCAATCGCTACCAACGCAAAGCCGCTGGACAGTGATGCCGAACAGGCAAAATAGCGGGCTATGACAAAAACAGGTCTGTTCATCAGTTTTGAGGGCATCGACGGTGCGGGTAAATCCACGCACATTGAGGGCTTGGCAGCGGCATTCAAAGCGCAAGGCCGCCAAGTCACGCTCACCCGTGAGCCCGGCGGTACGCCCTTGGCTGAAAAGCTGCGTGAGCTGGTGTTACATGACGCGATGGACCCGCTGACCGAAGCGCTCCTGGTGTTTGCCGCCCGCCGCGACCACCTGAACCAAGTGATTGAACCCGCCTTGGCCCGCGGTGATGTGGTGCTGTGTGACCGCTTCACCGACGCCACCTTTGCCTACCAAGGCGGTGGCCGTGGCTTCGACCTTGACGTACTGCGTCAGCTAGAACAATGGGTGCAGGGCAGGGCAGAAGGCCTGCGTCAACCCGATGTGACCGTGTGGTTTGAACTCGACCCCGCGATTGCTGCTGAGCGTTTAGCCAGCGCCCGTGTGCCTGACCGCTTTGAGGCACAACCCGTCGCGTTTTTCCAGCAAGTGTCCGACGGTTATGCCGCACGCGCTGAGGCGGATGCTCAGCGCTTTGTGCGCCTGAATGCGGCCCAAACCCGTGAGGCTGTATGGCAGCAGTTGCACCAGCAGTTTGTGCGGCGTGGTCTGCTCAGTGCCCAGTAAGCCACGCACACCCCATTCGCGAAACCCGCTGCATGAACGAGACAACCCAAACGCGCCCTGTGTTGAGCCCTTGGATTCAAGGCCAGCTCTCCACGCTGCTCGAGCGCCGTGGTCATGCTTGGCTGCTGCAAGGGCCATCTGGCTTGGGCCAATACACACTGGGCTTAGAGCTGGCCCGCGCTTGGCTGTGCGAAGCACCGACGAAACAGGGTGCTTGTTACCAATGCCGCAGTTGCCACGCCGTAGATGTGCGTACCCATGCCGACCTATGCACCTTGATGCCTGAAACCCTGTCGCTGGAGCTGAACTGGCCCTTGGACGAAAAAACCCAAAAAGACCTCGACGACAAAAAACGTAAGCCCAGCAAAGAGATTCGCGTGGAAGCTGCACGCGAGATGGTGGCATTCACCCAACACACCCGTTCAGGTGGCTCGACCAAAGTGGTGTTTGTGTACCCCGCCGAGCGCATGAACCACGTCACGGCCAACACCATCCTCAAAACCTTGGAAGAGCCACCAGGCGAATGCCGCTTTGTGCTCGCCAGCGAAGCCGCCCACCAGTTGCTACCCACCATCCGCAGCCGCTGTCAAACCCACACCATGGTTTGGCCGACCGAAGCTGAAGCTTTGAGCTGGCTGCAAACTCAAGGCGTGTCCGCCAGCGATGCCACCGTGTTGTTGCGTGCTGCGGGCGGGCGTCCCGAAGATGCGCTCGGCCTAGCCAATGCTGGCCTCAAAGCCACCATTTGGGCTAGTTTACCCAAAGCCGTCATGCGGGGAGATGTGGGCGCCGTGTCGGATACCACGCCCTCGCAAGCCATCGCGATGTTGCAAAAGTTGTGTCATGACTTGCTGGCCTTACACACTGGCGGCGAACCACGCTTTTTCATGGCGGCTGATTTGCCTGCGGCTGGCACGGTGAGTTCACTCAGCCAATGGTCCAAAGACCTCATGGATGCAGCCCGTACAGCAGAGCACCCTTACAACGCAGGCTTGATGTTTGAAGCTTTGGTGGCGCGTGCGCAAACCGCCTTGCGCGCCAAAGACTAATTGCGATTGATCTCTTGACATGTTCACCGACTCCCATTGCCACCTCAATTTTCCAGAGCTGGTTGAAAACATCCACACCATCCGTGACGACATGGACAAAGCTCAGGTCACACGGGCTTTGGTGATCAGCACCACGCTGGAGCGTTTTCCTGAAGTACACGGCTTAGCCACACAGTTCGACAACTTCTGGGCCACCGTGGGCGTGCATCCCGACAACGAAGGCGTGCAAGAGCCCACGCTTGACGACCTTTTGACCCGCGCCAAACTACCCAAAGTGGTGGGCATTGGCGAGACCGGCCTTGACTATTACCGCTTGGGCGATCGCACCGTGGCCGACATGGAATGGCAACGCAACCGCTTTCGCATCCACATCCAGGCCGCGCAGCAAACCAAACTGCCTTTGGTCATCCACACCCGCAGCTCATCGGCAGACACCGTGGCGATTTTGAAAGAGCAGGGCGAAGACGGTTCCGCGGGCAGCGCCGGAGGCGTGTTTCATTGCTTCACCGAAACGGCTGACGTGGCCCGTGCAGGCCTAGACCTTGGGCTGTACATCTCGTTTTCAGGCATCTTGACCTTCAAAAATGCCCAAGACTTGCGAGATGTAGCCGCTTTTGTGCCCATGGATCGGATCTTGATTGAGACCGACAGCCCGTATTTGGCCCCTGTCCCGCACCGTGGCAAAACCAACAATCCATCTTTCGTGCCGTTTGTGGCGAAGCAAATTGCCGAGATCAAAGGCATGCCTGTTGAAGAGGTTGCCGAGGCTACTAGCCGCAATTTTGACCAACTTTTCAATGGCGTTTTAAAATGAGAAAATACTTTAAGTATTTTATATATCTATATGTTTTTATTGGATATTCCCTATCTAACGCTGGTTCGTATGATGATTTCATTGCGGCCGTCACATTTGATCAACCGGCGACCATCGAAAGACTCTTATTGCGTGGATTTGACCCAAATACAGTCAGTGAAAAGGGCATTCCAGGGATCTTGTTAGCCCTACAGTCTGAGTCTCCAAAGTCCGCCATGGTCTTGGCTAAGCACCCACAGACCAACGTCAATGCGCAAAACACAGCAGGTGAAACGCCACTGATGTTGGCAGCCATCAACAACGACTTAGCGCTAGCCAAACTACTCATTGAGCGGGGAGCAGATGTCAACAAACCCGGCTGGACGCCTCTGCACTACGCTGCCACACGTGGGCATCGGGAGATGATGCGTCTGCTGCTTGAAAACGATGCCTATATCGACAGCGAGTCTGCAGGGGGAACAACCCCTCTCATGATGGCAGCCAAATTTGGAACGCCACTCGCAGTCAAGCTGTTACTTGAAGAGGGCGCTGACCCAGTATTGGTCGACAATGAAAATACATCAGCACTAGATATGGCTATGAAAGCCGACAAACAGCAAAGTGTTTTTTATCTGCGTGCATTTATTGAGTCTTGGTTTCTTCAAAATCCCACGGTCAACGAAACGCAAGATAAAAAATAGCTTAAGCCATCCCGGCAGCCAGTTTGTTCAAGAATCGACTCACCAGAGAGCCAATAACGGGTTGTTGTAATTCTTGGGCTTTGGATGCCGCGACAACGGGCGCTCCCATTTGATTGGCTTTGTGCGCGCGGTGTCTCGCCAACAACAAATCACGATTGGACAATGAATTGGGGCGATCCAGCACGCTGCGACGTGGCTGTGTTGCTGTTCTCTGCATTTGGCGAATACGCTTGTTGGCCTCACTGATGGTTTGCGCCTCCATCACA
>JBEGSC010000008.1:0-39346 GCA_041180165.1 Pseudomonadota bacterium | reverse complement strand
CAGGATTGTGATTCCTGTTGTCGTGGGTTCGAGCCCCATCAGCCACCCCAAAATTAAAAAGGGTTCCCATTTGGGAACCCTTTTTTCATGATGTCTTTTGTTAGCTAGCGTTGTGTCTCAATCGATGGTGCAGTGCTGCATCAGAGGCGACTCGCCGGACTCATTAACAGGGAAAAATCCTTTGGTTCCATGTACGTAGTAAGTACTGGACGTCGAAAACGCCATAGACCACTCAGGGAAGCGCCGCGCTTGCGATGGGTGACGTACCAGTAGTTCAATATTTTTGTGGCGTTTATCTCTTTGAATGCTTTGCCACAGTTGTTCCACACTCTCCGGCGGACCTTCAAAGCACTGGGTAAATTGACCGTTAAAGAAAAGTAAATGCCCTGTGATTTGTAACTGTGAATTTCGAAGTTGGGCTTGCGTTAGTAGTTGAAAAAGGGCCAAGGATCCAAACTCTTGGGAAGCGGTAGATTGGTAGACGATACGCTCAAGCATGAGGCAATATTCTCCTGTGTTGCCTTTCATTTAATTGACTGCGTGTGCTGGGATGGTTGCTTTGACAACTTGGTGTCAGGATTTGCATTCATTCTTCACTGATAAATCTGAATGTCATGGATGATGCAAATAGCGGAGCAAACCCAAACCTTGGAAAGGTTGGTGTACACATCAAGAGCTACTGAGGTTATGGGAACTCTTGCATTGTTTGACTTACTCAATCAAGCGCGTGATAAAAATGCGAGGTTGAGTGTGACAGGGCATTTGCTTTATGCAGATGGTGTGTTCACGCAATGTATTGAAGGGCCAGCGTCTTCAATTGAAACACTTTGGCAATCACTTCAACAAGATCCCCGGCATACGCAGATCTCTGTAATCGAGCGTTGCACTGTTAATGCAAGGCGATTTAGCGAGTGGGCGATGGCATTTAGTAGCTATCGCTATCTCAATAGCTTCAACATGCCAGGATTTTTTCCATTGGATGACGCAGGTGTCTCCGAAAAATCAGCTTTGTGCGCTGGGATTGATACTCGCGCCTGAGTTGTTAGTTGCGGCAAAACTCGATCGTGCTTTATGCAGTTTTTTATAGCTATCAAGTAAGCGGTGGTGTCTGTCAAGGCCTTCCAACTTCATGCTGGTGGGCGTTAAACCAAAGAAGCGAATGCTGCCGTCAACAGATCCGATGACTGCGTCCATGCGTTCATTGCCAAACATCCGGCGGAAGTTGGTTTCATAGTCGCTCAGTTCTAGCTCGGGGTCGAGTAGTACCTCGAGCACTACATTCAAGGCTTGATAAAACAAGCCGCGCTCGACGGTGTTGTCGTTGTATTGCAAAAAAGCACCCACCAGTTCTTGGGCCTCTTCAAATTGCTTCAAGGCGAGATGAATCAAGAGCTTCAACTCCAAGACAGTGAGTTGCCCCCAATCGGTGTTGTCGTCAAACTCAATGCCGATCAAGGTGGCAATGTCAGAGTACTCATCCAGTTCGTTGTTTTCCAGGCGATCCAGAAGTGCCGATAAGCTGGCGTTGTCTAAGCGATGCAAGTTGAGGATGTCTTCGCGGAACAACAAAGCTTTGTTGGTGTTGTCCCAAATCAGGTCTTCAACAGGGTAGACCTCTGAATAGTCGGGTACCAAAATGCGACAGGCGACAGCGCCCAGTTGGTCATACACCGCGGTGTAGGCTTCTTTGCCCATGTCTTTGAGAATCCCGAAAAAGGTGGCTGCTTCATCTGCATTGGAGTTCTCACCTTGGCCAGAAAAGTCCCATTCCACAAATTCAAAATCAGGTTGTGCACCGAAGAATCGCCAAGACACGATGCCACTAGAGTCGATGAAATGCTCCACAAAGTTATTGGGTTCGGTGACTGCGTTGCTCTCGAATGTTGGGCGGGGCAAATCGTTGAGGCCCTCAAAGCTGCGGCCTTGCAATAACTCGGTCAGGCTGCGTTCTAGCGCTACTTCAAAGCTAGGGTGTGCGCCAAATGAGGCGAATACACCGCCTGTGCGAGGGTTCATCAAGGTGACGCACATCACGGGGTAGGTGCCACCCAATGACGCGTCTTTCACCAGCACGGGAAAGCCTTGTTCTTCCAAGCCTTGGATGCCAGCCACGATGCTGGGATATTTGTTCAGCACATCTTGGGGTACATCGGGCAAACAGATTTCACCCTCCAAGATTTCGCGTTTGACGGCACGTTCGAAGATTTCAGACAGACATTGCACTTGCGCCTCAGCTAGCGTGTTGCCTGCGCTCATGCCGTTGCTGACGAATAAGTTTTCAATCAGGTTGGATGGGAAGTAAACCACTTCACCATCCGATTGCCGCACGTAGGGCAATGCGCAAATACCGCGTTCGACGTTGCCAGAGTTGGTGTCGATCAGGTGTGAGCCACGCAGCTCGCCGTCTGGGTTGTAGATGCTCAGGCAGTAGGTATCCAAAATTTCTTTGGGCAGCGCATCTTTTTTGCCAGGCTTGAACCAGCGCTCGTTGGGGTAGTGCACAAACGCAGCGTTGGCAATGTCTTCGCCCCAAAAAGCACCCGCATAAAAATGGTTGTTATTGAGGCGCTCGATGTATTCGCCTAGGGCGGAGGCCAAGGCGCTTTCTTTGGTGGCGCCTTTGCCGTTGGTAAAGCACATGGGCGAATGCGCATCGCGGATGTGCAGTGACCACACATTTGGAATGATGTTGCGCCAAGAGGCGATTTCAATCTTGATGCCCAAGTTCGCCAAAACACCAGACATATTGGCAATCGTTTGCTCTAGCGGCAGGTCTTTGCCGAGGATGAATGTGCTGCTTTCTGTGGATGGCTTGAGGGTGAGCAAGGACTGTGCGTCTGCATCCAGGTTTTCCACTTCTTCAATCACAAATTCGGGTCCAGCTTGCACCACTTTTTTAACGGTACAGCGCTCGATAGAGTTCAAAATCCCTCGGCGATCTACTTCTTGAATGTCCGCTGGCAATTCAACCTGAATTTTGAAAATCTGTTGGTAGCGATTTTCTGGGTCAACGATGTTGTTTTGCGACAGGCGAATGTTCTCAGTGGGGATGTTGCGCGTGTTGCAGTAAAGCTTGACGAAGTAAGCTGCACACAAAGCCGATGAGGCTAAAAAATAATCAAAGGGTCCGGGGGCTGAACCATCGCCCTTGTAGCGGATGGGTTGGTCCGCTACGACCGTGAAGTCATCGAACTTGGCTTCTAAGCGAAGCTTGTCGAGAAAATTGACTTTGATTTCCATGGGCGATATTTAAGAAGTGGTGACGAAGTGTTACCACGATCCTACATTGTGCATATCCACCCAAGGTGAGGCAGGTGCTAATGCGTTGCCTGCTTGCAGCAATTCGATGGAGATGCCATCTGGCGAGCGCACAAAAGCCATGCGGCCATCGCGGGGCGGGCGAAGAATGGTCACGCCATGCGCCTGCAATTTTTCGCAGGTGGCGTAGATGTTGTTTACGGCATAGGCCAAATGCCCAAAGTTGCGACCACCTGTGTAGACCTCGGGGTCCCAGTTGTAGGTGAGCTCAACCTGTGCATCGTCATCGCCGGGGGCGGCGAGGTAGACCAAAGTGAAACGTCCTTGTTCAGACTCTTTGGTTCGTAAAACCCTAAGGCCCAAGGCATCACGATAAAACTTCAATGAGGTTTCAAGGTCGGTGACGCGCACCATGGTGTGTAGGTATTTCATCGAGCATCCTTTATAAAGAGTGAGACAGTGGAGTAAACCAACCCAAGCCATCGTGTGTGCCGTTGGGCACAGCACCTCGACTGGGGCGGTATTCGCAGCCGACCCAACCTCTCCAACCACAGTCGATCGAGACCGTGTCAATGACATCAAAGAGATAAGGGTAGTTGAGCTCGCCCAAGTCTGGTTCATGTCGCATGGGGACACCTGCGATTTGGAAGTGCCCGATTCGCCCCGTAGGCAGGTATTGACGAATCTTGCTGGCCAAGTCGCCCTCCATGATCTGGCAGTGGTAAAGGTCCATTTGCACTTTCAGGTTGGGGGCGCCGATAAGTTCAACCATGCGATGCGCTTGTGCTTGGTAGTTCAAGAAATAGCCAGGCATGTCGCGTGTGTTGATGGGCTCGATCAACACGTCACAGCCCGAGGCGCGTGCTTGTTCGGCGGCCCATGCAATGTTGCGGCAGTAGGTGGCTTCGACTGCTTGTGCCTCTAAGCCTTGCGGAGCAATGCCTGCCATGACGTGGATGCGAGTGCAGCCCAGTGCATCTGCATAGGTCAGTGCTTGCCATACGCTGGATTGAAACTCACTCACTCGCTCGTTGAGGCATGCCAAACCTCGGTCGCCCGAATCCCAATCACCGGGGGCGGTGTTGAACAGCACCTGCGTGAGATTGTTGTCGTTGAGCCTTTGGCGCAATGCGTGAGCGTCATGCGCATATGGAAAGAGAAACTCAACGCCTTGAAAGCCATCTTGTGAGGCGGCTGTGAAGCGGTCTAAAAAGTCATACTCGTTGTAGAGCATGCTGAGGTTGGCGGCGAAACGGGGCATGGCTAGAGTTTAATGATTGTGCGGTACATGACAACTTCAAGCTAAGTGCTTGAATTGATTAGGTATGATGCGCTATTCAAAGGAGCTGAACATGGCGGATATCAACCCAACCAACAATAACCTCGTCATCGGCGAGGGCGTGACTTTCAAAGGCTCAATTGCAGCCCCAGGCAAAGCTGTCATCAATGGCAACGTATCTGGCGAATTGACCGCTGATGACTTGTTGATTGGCACCAAAGGTCAAGTGACCGGCACCGTGCGTGCACGTGAAATCGATGTGCATGGCGAGTTGAACGAAGACATCGTTTGTAAAGAACATTTGTTGATTCACAGCACTGGCAAAGTGTCTGGTACCTTGGAATACCACGAGTTGGAAATCCAACGTGGCGGTAAATTCAAAGGCAATATGAACCAAAAATAATCGGTTCTGAGTCGTGACTCAAAACCGGTTTACCAATCGGCGTGAAGCCTTTTGGCATGGCATCCGTGATGCCATGGGCGCGCCCGTGTTAGTTCTGTTTGCAGGCATGGTCGGCTTTGGAGCCATGGGACGTACCCATGGTTTTGACGCATGGATGACCGGCCTCACCAGCTTGCTGATGTTTGCGCTGCCCGGTCAAGTGGTGATGCTAGAGATGTTCATCTCTGGCTCTTCCTTGTTAGCAATCGGCTTTGCCGTAACGCTGACCTCGACCCGTTTTGTCACCATGGTGGTGACCCTGTTCCCCCAACTCCACCGACGCGACCGTAACCCCCTGTTGTACCTGTGGGTGCACATGCTGGCCATGACCGCATGGGCGGTTTCGATGCGAGAGTTCCCCCGCATGCGAGCACAGCATCGTTTGAATTACTTTATCGGTTTGGCTTTGCCATGTTGGCTGATTTCACCTTTGGGTACGGTGTTGGGTTATCACGTAGCGGGCTGGGTGCCCACGCCCGTGACCTTGGCTTTGGTGTTCATCAACCCCTTGTTTTTCTTACTCACATTCACCGATGTGAAGCCTTGGGGCAACCGATTAGCCATTGGTTTAGGTTGCTTACTCGGCCCCTTGTTTTTCATGTGGGATGCAGACAGCAGCTTGTTGCTGACCGGATTGATTGGCGGGACGGCGGCTTATTGGATTGATCGGCGTTGGTTGCGCCCTCAGCCTGAGCAGGTGCAGGCATGAACGCTGACATGCAAGGTTGGGGCCTTTGGTTGGCGCTGAGCGCGGCCTGCATCGGCACCTATATTTGTCGTGCTGCTGGCGTCAAATTGTCGGGGCATATTCATCAAGACAGCGAGGTGTTTCGCTGGCTTTCAGCTGTGACCTATGCCATGGTGGCTGCCTTGACGGTGCGCATGATTTTGTTGCCCCTTGGTTTGTTGGCCAGTGTGCCGTTGTTGTTGCGCGTGCTGATTTGTGCACTCAGTGTGGCCGTGATGGTGTCTAGCCCCCAACGCCGGCTGGTACCAGCCTTGTTGACGGGGACTTTGCTCATGCTGGCTTATGGCGTTTACAGCGCAAGCCCTTAGTTTTCAAAGCCTGCCGCTGTACAAACCTACAATTCGCGTGCAACCCTAAGGCATCATGAACATCCTGATTTCCAACGACGACGGCTTTCAAGCCCCAGGCATCGTGGCCCTGTATGAAGCGCTCAAAGATTTGGGGCGCGTTGAGGTGGTCGCGCCAGAGCACAACAACAGCGCCAAGTCCAACGCGTTGACCCTGCATTCGCCGTTGTATGTGCATCAAGCCAGCAATGGCTTTCGTTACGTCAATGGCACGCCAGCAGATTGCGTGCACATCGCACTCACAGGCTTGCTCGATTACAAACCCGATCTCGTGGTGTCTGGCATCAACAACGGGGCCAACATGGGCGACGACACGATTTACTCAGGCACGGTTGGCGCTGCCATGGAAGGCTATTTGTTTGGTATTCCAGCTATTGCGTTTTCGCAAGTCGAGAAAGGCTGGGGTCACATTGATGCCGCTGCTGCCAAAGCACGTGAACTGGTGCAACAGATGTTGGCGCAGCCCCCAACGGTGGGCGCGCCTTGGTTGCTGAATGTCAATATCCCCAATCAACCTGTTGCGCAAATCAAACCCTTGCGTGTCACGCGCTTGGGGCGTCGCCATTCGGCAGAGCGTGTCATCACGCAAACCAGTCCACGTGGTGAAACCATGTATTGGATTGGCAATGCAGGTGCAGCCAAAGACGACAGCGACGGCACTGACTTTCACGCCACGTTTGAGGGACACATGTCGGTCACGCCACTGCACGTGGACTTGACCGAACATGCCAGCTTGCCTGATTGGACACAACGCTTAGGCGGAACTCGAGCATGAAGCAGCGTCCCAGCTTTCCTGCACGTTTAGACACGGGCAAGCCACAAGCAGCTCCAAAAACCTTGATGGGGGCAACCCGTGTGGTCACGCCGCAATCTACGGTTCGTACTCAGTCTGCTGGCATGGTTAGTCCGACGGGGATGGGTTTGGATTCATCGGCCATTCGCGCCCGCATGGTGCAAAAACTCACGACACAAGGCATTGACGATGCGGTGGTGCTTGAGGCTATGGGCCGTGTAGAGCGCCATCGTTTTGTAGACAGTGCGTTGGTTAACCAAGCCTACGAAGACACCAGCTTGCCAATTGGCCTGGGCCAAACCATTTCTAAGCCCAATGTAGTAGCCCGCATGATTGCTTTGTTGCGCGAGGCGCCAGGTTTGCAAGGTGCACCGCTGATGGGGCGCGTGTTAGAGATCGGTACAGGTTGTGGTTATCAAGCGGCGGTGCTGGCATGTGTGGCACGTGAGGTCTACAGCATTGAGCGTTTGCGTGGCTTGCATGACAAAGCGCGTGACAACTTGCGCCCCATGCGACTGCCCAACGTGCATTTGATTTTTGGCGATGGCATGTTGGGCTACCCGCAAGGTGCGCCCTACAGCGCCATCATCTCAGCAGCGGGTGGTGAGAATGTGCCCAAAGCATGGATCGATCAACTCGCTATGGGGGGGCGCTTGGTAGCGCCTACGCACACGAGCGCGGGCCAGCAAGCGTTGGTGGTGATTGACAAAACGCCACAAGGCTTGCAGCAGACACTGCTCGAGGCCGTGAACTTTGTGCCTCTAAAATCAGGCATTGCTTGAATACTTGGAAATAAGAATGTCTCGTGCCGGAATATGGGCTATCGCCGTCCTGATGACAGCTGTTGCGTTGTCTGCTTGCTCTAACAAAGGGCGTTTGGCGCCTGTGGATGATCACTCGATTGGCGGGGCTCGCAGCCCTGCTCGTGTACTCCCTGGTGCAGAAAATGCAGGCAAACCCGGCTACTACACCGTCAAGCCCGGCGATACATTGATTCGCATTGGCATGGACCATGGCCAAAGCGGTCGCGACATTGCGCGATGGAACAAGATAGATAACCCCAACCTGATTGAAGCTGGCCAAGTGCTGCGTGTGGTGCCGCCTACGCAAGAAGTGGTGGCTACACGCCCATCTACGACCCCAACGGGTGCATCGCCGAGCGCTGCACCAACCTCTGCGCCTGTTCCTCCTGCACCTTCGTCAACCCCTGCACCTGTCGCAGCAGAGGAGGCAGTGAGCTTTCAGTGGCCTGCGCGTGGCAACCTGATTTCTGGTTTCGATGAGGCCAAAAACAAAGGTTTAGACATTGGCGGCAAAGTGGGTGACCCCGTGATGGCTGCTGCAGATGGTCGCGTGGTCTACGCGGGTGCGGGTTTGCGTGGCTACGGCAATCTGATCATCTTGAAGCACAACAACACCTATTTGACCGCTTACGCACACAACCAAACCTTGTTGGTGAAAGAAGACCAAGTCATCAAGCGTGGCCAAAAAATTGCTGAGATGGGCAATAGCGATGCTGACCAAGTGAAGCTGCATTTTGAAATTCGCCGTCAAGGCAAGCCGGTTGATCCTGCCAAGTATTTATCGGCCAACTGATGACAGACGCAACGACAGAAAAACAGTGGCCTGACAACGCGCTCACCATTGAATCGATGGACCTAGAAGCGCAAGGAGTGGGGCACCGCGCCGATGGCAAAGTGGTGTTTGTTGATGGTGCCTTGCCCTTTGAGGTGGTACGCGCGAATGTGCACCGCAAAAAAGACAACTGGGAAAAAGCATCGTTGCTCGAAGTGCTGCATGAGTCCTCGCAGCGCGTCACGCCTGGTTGCCCTCACTTTGGCTTGCATGCGGGTGCATGTGGCGGCTGCAAGATGCAGCACTTGGATGCTTCAGCACAAATCGCGGTCAAACAACGCGCCCTAGAAGACAACTTGTGGCACTTAGGCAAAGTGAAGCCTGAGACCATTCTTCGCCCCATTCAAGGCCCTGCATGGGGTTATCGTTTTCGCGCCCGTTTGTCGGTGCGCTATGTGTTGAAAAAGGGCGAAGTGTTGGTGGGTTTCCATGAGCGTAAGAGCCGCTACGTGGCTGATATGCGCCAGTGCCCCATCTTGCCGCCGCATGTCGATGCCATGCTCATGCCATTGCGTCAGCTGATTGGCAGCATGGATGCGCGTGAGACCTTGCCGCAAATTGAATTGGCTTGTGGTGACCATGTGACGGCTTTGGTGCTGCGCCACATGGAGCCCTTGAGTGCACACGACATGCAGGCTTTGCGCGACTTCGCCGCCAAGCACAACGTGCAGTGGTGGCTCCAGTCCAAAGGCCCAGACACCGTGTGTTTGATGGAGGGCGCTTTGGGTGAGCCGTTGTCATACGCCTTGCCTGAATTTGGCATCACCATGCCGTTCAAACCGACTGACTTCACGCAAGTCAATCCGCATATCAACCGTGTGTTGGTCACACGCGCTTTGCGATTACTTGATGTGCAGCCGACTGAGCGTGTGATCGACTGGTTCTGCGGCTTGGGTAACTTCACTTTGCCTTTGGCAACGCTTGCACGCGAGGTCTTAGGCATTGAGGGCAGTGAGGCTTTGGTGACGCGCTCTGGCGAGAACTATGTGTTCAACCAAGCGAATCGAGACAAGCCTTTGGCGCCGACCAGCTTTGTCGCGCGTAACTTGTTTGAAATGACGCCCGAGTTGCTGCGTCAAGATGGCGCGGCAGACAAGTGGTTGGTGGATCCGCCGCGTGAAGGCGCTTTCTCATTGGTGCAGGCGCTGGCCGAGATGCACCAGCAGCCAGAACTTCGTCAGGGTTGGACACCACCCAAGCGCATTGTGTATGTGAGCTGTAACCCGTCTACTTTGGCGCGTGATGCGGGTGTGTTGGTGAATGATGCAGGCTATCGCATTTCATCAGCAGGTGCAGTGAACATGTTCCCGCACACGGCCCATGTGGAGAGCATGGCGGTGTTTGATTTGGTTTAAACCGCAACGCCTCAAAATCTGCAGACGTAAAAAAGGGACCCTGCGGTCCCTTTTTTGTGGATGGTATGAATAGCTTATTCGCGTTCGCCACCAAAGATGCCGAGCAAGGCCAGCAAGCTTTGGAACACGTTGATCACGTCCAAGTACAAAGTCAGCGTGGCGCTGATGTAGTTGGTTTCGCCGCCATCCATCACTTGCTTCAAGTCATAAAGCATGAAGGCGCTGAAGATGGCCATGGACAACATGGAAATCACCATCATGCCGGCTGATGAGCCAACGAACACGTTGATGATGCTGCCAACCATCAAGACCACCGCGCCCACCATGAGCCATTTGCCCATACCGGACAAGTCGCGCTTGATAACCGTGGCCAAGCTAGCCATCACGAAGAACACACCTGCCGTGCCTGCAAAAGCGGTCATCACCAATTCAGCGCCGTTCTTGAAGCCCAGCACCATGGCAATCATGCGCGAGAGCATGAGACCCATGAAGAAGGTGAAGCCCAAGAGCACGTACACGCCGGTGGCGCTTTCTTTGGTGCGCTCAATGGCGTAGATGAAGCCGAAGGCGCCAGCCAGCATCAAGATCATGCCCATCACACCGGAAATGGCGTAGCTGATGCCAGTGGCCACGCCAATGTAGGCACCCAACACGGTGGGCAGCATGCTGATGGCTAACAACCAGTAGGTATTACGCACCACGCGGTTGCGTTCAGCCGTTGGCAAGACGTAGTAGTCAACGGTTTGAATGTTGTCATTCATCATGAGTAGATCTCCTATAAACCTGATGATTCAGATGGGGCGAATTCTAGAGGTTTCAAGGGCTGGTACTTCATAGCTTACTTTTATTGAGGTTTCTTTTGTCTTGAGCGAGGGTAGTGGGGCTGTCAGAGTCGGTATGCTTGAGGTTTTCTTACTTTTCAAACTTGTTGCACATGAAAACCAAACACTTCCTCGAATCCGCAGATGTCAAAGCCATTGCCGCAGCCGCCGAAGCGGAAGCTTTGAAAAACAACTGGGCAGTCACCATCGCCATCGTGGACGATGGCGGCCACCTGTTGAATTTGCACCGTTTGGATGGCGCACCTGGCATTTCTTCGCACATCGCCCCAGCCAAAGCCCACACAGCAGCCTTGGGTCGTCGTGAGAGCAAGGTGTATGAAGACGTCATCAATGGCGGCCGCATGTCATTCTTGAGCGCGCCTGCCGTCCAAGGCATGCTCGAAGGCGGCGTGCCCATCATCAAAGATGGTCAATGCATCGGCGCTGTGGGTGTGAGCGGTGTGAAGTCCAACGAAGATGCGCAAATCGCGAAAGCAGGCATTGCCGCCATCGGTCTGTAAACCTTCGCGTTTCTAACAAAAAGCCCCGCAGCGCTAGGTGTTGCGGGGCTTTTTTGTGGAGGGTTACGCCTTAGTAAATCAAACGCTCAGGGTTGATTTCTTGCAAGATAGTGGTGGCAATCTCCTCAATGCTTTTGTGCGTGGTGGACAGCCAGCGAATGCCTGCACGGCGCATCATGGCCTCGGCTTCGGCCACTTCGTGGCGGCAGTTGGCAAGGCTGGCGTATTTGGAGTCAGGGCGGCGTTCGTTGCGAATTTCGCTCAAGCGCTCAGGCTGAATGGTGAGGCCAAAAATCTTTTTCTTGTGTGGCATCAGGGCGGGGGGGAGTTGTCGGCGTTCAAAATCCTCAGGAATGAGCGGGTAGTTCGAAGCCTTCAAGCCGTGCTGCATGGCCAAGTACAAGCTTGTGGGGGTTTTGCCGCTGCGACTGACGCCGACCAAGATCACGTCAGACAACTCCAAATCGCGGTTGAGCTGACCATCGTCATGGGCCAAGCTGAAGTTGATGGCTTCGATGCGCTCTCGGTACTCTTGGCTCTTGCTGGCATCTGAGAAACGGCCCACACGGTGGTTGGACTTGATGCCCAGTTCTTTTTCTAGCGGATTCACAAAGATGCTGAACATGTCCATCAGCATGGTTTTGTCCTTGCAGCCTTCCAAAATCACGCTTAAGACCTCCATGTTCACCAGTGTGGTGAACACAATGGGGCGGCGGCCCTCGATTTCGCCTGTGTGCAGGATTTGCCGCACGGCTTGGTGCGCTTTGTCGACCGTGTCAACAAACGGGATGCGGATGTGGCGAAATTTCACTTCAAACTGCGCCAAGATGGCGTTGCCAAAGGTTTCTGCGGTAATGCCGGTGCCGTCAGAAACAAAAAACACGGTGGGATTGGGCATGAAAAACTTTCAAAGTAAATGAAGCCAAAAACACAGGTTTTGGCGGGCGAGGTAGCTTGTCGGCCACCTACAATGCTCCATTATCCGAATTTCGCCAGGCAGACTGATCGATCTATTCGAACAACTAAAAAGTCGCCGCGCTGCATGGCACGCCAGTTTTAACTTTTGGAGCTTGTCTATGACTGCACTTTTCAGCCCAACCGCCTTGGTGGTTCCTTTTGAGCAACTGCGAATGACAGACGTCGAAGCCGTTGGCGGTAAAAACGCCAGCCTCGGCGAAATGATTTCGCAACTTCCCTCCGGCGTGCGTGTGCCTACGGGCTTTGCCACCACGGCCCATGCCTTCCGCGAGTTTTTGGCGTTTGACGGCCTGGCCGACAAAATCAACGCCCGCTTGGACAAGCTCGACACCGAAGACGTGCGCGCCTTGGCCGAAGCCGGTGCCGAAATTCGCGCCATGGTAGAGGCCCAGCCTTTCCCCGCCGATTTGGAAAAAGCGATTCGCGAAGCCTTCATCACCTTGTCTGAGGGCAATGCTGCCGCGACGTTTGCCGTGCGTTCTTCTGCCACTGCCGAAGACTTGCCAGACGCTTCTTTCGCAGGCCAACAAGAAACCTTCCTCAACGTGCACGGCATCGACGAAGTGCTGCACAAGATGAAAGAAGTGTTTGCCTCCTTGTACAACGACCGCGCCATCAGCTACCGCGTGCACAAAGGCTTTGCTCACGCCGACGTGGCTTTGTCTGCGGGTGTGCAACGCATGGTGCGCTCAGACACAGGCGCTGCTGGTGTGATGTTCACCATCGACACCGAATCGGGCTTTGAAGATGTGGTGTTCATCACCTCCAGCTATGGCTTGGGTGAGACCGTGGTGCAAGGCGCCGTGAACCCCGATGAGTTCTACGTGCACAAGCCCACCTTGAAGGCCGGTAAGCGCGCGGTGATTCGCCGCAACTTGGGCTCAAAACTCATTCAGATGGTGTTCTCCACCGCGGAGGAGAAAAAAGCCAGCGGCAAGTTGGTCAAAACCACTGACGTGCCCACCGAGCTGCGCAACCGTTATTCCTTGACCGACGCTGACGTAGAGCAATTGGCCCACTACGCTTTGGTGATCGAGCAGCACTATGGCCGCCCTATGGACATCGAGTGGGGCAAAGACGGCACAGACGGCCAGCTCTACATCTTGCAAGCGCGTCCTGAAACCGTGAAGAGCCAAGCCAAAGGCCAAGCCGAGCTGCGCTACAAACTCAAAGGCCACAGCACCGTGTTGGCCGAAGGCCGCGCGATTGGCCAAAAAATTGGCACCGGCCCCGTGCGTTTGGTGCACAACATCAGCGAGATGGACAAGGTCCAGCCCGGCGACGTGTTGGTCACCGACATGACTGACCCCAACTGGGAACCTGTGATGAAGCGCGCCAGTGCCATCGTGACCAACCGAGGTGGCCGCACCTGCCACGCCGCCATCATCGCGCGTGAGTTGGGCATTCCTGCGGTGGTGGGCTGTGGCCATGCCACTGAGCAACTCAAAGATGGCACCTTGGTGACGGTGAGCTGCGCCGAGGGTGACACCGGTCGCATTTACGACGGTTTGCTTGAGACCGAAGTGACCGAAGTGCAACGCGGCGAGATGCCACAGATCAAAACCAAGATCATGATGAACGTGGGCAACCCCCAGTTGGCTTTTGATTTTGCTCAGTTGCCCAACGAAGGCGTGGGCTTGGCCCGCTTGGAGTTCATCATCAACAACAACATTGGCGTACACCCCAAGGCCATCTTGGACTACCCCAATGTGGATGCTGACTTGAAGAAGGCGGTTGAGTCTGTGGCCCGTGGCCATGCGTCACCCCGTGCGTTCTATGTGGACAAAGTCGCCGAAGGTATTGCCACCATCGCGGCGGCGTTCTTCCCCAAGCCCGTGATCGTGCGCATGTCGGACTTCAAGTCCAACGAATACCGCAAACTCATCGGCGGCAGCCGCTACGAGCCCGAGGAAGAAAACCCAATGCTCGGTTTCCGAGGTGCCGCGCGCTACATCAGCGAAGACTTCGGCGAAGCCTTTGCGATGGAGTGCGAAGCCATGCGTCGCGTGCGCGAAGACATGGGGCTCACCAACGTGCAAGTCATGGTGCCTTTCGTGCGCACCTTGGGCCAAGCTGAGCGTGTGACCAATTTGTTGGCTTTGCACGGTTTGAAGCGCGGCGAAAACGACCTCAAGGTCATCATGATGTGCGAAGTGCCAAGCAACGCCATCTTGGCTGACGACTTCTTGAAGTACTTCGACGGCTTCTCCATCGGCTCCAACGACTTGACCCAATTGACCCTGGGTCTCGACCGTGATTCCGGCTTGGAGCTGTTGGCTGCTGACTTTGACGAACGTGACCCTGCTGTCAAAGCCATGCTCAGCCGCGCCATTGCAGCTTGCAAGGCACAAGGCAAGTACGTGGGTATCTGCGGCCAAGGCCCCAGCGACCACCCCGACTTCGCGCACTGGTTGGCAGATGAGGGCATCAGCTCCATCTCGCTCAACCCAGATAGCGTGATTGAGACTTGGAAATCATTGGCCAAGTAAACAGCCGTTGATGCCGCACTCTTCAAAAGCCTCTGAGTCAGAGGCTCCGAATCTCGGAGCGATTGAAGTCATGGCCTTGCCAAGACGTGCGCTATGGGGGGTGGTGGGGTTGCTGCTCTTGACAGTGGGGTCCATGGGCTTGGCTTGGCTGTGGCCGGACATGACCATGCTCCACTTTTTGTGGGTTGCGCAAGCTGTACCTGTGCTGTATTTGCTGCTCGCTTGGTGGGGCACGCAGAGAACAACTCTGACAGACGATGCGTCTTAACTATTGGCCTTGGCGATTGCTGCTGCTCAGTTTTGCTGGGTTGGTGCTGCTAACGCTCTTGCTGTTGATCGCCGACTTTGCCGGTGTGCCCAAAGGTGTGGTGAACGGCTTTTTCTTGGTGGTGTCTATCATTGGTTATGCCGTTGTTGGTATGTTTTGCCGCACGGCAAATCCTGACGAGTATTTTGTAGCGGGTCGTCGTATCAGCGCACCGCTTAACGGCATGGCCACCGCTGCGGATTGGATTTCGGCGGCATCCTTCATCGGCTTGACAGGCTTGTTGTTGTCGGATGGTTTTGTGGGTGACGGGCTGCATCCAGGTGGCTTGTCCTACCTACTGGGATGGACTGGGGGCTTTTGTCTGCTGGGTTTTTTATTTGCCGCGAAACTGAACCAGTCACAAGCCATCACGATTCCAGATTTTTTAGGCCGTCGTTTTGAAAGTGCCGCTGTGCGTTGGTTGGCGGCATGGGGCGCGATTTTGTGCTCCAGCATTTATTTGGTCGCACAAATTTATGGCATTGGCCTTGTGGCTTCGATGCTCTCGGGGCTCACCTTTGAGTTGGGGGTGTTCTTGGCTTTGGGAGGGGTGCTGCTGTGCTCATTTTTGGGTGGTATGCGCGCGGTCACTTGGACTCAGGCGGTGCAATGTGTGGTCATTGTGGTGTCCATGGTGGTCTTGGGAATGGCCGTCTCTATCAAGACGCAAGGGCACCCGTTTGTTACTGTAGCGGCTGTGCAGTCGTTGCCAGAAATACAGGCGCGCGCCAAGCAGATCGAAGCAGATCCGGCCGAATTAGCAACCCGCGAGGCCATCAGTCAGCGCATCAGTCACCTGGATGTCAAGATTGCCGATCCTGCCCATGCACGCGACGTAGAGCGAGAGACCATCTCCCGACAGGTTGCACGTGCCAAAGCTGAGAATGCGCCGTTGCGTGATATCCAAAAGTTAGAGGCCAATCCTGCCTGGCGAGAAACATCGGTTGAGCGCTTGGCTGGCATTTGGCAGGCCGAACGTGAGGTATTAGGGCAGGCTATTCAGCGACCTGTAGGCTTTCAAGTTCCCTACCTGCAGGGGTGGAACCCGGGTTGGAACAACAGCCTTGCTTTGATCTTCTGTTTGATGCTCGGAACCGCCGCTTTGCCTCATATTTTGGTGCGTTCTTACACCACAGCAACCCCTATGGAGGCGCGACGCTCTGTTGTTTGGGCTTTGGGCTTTATTGTGGTGGTGTACCTGTGCGCATCCTCATTGGCGGTTTTGCTCAAGTCCTATGTGTTGACAGAGTTGGTGGGCGCGCACCTGGATCAATTGCCTGATTGGGCTGATCGCTTGAAGCTGCGTAAGTTGGCTTTGTTGAGCATTCAAGACCACAACCAAGACGGGATTGTTCAGTTTGCTGATATCCGCCTGTTCAACGACTACTTGGTACTAGGTTTGCCCGAGATGACGCATATTTCGTCGGTCTTCACGGGGTTATTGGCAGCGGGCGCATTGGCGGCAGCTTTATCGACGGCCGATGGCTTGCTTCTCACCATCTCCAATGCGTTGGCTCAGGATCTTTACTTCCAAACTGCATCACCCAATGCGCCGCCTTTGCGTCGCGTGATGTTGTCCAAGATTTTGCTGATGGTGGTGGCGCTGTTGGCTGCATGGTTTGCCACCAATCGACCTGTGAGTATTTTGTTTTGGGTGACCAGTGCATTTTCGTTAGCCGCTGCGACGTTTTTCCCTGTTTTACTGCTGGGAATTTATTGGCGTGGTATGAACCGCGTGGGGGCCTTGATGGCCATGGTCTCGGGTTTGGCGATCACGCTGTATTACATCTTGCTCAACCACCCTTGGTTGCAGATGCTCTTGCACCTGCAACCAAGCGATACGCTGTGGTTGGGTTTGGATCCTGTTTGTGCGGGCGTTTTTGGCGTGCCGACGGGTTTGTTGTTTGGTTATCTGGGTAGTAAGTTATCTCAATCGCTTAAAAATTGACTATAATCGTGGGCTTTTCCCTTGCTGCTGTGCGTCAGACGCCGCAGGCAGCTTCATATCCACAAGGAGTGTCCATGCGTCATTACGAAATCATTTTGTTGATCCATCCGGATCAAAGCGAACAAGTTCCAGCTATGCTGGAGCGTTACAAAGGCATGATCACCGCAGGTGGTGGTGCGATTCATCGTACGGAAGACTGGGGTCGCCGCCAGCTGGCCTACATGATCAACAAGCTTGCCAAAGCTCACTACATTTGCTTGAACATCGAAGCTAGCCAAGCTGTGATGTCTGAACTCGAACACGCGTTCAAGTTCAACGATGCTGTGTTGCGTCACATGACTGTCTTGCGTAAGAAGGCTGAAACAGCACCTTCCATCATGATGAAGACCGTCGAACGCGAAGAAGCACGCAAGAACCAGCAAGCTGAGTTCGCGGGCTAATTGCTGACTCACGACAAGGTTTGAACCACGTTGTTTTGAACGCTTGTGTTGTGGAGGCCTCGGCCCTGCGATACACCCCAGCCGGGTTACCCGCCATTGATTTGAGTCTCGAACACGAGTCGGAAATTCAAGAAGCAGGACAAAAGCGACAAGTCAAAGCAACCGTCAAAACAGTCGCCTTGGGATCCTTAGCTGAGCGCATTGCTCAACTTCCCCTTGGTAGCCTTTGGCAGTTCAGTGGCTTTTTGGCCTCACCTCGTCACAGCAAAAACGTCGTTTTTCACATTCAAGATTTTCAGCAAATTTCATAGGAGGCCCAGATCATGGCCACATTCAAGAAATTCAACAAAGACAAGCGCCCAAAGCGCAACACGCAATCATTGCTTTTCAAGCGCAAGCGCTTCTGCCGCTTCACCGTCACTGGCGTTGAAGAAATCGACTACAAAGACGTCGACACCTTGCGTGACTTCATTGCCGAAAACGGCAAGATCATTCCCGCACGCCTCACAGGCACACGCGCTATTTATCAACGTCAGCTGAACACTGCCATCAAGCGCGCACGCTTCTTGGCTTTGGTGCCATACAGCGACCAGCACAAGATCTAAGGAGACCGACCATGCAAATTATTCTGCTCGACAAGGTCGTGAACCTCGGCAACCTCGGCGAAATCGTCCGTGTGAAAGATGGTTACGCCCGTAACTTTTTGATCCCATCAGGCCGCGCACGTCGTGCCACTGAGACAGCGATCAAAGAATTCGAAGTTCGCCGCGCTGAACTCGAAAAAGCTGCTGCTGAAAAATTGGCTGCTGCACAAGCCCAAGGCGAGAAGTTGACTGGCAAAGTCATCAAGCTCAGCCAAAAAGCTGGCGTGGACGGTCGTTTGTTCGGCTCTGTGACCAACCACGACATCGCTGAAGCGTTGACGAAAGAAGGTTTCGCAGTGGCCAAAGCCCAAATCCGTATGCCTCACGGCCCCATCAAAACAGTGAGCGAAAGCGCTGTGGGCGTGGCATTGCACACTGACGTGATTGTTGAAATCACGGTCAACGTGCAAGGCGAGACTGCTTAAGTTTCTCCACACCTCAAAAGCCGCTCTTCGGAGCGGCTTTTTTATTTGTTCTTTGCGTTTCCCCAGCTAACCCACGTCTTATCCACAGAGTTATCCCAGGCGTTGAGCGCCTCTGGGCTTAGGATGTGCGTTTTACAGGATCACTATGTCAGCCGAATCGCTAAGCTTTGAAGAAAGCTTCTCCCACGACCAACAAATTGCACAGCTGCGCATTCCGCCGCACTCCATCGAGGCGGAATCCAGTGTGTTGGGCGGCTTGTTGCTAGACAACGGTGCGTGGGACCGCGTGGGTGATTTGTTGGTTGAAGGCGATTTCTACCGCTACGAACACAAGCAGGTGTACGGCGCGATTGGTGCCTTGGTCAATGCCAGCCGTCCTGCGGATGTGATCACTGTCTACGAGCATTTGCAATCGTTGGGCAAGGCCGAAGAAATCGGTGGCTTGGGTTACCTGAACGCCTTGGCGCAATACGTGCCGAGCGCGAGCAATATTCGTCGTTATGCCGAGATCGTGCGTGAGCGCTCAATCCTGCGCAAGCTGGTGACCGCCAGTGATGAGATTGCTACCAATGCTTTCAACACGCAGGGCAGGGCCGTGGCCCAAATCTTGGATGAAGCCGAGCAAAAAATCTTCAACATCGGTGAAGAAGGCTCGCGCATGAAGCAGGGCTTTCAAGCCATGCCGCAGTTGGTGGTCGATTTGCTCGATCGCGTGCAAGAGATGGCGGACAACCAAAACGACATCACCGGCGTACCCACCGGTTTCATTGACTTTGATCGCATGACCTCTGGCTTGCAGCCGGGCGACTTGATCGTGTTGGCGGCTCGTCCTTCGATGGGTAAGACCGCGCTGGCCATCAACATTGCTGAACACGTGGCCTTGAACGAAGGTTTGCCTGTGGCTGTGTTCTCGATGGAGATGGGGGCGGCACAACTGGCAGTTCGTATCGTGGGCTCAATTGGCCGTGTCGACCAAGGCCACTTGCGCACAGGCAAGCTCAACGATGACGAATGGCCGCGTTTGACAGAAGCCATTGAAAAGCTGCGCAATGTGTCGCTGCACATTGACGAAACACCAGGTCTGACCCCGAGTGAGCTGCGTGCGAACGCTCGTCGTTTGGCGCGTCAGTGCGGCAAGCTTGGGCTGATCGTGGTCGACTATTTGCAGTTGATGAGCGGCTCTAGCAGCAGTGGTGGTGATAACCGAGCCACAGAGATTGGCGAAATTTCTCGTGGCTTGAAGATGCTCGCCAAAGAGCTGCAATGCCCCGTGATTGCGCTGTCGCAGCTCAACCGTAGCGTGGAACAGCGCACCGATAAACGCCCCATGATGAGTGACTTGCGTGAATCAGGTGCGATTGAGCAAGACGCGGACGTGATCATGTTCATCTACCGCGACGATTACTACAACAAAGAGTCCAAAGAGCCGGGCGTCGCCGAAGTTATTATCGGCAAGCAGCGTAACGGCCCCACGGGGACCGTCAAGCTGGCCTTCTTGAAGCCTCTCACCAAGTTCGAAAGCTTGGCCAGTGGTTACAGCAGCGGTGGCGACTACTAAAAGCAACCACTGAAGCCACACCTAACGCGTTTTAAGCGTGAGGTGTGCATCAAAGCACTTCGCTAGCGAAGTCCGCCAGGCGAGAGCGCTCGCCGCGAGCCAGCGTGATGTGGCCGCCATGTGGCCAACCCTTGAAGCGATCCACCGCATACGTCAAGCCCGAGGAGCCTTCGGTGAGGTAGGGCGTATCGATTTGCGCTAAGTTACCCATGCAGATGATCTTCGTGCCGGGGCCGGCACGCGTGATGAGCGTTTTCATCTGCTTGGGCGTCAAATTTTGGGCTTCATCGATGATGAGGTACTTGTTCAAGAACGTGCGCCCGCGCATGAAGTTCAAGCTTTTGATCTTGATGCGACTGCGAATCAAATCATTGGTGGCCGCGCGCCCCCATTCACCGGCACTGGTTTCGGTTTTGGCCAGCACTTCGAGGTTGTCGTCCAAAGCTCCCATCCATGGACCCATTTTTTCTTCTTCCGTACCAGGCAAGAAACCAATGTCTTCGCCAACGCTCACGGTTGCACGCGTCATGATGATTTCGGTGTAACGGCGGTCGTCCAGCACTTGCGTCAGGCCTGCAGCCAAAGCCATCAAGGTCTTGCCAGTGCCGGCTGTGCCGGTGAGGGTGACGAAGTCAATCTCTGGATCGGTCAGCAAGTTCATCGCGAAGTTTTGTTCGCGGTTGCGTGTGGTCACGCCCCACACGGCATTTTTGAGGTGTGTGAAGTCTTTGAGCGTTTTGAGCACCACGGTGTTGCCGCGAATCTCAGTCACGCGCGCGTAGAGGCTGGGTTCTCCAGCAGACTCGTAATACACAAACTGATTAATGTGCAGATCGGGCACCAGTGGGCCACTCAGACGGTAGAAGGTATGGCTGCCACTTTGCCAGCTTTCCACTTCTTTGGCGTGTTTGAGCCAGAAGTCTTCGGGTAGCGCGATAGCGCCTGAATACAGCAAGTCACCATCTTCAAGTGTTTTGTCGTTCTGGTAGTCCTCAGCAGCTAAACCTAGGGCGCGGGCTTTGACGCGCATGTTGATGTCTTTCGAGACCAACACGACTTCGCGCGGTGCGTGTTTGACCCGCAATGCTTCGACCACCCCCAGAATCTGGTTATCGGCTTTACCCTGGGGTAAGCTAGCGGGCAGATTGAAGTCCAATGGTTCGGTTTGGAAGAATAGTCGTCCGCCTACATCCATGTGGCCCGTGCCATCGAGCTTGATGCCCGTGATGATGTCTGCATTGTGCGAGGCCACCAAAGCATCGAGCGAACGGCTGGTTTGTCGTGCGTTACGAGCCACTTCGGTCATGCCTTTCTTGTTGCTGTCCAACTCTTCGAGCACGATCATGGGCAAATACACATCGTGTTCTTCAAAGCGGAACAAACACATGGGGTCGTGCATCAATACGTTGGTATCGAGCACAAACAGTTTGGTGGGACCTGTGTGTTTTTTCTTGGGTGTGGCAGCGCGAACAGGAGCTGTTTTGCGCTCGCTTTTGTAGGAAGGTATGGATTCGGATTTGCGGGTAACAGGGCTAGCGACCTGCACTTTGTTTGCTGCGGCTACTTCAACGTCATGGGCCTCGCGGCGTGGGGCTGGTTTACGAGTGCTGCGCGACTTGGGCGCTGCGGCATCTAGGCTCTCGGTATTCAGCAAAGCGGCGCGTTTGGAGGGGGCGGGAGGCAAGGGCATAGATGAAACTTAATGAGTTGAAACACAAGTGGAAACCACCGACTTAAAAAGCGAAAAAGCCGCCTGGAGGCCAAGGCGGCTTTTCGTTGGAAACGTGTTCGCTTCTGTCAATGTCATGAAGCCACTATAACCGAGCTCCGTGACACTTTTTCGGGGGTTAAGCTGCGGCAGCAGCAGAAGCCTTCTTAAGGGCTTTGACGGCCTTGAGGACTTCGTCTACGTGGCCAGGAACTTTGAGTCCTCGCCATTCTTCTTTCAGCAAGCCGTCGGCGCCAATCAAAAATGTGCTGCGTTCAATACCTTTGACTTTTTTGCCGTACATGATTTTGTTTTTCACCACACCAAACATGTGGCACATTTTTTCTTCTGTGTCTGCAATCAGTTCGAAAGGGAGCTCGAGTTTGGTTTTGAACTCGTCATGTGACTTCATGTTGTCGCGTGAGACGCCAAACACCAAGGCGCCGGCTTTGACGAAGTCTTTGTACTTGTCGCGGAATTGCATGGCTTCTGTGGTGCAGCCAGGCGTGTTGTCTTTGGGGTAGAAGTACAAGACCATCATTTGGCCGTTGTGCGAGGTGTTGCTTACCTTGATGCCGCCTGTTGCATTGGCTTCAAATTCGGGGAGGGGTTTGTTGACAACAATGGCCATAGCGCTCAATCGGATGTGACAGTTCAAACGGCCGGATGAAGGAGGCGACTGTCGAGACAGCCCCCTTCCGGCAACCCATTATTTTAACTTAGAAACTTAGTATTGAGTCCTGAATTTGTCGTTCACTCGATAGCGCAAGAAGCGCGTTCTTATTTATTACTTGTGCAGGCTTCGATGATCAACGCCGCAGCGACTTTGCGGCCTTCACCTGCCAAGATGTTGTAGGTGCGGCAAGCGGCTTGTGTGTCCATGGTTTCAAGGCCTAGGCGGCGCTGCATCAAAGCCACTTGCCATTCGGGCTTGGGAAAGCGAAGGCGTTCACCGCTGCCAAAAATGACCAATTCAACATCGAGATCTGCGAGTTGGGCAAAGTGTTGCGGGCCTAAATCCTCAAAACTCTGACAATTCCAATCCAGTCGTACGCCCTCAGAAGTGATCAACACACTGTGCGTGATTTTTTCACCTTGGATGGCAATCCATCCTGGGCCATAAGCGGTGACCGACTGGGTCTCGATGCGATCGGGTTGTAATTTCATAAATGCCTTGAGATCTGTGGTCAAATTATAGGTTTCACCCCGTAAAAGAGCCCTCGGAGGGACTTTGAAGAAGATCCAAAAATCCAACAAGCTGTCCAACGTCTGTTATGACATTCGCGGTCCCATCATGGACCGAGCGCGTCAAATGGAGGAGGAGGGCCACAAGATCATCAAACTCAACATCGGCAACTTGGCCGTGTTTGGCTTTGATGCGCCTGAAGAAATCCAACAGGACATGATCCGCAACCTGCCTACTTCGGCGGGTTACTCGGACAGCAAAGGCATTTTTGGCGCCCGCAAAGCGGTGATGCACGAGACGCAAAAGCAAGGCATCAAAGGCGTCACGCTCGATGACATCTACCTTGGCAACGGCGCGAGCGAGCTGATCGTCATGGCCACCAACGGCTTACTCAACAACGGCGACGAGTTGCTCTTGCCTGCACCTGACTATCCGTTGTGGACTGCTGCAGTAAGCTTGTCTGGCGGTACACCTGTGCACTATGTGTGCGACGAAGACAACGGTTGGATGCCCAACATCGACGATATTCGTTCGAAGATCACCAAGAACACCAAGGGCATTGTGGTCATCAACCCCAACAACCCCACCGGTGCTTTGTACTCAGATGAACTGCTGCTGCAAATCGTCGAGCTCGCACGCAAGCATGGCTTGATCATCTTTGCGGACGAGGTGTACGACAAGGTCTTGTACGACGGTGTCAAACACACGCCCATTGCCAGCTTGAGCGAAGACGTGTTGACGCTCACCTTCAACTCTTTGTCCAAGAGCTATCGCTCATGCGGTTATCGCGCAGGTTGGTTGGTGGTGTCGGGCGACAAGAAGCCGGCGGCTGATTACATCGAGGGCCTCAACATGCTTTCGAACATGCGCTTGTGTGCCAACGTGCCAGGACAGTGGGCGATCCAAACCGCCTTGGGTGGTTACCAAAGCATCAACGATTTGGTGGGCGAGGGTGGTCGCTTGCGCAAGCAACGCGACTTGGCCTATGAGCTCATCACCGCCATTCCTGGCGTGACGTGTGTGAAGCCGCAAGCTGCGCTGTACATGTTCCCGCGCCTAGACCCCAAGGTGTACCCGATCAAAGACGACCAGCAATTTTTCTTGGAGTTGCTCCAGGAAACCAAGGTCATGTTGGTGCAGGGCACGGGCTTTAACTGGAAGACCACGGATCACTTCCGCATCGTGTTCTTGCCCCATGAAGACGACTTGCGTGAGGCCATCTCGCGCATCGCCAAATTCCTCGAAAACTATCGCAATAAGACATCGAAATGAAACCTATCCAAGTTGGCCTCTTAGGCATCGGCACCGTTGGCAGCGGCACTTTTGAAGTGCTCAAACGCAACCAGGAAGAAATCACACGCCGTGCAGGTCGTGGCATTGAAGTGGCCATGGTGGCAGACCTCGATGTGGCACGTGCCAAAAGCATTGTGGGTGCAAACGTTCAAGTGGTGGACGATGCACGCAAAGTCATCGCCAATCCTGAGATCGACATCGTGGTCGAGTTGATTGGTGGCTACGGCATTGCCAAGCAACTCGTGCTCGAAGCCATCGAAGCGGGTAAGCATGTAGTGACGGCCAACAAGGCGTTGCTCGCTGTGCATGGCACAGAAATTTTTGCTGCCGCTCACAAAAAGGGCGTGATGGTGGCGTTTGAGGCTGCGGTGGCCGGCGGTATTCCGATCATCAAAGCTTTGCGTGAAGGTCTCACCGCCAACCGCATTCAATGGCTGGCTGGCATCATCAACGGCACGACCAACTTCATCTTGTCTGAGATGCGTGACAAAGGTTTGGCCTTTGCCGATGTGCTCAAGCAAGCGCAAGAGCTGGGCTATGCCGAAGCCGACCCCACTTTCGACATTGAAGGCGTGGACGCTGCGCACAAAGCCACCATCATGTCGGCCATCGCGTTTGGCGTGCCTGTGCAGTTTGACAAGGCGCACGTTGAAGGCATCACCAAGCTCGAGTCGCAAGACATCAAATACGCCGAGCAATTGGGCTACCGCATCAAGCTCTTGGGTATTTCCAAGCGCACCGAGGCGGGCATTGAGTTGCGCGTGCACCCATGCTTGGTGCCTGCCAAGCGTTTGATCGCCAACGTCGAAGGTGCGATGAACGCGGTGATGGTGCAAGCCGATGCCGTGGGCACCACGCTTTATTACGGCAAGGGCGCGGGTAGCGAACCCACTGCCAGTGCCGTGATTGCCGACTTGGTTGACATCACCCGTTTGCACACCGCCGACCCGTTGAACCGCGTGCCGCATTTGGCATTCCAGCCCGATGCGATGAGCAGCTTGCCCATTTTGTCGATGGACAAAGTGGTGACCAGCTACTACCTGCGCTTGCGCGTGGCCGACGAGGCGGGCGTGTTGGCCAAGGTCACTGGTATTTTGGCCAACGCCAACATCAGCATCGATGCGGTGTTGCAGCGTGAAGCCGGTGAGGGCGAAAACCAAACCGACCTCATCATCCTGACCCACGATTGCGTGGAAGCGAACATGAACCAAGCCATGGCACAAATGCAGCAGCTCAACACTGTGTTGGCCCCCATCACCCGTATTCGCAAAGAAGAGTTGAACTGATGTTGTATTTGTCCACGCGCGGCCATGCCGAGCGCAAGCGTTTTTGTGAAATCTTGTTAGAAGGCTTGGCCCCCGATGGTGGCCTGTACCTGCCCGAGCACTACCCACAGGTGGATGACGCCGCGCTCACGCGTTTGCGCACCACATTCAACACCCAAGGCTATGCTGCGTTGGCGTTTGAAGTGCTGTCCCTCTACATCGACGACATTCCTGCCGCCGACCTGAAGGCCTTGTGCGCCAAGACCTACACGCAAGACGTGTTTGGCACAGCGGCCATCGTGCCCGTACGCCCCTTGGAAGATGGCTTGTATGTGGAGGCCTTGTCCAATGGCCCCACGCTTGCGTTCAAAGACATGGCCATGCAACTGCTGGGCAACTTGTTTGAGTACGAGTTGGCACGCCGTGGTGAAGAACTGAACATTTTTGGCGCCACCAGTGGCGACACCGGCAGCGCGGCCGAGTACGCCATGCGCGGCAAAAAAGGTGTGCGCGTGTTCATGACCAGCCCCCATGGCCGCATGAGCCCTTTCCAGCAAGCGCAAATGTTCAGCTTGATGGACGAGAACATCAACAACATCGCCATCGAAGGCGTGTTTGACGATTGCCAAGATTTGGTCAAAGCCGTGTCCAACGATTTGGACTTCAAAACCAAATACAAAATTGGCACGGTCAATTCCATCAATTGGGCGCGTTTGTTGGCGCAGGTGGTGTACTACTTCGCAGGCTACTTCCAAGCGACCAAAGCCAACAGCCAAAAGGTGAGCTTCACTGTGCCCAGTGGCAACTTTGGCAACGTGTGCGCCGGCCATGTGGCCCGCATGATGGGCTTGCCTGTGGACACCTTGGTGGCTGCGACCAATGAAAACGATGTGTTGGACGAGTTCTTCCGCACCGGCGTGTACCGCGTGCGTGGCAGCGCCGACACATTTGAAACTTCAAGCCCCTCGATGGACATTTCCAAGGCCAGCAACTTCGAGCGCTTTGTGTTCGATCTGCTCGGCCGTGATGCTGAATTGACCAAGGACTTGTTTGGTGCGCAGTTGTCGCAACACGGCAAGTTCGATTTGAGCAGCAACCCACACTTTGCCGAAGCCGCCACACGTTACGGTTTTGCCAGCGGCAAGAGCACACACGCCAACCGTTTGGCCACCATCCAAGACGTGCATAAGCGCTTCGGCGAGATGATCGACACCCACACCGCCGACGGCGTAAAAGTGGCGCGTGAACACATCAAGGCTGGCGTGCCCATGATTGTTTTGGAAACTGCTTTGCCCATCAAGTTTGCGGCCACCATCGTGGAAGCTTTGGGCCATGAACCCAATCGTCCAGCCAAGTTTGAAGGCATTGAAGCTTTGCCCAAACGCGTGCATGTGATGAAGGCTGATGTGGCGCAAATCAAGGCTTACATCGCGAAGCATTGCGACCACGCATGAAGGTCGTCGCCTTTGCCGGATATTCCGGCTCAGGAAAAACCACTTTGGTGGAGCAGCTGATTGGCTGCATGCGTATGAAAGGTTTGCGCGTGTCTGTGGTCAAGCATGCACACCACAACTTTGACATCGACAAGCCCGGCAAAGACAGTTGGCGCCACCGCGAGGCGGGGGCGTTTGAGGTGCTTGTGGCGTCCAATCAACGTTTGGTGTTGCAGCGCCAGTTTGAGCAGCCGACGCAACTTTCTGTGCATCACCTACTGGCCGAGGTGTATGACGGCGTCGACTGGGTGTTGGTCGAGGGTTTTAAGCGAAGCGATTTGCTCAAGGTGGAAGTCTGGCGCAAAGCTTCTGAGCAGCCTGTGCGTTACCCTGATGATGACTTTGTGGTGGCCATTGCCACTGATTCACCACAAGATATGCCAGAGGCCACATTGCGCCCCGTGCTTGATTTGAATGACCCCTATGCCATCACCGAATGGCTGCTGGCCAACGAAGACCGTTTCGAATACAACCCACCTTTGCTATGACCCGTCCTGCTTTGCTTTCACTCGATGACGCTTTGCCGCAATTGCTAGCGCAAGCACGCCCATTGACGGAGATGCAATTGGTTTCTACTTTTGAAGCCGATGGCCGCGTGTTAGCGCAAGACGTAACGTCTGCCTTGCAGGTGCCACCGCAAGACAACAGTTCGATGGATGGCTATGCCGTGCGTGTGGCTGACTGTGCGCAAGCCGGCGCAGTGCTGCGCGTCACGCAACGCATTCCCGCTGGCACACACGGCACGCAGCTTCATGCAGGTGAAGCTGCGCGCATCTTCACGGGTGCACCCATACCACCGGGTGCGGATGCTGTGGTGATGCAAGAGGATTGCGAAACCGTCGAGGGTGATCAAGTCAGAGTCAATAAAGCAGTCCCTGTAGGTCAGTGGATTCGCCGCTCAGGCGAAGACGTCACGCGTGGCGCGACGGTGCTGAGCAAAGGCATACGTTTGACACCGGCCGAGCTGGGGCTGGCTGCCAGCATTGGCTTGGCTCAGTTGCAAGTGTCTTCTCGTCCACGTGTGGCCTTGTTTTCCACAGGCGATGAATTGGTCATGCCTGGCGATGTAGCGCCAGAGGCCATGCCCGCTGGCGCAATTTACAACTCCAACCGTTTCTTTTTGCGCGCCATGTTGCAGCGCTTGGGATGCGAGGTGACAGACCTTGGCATCGTGCCCGACAAACGCGAGGCCACCATCGCTGCGCTGCGTGATGCGGCCCAGCACCATGATTTGATTCTCACCAGTGGCGGCGTCTCGGTGGGCGAAGAAGACCACATCAAGCCCGCTGTGGAAAGCCTTGGTGAATTGAACCTGTGGCAACTGGCCATCAAGCCTGGCAAGCCTTTTGCGTACGGCAAGGTCAACCGTGGCCCTGAAGCTGGTGCTTGTCACTTCATGGGCTTGCCTGGCAACCCTGTATCGAGCTTTGTGACTTTCTTGTTGTTGGTACGTCCGTTTGTGTTGGCTTTGCAAGGCGTCACGAAGACAGACATCGCACGTACTGAAATGATGGCGCACTTTGATTGGCCCCGCGCTGACAAGCGCCGTGAGTTTCTACGCGTTAAACGCAATGCACAAGGTGGCTTAGACTTGTTTCCAAACCAAAGTTCAGGTGTGCTCACCTCAGCAGTTTGGGGCGATGGCGTGGTGGATAACCCTGCTGGGCAAGCGATTGCAAAAGGCGATACCGTTCGCTTTATTTCCTTTGCGGAGTGGCTGGCATGAATGTGACCTACAACGTGAATCTCAAATACTTTGCGTCCATTCGCGAAGCCATCGGGCAGGGCAGCGAAAGCATGAGCACACACGCTGCCACGCTCAGTGCTTTGCGTGAAGAGTTGGTCGCCCGTGGCGGCGCATACGCCGACGTGCTGGCCCACGGACGCGCCGTTCGCATGGCCTTGAATCAAGAGTTATGCGATGAATCCGCAGCCTTGAGTGAGGGTTGCGAAGTGGCTTTTTTTCCACCCGTCACTGGCGGTTAAACCCAAAGGGCAGTTATGTCGTTCACCGTCAGCATCCAAACCCAAGACTTTGAAGTGAGTCAAGAACTCGCCGCTTTGCGTGCGGGTGATGCGCGTGTTGGCGCAGTGTGCTCATTCTTGGGTACGGTGCGCGAGCGCAACGATGGTAGCTCAGTGGCCAGCATGGAGCTGGAGCACTACCCTGGTATGACCGAAAAATCCATCTCAGCCATGATGGATGAAGCCCGCCAGCGTTTTGACATTTATGCCGCGCGTGTGATTCATCGTGTGGGCTTGTTGCATCCACAAGACCAAATCGTTTTCGTCGCAGTGACCTCTGCGCATCGTGGCGAGAGCTTCAAGGCCTGTGAGTTTTTGATGGACTACCTCAAGACTCAAGCGCCTTTCTGGAAAAAAGAAGTCACGCCCGAAGGCGCACGCTGGGTCGATGCTCGCGTGAGTGACGACCAAGCTCTGGCCCGTTGGGGCATTGAAGCCAGCAACAGCGTGGCTATCTGAGGGCGCTACCAAGGGCGTTGCTGCTGGCTGAATGTCTGCGTGCGATGGGCCCTTGTTGGTTTAGAACTTGACCCATATCAAGGTTTGGCGGCGTGTTACCCCTTGAAATAGCCAGCGGCTGCCTCAAGTACTGACCAATTCAACAAATTCCTCGGAGTTTCCATGCGTATTGACAAACTCACCACCAAGTTTCAAGAAGCACTTGGCGACGCCCAAACGCTGGCGTTAGGGGGCGATCACGCCTATATCGAGCCTTCTCATGTCTTGGTGGCCATGCTGCGCCAAAACGATGGTCCCAAGTCGCTGCTGCAGCGCGCAGGGGCCAATGTGTCGGGCTTGTTGTCATCTGCTGAAGACGCGATGAACCGCTTGCCCAAGGTCGAAGGCCAAGAGCAGGTGCAAGTGGGCCGCGATACCGTGTCCTTGATTCAAGCCGCAGAAAAAGAAGCCATCAAACGAGGCGACCAATTTGTGGCCAGTGAGTTGTTTTTGCTCGCGATGTGCGACAACAAAGGCAACTGGGGCAAGCTCGCCATGCAAAACGGTTTGAACCGAAAGTCTTTAGAGGCGGCGGTGATGGCGGTGCGTGGCGGCCAAAAAGTGGACAACGCAGAGAGCGAAGGCCAGCGCGAGTCGCTCAAGAAATATTGTCTTGACCTGACCGCGCGCGCACGTCTTGGCAAGCTTGACCCCGTGATTGGCCGTGACGATGAAATTCGCCGCGCCATCCAGGTGTTGCAACGTCGCAGCAAAAACAACCCTGTGCTCATCGGTGAACCAGGCGTTGGCAAGACTGCCATTGTGGAGGGCTTGGCGCAGCGTATCGTGGCAGGAGAGGTGCCTGATTCGCTCAAGGGCAAACGCGTGTTGTCACTCGACATGGCCGCTTTGTTGGCCGGTGCGAAATACCGTGGCGAGTTTGAAGAGCGCTTGAAAAGCGTGTTGAACGAACTTGCCAAAGACGAAGGCCAAACCATTGTGTTCATCGACGAGTTGCACACCATGGTGGGTGCTGGCAAGGCCGATGGTGCGATGGACGCGGGCAATATGCTCAAGCCCGCTTTGGCGCGTGGCGAGCTGCACTGCGTGGGTGCCACCACGTTGGACGAGTACCGCAAGTACATTGAAAAAGACGCAGCGTTGGAACGCCGTTTCCAAAAAATCATTGTGGGTGAACCTTCGGTGGAGGCCACCATTGCCATCTTGCGTGGATTGCAAGAAAAGTACGAAGTGCACCACGGTGTGGAGATCACCGATCCTGCCATCGTGGCGGCGGCCGAGCTGAGCCATCGCTACATCACCGACCGATTTTTGCCTGACAAGGCGATTGATTTGATTGACGAGGCGGCTGCCAAGATCAAGATCGAAATTGACTCCAAGCCCGAGGTGATGGACAAGCTGGATCGCCGACTGATTCAACTCAAAATTGAACGCGAAGCGGTGCGCAAAGAAAAAGACGAAGCTTCGCAAAAACGTTTGGAGTTGCTCGAAGAAGACATCACCCAAGTGAGCAAAGAGTACGCTGACTTAGAGGAAATTTGGAAAGCCGAAAAATCCACCGCGCAAGGCAGTGCGCAGATCAAAGAAGAGATTGACCGCTTGCGCCACCAAATTGAAGAGCTGACCCGCAAGGGCGATTTCAACAAAGTGGCCGAGCTGCAATATGGCAAATTGCCAGAGCTTGAAAAACGCTTGAAAGAAGCCAACGCTCGCGAGAGCGGCAAGGCCAGTGAGGGCGGTCATCGTTTGCTGCGCACCCAAGTGGGCGCGGAAGAAATTGCCGAAGTGGTGGCGCGTGCCACGGGTATTCCTGTGTCCAAGCTCATGCAAGGTGAACGCGACAAGCTCTTGCAAATGGAAGACAAATTGCACGAGCGTGTGGTGGGTCAAGACGAAGCCATCGTGGCAGTGGCCAACGCCATTCGCCGTTCACGCGCAGGTCTGGGCGACCCCAATCGACCCACGGGTTCTTTCTTGTTCTTAGGCCCAACCGGCGTGGGTAAGACCGAGTTGTGCAAAGCGCTGGCAGGTTTCTTGTTTGACAGCGAAGATCACATGATTCGCATCGACATGAGCGAGTTCATGGAGAAGCATTCGGTCAGCCGTTTGGTGGGCGCGCCTCCCGGCTATGTGGGCTATGACGAAGGCGGTTACTTGACCGAGGCCGTGCGTCGCAACCCCTACAGCGTGTTGCTGCTCGACGAGGTGGAGAAGGCGCACCCCGATGTGTTCAACATCTTGTTGCAAGTGCTCGATGATGGCCGCTTGACCGATGGCCAAGGCCGCACGGTGGACTTTAAGAACACAGTGATTGTGATGACCTCCAACATCGGTTCGCCCATCATCCAAAGCATGGTGGGTCAAGACGTACAAGACATCAAAGATGCGGTGTGGGATGAGCTCAAGTCACATTTCCGCCCCGAGTTTTTGAACCGCATTGACGAGACGGTGGTGTTCCACGGTTTGGATGCCGAACACATTGCGAGCATTGCCGCCATCCAGCTCAAGATCTTGGCCAGCCGCTTGACCAAGATGGACTTGACCTTGGATGTATCGACAGCTGCGCTGGCCGAATTGGCCAAGGTGGGCTTCGATCCAGTCTTTGGTGCGCGCCCCTTGAAGCGGGCCATTCAGCAGCGCATTGAGAACCCGCTGTCTAAGTTGTTGTTGGAGGGCAAGTTCTTGCCCAAAGACACAATTGCGGTCAGTGTCGATCCCGTGCGAGCACCGGGTGAATTTGCATTCGCCAAAGTCGAGGTTTGACCCCAGATAGGTGAGGGGGCTTGTCCCCCAGTCGACCGTTTCAAACGAGCGCTGCAGTTAGGATGCTTGCATTCTCTCTGCGGCGTTTTTATGACTACTTCAATTCCCGTATCTAGCCCTTGGCGCGATGACGCCGCTGTCATTGGTTTGGTTGGCATTGCTCACGCCAGTTCACACTTTTCGCATCTGTTGCTGCCCCTGATGTTCCCTGTGTTCATCAGCACGTTTGCTCTGAGTTATTCGGAACTGGGTTTTTTGATGACAGTGTTTTTTGTGGTCTCCGGGGTAGGCCAAGCTTCTGCGGGTTTTGTGGTGGACCGATTTGGCGCTCGCCCAGTTTTGTTTGCGGCTTTGTTGTTGTTGGCCGCGGGGTGTTTGGTGGTGTCAGTCGCCAACAGCTATGTAGGTTTGATGCTGGGTGCTGCGCTGCTAGGGCTGGGCAACTGCTCGTTTCACCCGGTCGACTTCACCATCCTCAACCAAAAAGTCTCAGCCCCTCGTTTGGGTTATGCGTTCAGCGCGCATGGCCTTACAGGCAACCTTGGTTGGGCATTAGCACCGGTCTTCATGGTGGGTTTGAGTACGGCTTTTGATTGGCGTTTGGCCTACATGGGCGCGGCATTGTTGTTTGTGGGCATCTTTGCCTTGCTCATGTGGCAACGTGACTTCTTGCACGCCGAAGTGGTGAGTCATAAGCAAGCCGCTGAAGCGGGCAGCACAATGGCCTTTTTGAAAATCCCAGTGGTGTGGTGGTGCTTTGGATTCTTCTTGCTCTCCACCATGACCTTGGCCGTGGTGCAAAGCTTTGCGGTGTCTATCTTGCAAGCGCTGCACCACGTCACATTTGAGGCTGCCACTTTCACGTTGACTGCCTACATGTTGTGTGCAGCCGCAGGCATGTTTGTGGGTGGTTTTGTGGCTTCGCGTTGGCCGCGTCACAGCGACAAAGTGGTGGCGGGCTGTATGACGGCGGGTGCCATCTGCATGGCCTTGTGTGGCAGTGGTTGGTTGAGTGCTGAGTTCACCATGGTCATCTTGGCTGCCACGGGCTTGGCTATTGGTGTCGGTGGACCATCGCGCGACATGATGATCAAAAAAGCCACACCCAAGGGGGCTACAGGGCGTGTGTATGGCATGGTGTATTCGGGGTTGGACACAGGCTTTGCCATCTCGCCATTGATCTTTGGTGTGTTCATGGACCATGGCTGGTACGGTGCCACGTTGCTAGGCGCTGCGTTGGTGTTGATGCTCAGTGTGGTCGTAGCGCTTGGTGTGGGCCGCCGGACAGTGCACGCATAAGCCATTTAGGCATCCAATAAAAAAGGGACCGTGAGGTCCCTTTTTGGTTTCGGTAGAAACTGAATTACTTCAGGTGCTTACCGATCAAGCCAGCCAGTTCAAACATGGTGACTTGGGCTTTGCCAAACACTTGCTTGAGCTTGTCGTCAGCATTGATGTTGCGCTTGTTGACTTTGTCTTGCAGGCCGTGCTTTTTGATGTAAGTCCACATCTTGCTCACGACTTCCGTGCGAGGCATAGCGGTATTGCCAATCACAGCAGCCAAGGCGGCGCTTGGGGTGAGGGCTTTCATGAATGCAGCGTTAGGCGTGCGCTTTTTGGCGGGGGCCTTTTTCTTAGCAGGCGCCTTTTTGGCTGCTACTTTTTTAGCTGGGGCTTTTTTGGCAACCACTTTCTTAGCGGCTGGTTTTTTTGCGGCTGGCTTTTTGGCAGCTACTTTCTTGGCTGCAGGCTTCTTAGCTGCAACTTTTTTAGCGACTGGTTTTTTCGCAGCGGGCTTTTTAGCGGCTGGTTTCTTAGCTGCTACTTTCTTAGCGGCTGGTTTTTTCGCAGCGACTTTTTTCGCGGGAGCAGCTTTCTTTGCTGCGGCTTTTTTAGCTGGAGCTTTCTTTGCAGTTGCCATGGTTGTTTTCCTTCTAGAAGTGTTTGTTTTCAAGCCCTTAGAGATATCGCTCTAGAGCAAACCGCATGCTAATTGAGAACATCGACGTTTCCAAGTGAAAAACGATTTTTTTCATAGCTAAATGTTGTTTTTTTCAAATGCGTTTTTCGATGCGCTGAGTTCATGCTTGGGGTCTCTATTTATCACTCATTTCATGCGCCATTTGGAGATATTGATGTTTTCTGAAAATGTATTCCACTATATGGAAAATTGGAATGTTGCAACGCCACATTTTTTCTCGATATGAGAAAGAGTATTTCATATTCAGAAATAAACTGTCTAAGTCCTTGTTTTTAAATGACTAAAATAAATTCTTATATAAGACATAAGAGGTGAAATAAGTCTTATAGAAGACTTATAGTTAACCCCATCCTCAACAACTTCTTGGAGTCGTGAAATGTCTCAATCACTGAACAATCAACTCAGCCGCGAACAACAAATCGCTGCCTTGGAAAAAGACTGGGCCACCAACCCACGCTGGAAAGGCGTGAAGCGTGGTTACTCTGCCGCTGACGTCGTGCGCTTGCGCGGTTCTTTGCAACCTGAGTACACCTTGGCTCAACGTGGTGCACGTGTGTTGTGGGACAAAGTCAACGGTGGTGCCAAGAAAGGCTACGTCAACGCATTCGGCGCGATCACTGCAGGTCAAGCCATGCAGCAAGCCAAAGCAGGTTTGGAAGCTGTGTATCTGTCTGGCTGGCAAGTGGCTGCAGACGGCAACACCTCTGAAACCATGTATCCCGACCAATCGTTGTACGCCTACGACTCTGTGCCGACCATGGTTCGTCGCATCAACAACACCTTCAAGCGTGCTGACGAAATCCAATGGAGCCGTGGTATCAACCCAGGCGATAAAGAATTCATCGACTACTTCTTGCCCATCGTGGCTGACGCTGAAGCTGGTTTCGGTGGCGTGTTGAACGCGTTCGAATTGATGAAGAACATGATTGCTTCTGGCGCTGCAGGCGTTCACTTCGAAGACCAATTGGCTGCTGCTAAAAAATGCGGCCACATGGGCGGCAAAGTGCTCGTGCCTACACGTGAAGCTTGCGAAAAGTTGATCTCTGCACGTTTCGCTGCTGACGTCATGGGCGTGCCCACCTTGATCTTGGCTCGTACCGATGCTGAAGCAGCCAACTTGATCACTTCTGACTACGACGAAAACGACAAGCCTTTCTTGACAGGCGAGCGAACACAAGAAGGTTTCTTCCGCGTGAAAAACGGCTTGGAGCAATCCATCAGCCGTGGCGTGGCCTACGCTCCCTACGCTGACTTGGTGTGGTGCGAAACAGGCGTGCCAGATATCGGTTTCGCTCGCGAATTCGCCCAAGCTGTGTTGGCCGCTTGCCCAGGCAAGCTGTTGTCTTACAACTGCTCACCTTCTTTCAACTGGAAGAAAAACCTCAACGATTCGCAAATCGCTTCGTTCCAAGAAGAGTTGTCCGCATTGGGCTACAAGTACCAGTTCATCACCTTGGCTGGTATCCACGTCAACTGGTACAACACCTTCAAGTTTGCCAAGGCATACGCTGGCGGCGAAGGCATGAAGCACTACGTCAATATGGTGCAAGAGCCCGAATTCGCAGCCCGCGAAGATGGCTACACCTTCGTGTCTCACCAACAAGAAGTGGGTACAGGCTACTTCGACGACGTGACCACTGTGATCCAAGGTGGTTCATCTTCTGTGAAAGCCCTCACAGGTTCTACAGAAGAAGAGCAGTTCCACTAAGCACTTCGATCGAGAGGCAGCCCCTGAGGGCGGTCTCTTGGTTTGAATAGGTTTGAGGCCACTCAGCGCAAGCGGAGTGGCTTTTTCACGTGAGGGCGATGTCCGGCAACGTAAAATCAATGTTTTACTGCGATTTAGACAGACATACACATGGTTCAGATTACTCTCCCCGACGGTTCGCAACGTGACTTTCCAGGCCCTGTGACAGTGGCCGAAGTGGCAGCCTCTATTGGCGCAGGCTTGGCCAAGGCTGCTTTGGCAGGCAAGGTCGATGGCAAGGTGGTGGACACCAGCTACACGATGAATGCCAACGCGAGCTTGGCCATCATCACGGCCAAAGATGCCGAAGGCTTGGAGGTGATCCGTCACTCGACCGCCCACTTGCTGGCATACGCGGTCAAGGATTTGTTTCCAGAGGCGCAAGTCACGATTGGCCCGGTGATTGACAACGGCTTTTATTACGACTTCTCCTACAGTCGACCTTTCACGCCTGAAGACTTGGTAGCGATCGAAAAGCGCATGGCTGAGTTGGCCAACAAGGACGAACCGGTTGTGCGTCGCGTGTTGCCTCGTGATGAAGCCGTGGCGTATTTCAAAGGCTTAGGCGAGCACTACAAAGCCGAAATCATCGGCAGCATTCCGAGTAATGAAGATGTGAGCCTGTACCGTGAAGGTGGCTTTGAAGATTTGTGTCGTGGCCCGCACGTGCCCAGCACTGGCAAGCTCAAGCATTTCAAGCTCATGAAGGTGGCGGGTGCGTATTGGCGTGGCGACAGCAAAAACGAAATGTTGCAACGCATTTACGGCACAGCTTGGGCCAGCAAAGACGACTTGCAGCTGTATCTCAAGCAATTGGAAGAAGCTGAAAAGCGCGACCACCGCAAGCTCGGCCGAGAGCTGGACTTGTTCCACATCGACGAGCACGCGCCTGGTTTGGTGTTTTGGCATCCTAAAGGTTGGACCGTTTGGCAAACCATTGAGCAATACATGCGTCAGGTGTATCGCGACAACGGTTATCTCGAAGTCAAAGGCCCACAAATCATCGACAAGTCGCTGTGGGAAAAAACTGGTCACTGGGACAAGTATCGCGACAACATGTTCACCACCGAGTCTGAAAAGCGTGACTACGCTTTGAAGCCGATGAATTGTCCCGGTCACATCTTGATTTTCAAGCAAGGTATCAAGAGCTACCGCGATCTGCCTTTGCGCTACGGCGAATTTGGCCAGTGCCACCGCAACGAACCTTCGGGTGGCTTGCACGGCATCATGCGTGTGCGTGGTTTCACGCAAGACGACGGCCACATCTTCTGTACCGAAGACCAAATCTTGCCTGAGTGCGACACCTTCACCAAGGTACTCAAGAAGGTTTACGAAGACTTCGGCTTCACCAACATCTTGTACAAAGTTTCCACACGCCCAGAGGCGCGTATTGGCTCAGACGAGTTGTGGGACAAGGCCGAAAAGGCCTTGATGGATAGCTTGCGCGCTTCTGGCTGCGAATTCGTTATCTCTGAAGGTGACGGTGCTTTCTATGGCCCCAAGATCGAATACACCTTGAAAGACGCGATTGGCCGTGAGTGGCAATGCGGCACGATTCAGGTCGACTTCAACCTGTCTGAGCGCTTGGATGCCGAGTACACCGCAGAAGATGGCAGCCGCCAACGCCCCGTCATCTTGCACCGCGCCATCGTGGGCAGCATGGAGCGCTTCATCGGCATTTTGGTCGAACAACACGCAGGTGCCTTGCCCACGTGGCTGGCGCCAACCCAAGTTTCGGTGCTCAATATCACCGATTCGCAGGCCGAATATTGCAAAGAAGTTGCAAAAACGCTGCGAAATCAAGGGGTTAGGGTCGATTTAGACCTCCGAAACGAGAAAATCACGTATAAAATACGCGAGCATTCAATGCAAAAGCTTCCCTACATCTTGGTCGTAGGCGACAAAGAGAAGGAAGCTGGCGCCGTCGCAGTGCGCGCCCGAGGCAATCAAGACCTCGGTGTGATGTCCCTCGAAGCCTTCTGTGAAAAGATCGCTTCTGACATCTCCCTCAAAAGCTGATTTCATTGAGAAATTGCCAAGAGTTGTGCGTGGCACACGTGTGTCGGTTTGTTTTTGATTTTTAAGGATAGTCACCATCGCTACAGAATTTCGCGATCGCCGTCAGCGCGAGGAACGCAAACACCGCCTTAACCGGGAAATCATGGCCCCGGAAGTCCGCCTTTCAGGTCCTGACAACGAACCCCTCGGTATCGTGAGCTTGGCTGATGCCTTGCGCATGGCCGGTGAGTTAGATGTTGACTTGGTTGAAATTGCTGCCACGGCTGTGCCGCCGGTGTGCCGTTTGATGGATTACGGTAAGTTCAAGTACCAAGAGCAAAAGAAGGCTGCGGAAGCGAAAGCGAAGCAAAAGGTCATCGAGGTTAAGGAAATCAAGTTCCGCCCCGGTACCGATGATGGTGACTACAACATCAAGATGCGCAACATCAAGCGCTTCTTGGATGATGGCGATAAATGCAAGATCACGCTGCGCTTTCGTGGCCGCGAGATCACGCATCAAGAAATCGGTATGGCGCTGTTGCAGCGCATCCGTGATGAGTTGGCGGATCTGATCGTGGTCGAGCAGTTCCCCAAACTCGAAGGGCGTCAAATGATCATGATGGTCGCGCCTGGTAAGAAGAAATCGGGTGGCGCCGCCAAACCCGCTGCAGAAGCTGCTCCGGCAGCGTCTGCATAAAAGGCGACGCAAATTAGTGTCTCGGGGCTAACAAGACTGCACATCGGTGTGCAGGCGCCTCACGAGCACAAATAAAGGAGCATCTAAATGCCCAAAATGAAGACCAAAAGCAGCGCTAAAAAGCGCTTCCGCGTTCGTCCAGGCGGTACCGTGAAACGCGGTCAAGCCTTCAAACGTCACATCTTGACCAAGAAGACGACCAAGAACAAGCGTCACTTGCGTGGTGCAGTGAATGTGCATGAGACCAACATGGGTCACATGGCGCAAATGCTGCCCAAGTGCGGCCTGTAATTAACTGACGAACAAGGAGAAAAACTATGCCTCGCGTCAAACGTGGTGTTACGGCCCGTGCCCGTCACAAAAAAGTTCTGGCTTTAGCCAAAGGTTTCCGCGGTCGCCGCGGTAACGTCTTCCGCATCGCTAAACAAGCGGTGATGAAGGCCGGTCAATATGCTTACCGCGATCGCCGCACTAAAAAGCGCGTGTTCCGTCAGCTGTGGATCGCTCGTATCAATGCTGCCGCACGTCAATGCGGTCTGACATACAGCCAATTCGCCAACGGCCTGAAAAAGGCAGCGATCGAAATCGACCGCAAGATGTTGGCCGACTTGGCCGTTCACGACATGGCTGCTTTCACCAGCATCGTGAATCAAGTCAAAGCCAAATTGGCTGCTTGATAGTCAAGGGTTAACCACCCACGAGTAAAGGGGTTGGGGCTACACAGCTTCAATCCCTTTTTTGTT
>JBEGSC010000007.1:0-45354 GCA_041180165.1 Pseudomonadota bacterium | reverse complement strand
CCATACACAAGGGCTCGGAAAATCTCCGAGCCCTTTTTCTTTGCTCCAAAGCCCTGTATTTGCGGGCTTCCAACGGGTGACCTTAAGGACGCGACAATTTCACTTCTTCAACAAGTGAATTTTTTTGCCGTTTTCTTTCTTTTTTCTTTGTTTTCTTAAGGACGCGGCCAAAAGGGAAACCTAGGTTTCATGCGGGTTTGCGGGAAGTCGTTTAACCTTAACTGTGCATGACCAGCGCCAGATGCGACCAACCATCCTTGCCAGCCCAAACCCGGCACAAATCCGTTGCCCAGCGTTCATCGGGCGCCTTAGCCACCAACGGCAACGCCTGGATGCGGGGTCTGAAGCCCACCGGACGCTTGCGCACCTGCCAGCCCATGAGTTGAAACACCCGTTGCACCGTGTTCTTGTTGAAGTCCAGCAGATGCGCCACCGTGCGGTAACCAAATGACGGGTTCTCTTCGATCATGGCTTTAATGGGGCGCACAAACTGCTCCTGCAGCTTGGGTTGCCTTTTGGTCTCACGGTAGTACACCGTGCGACGGGCCACTCCAAACCACTGACACAACTTGACCAGGCTGACCTCGATGCCGTCTTCTCTCAATCCCTGCTGAAGGCCCAGGATCATTTCTCGTCCTCGTTGCCCAGCAGGGAAGCCTGCTTTTTTCTGGCGCGTAACTCCAACATGGCTTCACCTTATGCCGCCTGCAAATCAGCCAGCTGGCGTTCGTACTGCTCCTTGATGTCCAGCGGCTTGGCACGCAGCGCGTTCTCCATGCCTTTCTTGGCCTCATCCACCCATTCCTCTATCTCCGAGGGTGGCAGATCAAACGAACGGCTGGCCTCTGCCACCGTCGTTTTGCCCTGAATGATCTCCATGACCAAGGCCGCTTTGCGCTTGGCCGTCCAGCGTTTGATGTCGTCTTCCATCAGTGTGCTCATCTGTGTTTCCTTCAAAGATAACACCTGAGCAGTTTTTCACTGGGTCAATACATGGCGGTGCTCATTGGTGAAGCGGTACTTCACTCGAGCTCCTTTGTAAAGTGCCGAGCGGCCTTTTTAGCATGTCACGCTCCTCTTCTGTGCGGTGAATTTGAGCTCTAAGTCTGAGAATTTCGCTTTTTGCCGCCAGCAACTCAGTGGCTTGTTGATCTGTTTAGTCTGGCTTAACAGCACTGACCCATTTGTAAAGGCTATGCGCTGAAACCCCAAGTCTGGCCGAAACCTCAGCAACCGAGTAGCCTCGCTCGGTAATTTGACGGACTGCTTCGTCTTTAAATTCAGGTGTAAAACGTGGTGGTGACATGGTCTGCTCCTATGAAGAAATCATAGGTCCGAGCTGTCTACTGCACCCTGGGAATTCCATTTGACATCATTATTTGCCTACTGATTTGGCGGAATGCCAGTCCAGCATGTTTGAACTTACTTATAACAAATAGAAAGCAAATAGTTATTTGAGCGTCGGAATGCTGGAATTAACTTCCGGCAACAGATGTTGTGGACATGTTTCATCATGATATAGCTGGCAGGATATTAAGACGGATCTAATCAACAGATGGGGCGTTTAGCCGAACCCTAACCACCGGCACCACGTCGTGGACGTATCTAGGATTTTGTCTGAAAGGTCTAATTTCCATGAACCACCTTCATCTTCAAAGCATATGAAATGAGCTTAATTAACGAAGGCAGATTTAAGTTGCAGCCATGACAGATATAAACGTCGAGAGACCTACCATCCACCCCCAGCTCGACCCCAACACCTTTGCCTCTTGGTATTGGCTCAAAGTTGAACTGCAAACCTACTGCCGCGTACAGGGCTTGCCGGCTAGCGGCAGCAAAGCTGAACTTATGCAGCGAATCCGCGTGCATTTAGGGGGGGTGCCTGAGACACTTTATGTGGTGGAGCGATATGACCGTGCTGTTGTCAAAGGCGAGATCGTTTGTTTGCATCAAATTGATGCATGCCAGCTTTTAGGCGTGGGAGCAGATTGGAAATACGAGAGACAAGGGGGCTTGGTTAGTCTCAAAAAAATCGTGGAGGCATTTCGCAGCTTGAAGCTCTCAGGTAAAGACTTGTTGTCAGTCCAGAAATGGGTCATGTTCAATTACTTAATCGGTAACAGTGATGCGCACGCCAAAAACATTTCGTTGATGGTTAACAGCCAAGGCTATGTGCTTGCTCCTTTTTATGACCTGTTGTGTGTGCAAGCCTATGGGGACAACGAGTTGGCTCTGTTCATCGGCGATGAGACTACCTACGATGCTGTCGGCGCTCATTCTTGGGAGGCTTTTTGTCAAGACTGTGGTTTCAGTTTCAAACCGACGATGAAGCAGTTTAGAAAAATGGCCGAAGACATAGGTAAGTCTTGGGAGAAGACTGTGGCCACGGCTATCAGTCAGCATCAAATTAACGAATCTGAAAAGGCGCTTATTGAGCGCATAGGTGCCGTTATTGATGCAAACAGCAAAGCTGCTCTTTCGATGACCGCAGCCTAAATCAGCACATCTTTTTTCTAAGCCCAGTCAGGCATGCCTGATTGGGCTTTTTCTTTGCCGCGTCGCTCTCAAGACCTAGTCAGCTCAAGGTTTGGCGAATTTAGCGCTATTTTCGCCAAGCAGTCTGATAAATCGGTGGTGCATGAGCTGCCGTTCAAAAGATTGGCGAACTGGTCCTCACTACCTGAAGCTTGGCAAGCGCGTGATACGCAACCCAAACGCAGCACTCGCTGCTGAGTTTTATCCAATTTTTTAAACCTGATGCTGAACGTGCAAGCGGACAGCAGGGAGAGCTTTTGCCATGACAAATCAAATACCCCGAAATTCAAACACCAGTCCGAACTTCGAAACCATGCTCTCGTCTGAGCAGGCGGCGGTCACATTCAATCTGCCGTTTCCCGCTCTGTTGGGCTTCACAACTTCGCAGGTGCCACCCGTTATCACACGGGTGGTTTGGTCGATGGGGAGGTGCCCATCATTGCCCAGCCTGGTGAGGCTGTGTTCACGCCCGGTCAGATGCGTGCATTGGGTGGGGCGCTCTCAACGAAGAACCAACCCCAAGTGCGTGTGGCCGTGAACGTGATCAACAACGCTTCTGGCGTGGATGCACGCGTGCAGTCCTCACAACAGGCAGATGGCTCCATGCGTCTAGACATCATCGTTGAGCAAATTGAAGCCCGCATGTCCCGATCAATTGGTCAAGGTACGGGTATTGCGCCAACGCTTGAGCGTCGCTACCCAACTCTATAGTGACAGCCATAAATTCAAGCATCGAGTTGCTCGCATCTCAAGCTTCTGGTTGAGGTTGCTTCCTTAAATTGGATAGTTGTCACGTTCGATCGTCCTATCTTTGATAGGCAGATTGTGGATGGCGGTTTAAATCCATAAATAACGCTATGCACAATTTTGGTGCAATTTAATAATTGGGCCCCCGCCGCGCATTACCGTACATTTACTTTAACTTACTAAGTAGTCGAAATAGCAAGTTCGTAAATAGTCAACCAATCACCACCATATGCAACGACAAAAGCCGCTAGGTTTCGCAACCTAGCGGCTTTTTGTTATCTAGATGTTTATGTTTTGTAGCGCTTTATGGACCACGTCTTGTGTGAGTTGCATAGTGGCTCTGTGCGTAGCAGTCATGGGGCGGCGTGCTGACCACACGAGCATCAGCTGACTCATTAGTTTGGGTTTTTCAATGCGGTGCGTGCTGAAGTGCTCGGGTTTGGCAAAGTTGCTCAAGGTATACGCAGGCAGCACAGCATAGCCCATACCTTCTTTGACGAGTTCAAGGATGGCGTTGAGTCCGTCAATTTCTAGCACGATGTTGGGCTTGCCATTCACGCGTTGCATTTCTGTATCAATCAATAATCGAAATGCGTTAGGTCGACTTGGGACAATAAGCGGTAATTGAGCTAGATCATTCAACGACACTACCGCTTTCAGTGGGCGGTTGCCTGTGAGGGGCGTTTGACTTTTTTTGCCTGCGATCAGTACCAAGGCGTCTTCGTGCAACACCGTCATATCGAGGTCGGGGGTGGGGGGAGGGTTGTAGAGCACGGCCATGTCCAAGCGGCCTGCCCGCAAGCTTTCCACCATCAACACCGAGAACCCTTCGGTTAAAGAAAGCTGTGCGTGGGGCAGTGTTTTGCGAAATGATTTGGTCAACGGCACGGTCACCAACTTTGATAGGCTGGGCGGTAAACCAATGGAGACGCGTCCGCTGAGGGCGCCACGCACCGATCCAAGTTCTTCCTGAGCCACTGCGACTTGATGCAAGATCCCGCGCCCGTGTTCGAGCATGACTAAACCCGCTTCGCTCACCGTGACGCCTCGGCCATTGCGTATCAACAAATTTTGGTGCAATTCCACTTCTAGCTGGCGTACATGACGGCTCAGTAGAGGTTGCGGAATATTCAAGGCAAGTGCTGCTTTGGTGAAGCTGCCTAGCTCGGCGACGCGCACAAATGATTCGATTTGTTTGAGTTCCATGTAATTGTCGATTTTTAATAACCAATTATCTGTTATTTAAATAAGTTATAGCAGCTAGTTCGACATTTAAGGCTCATTTTTGGGCTGAATATCTAGAATCGTCTGCATGCAAACATCTTCTTCAACTCTTGTGTTACGCGGTATTTCGTCCATGGCCACTAAGGCTTTGTTGGCCGATTTGACGCAGGCGTACGCTGCGAAAACTGGCGTGTCAGTGCAGATTGAATCTGTCGGTGGCGTGGATGCCGCCAAGCGCATACAAGCAGGCGAAGCGTTTGACATGGTGCTCTTGGCCTCTGATGCGATTGAGCGTTTGATCGCCTCGGGTCATGTGCAAACCGGCTCGCGGTGCGATTGGGTGCGTTCGCCCGTGGCCGTGGCCGTGCAAGCGGGTGCTGCGCGACCTGACTTGAGCAACGAGGCCGCGGTGAAAGCTGCAGTGTTGACCAGTCCCACGCTCAGCTACTCGACTGGCCCAAGTGGCGTGTATTTAGAAAAACTGTTCGAGCGCTGGGGCATTGCCGATGAGGTGAAAACCCGCATCGTTGTGCCGCCGCCTGGCACGCCCGTGGGCGCCTTGGTGGCCAGTGGCAAAGCTGCTTTGGGCTTTCAGCAGCTGAGTGAATTGATTGCGTTGCCAGGCATTGATGTGCTGGGCACGCTGCCTGCGGATGTGGCGTTCATCACCACGTTCTCGTCGGGCATTCCTTCTGTCATTGCCAACGATGCAGCACGCATCGAGGCTGTGAAAGCATTTTTGCAGTTCTTGGCTTCAGATGGCGTGGAAGATGTCAAGCGCAAGCAAGGCATGGACTGGCTTTGATTTTTTAAATTTTTAGCAAGGGGTATTTATGTCTCTCATCATCGACGTTCATGGTCACTACACCACAGCGCCTAAGGCCTTGGAAGAATGGCGCAACAAACAAATCGCCGGCATCAAAGACCCCGCGTCTATGCCTAAAGCGTCGGATTTGAAAATTAGCGACGACGAGTTGCGCGAAACCATCGAGACCAACCAACTCGCCAAGATGAAAGAGCGCGGCTCTGACATCACCATCTTCAGCCCCCGCGCGAGCTTCATGGCACACCACATTGGCGACTTCAATGTGTCTTCCACTTGGGCAGCTATTTGCAACGAGCTGTGCTTCCGCGTGTCCGAGCTGTTCCCCAATAACTTCGTGCCTGCGGCCATGTTGCCCCAGTCGCCCGGTGTGGACCCAGCGACTTGCATTCCTGAATTGGTCAAGTGCGTCGAGCAATACGGCAACGTCGGCATCAACCTCAACCCAGACCCATCGGGCGGTCACTGGACATCGCCCCCTTTGAGCGACAAGTCTTGGTACCCCATCTACGAGAAGATGGTCGAGTACGACATTCCCGCCATGATTCACGTGTCGACCAGCTGCAATGGCTGCTTCCACACCACGGGCGCGCATTACCTCAATGCCGACACCACCGCCTTCATGCAGTGCTTGACCTCTGACTTGTTCAAAGACTTCCCCACCTTGAAGTTCCTCATTCCTCACGGCGGTGGTGCTGTGCCTTACCACTGGGGCCGCTTCCGTGGCTTGGCGCAAGAGCTGAAAAAGCCTTTGCTCGACGAACACTTGTTGAACAACATTTACTTTGACACCTGCGTGTACCACCAGCCTGGCATCGACTTGTTGACCAAAGTGATTCCGGTCAAGAACATCATGTTCGCATCTGAAATGATTGGCGCGGTTCGCGGCATCGACCCACAAACCGGCCACTACTTTGACGACACCAAGCGCTACATCGAAGCGACGTTAAACCTCAATGCCGAAGAACGCCATCAGGTGTACGAAGGCAACGCACGTCGCGTGTTCTCACGCTTGGACACCAAACTCAAGTCTCAAGGTCGCTGATACCCAATCGGGGTCAGAAGCTAATTATTTCTAGGAGAAATCAGATGTACGAACTCGGCGTTGTGTATCGCAACATTACCCGCGCAGACCGCGCAGCAGCAGACGGCTTGGCTGCTTTGGGCTCAGCCACGGTGCACGAAGCCATGGGCCGTGTGGGCTTGCTCAAGCCTTATATGCGTCCCATCTTCCCAGGCGCGCAAGTGTCGGGCACCGCAGTGACCGTGCTCTTGCATCCCGGCGACAACTGGATGATGCACGTGGCGGCTGAACAAATTCAGCCTGGCGATATCGTGGTGGCAGCCGTGACTGCCGAATGCACCGATGGCTACTTTGGCGATTTATTGGCTACCTCGTTCCAAGCACGCGGCGCGCGTGCCCTCATCATCGACGCGGGTGTGCGTGATGTGAAAGAGCTGCAGCGCATGAACTTCCCAGTCTGGAGCAAAGCTATCAGCAGCAAAGGCACGATCAAGGCTACGCTTGGTTCGGTCAATATTCCTATCGTGTGTGCTGGCATGTTGGTCACGCCGGGTGATGTGATCGTGGCTGACGACGATGGCGTGGTGTGCGTGCCTGCTGCACGTGCCGCAGAAACTTTGGCTGCTGCACAAAAGCGTGAAAGTTTTGAAGGTGAGAAGCGCGCCAAGCTGGCTTCCGGTGTGCTGGGCCTCGATATGTACAAAATGCGCGAGCCTCTGGCTGCTGCAGGCTTAAAGTACATCGATTAATTTCGATGACTTTGAAAGCTTGTTCCATGACACACACACTTAAACGCCAATTGTTGACCGTGGCGTTGGCTGTTTTGGCGCTCTGCGGCTTGTCCGCGCACGCCCAAGACTTTCCCTCCAAACCCGTGCGCATCCTCACGCCGTTTCCTGTGGGCAGCGGCCCTGAAGGTGTGTTGCGTTTGGTTGCGGATAAGTTGTCACGCACTTGGGGCAAGCCTGTGGTGGTGGAAAACAAGCCCGGTGGCAATGGTTTCATTGCCATTGACACCTTCAAGCGTGGTGCAACCGATGGCCATGATTTGATTCAGCTCGACAGCGTGCATTTGTCAGCGTATCCACATTTGTTCAAAAAATTGCCGTATGACGCAAGGGCCGACTTTGAACCGTTGGCTCCGCTGTTTAAAACTTACTTTTTTGTCACAGTTCCTACCGACAGCAAATACAAAAAAATATCTGACCTCATTGCTGATGCCAAAGAGCATCCGGGAAAACTCAATTACGGTTCGTGGTCTGTGGGCAATCCAGTGCATTTGGGTTCGGCCTTGTTTGAGTCCGTCACGGGTACTGATATGCAGCATGTGATTTACAAAGAAACCAACATGCTTTACAGCGGCGTAGCCACGGGCGAACTGGCTTTCGCTCTGGGTTCAAATGCGACGGCAGGCGCGATGTACCGTGCAGGTAAGGTGCAATATTTAGCAGTGGCTGCACCCAAGCGTGTGAGCGCATTTCCGAATGTGCCCACCATTGGTGAGTCAGGTGGGCCCGCCGGTTTTGAGGTCAGTGGCTGGACCACCATCGCGGCACCTCGCGGATTGCCCAAAGCCGTCACCGACAAGATTCAACGCGACATCGAAAAAGCTCTGGCTGAGCCCGATGTGCGCGAAAAGTTTGCCTCGTTTGCTTACGAGCCGTTCACGCTCAACCGAGATCAGTTGAATGCTTATATCCAAGCAGAGTCAACTCGTTTCAGAGGCATCATCAAAAAAGCAAACGTTTCATTGGATTGATTGAAGAGATATGAGGAGCAATATGGAGTTTCAAAAAACCCCTGGATGGCTAGACTGGTACAGCGGCCCATCCAAGCCTACATTTAAATTGCCTGCGGGTGCCGTGGATGCCCACTGCCACGTGTTTGGCCCCAGCAACGAATTTCCATATGCGCCCGAGCGCAAGTACACACCTTGTGACGCATCTAAGCACCAGCTCTATGCCTTGCGCGACCATTTGGGCTTTGCCCGCAACGTGGTGGTGCAAGCCACTTGCCACGGTGCCGACAACCGCGCCATGGTCGATGCCTTGGTGAGCTCAGGCGGTAAGGCACGTGGTGTGGCCACCGTCAAACGCGATGTGACAGAAGACGAGTTGCAAGCCATGCACGACGCAGGTGTACGCGGTGTGCGTTTCAACTTCGTCAAGCGATTGGTCGACTTCACACCTAAAGACGAGCTGCTTGAAATTGCCAAACGTGTGCAGATGTACGGCTGGCATGTGGTGATTTATTTTGAAGCGGTCGACTTGCCCGAGTTGTGGGATTTCTTCACCGCTTTGCCCACCAATATTGTGGTCGATCACATGGGCCGCCCCGATGTGACCAAGCCTGTGGATGGCCCCGAGTTTGAGTTGTTCGTCAAATTCATGCGCGAACACAAAAATGTGTGGAGCAAGGTGACGTGCCCAGAGCGTTTGTCGGTGTCAGGTCCTAAGGCTTTGAATGGTGAACAAAACGCGTACAAGGATGTGATTCCCTTTGCCAAGCGCATCGTGGACGAGTTTCCTGATCGCGTGATTTGGGGTACCGATTGGCCACATCCCAACCTCAAAGATCACATGCCTGATGACGGCTTGTTGGTCGATTTCATTCCGCACATCGCGACCACGCCAGAGTTACAACAAAAACTCTTGGTGGACAACCCCATGCGGCTCTATTGGCCAGAGGAGACTTTTTAAGATGGCACTCGACAAACCCTACAAAGACGTGCCAGGCACGATCATTTTTGATGCCGAGCAATCGCGCAAAGGCTACTGGCTCAACCAGTTTTGCATGTCGCTGATGAAGGCGGAGAACCGCACACGTTTCAAAGCCAACGAACGCGCTTACCTCGACGAGTGGGCGATGACCGAAGAGCAAAAGCAAGCTGTGTTGGCGCGCGATTTGAACTGGTGTATGCGCACCGGCGGCAATATTTACTTCCTCGCCAAAATCGGCGCGACCGATGGTTTGAGCTTCCAACAAATGGCAGGCTCTATGACCGGCATGACCGAAGAGGAATACCGCAACATGATGATTAACGGCGGCCGCTCAGCTGAAGGCAACCGCTACATCGGAGAAGACGGCGACGCACAGGAAAAGAACCAACCTCAAGGTTCAGCTGGGAAGAAGGAATAACCATGGCCAAAATTACCGCATCTGTTTACACCTCACACGTCCCGGCCATTGGCGCTGCATTAGATCTTGGTAAAACACAAGAAGATTATTGGAGGCCTGTTTTCGCAGGCTACGACTTCTCCAAACAATGGATGAAGGACAACAAGCCCGACGTGATCTTCTTGGTCTACAACGACCACGCCACGGCGTTCAGTTTGGACATGATTCCCACGTTCGCCATTGGCACTGCGGCCGAATACAAACCGGCCGACGAGGGTTATGGCGCACGTCCTGTGCCAGTGGTCAAAGGCCACCCTGAGTTGGCTTCGCACATCGCCCAATCGGTTATCCAGCAAGACTTTGATTTGACCATTGTCAACAAGATGGACGTCGACCATGGTTTGACTGTGCCCCTGTCTTTGATGTGCGGCGAGCAAGATCCAGTGAAGGGCGCTTGGCCTTGTCCCATCATTCCATTTGCCGTGAACGTGGTGCAGTACCCCGTACCGAGTGGTCAACGTTGTTTGAACCTCGGTCAAGCGATTCGCAAGGCGGTTGAGAGCTACGACGAAGACCTGAACATTCACATCTGGGGCACAGGCGGCATGAGCCACCAGTTACAAGGTGCGCGTGCGGGCCTCATCAACCGCGAGTGGGACAACAACTGGCTCGACTTGATGATCAACGATCCCGTGGCGTGTGCCCGTGTGCCTCATATCGACTACGTGCGCGAAGCCGGCAGCGAAGGCATCGAGTTGGTCATGTGGCTCATCGCACGCGGTGCGATGGCCGATGTGAACAACGGCAAGGTCACAGGCCCTGCGCCTAAATTGACGCACCGCTTCTACCATGTGCCTGCTTCGAACACCGCAGTGGGCCACGCCATTCTTGAGAACGCATAAGAGGAACACACCATGAGCAAAACCATCAAAGTCGCCTTGGCTGGCGCAGGTGCTTTCGGCATCAAACACTTGGACGGCATCAAAAACATCGATGGGGTGGAAGTCGTGTCATTGATCAGCCGCGATTTGGAAAAAACCAAAGAAGTCGCAGACAAATACGGCATCAAGCACATCACCACTGACTTGGCCGATAGCTTGGCAATGCCAGAAGTCGATGCCGTCATCTTGTGCACACCCACTCAAATGCACGCCGCGCAAAGCTTGGCTTGTTTGAAAGCTGGTAAACACGTGCAAGTGGAAATCCCCTTGGCCGACAGCTGGAGGGACGCTGAAGAAGTTGTGACAGTGGCCAAAGAAAAAGGCTTGGTGGCGATGTGTGGTCACACCCGCCGCTTCAACCCCAGCCACCAATGGGTGCACAACAAAATCAAAGCAGGTGAATTCAACATCCAACAAATGGATGTGCAAACCTACTTCTTCCGTCGCACCAACATGAACGCCTTGGGCCAGCCCCGCAGCTGGACCGACCACTTGCTGTGGCACCACGCTGCCCACACCGTGGATTTGTTTGCTTACCAAGCGGGTAGCCCCATCGTCAAGGCGAACGCGGTGCAAGGCCCCATCCACAAAGACTTGGGCATTGCGATGGACATGAGCATTCAGTTGCAAGCAGCCAATGGTGCAATTTGTACTTTGAGCTTGTCCTTCAACAACGATGGACCATTGGGCACTTACTTCCGATACATCGGCGACACTGGTACTTACTTGGCCCGTTACGATGACCTGTATACCGGCAAGGAAGAGCAGATTGATGTGTCCAAAGTGGCGGTGTCTATGAACGGCATCGAGTTGCAAGACCGTGAGTTCTTTGCAGCGATCAAGGAAGGCCGCGAGCCAAACTCAAGCGTGGCTCAGGTGTTGCCTTGCTACAAGGTGTTGCACGAGTTGGAATTGCAGCTCAATGCATGACGTTTGATTAAATTTAAGTTTGCATAAAAGAAAAACGGTCATCTTTCGATGACCGTTTTTTATTGGAGAGCAGTTAACTTAGCAAGTTATTACCAAACTTTGGCAACGCACTGACTGCCTTGTTTGGCCTGCACCGCATGAACGAAGCCACGTTGACCATCGTAGTTGGCTTTGCCCACAGATGTGTTGGCCAAAAACAAGGGATCAGTGTCTTGATTGGGTCGATCTGACGCAGTAGCACCAGAGTATGGTGTTTTATTTGGGTAGTCCCACCACACTTCACGCATTTCCATCAACTGACGGCCGTTTACATCGCTTAATTGAACATAAACCTGGCGCGACTGAACAAAGCCTTGGTAGGCTGAACAGAAGTTGAGGTTTCCTTCTTTTTCGCGACTGATCAAGTCGTTGAACTTCAGCACTTGTGATGTGTCGCTGGTAGCTACCAATCGACCACGGTCAGACACGTATTGCTTGCGCGCACGCTGGTTGCTGTAGCCGATGGAGTATGTATTACCAGGAGGATCTGCAGCTTGGGCAGATGCTAGGTCAGCTTCTTTAGTTGCACAGGTTGTAGCAGCAAAGTAGGCGTTACCTTTTTTGATGTAAGGGACTGTGACTACAGAACCATTGCGGTACTTTGTTGAGCTAACTAAACCGCAATTAGCAGCATTGGCAGTGTTGTAAGTGCCAGAACCATAGTTTTCACTGCGTGTTCCATCATCGTAAGTGAACAATGGATTTGCTGTAGGTTGATAAGTTCCCCACTGGTCATAACTACTCATGTAACGGCCCGCATAGAAACTGCCGAACACCGAGCCATCTGCCAGCGTGGTTTTGTTGCGTGACCAAGTGATCGCCAAATCTTCACCCACAGCAAGCTTAGCCAAGTTACTTCTTGTGGTGTCAGTGACGCCAGGGAAGCCGAAGGTGGTGGGGTTGAAGTTGGCATCAGGCAATGCAAATGCATCTGTTGCCAATGTGTATTTAACTTCGTATGGCAAAACAGACTTGGTGATGCCATCGCTGTTCTTCTTGTTCACGGCTGTACCTGCACCACTTGGTGGCTGAACGCTGGTGGTGGGCGAAAACTTTGCAGCATCGAGGTAGAGGGTGATGGTGTACTCATCGCCCTTCTTAGGTAAGGCGTAACCAGCGTCGCGTTGTACGTCGTAGCGCAGCAAGTCAAACAGCGGGTTACAAGTGGTGGATTCGGGCCTCCAGCGATAAGCACCAGAAGTGTCAACTGGCAGGGCGTTAGACCAAGTTTTGGTATTTCTTTCTGAATAGACGGACGGGTCAATCGCGTAGGCAGAGCAACCAAATTGGCGACGATCAAATACTTCGACGCCTTCTGCAAGTCCATTTCTGTTCACATCAACGCCACCGATCAAACCATTGACAGTTGTTCCAGCCGCTTGGCGCGTCGTTGGCAAACCCGGTCCTTTGATGTGTGCGCCAAAGATCACGTCGTTTTGTGCGCCAAACCATGGCCTGAGCATCATCGACACACCTTGCTCATACTTAGGGTAGTAGGGGTAGGCGTTGCTTGCGTCAACCTTGTGGTTGAATCGAGGGGCCATGTAGAAGAAAAAATCTTTTTGGTTGCCGTAGGCTTTCACATTTGTTTCGTCATCAGTCACCAAAATTGGGCGCATGACAACATCCGTTCCTTTCGTAAACTTCAACAAGATACGGTGGACTCGCTGTCCGTCTTCGGCAAGGAAGGATCCCCAGCGGGTGGAGACAACGGAGACCGTCACACCTGTTAAATCAGTTGTTTCAAAAGCATCTGACAACCAGCCACGTACCCAGCGCCAAGAGCTCATACCTTTGTCTTTGAAATTGGCATGGAAAATATTGCTTGCAGGGTTAGTCACACCATCACAGGCACCGACGGCAGGTAGCGTGGGTTCAGTCTCTACATCACATCCAGCAGCCAATTGCGTGGTAAAGCGTTGCGCAAATGCATTAGCTCTTTCTGGGTTGATCGCGGAAACTGGCGCTGAAATATCGCCAGCAGGTTTATTGATGGTGCTAGAGCTGGGCACAATTTCAATACGTGGGCCCGTTGCGTAATTGGAATCGTCTTGGTTTCGATCAGCAAGGGTGATTTTGCCGTTTGACACAGACACTGAAAGTTGGTCCAAAGTTGCATCATGTTTGCGAGCGTTGCTTGTACCACCTGCACCTGGTGTAGCGTCCAGTTCATCGCCTACGAAGTTGGGGTTTGCGCTGAAGTCTGCAACGCTGCTTAGCGCAGCTGCCAATTTTTTGTTCGTATCAGATAGCGTGGTCTCAGTGACAGACTCAAGCGCGGAGCTAGTGCCATATGCCAACGCGGGCGGAGCACCTAATGCCAGAGCGGCATGCGCCTCTGTCAATGGCGTGATGTTGACTCTTGTGTTGCCAGAGGCAGTTGCTACAGCGTGAAACACAGCGGGCCCCATGTCGCCCGACTCGGTCAGCATTTGGCCCACGACACGAACCATGAACGGGCTCTTTAAACCAGCCAACATTGATGGGGTGAGGGTGTAATTTCCGTTGGCATCTGTGGTCACCAACGCTGTGCCTGTCGCTTCGTTTTGGCCGGCAGGAACTCTTCCCGTGCCGTCCATCACATAAACCTTAGCGTTGGCAATTGGGGCTCCTGTGGCTGCTGTGCCGCTTAAGGCGGTAGTGCTTGCACTGTCAAAAATACCACCACCACCACCGCCACCACCGCAAGCCACCAACACTGCAGCAGTTGGTAACAACATCAATTTCATGGTTCTATTGAACATAAAAATCTTTCTCAGAAAAATATATCAATGTCAATTTTGCTAAATAAATTCAGTTTGCTAATTGAATATTGATAGGTTATTACCCTGACAAGAACCACTCAGTGGTATTTCTCATGGATGCGAGAGAGTTCTAAAGTAAGCACATGAACAATAAAGAACTATCAGGGTTCATCAGGTGGTCAAAGTTATCAATCGGGTATCTATACTTTTTGAATGAACCAAACAGTACATTCTGCACGTAAGGCACCCAAGCGCACGAATGATCCCGAGCGGACGATGACAGGTATCTTGACCGTGGCGACGAAAGAGTTCGCGGCTAAGGGTTTGGCAGGCGCGAGGATCGATGCGATTGCGGACGCCACGCACACCAGCAAGCGGATGATCTATTACTACTACGGCAGCAAAGAGGGCTTGTACCTCGCCGTATTGGAAGATGCGTATCGCCGCATCCGCGCTACTGAGGCCGAGTTGCATCTGGCTGATTTGTCGCCCATCGAAGCGCTTAAGGCCTTGGTGGGCTTCACGTTTGATCACCATCACAGCAACCAAGATTTCATTCGTTTGGTGATGAACGAAAACATTGAGCGTGGTGCCTATTTGGCGCAAAGCAAGCTCATTCAAGAGTTGAACGTGTCTGCTATTCAGTCGATCGAGGAACTTTATAAACGTGGCGTGAAAGCAGGTGTGTTTCGCAAAGGGCTTGATCCCATCGACATCCACGCCTCGATTTCGGCGCTCACGTTTTTCAACGTGTCCAATCGTTACACCTTCGATCTGATCTTCAAACGCAATGGCCAAACCGCCAAGGCATTGGCAGTTCGGCGCCAAAGTGTGGTGGATATGGTTCTGCGGTTTGTTAGTTATTCAAAAGTGGCATAACAGGTAGTTGGCTATGTCATATGCGAATAAGGGTTTATACCGATCTTCGATAAAGTAACTAGTTTGTACATTTTGTGTAGGCCCCTATTCTTTAAGGATTTTCTTCATGTTTAAACTCATTTTGGATCGCTGCTGCAAAGTGCTCGAAGCTGCGATCGCCTTTTGCCTAGCCTTGATGGTAGTGCTGGTTTTTGGCAATGTGTTTTTGCGTTACGCCATGAATTCGGGCATCACCCTGTCTGAAGAGTTGTCACGCTGGGCATTTGTCTGGATGACGTTCTTGGGTGCGATCGTTGCTTTGAAAGAACACGGCCATTTGGGCACAGACATGTTGGTAAGTCGTCTTGGTCCATTCGGTAAAAGAATGTGTTTAGGTGCGTCTTACACACTGATGCTGTTCGCATGCTGGCTGTTGTTCGAGGGGGCCTATGAGCAGGCAGTGATCAATTTAGGCAGCACCAGTGCCGTGATGGAAGTCTCAATGGCTTGGATTTATTTGCCCGGTATTTTGTTTGCTGTGATGGGGGCCTTGATTTTGGGTGCGGAATTCATTCGTTTGTTGACTGGTCAAGTGCGCGATGAAGACTTGGTGATGATCCAAGAGTCTGAGGACGCCCCTCACGGCGACAACCACTGAACCCCATTTTGGAAGTAAAACCATGACGATTGCTGTATTCATCTTTTCTTTGATGGGCTCTATGGCGTTGGGTATTCCGATTGCTTTTTCTTTGTTGCTGTGCGGCGCTGCGCTGATGTGGCACATGAATATGTTTGACGCTCAAATCTTGGCGCAAAACTTGATTGAAGGCTCTAACAGCTTCCCTCTATTGGCTGTGCCTTTCTTCATGCTTGCTGGCGAAATCATGAATGCGGGAGGCTTGTCACGTCGTATCGTGAACTTCGCAATGGCTTGTGTGGGGCACATTAAAGGTGGTTTGGGTTATGTGACCATCATGGCTGCTGTGATCATGGCAGCACTGTCCGGCTCAGCCGTGGCTGATGCGGCTGCTTTGGCGTCACTGCTGTTGCCCATGATGGTGGCGGCAGGCCATGACCGCGCGCGTTCAGCAGGATTGATTGCCTCTGCCGGCATCATCGCCCCCGTGATTCCTCCCAGCATTGGTTTTGTGATTTTTGGTGTGGCCGGTAACGTGTCAATTTCCAAGCTGTTCATGGCCGGTATCGTGCCAGGCATTTTGTTGGGGGCATCGTTGTGGCTCACTTGGTGGTGGTTGGCGCGTCAAGAAGTGGTGGCAGTGCCAGCACGCAAATCGTTTGGTGAAATTCGTGAAGCTTTGCGCAAAGCCACATGGGCGCTGGTACTACCTGTCATCGTGGTGTTAGGTTTGAAATTCGGTGTATTCACACCTACAGAGGCAGCGGTGGTTGCCGCGGTTTACGCGCTTCTGATTTCGACCTTGGTCTACAAGGAACTTAATTTAAAAAGTTTGTACCCCTTGTTTGTGGCTTCGGCCAAGACCAGTGCAATTGTGATGTTCTTGGTAGCTGCAGCGATGGTGTCGGCTTGGTTGATCACTGTAGCTAACTTGCCTGCAGAACTCATCGCGTTGTTGCAGCCTTTATTAGATAGCCCACGTTTGCTGATGCTCACGATCATGATCATCACGATGTTGGTAGGTACAGCTTTGGACATGACGCCAACGATTTTGTTGCTCACGCCTGTGCTGATGCCTGTTGTCAAAGCAGCGGGTATCGATCCCGTTTATTTCGGTGTGATGTTCATCATCAACAATGCAATTGGGCTTATCACGCCACCTGTGGGCACGGTTCTCAATGCCGTGGCAGGCGTGGGCAAGATCAGCATGGATGAGGTCACACGCGGCGTCATGCCCTTCATGGTGGCGCAATTCATCATCATGTTTGCGATGGTGGCTTTCCCACAATTGGTGATGGTGCCTGCACGCTGGTTCTATTGATTTCTTTTTCACGGTCTGACCGGGTACGCCAGACCGTGAAACCTTTTTCTTTGGCGTACGACCGCAAAGTTCTTCAGGAGACACTGACATGAAACGTGTATTTATCAAGACCGTGATCGCCACCGTGGCTATGGCCGCCATGGGCATTGCTTCAGCACAAGTGAAAACCATCAAGTTTGCCAACCAGAACGCTGCGGGTCACCCCATCGTGCAAGGCATGGAGAAGTTCAAAGAGATCGTGGAGAAGAACTCTGGTGGCAAGCTCAAGGTCAACATCTTCCCAGGTGGTACTCTGGGGAGCGACCAAGCTAACGTGTCTGCGATTCAAGGTGGCTCATTGGAAATGGCGTCTATGAACTCGGGCATCTTTGCTAGCCAAGTCAAAGAATTCGCCATTTATGACTTCCCCTTCATGTTCGCCAGCACCAAAGAAGCAGATGCTGTTGTGGACGGTGCATTCGGTAAGAAGATGCATGCCAAATTGGAAGAAAAAGGCTTGATCGGTCTGGCTTACTATGAGCTGGGCTTCCGTCATATCACCAACGGTAAGCGTGCAATTAATAAAGTGTCTGATATTGAGGGTTTGAAGTTGCGCGTGATTCCTAATCCGATCAATGTCGATTGGGTGAGGGCTTTGGGCGCAAACCCAACACCGCTGCCATTTCCTGAGCTGTATGCTGCGCTGGAGCAAGGTGCTGTAGATGGTCAAGAAAATCCTATTCCCACGATCAACAGTGCCAAGATGTACGAAGTGCAAAAGCACATGGTGCTGACCGCTCACCAATACAACCCGCAGTCTGTGATCATCAGCAAAAAGTTCTGGGACACCTTGAGCACAGCTGAGAAAAAAGTGGTGGCCGATGCTGCCGCTGAGTCAGCCAAATTCCAACGCGAGACAGCACGCAACTTGGAAGCCAGTTTGTTGGCCAACTTGAAGAAGAATGGCATGCAAGTGACGCAGTTACCTGAGTCTGAGCTGTCTATCTTGCGCGACAAAATGCGTCCTGTCACGGCCAAGCATGGTGTGAATGTGGGTCAAGATGTGGTGAAAGAGTTGCAGGCTGAGATTGACAAAGTGCGTTCGGCTACTCCTGCAAAAAAGAACAAGTAATCGACGTCAAGTGCTTCGCTGTTATTGCAGCGAGGCACTGTGAAAAATTTATACATCATGAAACCCTCTAGTTTGGTTATCAATGGCAGCACACAGTTGATTGCCCATATTGGGTACCCCATGCACACATTCAAGTCACCCATGATCTACAACCCGTACTTCGCCAGTGCGGGGGTCAATGCGGTGGTGGTGCCCATGGGTTGCCAAACGCCTGACTACCCGGTGTTTTTGAAATCGGTGTTCAGCCTCACCAATATTTGCGGTGCGCTCATCACCATGCCTCACAAGGTGGTGACGGTGGGCTTGCTTGATGAAGTCACGGCCACTGTGCGCGTGGCTGGTGCTTGCAACGCGGTCAAAAAGCTTTCAGATGGCCGTTTGGTGGGCGATATGTTTGACGGTGCAGGTTTTGTGCGTGGCGTGCAACGCAAAGGCTTTGACCTCGCAGGTAAACGCGTGTTGGTGGTCGGCTCGGGCGGCGTGGGCTGCGCGATTGCGGCGTCGCTCGCGGGCGCAGGCATTGCGGCCATCAGCTTGTTTGATGTGAACACCGCATCTGCCGAGGCCTTGGGCGAACGCCTGAAACAAAACTACCCACAGATCGATGTGCGCACGGGTTCGAACGACCCCGCTGACCACGACTTGGTGGTCAACGCCACACCCATGGGCATGAACGAAGGTGATCCTTTGCCGATGGATGTGTCTCGCATTTCACCCGATGCCTTTGTGGGCGAAGTGGTGATGAAAACTGAAATGACCGCCTTTTTGCAAGCCGCAAAAAACCGTGGCTGCCGTGTGCAGGTGGGTTCGGATATGCTGTTCGAACAAATCCCGGCTTACTTGGAATACTTCGGCTTGCCCACGACGACCGCTGAAGTGCTGCGCAATGTTGCGCAGCTGAGTTACTAATTTTCTTGGAGTCCCCGATGACCTTGCAATCCACACACCGAGAGTCTGTGCCTGATATGCCCAACCGTTTGGGCTTGGAGGGGATTGAGTTCATCGAATACGCCACCAGTCGCCCACAAGCGCTTGGCCAAGTGCTGGAGAACATGGGCTTTCGCCCTGTGGCGCGTCACCGTTCGCGTGAAGTCACGTTGTACCGCCAAGGCGGCATGAACTTGGTGGTCAATGCCAGCCCCGATGATGCGCGTGTGAGCGCCACCACCGATGGTCAACCCGTCATCTCGGCCGTGGCCTTTCGCGTGCGCGATGCCTTGCAAGCGCACACCCGCTGCATGGACCTCGGTGCATGGAATGTGAGCAGCCAAGCGCAAGCGATGGAGCTGCATATCCCCGCGATTCACGGGCCTGGTGGTAGCCGTTTTTACTTTGTGGATCGCTGGCAAGAGTTCTCGATTTACGACATCGATTTCAAACCCATCCCCACGGTGGACCAACACCCAGAAGCCACGGCTGGCATGAGCTACTTTGGCGTGGTTCAGTACATCGGTGCGGGCCGCAGCGCCGACTGGCTGGCGTACTTCGAACACATGTTTGATTTCAGCGTTGTCCCTGATGACCAACGCTTTGGCATCTTGCCCAAAGGTAAGTTGATGAAGAGCCCGTGTGGCAACTTCTTGTGGCAACTCATCGAGCCTGATCCTTGGATGGATGCAGATGAATCACCTGAATGTTTACAACGCATTGGCCTGGGTGCGAAAGATGTCGCTGCAGCCGTGACGGCGCTCAAAGCTCGCGGTGTGGAGTTTGTCGAGTCCACCCAGTTGCATCCCGAAGACCGTGGCGCGCTCACACGCAGCGCTTTGGGCTCGGTGTCATTTGAGTTGGTCCACAAAGATTAAGAAGGCCACGCCATGAACTTACTCGACGGTTTCGGCATGGACACCATCACGATGGCGGGCTCTTTGGAAGCCAAGCTGTCGGCGATGAAAGACGCAGGCTTCTCGCAAGTCATGCTCATGGCGCGTGACTTGGTCACTCACCCCGGCGGCGTGCCTGCTGCGGTGGCAGCAGTGCAGGCGAGCGGTTTGCGACCCACAGGTTTTCAGGTGTTGCGCGACTTTGAAGGTTTGTCGGGCCACTTGCATGGCTACAAAGTCGACATCGCCAAATCGATGTTGGAGATGTGTGCGGCCACGGGCAGCAAAGTGTTGCTCGCGTGTTCGTCCACCTCACGCCACGCGACAGATGACTTAGACCGCATCGCATGCGATTTGAAAAAGCTCGCCATGCTGGCCTTGCCATTGGGCATCAAAGTGGCTTACGAAGGTTTGTCATGGGGTCGCACGGTGAATGAGTTCACCACCTCCTGGGATGTGGTGTGCCGCGCCGATTGCCCCAACCTTGGCATTGGCATTGACTCCTTTCACATCTTCGCGGCCAACACGCCGTTGGACGCGATTGAAGACCTCGACCCCGAGAAAATTTTCTTGGTACAACTGTCTGACTTCATGTGGCACGAAACGCCCACGTTTGAAGACCGCATGACTACGGCACGCACTTTCCGCGTGTTCCCAGGCGAAGGCGTGCACAGCGAAGCTTTGGCCGACTTAGTGCTGCGCTTGGACCGCATTGGCTATCGTGGCGACTACAGCTTTGAAGTCTTCAACGACGACTACCAACAACTCCCCTTGGCCACCGTGGCCGAGCGCGCGCGCAAGAGCGCCACATGGTTGCACGACAACGTGCTGCACCGCTCAGCCCCATTGCCAGTCTGGACACGCACACACGCCTCCGTATGAAACAACGTCAACTCGGCCCTTACACAGTTTCAGCCATTGGCCTAGGCTGCATGAACCTCAGCCACGCTTACGGTGCGCCACCTGCGCCTGAAGTGGGTGAGGCACTCATTCACCGTGCCTTAGATCTTGGCGTGACGATGTTTGACACGGCAGCCTTGTATGGCTTTGGCACCAACGAGTTGTTGGTGGGCAGGGCGCTCAAAGCGCATCGCCATGGAATCACTTTGTGCAGCAAAGGTGGCATGGCCGGTGTATCGTTCCCGGATGGTGTGAAGCGCGTGATTGATGGCCGACCCGAGACGCTGCGCAAGAACTGCGAAGACAGCCTGTCGCGTTTGGGCACTGATGTGATTGACCTGTATTACTTGCACCGTTGGGACAAGCAAGTACCCATCGAAGACAGCGTAGGCGCACTGAGCGACTTGGTGCGTGCAGGCAAGATTCGCGAGATTGGGTTGAGTGAAGTCTCAGCCACTACGCTGCGCAAGGCGCATGCGGTGCACCCCATTGCGGCGGTGCAAACCGAATACTCGCTGTGGACACGCAACCCTGAAATTGCCGTGCTCAAAGCTTGCGAAGAACTAGGCGCGACCTTTGTCGCCTTCAGCCCCGTGGCGCGAGGGTTCTTGTGCGGTGACTTGCGCGATGTGAGTACCTTGGCTGCCAATGACATTCGACGCGCTATGCCTCGCTTTGCGCCTGATACTTACGCCGCCAATTTGCCTTTGCTGGATGCCTACCAAGCCATTGCGCAAGAAGTGGGTTGCACACCCGCTCAACTGGCTTTGGCTTGGTTGCTGCACAAAGATGACAAGCTCATCCCCATTCCCGGCACACAAAACATCCATCACCTCGAAGACAACATCGCTGCGGCTGATGTGTCCATCACGGATGAGCAGATGCAACGCTTAGAGGCGCTCGTCAATCAGCAGACGGTGAAGGGGCCGCGTTACAACGCGTTGAACGCCTCTGAGGTGGATACCGAAGAGTTTCACTGATCAGTAGCCACCAGCCGTACCAAGCTTGCCATCGGCTAGTGTTTGCGAAGTTGGTTGTTTGAAGCTGTTTGCAAGCTCAGTCGCAGCCTTGACCAAGAGTGTGGTGTCCACGCCCACAGCTACAAAGTTGGCGCCTTGTGCAAGGTAGTCGTTGGCCAGCTTTTTATCAGTCACCAAAATACCGGCGGCCTTACCTGCTGCGCGTACTTTGGCAATGGCATCGATGATGGCTTTTTGCACTTCGGGGTGTGAGGGCTGACCTCGAAAACCCATCGAGGCAGACAAATCAGCCGGTCCAAAAAACACGCCATCCACACCCTCGGTATGAGCAATAGCCTCGATGTTTTTCAGAGCCAAAGGAGTTTCAGCTTGTACCAGTAAACACATCTGGTCGTTGGCCAAATTCAAATAGTTTTCCACTTGGTTCCAGCGTGATGCCCGGGCCAATGCCGCGCCCACGCCACGGATGCCCTCTGGTGGGTAACGCATGGCCTTGACCAACAGAGCAGCATGCTCGGGCGTGTCCACCATGGGCACCAACAATGTTTGTGCGCCCACATCGAGGTATTGCTTGATCAGGGCCACATCACCTTGCACAGGACGCACGATGGGCGACACCGCATAAGGTGCCACTGCACGAAGCTGTTCCAGCACACTGCGCACATCGTTGGGTGCATGCTCGCCGTCAAGCAGCAACCAATCGAAACCGCAGCCTGCCAAGGCCTCGGCCACATTGGCATCGGCCAACCCGACCCAACAGCCAATTTGGTTTTGGCCTTGTCGAATCGCGGCAAGAAATTGGTTGGTTGGAATTTTCATAGATCATCTTTCGGGTAAAGCCCACGCGTGCGGGCCATCAATCGTGTGAGGCCGTACAAGGCATCCATAGAGGGAGTAGGTAGTTGCAGGTGTTGACCTATTGCTCGAACTGCACCGAGTAACGTGTCTAGCTCGATCTGTCGAGTCTGCTCAACGTCTTGCAACATCGAGGTTTTGAATGCGCCCAGCTTGCGGGTCACGGCATGCCGATCTTCTGGCGCTTGTGCAATGTCGCACCCAATGCACGCACCGATGGCCTGTGCTTCGAGCATGACGGTGCTGCAAAATGAACGTACCAAGTCGTCGTCCAAAATTTGATCGCAAGGCGCGCCTGTCAGAGCAGAGACAGGGTTCATCGTCATGTTGCCCCACAGCTTGAACCAAATGTCTTGCTGAATGCGTGGCGACACTTTCACATCAAAGCCTGCGGCGTTTAAACAATCTGCCAAGGTTTGTGCACGCGACGAAACTCCGCCAGCAGGTTCGCCAATGATCAGTTGGTTGCCCTTCATGTTTTGAACCACGCCTGCACTGGGCGACTGTGCTGAAAAATGCACCACACAACCCAGCACCTGTGATGTAGGAATGCACTTGGCAATCACGCCTTGCGGATCGAGCACAGGCAACTTCAAACTATCGCACGCACCGCCCAAGCCATCAAAGAACCACCAAGGCACACCATTCATCGCCACCAACACCACCGTGTGCGGTGCCAATAGCTGTTGAACCACAGGTGCTACGCCAGCGAGAGAAGGCCCTTTCACCGCTACGATCACCACATCTTGAGGCCCAAGATCAGCAGCATCCTCGCTGGCTGTCAACTCGACATGATGCGTTTGGCCCGATGCATCCGTCCACAACAAGCCTTGTTCTTGAATGACTGCCAAAGCTTTGCCGCGGGCGATGGCAGATAGTTGTATGTTTTTGGATGGCGGCAATGTGCCCAACAAAGCGGCAAATGCGCCACCCACCGCGCCTAAGCCCACCACAGCAATTTTCATAACAGGATCAGTCACGTAGTTAGGCCCTGTAGCTGGGGTCGATGCGGTCGATCAAACGCTGCATGGCAGCAAACGAATCTTCACCTGCACCGAACTTGGGATTGAAGTTGAGTGAGTCGCGCACGCAACCTTCCAAGGCTTTCTCTGTGATGGGTTGCAAAGCACCTAAGCCTTGGCTGGCCACTTGCACTTCGCACGCACGCTGCACCAGCCACATCAAATTGAACGCTTGCGCCAATGAGGTGCCAATGACCACAGGGCCGTGGTTACGCAACAGCAGCACTGGTTTACCCGCCGAACTGGCAAGAATGCGTGCACCTTCTTCACCGTGCACGGTGATGCCTTCAAAGTCGTGGTATGCCACTTGTCCCCAGAGCTGAGCTGCATAAAAGTTGGTGTACGACAGGCCATCTTTCAAACAACACACAGCCATCGTCGGTGTGGAGTGGATGTGCATCACGCAGTGTGCATTAGGCATAGTGGCATGAATCGCACCATGAAATGTGAATCCAGCGGGGTTGATCGGCCAATCGCTGTGGCCAATGATGTTGCCTTGAATGTCAACCTTTACCAAGTTAGACGCTGTCACCTCGGTGTAGTGCAAGCCAAATGGGTTGATCAAGAAATGACCTTCTTCGTCAGGCACACGCAATGAGATGTGGTTGTAGATCAGCTCAGACCAACCCAAGTGCGCAAAGATTCGGTAGCACGCGGCCAACTGAACGCGAGCTTGCCATTCGGCATCGCTGTAGCGCAGTGGGCGAATGAAGGCGTCTGTCATGTGTAGTCCCTCAAACAAATTTAAATTTCAAGCAACCGAGCGGGCCGTAATCAGCCTCAAAGACATCGCCAAGCTTGGCAGGTGCTGGTTTGGTGAATGACCCCGCCAGCACAATTTCTCCTGCTGCCAAGTGCTCACCCCAAGGTGCGAGTTTGTTGGCCAGCCAAGCAATGCCAATGGCGGGATGGCCTTGCACGCCTGCGGCTAAGCCTGTTTCTTCCACCACGCCGTTTTGGCGCAAGATGGCACCGCACCAAGGCAGGTTGGTGGTTTTGGCATCGACCTTGTTAGCGCCCAACACAATGCCACCATTCGCAGCGTTGTCGCTGATGGTGTCAAACACCTTGCGCATGACTTTGGTGTGACGGTCGAATTGCTCGATGCGTGAGTCGATGATTTCAATGGCAGGGGTCACGTATTCGGTCGCGTCCAACACATCTTCAAGCGTGACATTGGGGCCGCGCAATTCTTTTTTGAGAATGAACGCCAGCTCGACTTCCACACGCGGCGCGATGAACTTGGTGAATGGAATGTTCAGCACCTCACCCGGGGTACAAGTGAACAACATGTCATCGAGCAAAGTGCCGTAATCAGGCTCATCAATTTGGCTGGACTGCTGCATGGCTCGGCTGGTCAAGCCAATTTTGTGACCAATGACGGTGCGGCCTTCTGCATACTTCAAAGCCATCCAAGCACGGTTGATGCGGTAGCCATCCTCGATGGTCATGCCCGCAAAGCGCTTAGAAAAATGCTCGACTTGCGTGCGTGTTTTCTCTGCGGTGTTGAGCTCAACGGCCAAGGCTTGAATTTGTTCTTCTGTGAATACCGACATGTTTACGCCTTGTTGAAAAGTGGGTGCAGGGTGCTGTGCTTGGCATCAAACACTTCTTGGCCCACATCAATTTGTAGGGTGACACCCATGTGCTTGGTCGCCATGAGTGGGGCGAAAAATGCTTTGGTCACTGCAAGCAAAGTCTCGCCTGCCAGCTTTTGTGTGGCCTCGGTCCGACCACGGCCCATGCGCAAGTTCAGATACGCAAAGGCGTAGTCGCCGTTACCGCTTGCGGTAACACCTGCTGCTGCGCCTGCGGCAATACCTGCTGCGCCGCCATCGGCCACGGCGTAGTGCGGCGCGGGATAAGCCAACACGCGCGTACCGCCCGTCGGGAACACTTGCTTGCCCGACTCATCTTTGACGGTGAGCATGGCGTCGGCGAGTTGTCGGCAGAGCGACGTCATGTTGACTTCTTGGTCGAGTTGGCCGGTATAGAGAATGACGAGATGAGGCATGGTTTACAACCGAGTAGCGACTTTGTAGCCCTGCGCTTGGCTGGCCACAGCCGCAGGAATGTGTTGACCGTCTTGTGGTGTGACTTCAAATACCGCATTGAGCTGGCCTGTACCCGAAGCGCCGAAGTACGGCGTGACGATGTCCACGCCACCGTCGTAACCGCCCCAGCCCAAGGCACCGAGCAACATCGCTGTGTCGTGCATGAAGCCTTCGCCATGACCTTTGGCTGCGTATTCGGGCAGCATCTCGCAGAAGTCGGCCCATTCACGCTTGTGCCACATCTCCAGCACGTGTGCGTCCAAATGTTCGAGGAAGGGGCTCCAGACTTTGAACGCGAATTCAGGTGCTAACCCGTTTTGTGCAAAGCGATGTGACAACGAACCACTGGCCAAGAAGGCCACCTTGCCATCGTAGTTTTTTTCCACTGCTTCGCGCATGGCCCAACCCAAACGTGCACTGTCGTTCAAGTAATGCGAGGTGCACAGCGCAGAGACCGAAATGACTTTGAAGTGTTGGTCTTCGTTCATGTAGCGCAGCGGCACCAAGGTGCCGTACTCGGGCTGCAAAGTGGTGGCATCGTGTGCCAAGGTTTCTACGCCGTAGGCGTTGCAAGCCTTGGCCAAAATATGACCGAGCTCTGGGTTGCCCGCAGACTCGTAGCTCATGTTGCTGATGAAGTGCGGTAGCTCGTTGCTGGTGTAAGTGCCTTTGAAATGCGCGCCACAGTTGATGTGGTAGTTGGCATTGACCAGCCAATGGGTGTCAAACACCACTAGCGTGTCCACGCCCAATTCGCGGCAGCGACGGCTGATTTCTTTATGGCCATCAATCGCGTCTTGTCGTGTGCCAAATCGTGGGCCCGGCAGTTCACTCAGGTACATGCTGGGCACGTGGGTGATTTTGGCGGCCAATGCGAGCTTTCCCATCTTTGTCTCCTAGCTTTTGTGCAGGCGTTGATACTCACACACCCCAATGCGGGATGTGGTGCGAGCCCATCGACACCGCAATGTTTTTGGGCTCAAGAAAGACCTCATAACTCCATGTGCCGCCTTCGCGGCCTGTGCCACTGGCTTTGGTACCGCCAAAAGGCTGGCGCAGGTCACGCACGTTTTGACTGTTCACAAAGCACATGCCCGCTTCGATGGCAGCGGCCACGCGATGGGCTTTGCCCAGGTTTTCGGTCCACACATAGCTGGATAAACCGTATTGAATGTCGTTGGCTTGGCGGACGGCATCGGCTTCGTCGGTGAATGGAATCAAACACGCCACGGGACCGAAAATTTCTTCTTGCGCAATGCGCATGCGGTTGTCCACATCGGCAAACACGGTGGGGCGCACAAAGTTGCCTTTTTGCAAATGCGCTGGCAAGTCTGGCGCGTCTAAGCCGCCACACAAAATTGTCGCGCCTTCTTTCGCGCCCAGCTCGATGTAGCTTCGCACTTTGGCCAAATGGCCTTGGCTGATCATGGGGCCAATGATGGTTTTGTCGTCCAAGGGGTCACCCACCACAATGCGCTTGGCACGCTCAACAAACTTGGCAGCGAAATCAGCGTAGATGCTTTTTTGAACCAAGATACGGCTGCCTGCTGTGCAGCGTTCGCCGTTGTTGCTGAAGATCATGAAGATGGCGGCATCCAACGCACGGTCTAAATCAGCGTCTTCAAAAATAACAAACGGTGATTTACCGCCCAGCTCCATGCTGAACTTTTTCAAGCCTGCGGCTTGCACAATTCGGTTGCCCGTGACGGTGGAGCCGGTGAATGAAATTGCGCGCACATCGGGGTGGGCACACAATGGCTCACCCGCTTCTTTGCCATAACCGTGCACGATGTTCAATACACCAGCAGGCACACCCGCCTCTAGGGCCAACTCACCCAAACGAGCTGCGGTCAAAGGGGAGAGCTCACTCATTTTCAACACCGCGGTGTTACCAAACGCGAGACAGGGGGCCACCTTCCAAGTTGACGTCATAAACGGTACGTTCCAAGGTGAAATCAACGCACACACGCCCACAGGGTGAAACAAGGTGTAGTTCAAGTGCGTGGGCGTGGGATAGGTGTGACCATCGACACGCGTGCACATTTCAGAAAAGTAGTAGAAGTTATCTGCCGATCGCGGCACCAACTGCTTGCCTGTTTGGCTGATAGTTTGGCCCGTGTCTTTGGTCTCAGCTTGTGCGATCTCTGGCACATGCTTGGCGATCAAATCGCCCAAGTTGCGCATGATTTTGGCGCGCTCAGTGGCGGGGCGGCCTGCCCATGCGGGAAACGCATCTTTGGCAGCTTGCACCGCTGCATTCACTTCTGTGGATGTGCCACTGGCCACTTCGGCCAACACATCTTGCGTGGCGGGATTGACCGTCTCAAAGTAGTCCTTGCCCGTGACTGATTTACCGTTGATCAAATGCTCAATGCGCATATGCTTTCCTTCGTTCAATTTTTCAAAATGAGTCAGCGCCCAAACGTAGCATCCGCCACGATGGTATTGACCAATCGGCCAATGCCGTCAATCTCAGTCACCACTTCATCGCCCACATTGACATTCACTACGCCGTCAGGCGTGCCCGTCAAGATCACATCGCCTGCATTGAGCGTCATGAAGCTACTGAGGTATTCAATCAATGCAGGAATATCCGTAATCAAATCACTGGTGTTGCCCTGCTGGGTCACCACGCCATTGACCAGGGTTCTCAACGCCAAGGCGTGCGGGTCTGGCACATCAGCAGCATCGACCAACCACGGGCCCAATACGGTGCCACCATCGCGGTTTTTCACGCGCAGATTTGGGCGGTAATAGTTTTCTAAGTAGTCACGAATCGCGTAATCGTTGGCCACGGTGTAGCCTGCCACGTGTTGCATGGCGTTTTCGCGCTTGACGTTTTTGGCGGTGCTACCAATGACCACAGCCAGCTCGCACTCGTAGTGCATAAAGGCCACGCCTTCAGGGCGACGGGTTTGCGCACGGTGGCCAATCAATGAGCTGCGGCCTTTGAGAAAAGCCAAGGGTTCATCTTTGGCGGTGACGGTCAGCTCTTTGGAGAGCTCCTTCACATGGTCCGCGTAGTTCAAACCCAAAGCGATGATGGTGCCCACTTCAAAGGGTGGCAACCAGACCACGGCATCTTCAGACACCACGCGACCATCGACCAGTTGTACGCCTGTGGGGTGTTCGAAGGCGTCATGGATGGCGCCGCCGTAGGCTACTTTTGCGCGCTTCATACCAACTCCTCCGCCACCAATGCATTGTCTAATTGGCCCACACTTTCGATGGTAATGGTCACGCGCTGCCCCGCACGCGCGAGCGGCGCATGCGCAGCCACACCAATATTGAGGACATCGCCTGGATGCAGAGTCATGAATTCAGTCACATCCACCAACAGTTGCGCCACTGAGCGAATACGACCGCCAGTGTCAGTGCTTTGCACTACCTCGCCATCAATCGCCACCGTCACAGCAAGTGCATCAGGGTTGGCTACGGCGTCACGGGGCACATACGCACCCATCGGACAAGAACCATCGCGGCACTTGAAGCGCATGGATGGGCGATAGAAAGAATCATGCGGCACGCTGATGTCGTTCATCACCACGTAGCCCGCGACATAGTCCAAAGCATTTGCGGAAGTCACCTTGCAAGCGGTGTGTCCGATGACCAAACCTAAGGTGGCACCCATTTGAAGCTCGTGTGCATCTGATGGCACAGCCACTGCGTCACCACTTCGAGCCCAAGTGTTACGCGGCTTGATATACAAAATTGGCGCTTTGGGTGGTGCTTTGTAAGGCGCCGCATTGACTTGATCGCCCAAAGCCGCCAAGGCCTCGCGATGGTTCAACAAGGTGCCGTAAACCGTGCCGCCAACAGGCGGTTGAAATATGTTCGACATAGTCAACTTTTTGAAATTAAGCATTTCGCTAATATATTCGTGATTTGAACACTCACTTGTGAGTGAGTCAATGAATCTTTCCTGAACTTTTTGTTGGTGTTATCCCTCAACTCAGCTCAATTCAGGCACTCAAGGCCGCTCTAACTCGTTACAGTTCGAGTCACAAACATTGATTTCTGACCATGAAAAGCCCGCTTAGGCACAAAAATTTGCCTCACTTACTGCTCCAATCGAGAGAGGCCTTGATGAGTCGTTTTCGCCCTGTGCTCAACCAATATGGCGTGACCGAGCAGCAGTGGCGAATTCTTCGTGTTCTCTTGGATGAAGATGGTCTAGAGCCCCGTCAGCTGTGCGAGCGATGTTTAATTTCTAGCCCAAGCATTGCAGGTGTTCTGATGCGCATGGAAGAAGCTGGCTGGATCAAGCGCGAACGTATGGCGCACGATCAACGACGGGTCACCGTCACCGTCACTGCAGCAACAAAGAAGTTGGGCAGACGCATGGCACCCTTGATCGAGCGTGAGTATTTAGAAATTGAAAAGCTCGTGGGCGTGAAGCAGTTGCAGCAGGTGTATGACGCCCTCGACACTCTGCAAAAAAATCTTGGCGCACCAGAATAATTGACCCCTGAGGTTTACCCATAACGGAGACAGATCTATGCAATTCCACCATCGCGGTTACGTTTCAGAAGATCCCAGAATTAAACCAGCCGCAGGCTACGGCATTAACCGCCCCACCGACATCCCAGATGCAATGGATGTGTTGATTGTCGGCACTGGCCCTGCGGCTGTGACGGTTGCTGCGCAGTTGTCGCACTTTCCTAGCATCAACGTACGCATCATTGAGCGTCGCGAAGGTCGACTGACGCAAGGACAAGCAGACGGCATTCAGGCTCGCTCGGTCGAAACCTTTCAAGCTTTTGGCTTTGCCAACGCCATCGTGGATGAGGCCTACCGCAATGTTGAGATGTGCTTTTGGAAACCCGACGACAAGAATCCCGAAAACATTGTGCGCGTCTCCCGCGTGCCAGACGATGCGCATGGCGTGAGTGAATTTCCGCACATTTATGTGAACCAATCACGCGTCTTAGATTACTTCTTAGGTTGTGCCGAAAAGTCTCCAGGGCGAATCGTTCCTGACTACGGTGTTGAATTCGTCGATCTGACCATTGACGATGATCATGAATATCCAGTAGCGGCGCGTATCAAGTACATCGCAGGCCCGCGTAACGGTGAAGTGCGGACCGTGCGTGCGAAATACTTGGTCGGTGGCGATGGTGCACGCAGCAATGTACGTGCTGCGCTTGGGCACAAATTGGAAGGTGATGCCTCCTTGCACGCATGGGGCGTGATGGATGTGCTGTGCAACACAGACTTTCCCGACTTTCAGGTCAAGTGCTCCATTCAGTCACACAGCGCAGGTAATATTTTGTTGATTCCACGCGAAGGTGGCTATCTCTCACGACTCTATGTTGATCTAGGCAACCTCGATGAAAACGATGCAGGCGAGATTCGCAATACCAGCCTCGACGAAATCATCCGTCGTGCCAATGCCATCCTTCACCCTTACAGCCTTGATGTGAAGAGCATTGCTTGGTGGTCAGTCTATGAAGTGGCGCATCGCGTGACCACGGGCTTTGACAACGTACCCGCTGAGCGGATTGGTCAGCAACACCCTCGCGCGTTCATCATGGGCGATGCCTGCCATACGCACTCTGCCAAAGCCGGTCAAGGTATGAATGTGTCAATTCAAGATGGCTGGAATCTTTCATGGAAACTTGCTGCTGTGTTGGAAGGCCGTGCCCCAGAGTCTTTGTTAGACACCTATTCTTCAGAGCGCCGCGTGATTGCACAGGATCTGATCAACTTTGACAAAGAGTGGTCCACCCTCATGGCTCGCCCAGTCGATGAGTGGGATGACCCGCAAGATCTGGCGCGTTGGTACGAGAAAACGATCGAGTTTCCCATGGGTTTCATGACGCAGTACCCGAAGAATCAAATCGTGGCAGGCGCTGAGCATCAGCATCTGGCTGTGGGCTTTCCCATCGGCAAGCGTTTCAAGTCAGCTGAAGTGATGCGACGTGCGGACAATCGTTGGCGTCAACTGGGGCATTTGCATGAGGCCGATGGCCGATGGCGTGTGTATGTGTTCGCAGATGCTGCTGCACCTGCAATCTCTGACACCTTGACAGCTGACTTTGCTCACTGGTGGCAACATGATGCACAGTCGCCCCGCGTTAAGTACACACCTCACAATGCGGATACAGATGCCGTCTTTGATACGAAGGTGATCTACCAGCAAGACTACACCGAGGTGGAGCCTGGTCATGTGCCTGAGGCCTTCAAGCCCATCAAGACGCCCTTTGGCCTGATTGATGTGAACCAGATCTTTGCATCCGGCCACGGTCGAGACATTTTTCGTGACCGAGAAATTGACAAAGCGGGTGCTATCGTTGTGGTGCGACCAGACCAGTATGTATCAGGAGTCTTTCCACTCACTGCACGCGAAGAGCTGAACGCATTCTTTGCCCAACACATGTTGCCGTTGAAGTAACTTCAGCCTGAGTTCAGTCATAAAAAAGGGCCGCACATGTGCGGCCCTTTTTATTGGCAGTAAACGGTTTATTTGCCGCCTTGGTGCTTGGCAATCAAAGCTTTCGCGCCATCGAGCATTTGTTTGCCGTTTTGGCCTTTGGCGTTCATGTCAGACACCCATGAATCAAACAAAGGCTGTGAAAGCTTTTTCCAGTTTTCCAACTCAGCTTTTGGAATCACGTTGGTCGTGTTTTTGGTGGTGAGTTTTTTGCCTTCAGCATCGGCTTCAAAAAACGCTTTACCAGCCATACCTGACAAGGCTTGGCCGCTGTTGCGGTCAATCACTTTTTTCAGTTCTGGTGACAACGAGTCGTACTTGGCTTGGTTCATCGCGAAGATGAACACAGAGGTGTAGAACGCGGGTTCTGCTGGATCGGTCTCAGAGTGGAATTTCACCAACTCTTGAATCTTCACAGCTGGCACCACTTCGTAAGGCACCACAGCGCCGTCGATCACGCCTTTGGACAATGCGTCACCCACTTGTGGCACAGGCATGCTCACAGGGGTAGCACCCAACATGGCGATGAACTTGTTGGTGGCACGTGTGGGTGCGCGCAACTTCACGCCTTTCAAGTCAGCGGCAGTCCGGATTGGCTTGTTGACCATGTGGAACACACCGTCACCATGCACGTGGTAAGCCAGTGCTTTGACGTCTTTGAATTCAGCTTTGGCGTATTGGTCCACATAGTCCCACACCGCTTTACTGGTGGCTTCTGGGCTTTGCATCATGAAGGGCATTTCAAACACTTCCACTGATGGGAAGCGGCCAGCTGTGTAGCCAGGCAATGTCCAAACAACGTCAGCCACGCCGTCGCGCGCTTGTTCAAACAACTGAGGGGGCGAACCACCGAGCTGCATGGATGGATAAATCTGGCACTTCATCTTGTTGTTCGACTCTTTGGCGATGCGGTCGCACCAAGGCTGAATGAACAAGGTTTGGGCAAACGATGAGGCGGGCAAGAAGTGGTGTACTTTGAGTGTCACTTCTTGAGCCATGGCTGCGGGGCTCAATGCTGCAGTGAGGGCGGCAGCGGCAGCCACTTTGAGAATACGAGTCTTCATTTTTGTCTCCGGTTAAAAACTTAAGTCAGTGCATGCACCAGCCACAAGGAAATGGCGGGGAACGCGATCAACAACGACAAGCGAATGCCGTCAGTGATAAGGAAGGGCACAACACCCTTGTAAGTCTCGACCATGGGCACATCTTTGGCTAGGCCATTCATGATGTACACGTTCAAGCCCACAGGCGGGAAGATCATGCCGATCTCACACACGGTGAGAATCAGGATACCAAACCAGAGTGCCTTGTCAGACGGGTTTAACCCGAAGAAGTCCATGCCCAAGATTACGGGGAACAGGGTGGGCACGGTCAACAGAATCATGGACATTTCATCCATCACGCAACCAAGGATGATGTAGAAAATCATGATGCCGGCCATGACGACAGTGGGCGTGATTTGCAAATGACTCACCATGTCGGCCAGTTGCGCGGGCAGCTGTGACAACGCCAATGAGGCATTGATCATGTCAGCACCAATGAAGATCAAGAAGATCATGCCGCTGGTTTGCGCCGTGGTACGAATGGAGGCGACGAGCTTGTCAAACGTCATTTCGCGGCGCAGCAAAGTGATGGCAAAAGTCAACACGTTGCCAATGGCCGCACCTTCGGTCGCGGTGAACACGCCGCCGTAGATGCCGCCAAACACCACCAAGAAGATGGCTGCGATAGGCCACACGTTCATGGCGCTGGTTAGCACTTCGCTGGCTGTGGCAGCTTTGGCTTGAGGCGCTTGGTCAGGGTGAATGCGAACGATCACCGCAATAGCGATCAAGTAGCCCACAGCTGCCAGCAGCGCTGGGATGTAGGCAGCTAAGAACATCTTGGTGATGTTCTGCTCTGTCAAGATGGCGTAGACCATCAAGGTGACGGATGGAGGTAACAACACACCCATCGTGCCGCCCGTCGCAAGCGCGGCAGTGGCAAGTCGGCCCGAGTAGTTGATGCGGCGCATTTCTGGGTAAGCCACTTGCGCAATCGTGGCCGTGGTGGCAACGGTCGAGCCAGAGATGGAACCAAATGCGGCACATGCCAACACACCCGCCATGGCCATGCCGCCTTTGAAGCGACCAAGCAAGGCGTTCGCAAAGTCAAACAATGCTTTGGACAAGCCACCGTGCACGGCAAACGCGCCCATGAGCATGAACAGGGGAATGACTGACAAGTCGTAAATCGAGACGCGGCTATACACAGCGCCTTTGAGGTGTGACATCAAAGGCAGCCAACCGGCCAGTGCCATGTAGCCCAATGCACCTGGCACAAACATAGAAATCGCGATGGGCACGCGAACAGACATCAGCACCAACATGGCGCCAAACATGGCTAAGCCAATACTCATCGTGCTCATACTTCTTCCTTTGTCATCAGACCGAGGTGTTGCAGGGTTTGAACCAAGCCAATCACCGAGCAGAGCACTAAGCCTGGCACCATCAACATGTAAGGAATCCAAAGTGGCAAGGCCATGAGCATGGATGTCTCTTGTGCTGCCTTGATATCAATGCCCCCTACGGCTACCCGCCATGCGACCAAGGTCATCACGATGGTGTAGAGAAAAGTTCCCAAGCCGTCCAAGGCGTTTTGCGTTTTTTCGCTGGCGTTGGCCGTGAAGAAGTCAACAATGATGTTGGCACGGCGAAATTGCGTGTAAGGCAGAAAACAGGCTACCACCACAGCGCAGCCCAGTTGTACCAATTCCACATCACCCAAGATGGGGTGCGAGAAAAATGCACGGCCAATCACGCTGACCACAGTGATGCTGGCGATGGCTACCAACACAACACCACCAATGGTGGCGCTTGCATCGCACAAGCGCTGTAGCAACCTATCCACACCCGCGGAGGGCGTTTGGGTTTGAGTCATGAGATCTCCTGAATTATTTTTGTTTCAGGGGCTATTTTGTCTAGAGTTCGACCTAAATTTCTTCCTAAAAAAATCTAACAGATATTAAATTTATGCATAGCAAGTGCTAGGGTATGCAAAAAATATAAGGGTGATCACTGATGCGATCACCCTGTTGATTCATGGCTCAGTGTCCAAAGTCTAAAGGTAAGCCGACATAGTTTTCAGCCATCGTTCTGGAGCCTGCTTCGCTGTGGATGAGGTAATCCAATTCTGCCTCTTGGAACTTCTGTCCGATTTCGCCTTGGTCGGGGAAGTTGTGCATCAGGCTGGTAAACCACCATGAGAAACGCTCGGCTCGCCAAATGCGCGCCAAACAGCGTGTGGAGTAGTGATCAATGCCTGCCTGTGACTTTTCGACGCACGCTTCAATCAGAGCGTCTGACAAATACTTCACATCGGTGGCGGCAAGGTTTAAACCTTTTGCGCCTGTTGGAGGAACAATGTGGGCCGCATCGCCAGCCAAGAAGAGGGAGCCAAAGCGCATGGGTTCAGTGACGAAACTGCGCAGCGGGGCGATGCTTTTCTCGATGCTGGGACCTGTCACCAAGTGGTCACGTGCTTCTGGGTCTAAGCGGTTGCGCAGCTCGGCCCAAAACGCATCGTCTGACCACTGTTCGATTTTGTCGGTGAGAGGTACTTGCAAGTAGTAACGGCTTCGTGTGTGGCTGCGCTGTGAACACAATGCAAAGCCGCGTGGGCTGTTGGCGTAGATGAGTTCTTCGTGCACAGGTGGTGTATCGGACAACAAGCCTAGCCAGCCAAAGGGGTACACCTTCTCGAATTCTTTGATGGAATTTTTGGGTACGCTGGCGCGGCACACGCCATGAAAGCCATCACACCCAGCAATAAAGTCACATTTGATGGTGTGGCTCTTGCCATCTTTGCTAAAGCTCACGCTGGGTTGAGCGCTGTCGAATCCGTGAATTTGCACATCGTCGGCTTCGTAGATGGTTGTCAGACCTGCAGCTTGACGGGCATCCATCAAATCGCGGGTGACTTCGGTTTGTCCGTAAACCATGACCTTTTGACCGCCTGTCAGACCTGCCAAATCGATGCGGTGACGCTCACCCTTGAACAACAAATCAAAACCTGTGTGCACCAAACCCTCTTGATGCATACGTTTGTCAACTCCAGCTTGGGCTAGCACATCCATGGTTACTTGTTCCAGTACACCAGCACGGATACGACCCAACACATAGTCTGGGCTCTGACGTTCGATGATGACGGCTTCGACGCCAGCCTTATGCAATAACTGACCTAACAGCAAGCCTGAAGGGCCTGCGCCAACAATCACCACTTGTGTACGCATGTCTCAATCCTTTTTGTTGAAGTGGCATGAGATTAACGTTGCATTTGATCTTGCGCAAAGTGGAGTCTGACATGATGCGCGTTGATTAGAATGTTTGCACGATCATCGTGCAATGAGCGAAATGTCAAATCAACTTAACAAAGCCGACTGGATTGAAGGCATGGCTCGTGGCATGGCTGTCTTAGAGAGCTTCGACACAGAGCGTCAACGTCTCAATGCCACGCTGACAGCTGACCGAACGGGTTTGACGCGTGCGGCTGCCCGTCGTCATTTGCTCACGCTTGCACATTTGGGCTACTTGGAAACGGACGGTCAGTATTACTGGCTATCTGCAAAAGTATTGGGTTTTGCTGGCAGCTATCTTTCTGGAGCACGTTTGCCGCGTGCAGTGCAGCCTACATTGCATCAGCTAAGTTTAGCCACACAGCTTTCTTGTTCGGTTGCCGTTCTTCAAAACGACGCTGTCATCATTGTGGCTCGTGGCATATGGCAAGGGCCTGAATCATCGCCCACCAAGACCAGACACAACGTCCTAGCGTATGGATTGCATGTGGGCACGCGTTTACCTGCGCATGCCACGTCGACAGGTCAAGTGTTACTGGCAAATTTAAATGCGGAGCAACTTCAAGCGTGGATAACAGGCAATAGCTTGAGCCGTTTGACGGCACATACTGCTACGCAAGTACGGGAGCTCAAGCGCAAACTTAGACAGGTCGCTAAGCAGGATTACAGCTTGGCTATGCAAGAGCATGAGCTTGGTGTAGACGCATTGGCTGTACCACTGCGCAATGAAAGAGGTGATATGGTGGCTGCGCTTAACTTGGTGCGTTCAGGCGCAAATGCTGACTCCCCCAATTTGGTAGAGCGCTGGTTGCCGTTGTTGCAGCAGACAGCTCAGGCATTGCGGCCTCTGATTTAGCGAGTTGTGATCGGTTTAGATGGAATGCCATACACCAAGCCAGACGCTACGCCACCAAACAAATCTCCCACGACCAAGGGGACGTCAATGAATTCATGTTTCAGGGCCTGCTGAAATGTACGTAACGCTGATGAGCCACCTGTGAGGTAAATAGCGTCTGGTTTTTTGCGCGCCAAGTTTGCGCGTTCCACGCATTCACGCGCACACGCCACGATGTTAGCCAGCAGTTGACCCACGTTCGCTTGAATATCGGCTGGGCTAAGTGATGCGGCTAAGTTAGCTTCGAGGTAAGTCAGTTCAATGGTGGCGGTGCTGTTGTTTTGAGAGCACAAAATTTTGGCTTGTTCGACACTATGAGCCATGCGATGGCCGAAGCGTTCGGTGAGCACGCGCATCAACCGATCGTGCAAGCGCACATTGCTGTAGTTGACTTGCAGCGCTTTGGCTTGCGCCATCGCTTTGGGCTGGTATTGCCAGTTGATCAAGTGCCAGGTGGCCAAATCAAAAAACACGCGGTTGGGCACTTCGCGCTGATCTGGGCCTAGGTGGCCGTAACCCAACAAGGGCATGAGATGGCCGAGGCTGAGTTTTTGGTCGAAGTCCGTGCCGCCAATGTGTACGCCGGTGGTAGCCAACACATCATCCGCGCGGTTGGGTTGGTGCATACGTTCCGGCCCCAAGCGCACCACGGTGAAGTCAGAGGTGCCGCCGCCAATGTCGGCCACAAGCACCGTGGTTTCGCGTGTGAGGCGCTGCTCGTAGTCCAGTGCTGCTGCGATGGGTTCGAGTTGAAACGAGATGTCTGTGAAGCCCACGCGTTGGGCGGCTTGGTGCAAGGCGTCTTCGGCTTGTGCGTCGCGTGCTGCATCGTCATCCACAAAATGCACAGGGCGGCCCATGACAACACGCGTGGGGGCAACGCCTAAATGGCGTGTGGCGCGTTCGCGCAACTCTGCCAAGTAGGTGGCGATGATGTCGGAGAAGTTCACCAACTGGTTGTTGATGACGGTGGTCTCCATCAGCAGCGGGCTACCCAACAGGCTTTTGAGCGAGCGCATCAAGCGGCCCTCGGTGCCTTCTAAGTAATGTGTGATGGCGTCTCGGCCAAAGTGTGTGCTGTGTTCTTCGGCGTTGTAAAACACCGCCGTAGGCATGGCCAGAGCTTGGCCCTCTAGGGGAATGAGCTGGGCTTTGCCTTGGGCCGACGCCCAAGCGATGGCGGAGTTGGATGTGCCGAAGTCAATGCCCAAAATGCCCACGTTAGCTCACCAGCCCCACATACACGTTTTGCACATCGTCGTTGTCGTCAATCGCAGACAGAAAGGCCTCGACTTCTTCCAAAGCCGCAGCGCTCAAGTTGGCTGGGTCGATGGGGTTCTTGGGCTTGTAACCAAGTTTGGCTGAGAGCACGTTGAAGCCATGCGCGGGCAGGGCGCGGCTGACCAAGTCCAAATCTGTGGGTTCGGTGATGAACACCGAGGTGCCTTCGTCGCCCGCTTCAAAGTCTTGCGCACCTGCTTCGATGGCGGCCAGTTCGGCATCTGCATCAGGCGCTGTAGGCTCAGCTTCGATCAAGCCAATGTGGTCAAAGTCCCAAGACACCGAGCCCGACGTGCCGAGCTGACCTTTGCGAAACAGCACGCGCATTTCGGGCGCGGTGCGGTTGACGTTGTCGGTCAAGCACTCGACCATCACCGCGACTTGGTGCGGGGCGTAGCCCTCGTAAATCACGCGTTCAAACTGCACAGCCTCTCCGGTGAGGCCTGCCCCTTTTTTGATCGCTCGGTCCAATGTGTCTTTAGGCATGGAGACCTTGCGGGCTTGTTCCATCACCATGCGCAGGCGTGCATTGGACGCCGGGTCGGCACCATTGCGAGCAGCCACCATGATGTCTTTGGCGAGCTTGCCAAACATGCGACCTTTGGCGTTGGCGGCTAAGTCTTTGCCTTTGGCTTTCCATTGAGCGCCCATGTGTGTGTTCCTATGTGTTTTGTCTTGGGTTTAGTTGTCGGCACTCGCGCTCCAGCGCTCGTTCCATGCGTGTTCGATTTGACGGCGGTCGCGCTTGGTGGGGCGGCCGTGCTCGATGCTGTGTGCGGGTTCAAACGCCAAGCGGTTTTGCTCAGCTTGTTTGGCGCGCAAAGCAATGCTCTCGGCCGTCTCTTCGTAAAGCTGTTGTGCAACGGGTGCAGGGCCGCGTGCGGCGCTGATGCCTTTGACTTGAACGGTTTTAGTGATGTTGCCTTGGCGCACGGTGAGCATGTCACCCACTTTCACTTCGCGCGCAGGTTTGACATCTTGTCCGTTGATTTGTACGCGGTGCTTGGTCACTTCATCGCAAGCCAAGCTACGTGTTTTGTAAAAGCGTGCGGCCCACAGCCACTTGTCGATGCGCAGGCTGTCCATCAGGGGTTGAACACATCCAAGACGCGCGTCAGGTCGTGTCCTGTGTAGGTGGGCTTGGGGCCGATGGCTTCAAAAGGCAGCTGTTGGCGATTGACCCACAGCGTGGTGAACCCAAACCAAGTGGCGCCCAAGGCGTCCCAACCATTGCTGGAGACAAACAAAATGTCTTGCTTCTCAGCGGGGATGGTCTGTTGCACCAAGCCATAGGCTTCGGGCGAGGTTTTGAACAAGCGAATGGGGTCGACCGAAATGACGTGGTCAATCAACTCGGTCATGCCCGCGCTTGACACCGCGGTGCTGAGCATGTCCATGCTGCCGTTCGACAGAATGGCAGTGGTGATGTCACGCTCTTTCAGGCTCTGCAACACGCCTACGTTTTCGGCGAAGGGCGTGAGCTTGGCGTATTGGCCCATCAGGGCTTCGATGTCTTCGGGTTTGGCATCGAGCTTGAATCTCTCAAGCGTGTAGAGCAGGGCGCTGCGCGTGATGTCCCAAAACGATTGGTAGTGGCGGCTGCCTTCTGCGCGATGCGGGTCAGACATCGTGATGAGTCGCGTGTAGTCAATCTGCTTGTCGCGCCACAGCATCGAGATGGCTGCGCCTTGGCCTGGGTAGAGCTGCTCGGCCAATGCGCCGATGGAATAGATATCAAACAACGTGCCATAAGCATCGAACACAACGGCTTTGATTGACATGTTCAGTCCTCGTTGGGCAATAAGCAGCAGGTGTCACCACTGGCGGGGCGTTCTAGCTTGATGCGGTGGATGTTGGGCAGAGTGGCTTTGAGGTCGTTGTAGATGAAAGCGCACAGATTCTCTAACGTGGCGGGGCCGAGGCCTGCCACTTCGTCGAGGAAATGGTGGTCGAGCTTTTCGCGCACTTTCTCCACTTCTTTGCGCAAAAACGCGAGGTCCATCATCATGCCGGACTCTGGGTCTGGCTTGCCTGCAATAGTCACTTCGGCGTGGTAGGTGTGACCATGAATGCGCAAGCTGCCTTCCGCATCAATCTTGCGGCGCAGGGTGTGAGCGGCTTCAAAGTAGAAGCGCTGGCTGAGTTCGTATTTCATCGGATGCCAATCAACTTATGGGTTTGCACGCTCAGTCGCCAGCGCGGGTGTGCTTGGCAGTAGGCCACAGCTGCTGCAGTGTTGGCGGCAGCGTTGGGCCCATCCATGGGCTGCAAGTAAAAGTGTTCAAAGTGCAATGCTTCGTAAAGCGCAGGCTCGGCACCCGCTTGCGGATACACCAACTTGAGTTCTTGACCTGCGGCCACCACGCGCAGGCTGCCTGCTTTGGGGCTCATGCACAACCAGTCAATGCCTTTGGGCGGCAGCACCGTGCCGTTGGTTTCCACGGCAATGGTGAAGCCAAGCACGTGCAGGGCTTCGACCAAGGCCTCATCCACTTGCAGCAAGGGCTCGCCACCGGTCAGCACCACAAAGCGGTGCTCGGTGTCGGTGGCAGGCCAAAAGCTGGCAATGGCGGCTGCCAAGGCTTGTGCGCTGTCAAACTTGCCGCCGTGCGTGCCATCGGTGCCGACAAAGTCGGTGTCGCAGAACTGGCAAATGGCCGAGCTGCGGTCTTCTTCACGGCCGCTCCACAGGTTGCAACCGGAAAAACGGCAAAACACGGCGGGTTGCCCTGCATTGGCGCCTTCACCTTGCAAGGTGTAGAACATTTCTTTCACGCTGTACGTCATGCCGCTATTTTCGCAGCAAGTTACGTGTCACCTTTTTGTGGGCCAATTGGAGGATGACCCATACATCCTTTGCTCACACTTTCGCACCCACAGGTGAACTCCGCGTCGCCATCAATGTGGGTAACCCCATCTTGGCCCGTCGCCATCCCGAAACGGGTGAGCCTGAAGGCGTGTCGATTGACCTAGCCGCGCAACTGGCCCAACGCTTGGGCTTGCCTTTGAAGCTGGTCGTGTTTGAAGCCGCCAGCAAGTCGGTGGAGGCCCTCAGCCAAGATGAGGCCGATGTGGGCTTTTTTGCCATTGATCCCACCCGCGGGGAAACCATTGGTTTCACCACACCCTATGTGCTGATTCACGGCGCGTACATGGTTAAACAAGACTCACCGCTGCACAGCAACGACGAGGTGGACCGCGCAGGCCACACCGTGGTGGTGGGTAAGGGCAGTGCGTACGATTTGTTTTTGAGTCGCGAGCTCAAAGCCGCTGAGTTGGTGCGCAGCCCTACATCACCCGAGGTGGTGAGTTTCTTTTTGACGCACGGCCACGATGTAGCGGCAGGCGTGAAGCCTCAGCTTGAAGCCGAGTTGCCCAAGCACCCCAATTTGCGCATGTTGCCTGGCCACTTCATGGTCATCTCGCAGGCCATGGGTTTGCCAAAGAATCGTGGCCCCGAAGCACAAGCCTATTTGACGCAGTTTGTGGAAGACATGAAAGCCACAGGTGTGGTGGCCGATGCCATGGCGCGTCACCAGATCGAAGGTGCGACACTTGCGCCTTTGGCTGGCTAAACGGAATTGAGTTGATGGACGTGTTGACGACGCAAACCCTGTCTGGGGTGCATACGGGGATTGAAATCGCTGGGACATTGGCATTTGCTGTGTCGGGCGTGGTCGAGGCAGCACGTAAAAAACTCGATGCCGTGGGCGTCTGCGCCGTAGCCAGCGTGGCGGCTTTTGGCGGCGGCACTTTGCGTGATGTACTGCTGGACCGTCGTCCATTGTTTTGGATTGAACAGTCTTGGTACTTGTGGTCCGTTTTGGGCTTGTGCATTGCCGCCATGTTTTTGATGCGTGCCCAGCATTTCAAACCCACCGAGAAGTCCATGCAATGGCCGGATGCTTTAGGTTTGGGCCTGTTCGCTGCTAGCGGTACGCAAATCGCGTTGGGTCTGCAAATGCCAGCTCTCGTGGCAGTGCTAATGGGTGTCATCACCGCCACGTTTGGTGGTGTTTTGCGTGACATTGTGTGCAACGAAATTCCCACCGCCTTTCACGACCACCACCCCTATGCCGTGTGTGCATTTGCAGGCGGTTGGGTGGTGGTTGCCTTGCACTACTTGAGCTTTGATCCCAATGCCGTGGTGGCTATTGGTGCTGCCACCGTCACGCTGCTGCGTTTGGCGGCATTGCGGTTTGAGTGGCGGTTGCCCACTTGGAAAATTGAAGACTAAACCTGTCGAATATGGCAGTAGATCTGACGCCCGTCCTTTATTCATTTCGCCGTTGCCCTTACGCCATGCGTGCACGCATGGCATTGCGTGTGAGTGGCGTTACTTATGAGCACCGCGAAGTCGCGCTGAAAGACAAGCCCGCCGAAATGCTGGCCGTGTCACCCAAAGGTACCGTACCCGTGTTGTGCTTACCTACGGGGGAGGTGCTAGAGCAAAGCTTAGACATCATGGTGTGGGCTTTGCAACAGAAGGATCCGCAAGCGTGGTTGCCCAGTTCGTCTAAAGCATGGGCGTTAACGCACGAGGGCATTGCGTTGAACGATGGCGAATTCAAAGCCCACTTAGACCGTTACAAATACCCGCAGCGCTTTGGTTTGTTGGATGGCTTGCCCAGCCGCACCAAAGGTGCTGAGGTGTTGCAGGGCTGGCAAGCACGTTTGCAAACGCAGTCGTATTTGTCGGGTGAGCGCTGGGGGTTGTTGGATGCGTGTGTGGCCCCGTTTGTGCGCCAGTTTGCACGCACGGACCGTGCTTGGTTTGACGCTCAGCCTTGGCCTGAATTGGCGCAGTGGCTGCTTGCATTTGAAAACTCTGAGGCGTTTTTGGCAGTGATGCACAAACACCCGCTGTGGATGCCACCACAAGCCTGAACGCACGTGACTTAGGTTGCGCTAGCGGTGCTAGCTTTTTCGCTCAGCGAGACGTCTTCAAAAAATCCATCACCAGTTGCCATTGCGCTGGCGCGTTCAACGCAGGCGCATGTCCGCAGCCTTGAACCTCTTCGGTGCGCAACAAACCCTTGGCCCCAGGCCCGCGTGTGCGCATGGCTTGAATGGTGTCTGGCGAGATCAAATCCGACTGCGCGCCGCGCAGCGTCATTACCGGAATGTCGAGTGCGTCGTACTCGGTCCACATGGGGTACTCGGGCACTTCGCGGAAAAACTGCTGGGTGATGGCGGGGTCGTAGTGTGGGGTGACACGGCCATCGGGCAAACGGCGCGTAGAGGTCTCGCATAAGTGACGCCACTGGGCATCGCTGAGTGCACCAAAGGGCGCGTAGGCGGCTCGGAAAAAAGCTTCTAGATCGGGCACGGTGTCAAACGCGGGCGGCTGGCCTGCATAGGCTTTAATGCGATCCACCGCAGCCACAGAAATTTCCGGTGCAATGTCGTTGAGTACCAAGCTGCGAATACGGCCTTTGAAGCCGGGCTGTACCAAGCCTGCCGCACACACCAAGCCCAACGCGCCGCCCATGGAGGTGCCGATCCAATGGATGTTTTGAAGACGAAGCGCTTGCACCATGTCCCACGCGATGTGGGTGTAGGTGACAAAGCTGTAGTCCTCTTTGGGGTCGCGGCCCCATTGGCTCAAGCCTCGGCCAATGGTGTCGGGGCAGACCACGAAGTAGTCGTGGCACAGCTTTTGGGCCAGCCAGTCAAAGTCGCGGCCTGTGCGGGCGAGGCCATGCCACGCAATGACGGCGGGCTTTGATGCATCGCCCCAGGTGGTGACATGCAAATTGAACGAATGGCAGGTGAGGTAGTGCGAAACAGGTGTCATGGCGTGCCTTGTGAATGGTCATGATTGTGCCCATGCAGGTGGCGCGAGAGGCTCAGCGTTTACCTGAGCGTTTACGATTAGCCCCCTATGCAATTGCAAGATATTTTGTTTTCTCAAGGCTTTGGCACACGCCGCATCTGCGCGGGGCTGATTCAGCAAGGCCATGTGCAGGTTGATTTGGGCGAGGGCCTGGTGACTTGCGACGACGCGACCCAGTGGGTGGAGGTGCGCGACGGCTTGCCCTACCAAGTGCAGGGCGTGAACTGGCCCTACCACGACAAGGCCTACGTGCTGCTGCACAAACCAGCGGGCTACGAGTGTTCGCACAAGCCCTCAGCGTGGCCGAGCATGTACACCTTGCTGCCTGCGCCGCTGCGTTTTCGCCCACAAAAGGGTGCGGTGCAAGGCGTGCAAGCGGTGGGACGTTTGGACCAAGACACCACCGGCATGCTGGTGCTGACCGATGATGGTCAGCTGATTCACCGCATGAGCTCACCACGCCACCACGTGCCCAAGGTGTATGAGGTGACCACGGCCGATCCGCTGGACGCCAAACAAGTGCAGCGTTTGCTCGACGGCGTGGTGTTGGACGATTCGCCCAAGCCCGTCAAAGCGGCGGCCTGTGAGGCCGTGGCCGAATACCACCTGCGCCTGACCCTGACGGAAGGCAAGTACCACCAAGTCAAACGCATGTTGGCTGCTGTGGGCAACAAAGTTGTGGGCTTGCACCGTTCGCAAATTGGCGCGATGCCATTGCCAGCCGATTTGCTGCCAGGCCAGTGGCGTTGGATCAGCCAAGATGAGTTAAAGCTGTTAGCTACAAACGCTTAACTTCTAGGGCGATTGCTGCTTTTTTGCGCTGCATCAAGTGATTCGGGGTGTTTTGAACCCCTGTTCATCCTCGGGTAAGCCCTCGCTAGTTACACTGAG
>JBEGSC010000006.1:0-100074 GCA_041180165.1 Pseudomonadota bacterium | reverse complement strand
TGGCCTTGGGCATGCAGGCGCTCGGTGAGGTCATTGCGCAGCGTGAGCAGCTCAACGCCTAACTCTTGACGGCCATCGCTGTCTTTTTTGCGGTCAGTCCGGGTTTTACCCTCTGTGCCTCTGAGTTCGGCTTTGAGTTCGAGGTCGAGTTCACTGCCTTCGGCCACGAACATGCCTTTGACGAAGTAGCCTTTTTTGGGTTTACGTGACATAAATGAGGAGCTTGAAATAGGTCGGTTTGTCCCTCGGTGCAAAGGGCAAACGCTGTGACAAGTATCATAGCCGCCGATATGACCAAAGCCGCCAAACCCCAAGCCTCATCCCACACGCCTGCCCAAGGTTTCAGTTACAGCCGCGAGCACTTCGAATCGCTGGTGGATGCAGCTTTGAAGCATGCCAAAAAACTAGGTGCCACCGATGCCGGTGCGGATGCTTCCGAAGGCTGTGGTTTGAGCGTGTCGGTGCGCAAAGGTGAGTTAGAAAACGTCGAGCGCAACCGTGATAAGTCGCTGGGCGTGACGGTTTATTTGGGCCACCGCCGTGGCAATGCGAACACCTCTGATTTCTCGCAAGCCGCGATTGAGCGAACGGTACAAGCAGCTTACGACATTGCCCGTTTTACAGCGGAAGACCCCGTGGCTGGCTTGCCTGACGAGAAAGACATTGCCCAGCATCATCCTGATTTGGATTTATTCCACCCTTGGAACATCACCAGCGCCGATGCAGCAACGCTGGCTCTGCGTTGCGAAGCGGCGGCCATGCAAACCGACAAACGCATCACCAACAGCGAAGGCGCTGCAGTGTCGGCCCAACAAAGTCATTTTTTCAGCTCACACACCCACGGTTTTCGTGGTGGCTATGCCAGTTCGCGCCACACGATTTCGGTGGCACCCATTGCAGGCAAGGGCGACGGCATGCAGCGCGACGCGTGGTACAGCTCCATGCGCAATGCCAGTGAGTTGGCTTCACCCGAAGCGGTAGGGCGCTACGCTGCAGAACGTGCCCTGAGCCGTCTGAAGTCACGCAAGATCGCGACCGTCGAATGTCCCGTGTTGTTTGAAGCGCCTGTGGCGGCGGGTCTGTTGGGCGGTTTTGTACAAGCGGTGAGTGGTGGTGCGTTGTACCGCAAGAGCACGTTCTTGCTCGACTCTTTGGGCAAAACCGTATTCCCCAAACACATCGATATTTCAGAAGATCCCTTTGTCATGCGCGGCAAAGGCAGTTCGCCGTTTGACGATGAAGGTGTGACTACTCGCGCACGCCGCGTGGTGGACGCTGGCCGTGTGGCAGGTTATTTCCTCAGTAGCTACACCGCGCGCAAGTTGGGTATGCCCACCACGGGCAACTCGGGTGGTTCGCACAATTTGGTGATGTCTTCACGCTTGACCCAAAGCACGGACGATTTGGATGCCATGCTGCAAAAACTTGGCACGGGCTTGTTTGTGATTGAGCTGATGGGCCAAGGCGTGAACTACGTGACGGGCGACTATTCACGCGGAGCCAGCGGCTTTTGGGTGGAGAACGGCCGCATTGTCTATCCCGTGCAAGAGATCACCATCGCGGGGAATATGAAAGACATGTTCCAAGGCATCGAAGCCATTGGTTCGGATGCTTACACGATGGGTGCCAAGACGATTGGTTCTGTGTTGATCAATCGCATGAAGGTGGCGGGTAGCTAATTTTCTTTGTTCGTTGCGTTTTGGTTTTGTAGTTTGCTGAGGCGCGAATGCGGTGTGGCGTAACTGCCCTAGGCTCCTCTTCGCTGCGCTCAGAATGTCGCTACGGGCAGTCACGCCACACCACATTCGCTTTAGGCGCTCTGCATAGGCTTTGTCGCTTCGCTCAAAGCCCTTACTACGACCGCGCTAGCTGACTGAACCGCTAAGCACACGAAAACCGCTGTTGACGGGGCTAGGCCCCCGCAATCCGTAGCGACATTCTGAGCGCAGCGAAGAGGAGTCTAGGGTTGTGGGGGCCTAGCCCCTTCAACAGTAAGAGCAGGGAAGTCCTTCCCCCTCAGCCGCAACAGTGAGTCAAGAGAGGCTAAACCTCAGCCCGCCAACGCAGCCTTAACAGCAGCAGACACCAGACCCATATCAGCCTTACCCGCCAACTGCGCCTTCACAGCGCCCATGACCTTGCCCATATCGCCAGGGCCCGCAGCGCCCACTTCAGCCACGATGGCCTTCACGGCGGCTGTGATTTCTTCGGCGCTCAAACGCTGAGGCAAATACACCTCCAGCACTTTCATCTCTGCAGTTTCCACATCGGCCAAATCTTGGCGACCAGCGCTGACGTAAGCTGCCACAGAGTCTTTGCGTTGCTTGATCAGCTTGTCCACGATGGCGATCACCATGGCGTCGTCCAACTCCACGCGCTCGTCGACTTCTTTTTGCTTCATCGCGGCTTGCAGCAAGCGGATGGTGCCCAAGCGCACGCTGTCTTTGGCGCGCATGGCGGTTTTCATGTCTTCGGTGATTTGTGCTTTGAGGCTCATGGTGTGTTCCTACAGGGAAAAATGATTCGAAAAAAAAGCCCGCTGAGGCGTCCCTAGCGAGCTTTTTTGGGGCAGAGGCTGCTTAGTACAGCTTCTTGGGCAACTGCATGCTGCGGATGCGCTTGTAGTTGCGTTTCACGGCTGCTGCTTTTTTGCGTTTACGTTCAGCGGTTGGCTTCTCGTAGAACTCGCGAGCGCGCAAGTCGGTCAACAGACCCAATTTTTCAATGGTGCGCTTGAAGCGACGCAGAGCGACGTCAAACGGTTCGTTTTCTTTTACACGGATGGTGGTCATTACCAAAAGTTTCCAAATTGTGCAGCCAGAGGGTGTTCGGGAAGATCGGGCCCAAGCGCCTTAACTGCGGTGTTCCCCAACATTAAGTTGATCAGGCCGTTGGGGATTTGCCAGCAAAGACCAAGATTATAGCGACTAAACCGCCGATTTCAAACGCTCGCCCAGGGCTTTTGCGCAGGCATGGGCGCTAGACCACGCCCACTGGAAGTTGTAGCCGCCCAGCCAGCCGGTGATGTCGACCACTTCACCGATGAAATACAGGCCCGGCTGCTTGGATTCCATGGTTTGCTGGGATAAATCACGGGTGTCCACGCCGCCTACGGTGACTTCGGCTTTTTTGTAGCCCTCGGTGCCGGTGGGGGTGAGCGACCAACGGCTCAAACGCTCGGCGAGTTGGTTCAGGGCCTTGTCGCTGGCTTCAATCACGGGGCGTTGCCATGCCGTATCTTGACTTGTCCAAGTGTCGGCCAAACGCGAGGGCACCCCCCAAGCGTTGAGCTCGTTGGCGATGCGTTTTTTAGACTGCTGTTTGGCGGTCATCAGCGCTTCTTGCAGATCGATCTCGGGCGCTAGGTTGATGCGTATGTCAGTGCCTGCTTGCCAGTAGCTGGAGATTTGCAGCACACCCGGTCCCGACAAGCCGCGGTGGGTGAAGAGCAAATCTTCGTCAAAACTTTGCAGGGCTTTCTTGGCCCCAGTTTCGATGCGTACCGGGAGTGAGAGGCCGGAGAGTTGCGCGTACGGCGCCCAAGCTTTGTCGTCAAAGGTGAGGGGCACCAGTCCTGGGCGAGGTTCAACCACACGCAGGTTGAATTGTTTGGCGACTCGGTAGCCAATGTCGGTCGCACCAATTTTTGGAATGGACAGCCCGCCGGTCGCAATCACCACTGCGCTTGTCTGGATGACCCCTTGTGAAGTGTCGACGTCGTAGCGTTGCGCTTGGGGTGCGGCGTCTGAGTAGCGAATGGCTTTGAGGCTGCAAGGCTGCCAGCGCGTGACGCTGCCGCCGTTGGCTGAGCCGTTGCATTCGGCCAAGAGCATTTGAATCAGGTCTTCGGCAGAGCGCTGGCAAAACAACTGACCTTTGTGTTTTTCTTCAAACGGGATGCTGTGTTGCTGCATCAAGCCGATGAAGTCTTGAGGCGTGTAGCGCGACAAGGCGCTGCGGCAAAACTGCGGGTTGTCGCCCACAAAGTGTTTGTGGGGCGCGCGCACGTCGATGTCACGGTTGGTGAAGTTGCTGCGGCCACCGCCTGAGATGCGAATTTTCTCTGCCACTTTTTCGCTGTGGTCGAGGATGAGCACTTGCAAGCCATGTTGTGCCGCGACGCCTGCACAAAACAAACCGGCAGCGCCGGCACCCACAATCACTGCATCAAACGTTTTCATGCAGCGAGTTTAGTGGGGCATCAGCCCAGCGCTTGTTGCAACTCGCTGGCGTTTTGCGCGGCCAACAAGCCTTTGAAAACATCCCCCACGACGATGACCGAGGGGCTGGCCAGTTGCTCACGCACGATGGTGTGGTGCAGGTCTTGCAGTTCGCACACCGCATGGCGTTGGGTGGATAGGCTCACTTGGTGAATCACGGCGACAGGGGTACGCGCTGGCATGTGGTGCAGCAGCTCGGCTTGCAGATGCGCGGCACCGCTTACGCCCATGTAAATCACCAAGGTGAGTTTGGCTTGTGTGGCGGTTTGGCCCAAAGCTTTCCAGTCCACGCTGTCGCTGGCGCCTTGCTTGGCGTGGCCTGTGATGAACAAAACGCCGTGCGCGTGTTCGCGGTGAGTGAGCGGCACACCCAGCGATGTCACGCCCGCCAAGCCGGCGGTGATGCCGTTGACCACCGTCACTGCAATGCCTTGGGCTTGCAGGTGTTCTACCTCTTCGCCACCTCGGCCAAAGATGAAGGGGTCACCACCTTTGAGGCGCACCACGTTTTCACCCGCCATGGCTTCTTGGGCCATGAGCTTTTCAATGAAGGCTTGCGGTGTGGATGTGCAGCCGCCACGCTTGCCCACATAGATGATGCGGGCTCCTGCGTTGGCATGGGCCAACACCTCATCGCTCACCAAATCATCCACCAGCAACACCGTGGCGGCGGCGATGGCTTTGACCGCTTTGAGGGTGAGCAAATCGGCGTCGCCTGGGCCTGCGCCAACGAGGGTGACATGGGGTTGATGGGCTTGCATGGTTGGTGTGGTTTTATCGAGTGATGCAGATTCTCCAACAAGCTTGATAACTTGCCGCTATATGCCGAATGAAGCCCACTAAACTCTAGCCCCTATGTTGATCTTGGGCATCGAATCCTCTTGTGACGAAACCGGCGTGGCTTTGGTGCGTGCCGAGGGCAGTGCTGTGCCGCAGTTGTTGTCGCATGCGCTATACAGCCAAGTGGCCATGCATGTGGACTACGGCGGTGTGGTGCCCGAGCTGGCCAGTCGTGACCACATTCGTCGTGTCATTCCCTTGGCGCGTGAAGTGATGGTGGATGCAAGACATAGCTTGCAGGATGTGGATGTGGTGGCTTACACCCGTGGTCCCGGCTTGGCTGGTGCATTGTTGGTGGGCGCCGGCGTGGCTTGCGCGTTGGGCGCGGCGCTGGATAAGCCAGTGCTGGGCGTGCACCACTTGGAGGGGCATTTGTTGTCGCCATTTTTGAGTGAAGACCCGCCCGAATTTCCATTTGTGGCCTTGCTGGTGTCGGGTGGTCACACCCAGCTCATGCGTGTGGATGGCGTGGGGCGCTACGAGTTACTGGGCGAAACCATAGATGATGCTGCGGGTGAAGCGTTTGATAAATCGGCCAAGCTCATGGGCTTGGGCTATCCCGGCGGACCCGCACTGTCCAAGATGGCTGAGCAGGGTGACGCAGCGGCGTTCAAGTTGCCGCGCCCCTTGCTGCACAGCGGTAATTTGGATTTTTCATTTGCAGGTCTCAAAACTGCGGTGATGACTCAAGCCAAAAAGCTGGGCAACGACTTTGAGCTTCGAAAAGCAGATTTGGCGGCTTCCACCGAAGCGGCCATTGTTGAGGTGCTTTTGAAGAAATCACTCACGGCCCTGCGCGAAACAGGCCTGAAACGCTTGGTGGTGGCGGGTGGCGTGGGGGCGAATCGGCATTTGCGTGAGCAACTCAATGAGGCCTGCCAAAAGCGTGGCGTGCGCGTGCATTACCCCGAGCTCCATTTATGCACCGACAACGGCGCAATGATTGCCATGGCGGCTGCCATGCGCTTGCAAAGCAGCGAGGGAGGCATGGCACAAGCCCAACCGCGCTACAGCTTTGACGTCAAACCCCGCTGGCCGTTGGCTGAATTGGCCTGATTCAGGCCTCTTGGCCTAAGGTGGCTGCGCCTGCTATACTCTGTGGGCTTTACCTTTTTGGGTAAGCAAAGCACGTTGCACCAACTTCCACGGTGCAACGCAAGTCAAATATTTAAGGAAAAAACCATGTTGACAGCAAAAAAAGCCGAAGTCGTGAAAGACAACGCACGTTCAGCCGGCGATACAGGTAGCCCCGAAGTCCAAGTGGCTTTGTTGACTGCTCGTATCAACGAACTCACACCTCACTTCAAACAACACGCCAAAGACCACCACGGTCGTCGCGGTTTGTTGCGCATGGTGAGCCGTCGTCGCAAATTGCTCGACTACCTCAAGTCTAAAGATTTCGACCGTTACGCTGCTCTGATCACCAAGCTTGGTCTGCGCAAGTAATTGTTTAAGGTCTAACGACAAACGCCTGAGTTTTCAACAAGCTCAGGCGTTTTGCACTTTTAAACACACTTTTTAACCACCGGCAAGACAACAAGGCGCAGATTCGAAAGCTGTGTCATTCCAAAAAAGCCCCAACTTTTCTGGAATGGCATCGTGTGCTGCACCGGTTGATTGCTAATTTCATAAGGAAATTACATGTCCATTTTCAATAAAGTTACCAAGACTTTCCAGTGGGGCCAACACACGGTCACCATGGAAACCGGCGAAGTGGCTCGCCAAGCTGGCGGCGCTGTGCTCGTCAACATGGACGACACTGTGGTGCTGGCCACTGTGGTGGGTTCGAAGATCGCCAAAGCTGGCCAAGACTTCTTCCCCTTGACCGTTGACTACATCGAGAAAACCTACGCTGCTGGCAAGATCCCTGGCAGCTTCTTCAAGCGTGAAGCCAAGCCCAGCGAACACGAGACATTGACCAGCCGTCTGATCGACCGCCCCATCCGTCCTTTGTTCCCAGAAGGTTTCTACAACGACGTGCACGTCGTTGTGCACACCATTTCTTTGAATCCAGAAGTGGATGCTGACATCGCCGCCTTGATCGCTGTATCTGCTGCTTTGAGCATTTCTGGCATTCCTTTCAACGGCCCTATCGGTGCCGCTCGTGTGGGTTATATCAACGGCGAATACGTCTTGAACCCAGGCCAAACACAACGCAAAGACAGCCAGATGGACCTCGTGGTCGCTGGCACCGAAGCGGCTGTGCTGATGGTGGAATCTGAAGCGCAACAGCTGTCAGAAGACATCATGTTGGGCGCTGTGGTGTTCGGCCACGAGCAAGGCAATATCGCGATCAACGCCATTCACGAATTGGTGCGCGACGCGGGCAAACCCGCTTGGGATTGGACGCCTCCTGCCAAGGACGAACCACTGATTGCCAAGGTGCAAGCCCACGGCGAAGAAAAGCTCCGTGCTGCCTATCAAAACCGCAACAAGCAAGCCCGTACGCTGGCTTGCCGTCAAGCCTACGCGGCAGTGATGGAAGCGCTCAAAGCCGACGGCGTTGAGTTTGATGCGGTCAAAGTCGAAAACATGTTGTTCGACATCGAAGCCCACATCGTTCGCAGCCAAATCTTGGCAGGCGAGCCACGCATTGACGGCCGCGACACACGCACTGTGCGCCCCATCGAAATCCGCAACAGCGTGTTGCCACGCACCCACGGTTCTGCCTTGTTCACACGCGGCGAAACGCAAGCCTTGGTGGTCTCCACTTTGGGTACCGAGCGCGATGCACAGCGTATTGACGCTTTGGCGGGTGAGTTTGAAGACCGCTTCATGTTCCACTACAACATGCCTCCCTTTGCCACCGGTGAAGTGGGTCGCATGGGTTCGACCAAGCGCCGCGAAATCGGCCACGGCCGTTTGGCCAAGCGTGCTTTGGTGGCTGTGTTGCCAACCAAAGAAGAGTTCCCTTACACCATGCGCGTGGTGTCTGAGATCACAGAATCCAACGGTTCTTCATCGATGGCTTCGGTCTGCGGTGGCTGCTTGTCCATGATGGACGCTGGCGTGCCCATGAAAGCACACGTGGCCGGTATCGCCATGGGCTTGATCAAAGACGGCAACCGCTTTGCCGTGTTGACCGACATCTTGGGTGACGAAGATCACTTGGGCGATATGGACTTCAAAGTGGCCGGTACCACCAACGGTATTACCGCTTTGCAAATGGACATCAAGATCCAAGGCATCACCAAAGAAATCATGCAAGTGGCATTGGCTCAAGCCAAAGAAGCACGCATGCACATTTTGGAAAAAATGCAAGCCGCCATGGGCGAAGCCAAGACCGAAGTGTCTAACTTCGCGCCCAAGCTCTTCACCATGAAGATCAACCCCGAGAAGATCCGTGATGTGATCGGCAAAGGTGGCGCCACCATCCGTGCGTTGACCGAAGAGACCGGCACACAGATCAACATCGAAGAAGACGGCACCATCACCATCGCCGCCACAGATGGCGCGAAAGCTGAAGAAGCCAAGCGTCGCATCGAAGAGATCACGGCTGAAGTCGAAATCGGCAAGGTTTACGAAGGCCCCATCACCAAGATTTTGGACTTCGGTGCTTTGGTTAACTTGTTGCCAGGCAAAGACGGTTTGTTGCATATCAGCCAAATCGCACACGAGCGCGTCGAGAAGGTCACGGACTACCTCAGCGAAGGTCAAATCGTGCGCGTGAAAGTGCTCGAAACCGACGAAAAAGGCCGCGTGAAGTTGTCAATGAAGGCGTTGATCGAGCGTCCACAAGCGGACCACGCACACGACGCTGCACCCCAAGCCTAAACAGGGTTTGAGGCGGTTGCGCACATGATGCACATCGTTGAAATCACCACGCACGGCGCCCCTGAGGTGCTGTGTGTTGGCCAGCGGCCTGTGCCGCAGGCAGGTGAGGGGGAGTTGCTGATTCGTGTCAGCGCCAGTGGCGTGAACCGCCCTGACGTGTTGCAGCGAATGGGTCACTACCCTGTGCCTGCTGGTGCGTCTGACGTGCCTGGACTTGAAGTGGCAGGTGTCATTGATTCAGGCGATGCCGTAGCTTTGGCTGATGCAGGTTTGAAGGTGGGTGACCGTGTATGCGCGTTGGTGGCTGGTGGTGGCTATGCGCAGTATTGCGTAGCGCCTGTGGCTCAGTGTTTGCCAGTGCCCGCAGGGTTGAGTGATGTCGAGGCAGCGTCGTTGCCCGAGACATTCTTTACCGTGTGGAGCAATGTGTTTGACCGTGCGCAGTTGCAAGCGGGTGAAACTTTGCTGGTTCAAGGTGGCTCTAGCGGCATCGGTGTGACGGCAATGCAAATGGCCAAGGCCATGGGCGCGACCGTCATCGTCACAGCTGGCAGCGACGACAAATGTGCGGCTTGTGTGGCGCTGGGCGCAGACCATGCGATCAACTACAAAACCCATGACTTTGCCGCCGAGGCCATGAGCCTGACTCACGGCAAAGGTGTGGATGTGGTGCTTGATATGGTGGCGGGTGACTATGTGGCCCGTGAGGTGGATTGCTTGGCAGAAGATGGCCGTTTGGTCATCCTTGCGTTGCAAGGCGGCACCAAAGCTAACTTTGACGCCGGCAAAGTGCTACGTCGTCGTTTGCACATCACGGGCTCGACCTTGCGTCCGCGTCCTGTGACATTCAAGGCTGCGATTGCGCGTAATTTGCGCGAACGCGTTTGGCCATTGATTGAATCTGGGCGTATCAAGCCTGTGGTTCATTCCACATTTGATGCAGCTTCTGATGACGGTGCTGCGAATGCGCACCGTTTGATGGAGTCCAATCAACACATTGGCAAGATTGTTTTGACTTGGAGTAAGTGATGAAGCAAAAACTTATTGCAGGCAATTGGAAGATGAATGGCAGCTTGGCTGTCAACGAGGCTTTGGTGCATGGTGTGCAGCAGGGCTTGGTGCAAGCTTTGGCTGGTAAGCACGCGCAAGTTGCGGTGTGTGTGCCTGCGGCGTATTTGTCGCAAGTGCAGCTGCTGGTCAAAGGCTCTGGCATAGACCTGGGTTCACAAGATGTGTCGGCGCACGAGCAGGGCGCCTACACCGGCGAAGTTTCGGCTGCGATGTTGAAAGACTTTGCGGTGCGTTACGCCATCGTGGGTCATTCAGAACGTCGTCAATACCACGGCGAAACCGATGAGCAAGTGGCGCACAAAGCGCAACGCGCTTTGTCGGCAGGCATCACGCCCATCGTGTGTGTGGGCGAAACTTTGGCGGAGCGCGAAGCGGGCAAAACCGAAGAGGTGGTCAAGCGCCAATTGGCGGCTGTGATTCACACCAATGGTCATTGCATCAGCGAAATCGTGGTGGCTTACGAACCCGTGTGGGCCATTGGTACTGGCAAAACTGCCACGCCTGAGCAAGCCCAAGCGGTGCATGCGGTGTTGCGTGCGCAACTCAAGGCGGCCACATCCCATTCAGATCGCGTGCACATCTTGTATGGCGGCAGTATGAATGCGGCGAATGCCGCTGAATTGCTGGCGCAACCCGACATTGATGGCGGCCTCATTGGTGGCGCAGCCCTCAAAGCGGCAGATTTCTTAACCATCATCGCGGCTGCGGCGCGTTGAAAGTAATTATTTTTTCGGAGTTTTTATGAGTTTGATTTTGAATATCGTTCAAGTGGTCCAGTTGTTGTCTGCTTTGGGCATGATTGGTTTGATCTTGGTTCAGCACGGCAAGGGTGCTGACATGGGTGCAGCTTTTGGCAGCGGCAGCTCTGGCAGCTTGTTTGGTGCCAGCGGTGGCGCGAACTTCTTGTCACGCACCACTGGTGTGTTGGCTGCTGTGTTTTTCGTTTGTACTTTGGCCTTGGCTTACTTCGGTAACTTGCGTCCTGTCAGCTCAGGTAGCGTGCTTGAAGGTGCAGTGGTCGCTCCTGCGCCAGTGGTTGAAGTGCCTGCTTCTGGTGCAGCACAAATTCCTACAAAGTAATCGTAAAACCTTCACGCCTCAGAGCGAACGGGGCCCTTTTTCGGGGTAAACTCCGAGGCTGTTCAGGAAGCGTTATACCTCTTCGCTTCTTTAGAACAAACAACCCAAAGCCGTCGTGGTGAAATTGGTAGACACGCTATCTTGAGGTGGTAGTGGCGAAAGCTGTGCGAGTTCGAGTCTCGCCGACGGCACCATCCAAAAAAGTCTGCTGTAACTCTGGTGTCAACCAGTTACGGCAGACTTCGCAGACTAAAAACCAGATAGTCAGACCGCGAGATTGCGATGAGCTTAGAACAATACCTTCCCGTCCTCTTATTCATCCTTGTGGGCCTTGGCGTGGGGGTTGCTCCCCAGGCGATCGGCTTCTTCTTAGGTCCTCGTCGTCCTGACGAAGCAAAAAACTCCCCTTACGAATGCGGCTTTGAAGCGTTTGAAGACGCGCGCATGAAGTTCGATGTGCGTTACTACTTGATCGCCATCCTCTTCATCTTGTTCGATTTGGAAATTGCATTTTTGTTCCCTTGGGCTGTGGCGCTCAAGGAAATTGGTTTCATTGGCTTCATCGACATGATGATCTTCCTTGCCATCCTCGTTGCAGGCTTTGCCTACATGTGGATCAAGGGTGCCATCGACTGGGAATAAGGACTCACTATGTCACTTGAAGGCGTTTTCAAAGAAGGCTTCATCACCACGTCGTATGACTCGGTGGTGAATTGGGCTAAAACAGGCTCTTTGTGGCCCATGACTTTCGGTTTGGCTTGCTGCGCGGTTGAGATGATGCATGCGGGCGCGGCCCGTTATGACATCGACCGTTTCGGTATGTTGTTCCGTCCAAGCCCACGCCAGTCCGATTTGATGATCGTGGCGGGTACGTTGTGCAACAAGATGGCTCCCGCTTTGCGCAAGGTTTACGACCAAATGTCTGAACCACGTTGGGTGTTGTCCATGGGTTCATGTGCCAACGGTGGTGGCTATTACCACTACAGCTACTCGGTGGTGCGCGGTTGTGACCGTGTGGTGCCTGTGGATGTGTACGTGCCAGGCTGCCCGCCCACGGCTGAGGCTTTGTTGTATGGCATCTTGCAGCTGCAAAGCAAGATCCGCCGCGAAAACACCATTGCTCGCTGATTAGGAAAAACAGATGAGTCATTCCATTCAAACGCTTGAAGCGGCCTTGCATGATGTGCTGGGCAGCAAAGTCAAGCTTCTCGAATCCGCTTTGGGCGAATTGACCTTGACGGTCTCTGCCGCCGATTACCACGGTGTTTGCCAAACCTTGCGCGACGATTCGCGTTTGGGTTTTGAGCAGTTGATGGACCTGTGTGGTCTGGACTACTCAGGTTACAAGGACGGCGCCCATTCCAAATTTACGGATGGCCCACGCTATGCCGTGGTGAGTCACCTGTTGTCGGTGAGCCATAACTGGCGCCTGCGCGTGCGTGTATTTGCTGTGAACGATGACCTGCCAGTGGTTGCTTCTGTCAATGACTTGTGGAACTCGGCCAACTGGTTCGAGCGCGAAGCGTTTGACTTGTTCGGCATCGTGTTCGAAGGTCACCTCGACTTGCGTCGCTTGTTGACCGATTACGGCTTTGTGGGGCATCCCTTCCGTAAAGATTTCCCAACCTCGGGTCACGTGGAAATGCGTTACGACGCCGAGCAAAAACGTGTGGTGTACCAACCCGTCACCATCGAGCCGCGCGAAATCACGCCGCGCATCATTCGTGAAGACAACTACGGCGGTACGCACTGACCATGGCTGATATCAAGAACTACACCCTGAACTTGGGCCCTCAACATCCTGCAGCACACGGCGTGCTGCGTTTGGTGTTGGAACTCGACGGCGAAGTGGTCCAACGCGCTGATCCTCACATCGGCTTGTTGCACCGCGCCACTGAAAAGCTGGCCGAGAGCAAAACCTATATCCAATCGTTGCCCTACATGGACCGTCTTGACTACGTGTCCATGATGTGTAACGAGCATGCTTACTGCTTGGCCATCGAAAAAATGATGGGCATCGAAGTGCCAGAGCGTGCGCAGTACATCCGTGTGATGTATTCCGAAATCACGCGTTTGCTCAACCACTTGTTGTGGTTGGGTTGCCACGGTTTTGACTGCGGCGCGATGAACATCTTGATTTACTGCTTCCGTGAGCGTGAAGACTTGTTCGACATGTACGAAGCGGTCTCTGGTGCTCGTATGCACGCGGCTTACTTCCGTCCAGGCGGCGTGTACCGCGACTTGCCAGACAGCATGCCTCAGTACAAGGCCAGCAAAGTGCGCAACGCCAAGTCGGTGGCGCGTTTGAATGAAAACCGCCAAGGTTCTTTGCTTGATTTCATCGACGACTTCACGCAACGCTTCCCCAAGTTGGTCGACGAGTACGAAACGCTGTTGACTGACAACCGCATCTGGAAGCAACGTACGGTTGGTATCGGTGTCGTCACACCTGAACGTGCGAAAAACCTCGGTTTCTCAGGCGCTATGTTGCGTGGCTCAGGCATCGCTTGGGACTTGCGCAAGCATCAGCCTTACGACGTCTATGACCGCATGGACTTCGACATTCCAGTGGGCAAAACCGGCGATTGTTACGACCGCTATTTGGTGCGCGTCGAAGAGTTGCGTCAGTCCAACCGCATCATCAAGCAGTGCGTGGACTGGTTGCGTGCCAACCCTGGTCCTGTCATCACTGACAACCACAAGGTGGCTTCGCCCAGCCGTGAAGGCATGAAGTCCAACATGGAAGAGTTGATCCACCACTTCAAACTCTTCACAGAAGGCTTCCACGTGCCCGAAGGCGAGGCGTATGCAGCCGTTGAGCATCCCAAAGGTGAGTTTGGTATCTACCTCGTGAGCGACGGTGCCAACAAGCCCTACCGTATGAAAATTCGCGCCCCAGGCTTTGCCCACTTGGCAGCCATGGATGAAATGGCGCGTGGCCACATGATCGCTGACACTGTCGCGGTCATTGGCACCATGGACATTGTGTTCGGGGAAATTGACCGATGAGTTCTGTAAACACCCACCACAGCGCACCGCTGTCGGCCGAGGCGCACGCGCGTTTTGCGCGTGAAGTCGCTAAATACCCAGACGATCAGAAGCAATCTGCCGTCATGGCTTGCTTGTCGATTGCGCAGCAAGAGCAGGGCTTTGTCAGCGCCGAGAGCGAGCGCGTGATTGCTGACTTGCTTGGCATGGCCCCCATGGCTGTGCACGAAGTGACCACCTTCTACAACATGTACAACCAACAACCCGTTGGCAAGTTCAAGATCAACGTGTGTACCAACCTGCCTTGCCAATTGCGCAACGGGCAGGGCGCTTTGTTGCACATGGCCAAGAAGCTGGGTATCGAAGTCGGCGGCACTACGCCTGATGGCTTGTTCACCTTGCAACCCGGCGAATGCATGGGCGCTTGCGCCGATGCACCTGTGCTCTTGGTCAACGACCGCACCATGTGCAGCTTTATGAGCGACGACAAGCTCGACAAATTGGTCGACGACTTGCGTGCGGTGAAGGAATAAGCATGACGACTTCACAAAAAGCACTCGACGTATTGGCTCAGTTCCGTTCATCTGGCGCTGACACTTGCTTCCACGACCGCCATATCGGTCCCCAAATTTTGGCGGGCTTGAATGGCAACAACTGGTCGATCGCCGACTACCAAGCACGTGGTGGCTACCAAGCCCTGCGCAAGATCTTGACCACAGGCATGACACAAGACGAAGTCATTGCCGTGGTCAAAGAATCTGGTTTGCGTGGTCGTGGCGGTGCGGGCTTTCCCACCGGTTTGAAGTGGAGCTTCATGCCTCGCCAGTTCCCAGGCCAAAAATATTTGGTGTGTAACTCGGACGAGGGCGAGCCCGGTACTTGCAAAGACCGCGAGATCTTGCAACACAACCCCCACATCGTGATTGAGGGTATGGCCATCGCCGCGTATGCCATGGGCATCAGCGTGGGCTACAACTACATCCACGGTGAAATTTTCCAAACCTACGAACGTTTTGAAGCTGCCCTCGAAGAAGCTCGCGCAGCCGGTTTCTTGGGTGACAACATCTTGGGTTCTACGTTCAGCTTCCAGCTGCACGCCGCCCACGGTTTTGGCGCTTACATCTGTGGCGAAGAAACCGCGTTGCTCGAATCGCTCGAAGGCAAAAAGGGTCAGCCCCGTTTCAAGCCACCGTTCCCTGCGAGCTTTGGTTTGTACGGCAAGCCCACCACTATCAACAACACCGAAACATTCGCAGCGGTGCCATGGATCATCAACAACGGTGGTCAGGCTTACCTCGAATGCGGCAAGCCCAACAACGGCGGCACCAAGATCTTCTCGGTCAGCGGTGACGTGGAGCGTCCCGGTAACTACGAAATACCCATGGGTACACCGTTCTCCAAACTGTTGGAGTTGGCCGGTGGCGTGCGCAAAGGTCGCAAGCTCAAGGCGGTGATTCCTGGTGGTTCATCTTCCCCCGTCATCCCTGGCGACTTGATGATGACTCTGACCATGGACTACGACAGCATCGCCAAAGAGGGCGGTTCGATGTTGGGTTCTGGTGCTGTGATCGTGATGGACGACAGCCGTTGCATGGTCAAGAGCTTGCAGCGTTTGAGCTATTTCTACATGCATGAGTCATGTGGCCAATGCACACCTTGCCGCGAAGGCACGGGTTGGTTGTGGCGCATGGTCGACCGCATTGAGCGCGGTGAAGGCCGCGAAAGCGACTTGGCTTTGTTGGATAACGTGGCTGAAAACATCATGGGTCGCACGATTTGCGCGCTCGGTGATGCAGCCGCCATGCCCGTGCGCGGCATGATCAAGCACTTCCGCCACGAATTTGAACACCACATCCAGCACAAGACCTGCGTGGTCTCTGCCTACGTTTGACACGGATAAGTGCCATGATTGAAATTGAACTCGACGGTAAAAAGGTAGAGGTCCAAGAAGGCTGCATGGTCATGCATGCAGCTGAAAAGGCCGGTACTTACATTCCGCATTTCTGCTATCACAAGAAACTCAGCATCGCGGCCAACTGCCGCATGTGCTTGGTCGATGTGGAAAAAGCTCCCAAGCCCATGCCTGCATGCGCCACGCCCGTGACGCAAGGCATGGTGGTTCGCACCAAGAGCGAACGCGCCATCAAGGCCCAACAGTCGGTGATGGAGTTCTTGCTCATCAACCACCCACTGGATTGCCCAATTTGCGACCAAGGCGGTGAGTGCCAGTTGCAAGACTTGGCAGTCGGCTACGGCGGTACCACTTCACGTTACGAAGAAGAAAAACGCGTGGTCAATCCTAAGGACGTCGGTCCTTTGGTGAGCATGCAAGAGATGAGCCGCTGTATCCAATGCACACGTTGCGTACGCTTTGGCCAAGAAGTGGCAGGCATCATGGAATTGGGCATGTCCCACCGTGGTGAACATGCGCAGATCGAAACCTTTGTGGGCCAATCGGTCGACTCCGAGTTGTCCGGCAACATGATCGACATCTGCCCCGTGGGCGCGCTGACCAGCAAGCCATTCCGTTACAGCGCACGTACTTGGGAATTGAGCCGTCGCAAATCGGTCAGCCCACACGATGCCACCGGTGCCAACCTGATCGTTCAAGTCAAGAACAACAAAGTCATGCGCGTTGTGCCTTTGGAAAACGAAGACGTCAACGAATGCTGGATTGCTGACCGCGACCGTTTCAGCTACGAAGCTTTGGACAGCGCAGACCGCTTGACCAAGCCCATGCTCAAGCAAGGCGGCGAGTGGAAAGAAGTCGATTGGCAAACAGCCCTTGAATACGTGGCCAACGGCTTGCAAGGCGTCAAAGCCCAGCACGGCCCGCAAGCCATCGGCACTTTGGCCAGCCCACACAGCACCGCTGAAGAATTGTTCTTGGCTGCTAACCTGACCCGTGGTTTGGGTAGCCAAAACATCGACACACGTTTGCGCGCTGCAGACTTCCAAACTGATGGCAAAGCCCGTTGGTTGGGTACTTCTGTAGCCTCTCTCACCACACTGCAACGTGCATTGGTGATTGGTTCAAACATCCGCAAAGACCAACCTTTGTTGGCCCAGCGTCTGCGCCAAGCTGTGCGCAACGGTGGCAAGGTCAACGCTTTGAATGCACAAGCCTACGACTGGGCCATGCCAGTGGCCAACACCTTGGTGGCCGATGCCGCCAACTGGGTGCAAGCCTTGGCTGACATCGCCGCGGCTGTGGGCGCTATCACCGGTGCTGCGGCTCCTGTGGCAGGCAATGCCAACAGCGTAGAAGCACAAGCCATCGCCAAGTCATTGACGGGCGGTGAGCGCAAAGCCATTTTGTTGGGCAACGCAGCGGCGCACCACGCCAAAGCATCGAGCTTGCTCAGCTTGGCCAATTGGATTGGTGCACAAACCGGCGCGACCGTGGGTTACCTCGGCGAAGCCGCTAACACCGTGGGTGCGCAAGTGGTGGGTGCCTTGCCAAAAGCGGGCGGTCAAAATGCGGGCCAAATGTTGGCAGGTGGTTTGAAAGCGGTGGTGTTGCTCAATACCGAACCCGCCTTTGACGCTGCCAACGGCGCAGCTGCTGCACAAGCCATCGGTCAAGCCGAAATGGTCGTCACCTTGTCGCCCTTCAAGGCCAATATGGACATCAGCGATGTGCTGTTGCCCATCTCGCCTTTCACTGAAACTGCGGGCACGTTCATCAACACAGAAGGTCGCGCACAAAGTTTCCACGGCGTGGTCAAGCCTTTGGGCGAGACACGTCCTGCATGGAAAGTCTTGCGCGTGTTGGGCTCTATGCTCCATGTGCCAGGCTTCGAATTCGAGACCATCGAAGAGGTGCGTGCACAAGCGATCCCTGCTGATGTGCAAGCTTTGTTGTCCAACGCCTGCACGGCACAAGTGGACGTGAGCCCTGCAGCAGGTCAGCCTGCCACTGCGGCGATTTACCAACTCGACAGCTTGGTGCGTCGCGCGCCATCGCTGCAACTCACGGCTGATGCGAAGGGAGGCCTGTGATGGTTGAAAACATTTACAACGCAGGCTTCGGCTTGTTGCCCGATGTGTGGTGGACCACACTGGCTTGGCCCGTGCTTTGGGATTTGCTGAAAATCGTTGCTGTGCTGTTGCCTTTGCTCGGTTGCGTGGCTTACTTGACTTTGTGGGAACGCAAAGCGATTGGCTACACCCAAATCCGTAAAGGCCCTAACCGCACTGGCCCGGGTGGTTTGTTGCAACCCATCGCTGACGCGCTGAAGTTGCTCACCAAAGAAATCATCATCCCAACTCAAGCGACCACCAGCTTGTTCTTCTTGGGTCCGATCATGACCATCATGCCAGCCTTGGCTGCTTGGGCCGTGATTCCATTTGGTCCTGACGTGGCTTTGGCCAACGTCAACGCAGGTTTGCTGTTCTTGATGGCCATCACGTCACTTGAGGTGTATGGCGTCATCATCGCGGGTTGGGCCTCTAACTCCAAATACGCGTTCATTGGTGCGATGCGTGCCTCGGCACAAATGGTGAGCTACGAGATCGCGATGGGCTTTTGCTTCGTGATCGTCTTGATGACTTGTAACAGCTTGAACATGACCGACATCGTCATGAGCCAAGCCAAGGGCATGATGGCTGACAAGGGCTTGGGCTTCTTGTCGTGGAACTGGTTACCTTTGTTCCCCGTGTTCTTGATTTACTTCATCTCTGGTTTGGCTGAAACCAACCGTCACCCCTTTGACGTGGTGGAAGGTGAATCTGAAATCGTGGCTGGCCACATGATCGAATACTCGGGCATGTCTTTCGCCATGTTCTTCTTGGCCGAATACGCCAACATGATCTTGGTGTCCATGTTGTGCGTCATCATGTTCTTGGGCGGCTGGTTGTCTCCCATCGACCATGCCTTGTTCAACATGATTCCTGGTTGGATTTGGCTTGGCATCAAGACCTTTGTGGTCGTGACCATGTTCTTGTGGGTGCGTGCCACGTTCCCACGCTATCGCTATGACCAAATCATGCGTTTGGGGTGGAAGATCTTCATTCCAATCACCTTGATTTGGTTGTTGGTGGTGGGTGTTTGGATTCAAACACCTTGGAATATCTGGAACTAAGGCCGGAAATACACCATGACAACAACTACCCAATCCGCTCCTTTCTCGTTGCGCGACTTCTTGTCGAGCTTCTTGTTGCTCGAGCTGTTCAAAGGCATGGCCCTCACCGGCAAGTACATGTTTTCGCGCAGTATCACCATTCAGTTCCCGGAAGAGAAGACACCTTTGTCGCCTCGCTTCCGTGGTCTGCATGCTTTGCGTCGTTATGAAAACGGCGAAGAGCGTTGCATTGCGTGCAAACTCTGTGAAGCTGTGTGCCCTGCAATGGCGATCACCATCGAATCAGACCAGCGCGCAGACGGCAGCCGCCGTACCACACGCTACGACATCGACTTGACCAAGTGCATCTTCTGCGGCTTCTGCGAAGAAAGTTGCCCTGTGGATTCGATCGTTGAAACACACATTTTTGAGTACCACGGCGAAAAACGCGGTGACCTGTACTTCACCAAAGAAATGTTGTTGGCAGTGGGCGACCGCTACGAACCCGAAATCGCTGCCAATAAAGCAGCTGACGCCAAATACCGTTGAAAGATTTCATGATGAACGTTCAATCGGCTCTTTTTTACGCGTTCTCAGCCGTCATGCTGTTTGCGTCTTTCCGCGTCATCACGGCGCGCAACCCTGTGCACGCCGCGCTGTACCTGGTCTTGGCCTTCTTCCAAGCTTCTGGTATTTGGATGTTGCTCAAGGCTGAATTTCTCTCCATCGCACTCGTGCTTGTGTATGTGGGGGCGGTGATGGTCTTGTTCTTGTTTGTGGTGATGATGTTGGACATCAACATCGACAGCATCCGCCAAGGCTTCTGGAAACACTTCCCACTCGCAGCCACGGTCGGTGCGGTGGTTGCCCTCGAGTTGGCGGGTGTTTTGTTGGGTGGTTTTCGCATCAGCGAACCTCAACAACAAGTGGCAGCGCAAGTCATTGCTCCGGTGGCTGTGACTGCAGTAGCACCTGTCGACGTGGCTTCTGCGGCCGCCGAAACAGCATCTGCTGTCGCGCCTGTGGCAGACGTTGGGCACATGGTGGTGGCGCAAGCCTCCAACACCAAAGCCTTGGGTGTGTTGCTCTACACCGAGTACCTCTACCCCGTGCAAGTGGCGGCGTTGATTTTGTTGGTGGGCTTGATCGCTGCCATCGCTTTGACCTTGCGTGCACGCAAAGACAGCAAATTCCAAAATGCGGGCGACCAAGTGCGCGTCAAGGCCCGTGACCGTGTGGAACTGGTGAAGATGGATGCGGTCAAACCCGCGCCTGCAGCACCAGCCGCCGAGGAGACCCAAGCATGAGCATCACCTTAGGCCACTACCTCACGCTGGGTGCGATTTTGTTCGCACTCTCTGTGATCGGCATTTTCTTGAACCGTAAAAACTTGATCGTCTTGTTGATGGCGATTGAACTGATGTTGCTCGCGGTCAACATGAACTTCGTGGCGTTCTCGCACTATTTGGGTGACTTGAACGGCCAAATCTTTGTTTTCTTCATCTTGACCGTGGCGGCTGCTGAATCTGCCATCGGCTTGGCGATTCTGGTTCAGTTGTTCCGCAACAAATCCAGCATCAACGTGGATGAACTCAACACGCTCAAGGGTTAATTCATCATGTCACAAACCCTGCAAGCTTCTACATTGTTGGCTGTGCCATTGGCACCGCTGGTGGGCTCGGCTTTGGCTGGTATTTTGGGTACGCGCTTGGGCGGTAACCGAATTGGCCGCGGCTTGACCCACTCACTCACCATCTTGGGTGTGTTCATCGCCTTCGTGTTGTCTGCCATGACGCTGCAAAGCGTGGCCTTGGACGGCGCGCGTTTCAACGAGACCCTCTACACCTGGATGGTGGTGGGCGATCTGAAAATGGAAATCGGCTTCATGGTCGATGGTCTGACCGCCATGATGATGTGCGTCGTCACCTTTGTGTCCTTGATGGTTCACCTCTACACCATTGGCTACATGCAAGAGGACGAAGGCTACAACCGCTTCTTCTCATACATCTCTTTGTTCACCTTCTCCATGTTGATGCTCGTCATGAGCAACAACATGCTCCAACTGTTTTTCGGTTGGGAAGCAGTGGGCTTGGTGTCTTATCTGTTGATCGGTTTCTGGTTTAACAAACCAACGGCCATCTTCGCGAACATGAAAGCCTTCTTGGTCAACCGCGTGGGTGACTTCGGCTTCATCTTGGGCATTGGTTTGATCGCTGCTTATGGCGGCACCTTGAACTACACCGAAGCCTTCGCCAAGGCGGGTGAATTGGGCGCACTCACATTCCCTGGCACCGACTGGATGCTGGTGACGGTGATCTGTATCTGCTTGTTCATCGGCGCGATGGGCAAGTCTGCTCAGTTCCCACTGCACGTGTGGTTGCCTGACTCGATGGAAGGCCCAACACCTATTTCTGCGTTGATTCACGCAGCGACCATGGTGACGGCCGGTATCTTCATGGTGACCCGTATGTCGCCTTTCTTTGAATTGTCAGACACTGCGCTGAACTTCATCTTGGTGATCGGTGCCATCACAGCCTTGTTCATGGGCTTCTTGGGTCTGATTCAAAACGACATCAAGCGCGTGGTGGCTTATTCCACACTGTCGCAACTCGGTTACATGACCGTGGCATTGGGCGCATCGGCTTATTCTGTGGCCGTGTTCCACTTGATGACCCACGCGTTCTTCAAAGCTTTGCTGTTCCTTGGTGCCGGTTCCGTCATCATGGGTATGCACCACAACCAAGACATCCGTTGGATGGGCGGCGTGCGCAAGTACATGCCCATCACTTGGATCACATCCTTATTGGGGTCGCTGGCTTTGATCGGTACACCGTTCTTCTCTGGCTTCTATTCCAAAGACAGCATCATCGAAGCTGTGGCTGAAAGCACCTTGCCTGGTGCTGGCTTTGCCCACTTCGCCGTGCTGGCAGGCGTGTTTGTGACGGCGTTCTACTCGTTCCGTATGTACTTCCTCGTGTTCCATGGCGAAGAGCGTTACGACCAAAACCCTGATGCACACCACGGCCACGATGACCATCACGGTCACGATGATCACGGCCATGACCACGGCCCACACGAGTCCCCATGGGTGGTGACAGTGCCTTTGGTCTTGCTCGCGATTCCGTCTGTGCTGATCGGTTTCTACACGATTGACCCGATGTTGTACGGCGAGTTCTTCAGCGACGCCATCTTCATCAATGCAGACAAGCACCCAGTGATGCACGAGTTGGCGCATGAGTACCACGGTGCTGTCGCCATGGCTCTGCATGCGCTCAGCACAGCACCTTTCTGGTTGGCTGTGGCGGGTGTTGCAACGTCTTATTACATGTACATGATCAACCCAGCGGTGCCTGCTGCGATCAAGCGTACGTTCAACCCCATCTATGTCTTGTTCGAGAACAAGTACTACATGGACTGGTTCAACGAAAACGTCTTGGCTCGTGGCGCTCGCGCTTTGGGTACCGGCTTGTGGAAGGGCGGCGACCAAACCATCATCGAAGGTGGTGTTGTGAATGCTTCCTGGAAGTTGGTGGGTTGTGTGTCTTCACTGACACGTCAGTTGCAAACTGGCTACCTCTACCACTATGCCTTGGTCATGATCCTTGGCGTGTTCTTGCTGATGACTTGGTTCGTCTGGCTCAAATAAGGAGAATAAAAAATGGGTTTATTGAGCCTTGCCATTTGGACGCCAATTTTCTTTGGTGTCATCTTGCTCGCCTTGGGGCGTGACGAACATGCGAGAGCTGTGCGTTGGTTTGCTTTGATCGGTTCTGTGGTCAGCTTGGCTGTGACGTTACCTTTGTTCAACAATTTTGATGTCTCTACTTCGGCGTTGCAATTTGTTGAGAAAACGATGTGGATTGAACGCTTCAATGTGTTCTACCACCTCGGTGTGGACGGTTTGTCTTTGTGGTTCGTTTTGCTGACCGCTTTCATCACCGTGATCGTTGTGATCGCTGGCTGGGAAGTGATCACCGAGCGTGTGAACCAATACATGGGCGCGTTCTTGATCTTGAGCGGCTTGATGATCGGCGTGTTTGCCGCAGCTGACGGCATGCTGTTCTACGTGTTCTTTGAAGCCACACTGATTCCGATGTACTTGATCATTGGTATCTGGGGTGGTCCCAACAAAATTTACGCAGCGTTCAAGTTTTTCTTGTACACGTTGTTGGGTTCTTTGTTGATGTTGGTTGCCTTGATCTATCTGTACACCCAATCGGGTGGCAGCTTTGACTTGGCTGCTTGGCACAAGTTGCCATTGCCAATGTCTGCGCAAACCTTGTTGTTCTTTGCCTTCTTCGCAGCCTTTGCGGTGAAGGTGCCGATGTGGCCTGTGCACACATGGTTGCCCGACGTGCACGTGGAAGCCCCTACCGGCGGTTCTGCAGTGTTGGCCGCGATCATGTTGAAGCTCGGTGCTTATGGCTTCTTGCGCTTCTCGATGCCCATTGCGCCTGATGCTGCACACGAATACGCATGGCTCATGATTGCTCTGTCACTCGTGGCTGTGGTCTACGTGGGTTTGGTGGCCATGGTGCAAGAAGACATGAAAAAACTGGTGGCCTATTCATCTGTTGCGCACATGGGCTTCGTGAGCTTGGGCTTCTTCATCTTCAATGACATTGGTGTGTCCGGCGCTTTGGTGCAAATGATTGCCCACGGCTTTGTGTCCGCCGCCATGTTCTTGTCGATTGGTGTGTTGTACGACCGCGTGCACTCACGTGAAATCGCTGCTTACGGTGGCGTGGTCAACACCATGCCTAAGTTCGCTGCTTTTGCTTTGTTGTTTGGTATGGCCAATTGCGGCTTACCAGGCACAGCAGGTTTCGTGGGCGAGTGGATGGTCATCTTGGGTGCGATCAAGTACAACTTCTGGGTGGGCTTTGCAGCCGCATCAGCCTTGATCTTCGGCGCGGCTTATACCTTGTGGATGATCAAGCGCGTGTACCTCGGTGCTATTGGCAACGACCACGTGAAAGAGTTGGACGACATCAACAGCCGCGAGTTCTTGATGCTGGCCTTGTTGGCAATCGCTGTGTTGGCCATGGGCATTTTCCCCAAGCCATTCACCGATGTGATGGATGTCTCCGTGGCTGACTTGCTCAAGCACGTGGCCATCTCCAAGTTGCCCCAATAAAGAGGGATTGAAAAATGTTTGAAAAACTGAGCATCGCTGCGGTTTATCCCGAAATGCTGTTGGCCGTCATGGCCATCGTCATTGCGATGGTGGACTTGTTTGTCAAGTGCCCACGTCGCACCACCACTTATGCCTTGTCGCTCCTCACCATCGGTGTGGTCGCGTATATGCAAGCTGTCGCTGCAACACAAGGCCAAACGGTTTATAGCTTTGGCAACATGGTGGTCTCTGACCCCATGGGCAGCTGGCTCAAGTGCTTTGCAGCATTGGCTGTGATGGTCACTTTGGTATATGGCCGCCCCTATGCGGCTGAGCGTGACATGTTGCGTGGTGGTGAGTTGTTCACCTTGGGTTTGTTTGCTTTGCTGGGCATGTTCGTCATGATCTCTGGCAACAACTTTCTCGTGTTGTACCTCGGCTTGGAATTGCTGACTTTGTCTAGCTATGCCATGGTGGCCTTGCGTCGCGACAGCGCTGTGGCCAGCGAGGCTGCGATGAAATACTTTGTGTTGGGCGCGATGGCCAGCGGCTTCTTGCTCTATGGCTTGTCCATGTTGTACGGCGCCACAGGTTCACTTGACATCAGTACCGTGTTCAAGGCTGTGGCCTCCGGCCAAATCAAGCACCAAGTGTTGGTGTTGGGCTTGGTGTTCGTGGTCTGCGGCTTGGCGTTCAAATTCGGTGTGGTGCCTTTCCACATGTGGATCCCTGATGTGTACCAAGGCGCACCCACAGCCATCACCTTGATGATTGGTGGCGCACCTAAGTTGGCCGCATTTGCCATGACCATCCGTTTGTTGGTGGAGGGCTTGTTGCCCTTGGCCGTGGACTGGCAGCAAATGTTGATGGTCTTGGCTGTCGCTTCGTTGTTGATTGGTAACTTGGCTGCCGTGGCGCAAACCAACCTCAAGCGCATGTTGGCTTTCTCGACCATCGCCCAAATGGGTTTTGTGTTGATCGGTTTGCTCTCGGGTGTGGTCAACGGCAACACCGCTGCCGCTGCCAATGCCTACAGCTCATCCATGTTCTACGTCATCACCTACGTGATGACTACCTTGGCCACCTTCGGCATCATCTTGTTGTTGGCGCGTGAAGGCTTTGAGAGTGAAGAAATTGCTGACCTTGCTGGTTTGAACCAACGCAGCCCGCTGTACGCAGGTGTGATGGCCGCGTGTATGTTCTCGCTGGCAGGCGTGCCTCCGCTGGTCGGCTTCTACGCCAAATTGTCGGTGTTGCAAGCCTTGATCGCTTCTGGTCAAACAGGCGCAATTGCTTTGGCCATCTTCGCTGTGATGATGTCGTTGATTGGCGCGTTCTACTACTTGCGCATCGTCAAGGTCATGTACTTTGACGCTCCCATCACGGCCACCACCGTGTCTGCAGGTAACGATGTGCGCGTGGTTTTGAGCCTCAACGGTGCCTTGATTCTGATCTTGGGTATCTTGCCCGGTGGCTTGATGGCCTTGTGCGCCAAAGCCATCGTGACCACGCTGGGCACTTAAGCCCTTGCGAACTTTACAAAGCCAGCTTTCGAGCTGGCTTTTTTCATGATGAGTATGAAACCCACTTCTGATGACCATTTGGTCGAACACACCTTAGAGCATGTTGAGCTGCTCAAAGGCCACTTCTTGCACGCCTTTCGAGACACCGTGCGCTTGCCCAGCGGCGACACGGCGACGCGCGAGTTTGTGATTCATCCGGGCGCGGTGATGATCATCGCCATGCATGACGATGGCCGTTTGGTGATGGAACGCCAATACCGCTACCCAGTGCAACAAGTGATGATTGAGTTTCCTGCGGGCAAGCTCGATCCCGGTGAAGATCGATTGGCGTGTGCCCAGCGTGAATTGCTAGAAGAAACAGGCTACCGCGCTACTGAATGGGCGCATGCGGGTGTGTTGCACCCCGTCATCAGCTACTCCACCGAGTTCATCGACATTTGGTTTGCGCGTTGCTTGACCCAAGGCGAACGTCATTTAGACGAGGGCGAGTTCTTGGATGTATTCGATGCCAGCGTGGACGAGTTGTTAGCGTGGTCGCGTGATGGTCAACTCACCGACGCCAAAACCCTGACGGGTTTGTTGTGGTTGCAAAACTACCTGAGTGGTGCGTGGCCGCTGCAATGGCAGCGCGTCTGAGGCAAGCTACAGGATAATTCGAAGCATGAAAGTGTTAGACCTTCAGTGCAGTCACAGCCATGTGTTTGAAGGCTGGTTTGGTTCCGAAGAGGACTTCCAAAGCCAGCTCACGCGTGGGCTGCTCACATGCCCGATGTGCGGTGATGCGAGCGTGAGTAAAAAGCTCAGCGCCCCACGTTTGAACTTGCACACGGCGCGTGGTGAGCGCGATGCGTCTCAAGCCCACGCCGCGTCTTCAAATGGCACGGCTTCAGCGCCAGTGTCAACAACTGACACGGCAAGCGATGCTGCAGCGCTCAGCACAGCTGCGCCCGCATTGCCGAGCTTGCAAGAGGTGGCGAACCTAGAGCCGGCACAGCTCCAAGCTGCTTTGCTCAAAATGGTGCGCCATGTTGTCGCCAACACCGAAGATGTGGGCGACAGCTTTCCCGAGGAAGCCCGTAAGATGCACTACGGTGAAACAGAGGCGCGCAATATTCGCGGCCATGCGACGCCCGAAGAAACTGAAGAATTGATGGACGAAGGCATTGCCGTCATGCCTTTGCCACTGCCTGACGCACTCAAAGAGCCGCTGCAGTAAACCGTTTCACCGTGGCCAGTGTTTGCGCCAAGGCATCAGGTGCATCACACGCAATGACGATGCGTTCATCCATGCCACGCAACCACGTGAGTTGGCGCTTGGCCAACTGGCGCGTGGCGGCCACACCCAGTTCGTATAGCTGCGGCAAGATGCTTTGAGGCGATGCGCCGGTCGCCTCAGCTGCATCAAGTAATTCCCATGCTTGGCGATAGCCCACGCAACGAACGCTGGGTAACTCGATGTGCAAGTCACCTCGTGCACGCAGGGCTTGCACTTCATCTAAGAAGCCTCCCGCCAGCATGAGCTCAAAGCGCAGCGCGATGCGTTGGTGCAACCATGCGCGGTCAAGGGGCTCCAGTGACAGCAAGGGCATATTCAACGCAGGTTGCGCAGCACGCGTGGCTTCACCTTCCGCAAACCATTGCGACAAAGCTTTGCCACTCACGCGCCACACTTCAAGGGCGCGTGAAATGCGCTGTGCATCGTTAGGTGCCAAACGTGTAGCGGTGATGGCGTCGACCTTTGCCAGCTCAGCGTGCATGGCTGGCCAGCCCACGGTGAGGGCTTGTTGTTCAATCTCTGCACGCAGTTCGGGTTGTGCGGTGGGCAAGTCGTCAATGCCATCGCGCAAGGCTTTGAGGTAGAGCATGGTGCCACCCACCAGCAGCGGCAGTTTGCCGCGTGCACGAATGTCGGTCATCAGTATGGTGGCATCGCGCGCAAATTCGGCCGCGCTGTAGGCGTGCAGTGGGTCGCGAGTGTCAATCAAGTGGTGCGGCACTTTTGCCAGTTCGTCAGCGGTCGGTTTGGCCGTACCAATGTCCATGCCGCGATACACCAAGGCCGAGTCCACACTGATGATTTCTACGGGCCAGTGTTGCGCGATGGCCAATGCCGCAGCTGTCTTACCGCTGGCTGTGGGGCCGACCAAGGCAATGGCGTCGACGGACCAGCCCAGACCAAGGCGTGAACTGCTAGACACGTGGGCCTCCACGGCGTAATACCAATAACCACGCGGACAAGGCCGTCAGCACAGACCAGAATGCAATGCTCTGTGCCATCGGCATGGCCGAGCCATCTTTCACCGCTCCAAGCCACAAGCCCGTGACGAAGGCAGCCACCATCATCAAGAAACCACCAAGCGCAGATGCGGCTCCTGCCGATTGGGGAAAGGGCCCGACTGCGCCACTTTGGCCGCAGGGTTGATGAATGCCGTGTGCCAGCACAAACAAATAAAACGGCCCCATCAAACCCACCACGCTTTGCCAACCTAGCCAGGCGTTCAGAGCCATCCAGCAGCCACCCAACAAGCTAAAGCCACCGCCGATCGCTACGGTGCGTGCTACACCAAAGCGCACCAACAAACGTCGGCATAGCAGTGTGCCCAAGATATAGGTGAAGGCCATGGAGAAGAGCAGTACGCCGTACTGCCATCGTGCCAAACCAATCAAATCAATGAACACAAACGATGAGGACGCCAAGAAGGTGAACAGGCCTCCATACGAAGCAATGGTCACGCAGCTGAAAGCCACAAATGTGGGGTGGCGCACGATGTCCCACCATGTCTTAGCGAGCACTTTCACATGTAAAGCATGGGGGTTCTTGCGGCGCACGGTTTCTTTGAACGTCAAGATCACTAAGAGTAAAGTGATTGCACCAAACCCCATGACCAAGCTCAATGCAGCATGCCAGCTGAACAAGTCTGTCAGCAAGCCACCCAATGGGGCACTGGCACACGCCAAGATGCCCAAGCCTGTGAAGGCCTTTGACATCACCCTTGCACCAGCTTCAGGGGTGTACAGGTCACGCACAATGGCACGGGCACACATCACCACGGCGCCCATCGCTGCACCTTGCAAGGCGCGCCACACGATCAGCTCTTGCATGCTGCTGGCTAAGACGCAGCCTAAGCCTGCGAGTGTGAACATGCTTAAGCCGCACAACAAGATTGGGCGGCGACCAAATCGGTCTGACAGCGGACCCCAGACTAACTGTGATGTTCCAAAGGCCAAAAGTAAAGCACTCAGAGTGAGTTGAACCTGAGACAGCGTTGCGCCAAACTCCGCCTTGATGGTGGGCAGAGCAGGTAAATACAAATCGGTGGCCACAGGCTGAATGCCCAGCAGCATCGATAGCACTACGATGATGAGGTTGGCTGACATCAGCGACCGCGCAAAAACAGCGCGTCGAGTTCACGCATGGTCAGCTGTCGCCATGTGGGGCGACCGTGGTTGCATTGGTCAGAGCGCTCGGTGATTTCCATTTGACGCAGTAGGGCGTTCATCTCATCGAGTGTGAGCTTGCGATTCGCGCGCACTGCACCGTGGCAGGCCATGGTGGCTAGAAGCTCGTTGCGCGCGCGTTGCACCACGGTGCTCGCATCGTGCTGGCTCAACTCGGCCAAGACGCTGCGTGCCAACGCCACCGCATCGCCTTGTGCCAAGGTGCTGGGCACCGCACGCACGGCGAGCGTTTTGCTGGAGAGCGAAGAGATTTCTAAGCCAAGCTCTTGAAGCGCATCAGCACAAGCTTCGGCGGTGGCCACCTCTTGCGCGGTGGCAGGGAAGGTGGCGGGAATCAAGAGCGGTTGGCTGCTGATGCGCTGCGCATCAATTTGTGTTTTGAGCTGCTCGTAGACGATGCGCTCGTGTGCGGCGTGCATATCGACCAGCACCAAGCCTTGCGCGTTCTCAGCCAAGATGTACACACCATGCAGCTGCGCAATGGCTTTGCCGAGTGGCCATGTTTCGGGGGCAGCATCTTGCAGCGATGGGGCGGGTGAATTGGCCGCGCTGAAAGCGCTGGGCGCGAAGCTTTGTGCGCCTTGTTCTTCAGCGGGTAAAGCTGTGCGTGGTGTGGATTGCCACAGAGCACTCACATCAGCGACACGCGTGCCAGCCAAAGGCATGGGCGCTTGCTGCCAATTGACGTTGGGCCAAGTGGGTGATGTTGGTGTACCCAAAGCCGTTGTGCCGCTAGCAGTGCCACCTAATCCAAATGTTCCCGCCATTGGCAGCTCATGGTTCTGCAGTGCGTTGGCCATGAGCATGTTGGCGCGTGGCACAGCCAGGGCGTTTTCTACCGCGTGACGCACGGCTTGGTGCACTTCGCGTCCATCGCGAAAACGCACTTCAATTTTGGTGGGGTGCACGTTCACGTCCACGCGCGTGGGGTCAATCTCCACATACAGCGCATAGATGGGTTGGCGGTGGCCGTGCAGCACATCTTCATAGGCGCTGCGTGCCGCGTGGGTGATGACTTTGTCACGCACATAGCGGCCATTCACATAGGCAAACTGGTGGTCGGCGCGTGAGCGGGCGGCGTCTGGAATGCCAGCGCGTCCCACCACGGTGAGGTTGCCCGATTGGTAATACACAGCCACGGAGTTGTCTAAAAAGTCGTCGCCCAACACATCGGCCAAGCGGCGGTCTAGTGCGGCTTGGTATTGGGCATTCAAGTCTTCACCCGATGCAGTGTCGATGGTTTGTGCGCGCCATTGCTCAACCAACTTGCCTTCGTGCCAAATGGCAAAGCCCACCTCGGGGCGGGTGAGGGCGTGGCGACGAACGGCTTCGACGCAGTGGGCCAGCTCGGTGTTGTCAGTCTTTAAAAATTTGCGGCGTGCGGGCGTGCTGTAAAACAGCTCTTTCACTTCCACGGTCGTGCCTTGTGCACGCGCCGCAGGTTGCAGCTCACCGCTTCGGCCGTCCAGCAACATGGCGTTGTCTTGTGTGGCGGTGCGGGACAATACCGACAACTCAGACACCGATTGAATCGCGGCCAATGCCTCGCCGCGAAAGCCCATCGTGCCCACCGATTCCAACTCATTCAAGTTGGTGATCTTGCTGGTGGCATGGCGCTTCAAAGCCACAGGCAACTCATTGGCGGGAATGCCTACGCCGTTGTCTTCCACACTGATCAGGCGCACACCACCGGCGAGCAAGCGCAGGGTGATTTGCGTGGCGCCCGCATCAAGTGCGTTGTCCACCAGTTCGCGCACCACGGAGGCAGGGCGCTCGACCACCTCGCCAGCAGCGATTTGGCTGATCAGTTCATCGGGGAGTTCGCGAATGGCGCGTGGGGGTTGGGTCGCAGGGTGCACGGTCTCATTTTAGAGGCAGGGGATAATCCTGCTTATGGAACTTATGACCTTCTTGATCGACTTCATCCTCCACGTAGACCGCTATTTGGAAGCCTTTGTACAAGCCAATGGCACATGGGTGTATGCCTTGCTGTTTCTCATCATTTTTGTGGAGACCGGTTTGGTGGTGATGCCGTTCTTGCCTGGCGATTCGTTGCTGTTTGTGGTGGGCGCCATGTGCGGTGTGGGTTTGATGGACTACGGCTTGTCTGTGGCCTTGCTGCTGACCGCTGCGGTGGCGGGTAACCAAACCAACTACACCATTGGCCGCTTCTTTGGGCCGAAGGTGTTTGCGTGGGAAGACTCCAAGTTTTTCAACCGTCGTGCCTTTGACCAAGCCCATGCGTTTTACGAGCGCTACGGCGGCGTGACCTTGATCGCTGCCCGCTTCATGCCCTTTGTGCGCACCTTTGCGCCCTTTGTGGCGGGTGTGGCGCAGATGACGCGTCGCAAGTTCACCTTTTTTGACATCACCGGTGGTGCGTTGTGGGTGGGCGGCATCGTCACCGCAGGTTACTTCTTTGGCAACATCCCATGGGTCAAAACCCATTTGGACAAAATCATTTGGGCGATGATTTTTATTCCGGGTTCTTTGGCCATTTATGGTTCTTGGAAAGCCTCGCGTGCCTCAAAAGCCAATGTCGAGCCGCCTGCTACGCAATAACGCGTCCCACGAAGTTTGTAATTAAGCCAAGTGAGGCGGTTAAAACCCTTGTTCTGCACGACGTATGTCGCGCAGCATGAACAAGTACAAGCTCTCCACCTTCTCGCGTGCCCAAGGTGTTTTACGCAAAAAATTCAGACTTGAGGCCACGCTGGGGTCATGCGTGAAGCAGCGGATGTTGATGCGTGCGCCCAACTCTTCCCAACCAAAGTAATCAGCCAGTTCAGTGACGATGGCCTCTAAGGTTTTGCCATGCAAAGGGTTGCGTGGCTGTGTGTTGGCGTCGTTCATGTTTAAGTGTTGCGTGTTTTGGCCAGCGGCGGGTTGCGTGAGAAGTAGCGCTCAATGCCCTTCATCAGCGCATCGGCCAAATCGTTTTGGTATTGCGGGCTGACCAAGCGGCGCTCTTCTTCAGGGTTGCTGATGAAGGCGGTTTCAACCAGCACGCTGGGGATGTCGGGCGCTTTCAACACGGCAAAACCCGCTTGCTCCACGCGGCCCTTGTGCAATTTGCCGATGTGTTTGATTTGCCCGAGCATCGCACTGCCGAGCTTGAGGCTATCTTTGATTTGCGCGGTGGTGCTCATGTCGAGCAAGGCGCGTTGAACGGCGGCGTCTTGGCTCTTGATGTTCAAGCCGCCAATCAAGTCGGCACGGTTTTCCTGCTTGGCCATCCACTTGGCAGCCGCGCTCGATGCTGCGCCATCGCTCAGGGCAAACACGCTGGCACCTTTGGCATCAGGCGTTTGAAACGCATCGGCATGGATGCTGATGAACAAATCGGCTTGCACTTTGCGGGCTTTTTCGACGCGCTGTTGCAGTGGCACAAAGTAATCGGCATCGCGGGTGAGGTAAGCCCGCATAGGCAGGTTGCCATGCTTGGTTTTGATGAGCGTGTTGTTGATCCGGTCGCGCAAGCGGTGTGCAATTTTCAGCACTACTTCTTTTTCGCGTGTACCGCTCGGCCCGATCGCCCCAGGGTCTTCGCCGCCATGTCCAGGGTCGAGCGCCACAATGATGAAACGTTCTGTCTCTGCGTTGGTTGGTGCGACCGATGCAGCCGTGGTAATAGGTGCAGACGCCACTGTCGCTGTGCCTGATGCCGTCGTTGTTGGCTCAAGGGATGCATTAGGCTTGGCCATCAAGTCGCCCACAGGGTCGGCATGTGTGCCGAGCTTCGATGCGGGGGGCGGCGTTGGCGTGGCCGTCATCGATGGCGCGTTGTAGGTCGTGCCGCCTTTGAGCTTGTCGACAATCAAGGCTTCGAGAGGGTCGGCCACTTCAGAAGGGTAAAGGTCGAGCACCAAGCGGTGTTGGTATTGCGTGTTGCCTGTCTTCACGGGCTGTAAGTTAAACACCTGTGGCTTGACCATGCGGCGCAGGTCCAGCACCAAGCGCACGGTTTTGTTGGCGTATTGGCCCACGCGCACGCCGGTGATGTACGGGTCGTCCGAACGCACTTTGCCCACGAGCTCTTTGAGGGCGGGGTTGAGTTCAATGCCTTCAATGTCCACCGCCAAGCGCGGTGGGTTGGCCACAAAGATGGGCACGGTTTTGAGTGCGGTGTCGCTTTCAATCGTCACGCGTGTGTAGGCCGCTGCGGGCCACACGCGCACAGCCACGATGCTGGCACCCCAAGCGATGTCGGCATTGCCCAGCAACAATGCGAGCGAGCCGCCTTGCAACAGGCGACGACGCTGAATGCCTGAGTGCTGCGTCATGCCAGCAGCTCCTGCCCGCGCGGAGTGAGGGCGCTGATGCGCACTTGGCGTTGCTCGGTGTCGTCCACTTGGATGTCGAGTTCAAGGTCGGGCGTGGGCATTACACCTGCGGCGTTTTGCGGCCATTCGCACAGCTTCAAGCCTGTGCTTGCAAAGATGTCGCGAAAGCCAGCGTCTTCCCACTCGCGTGGGTCGCTGAATCGGTAGAAGTCAAAGTGCCACACCTCGCCTGCTGTCACGGTGTAGGGCTCAACCACCGCATAGGTGGGGCTTTTGATGCGGCCCTCAACGCCCAAGGCACGCAACAGGTGGCGCACGAAGGTGGTTTTGCCTGCGCCCAAATCGCCGTGCAAGGCGATGCAAGCATTCAGGTTGGCGCGTGTCAATGCGGCAGCCAGCTGCGTGGCAAACGCAGCGGTGGCGGCTTCATCGGGCCAGACCAGAGTTTTTACAATGGGCAAATTATTCAAAGGTGTCCGTTGTCAATCGATTACAAATTGTTGCTCACGCAAATTCAGGCTTTAGGACAAACACTGGGATTTTCGCAAATTGCGGTGGCCCCTTTGGATTTGTCCTCGGCCGAGCCGCATTTGCAACATTGGCTGGCCCAAAATTTCCACGGCAGCATGGACTACATGGCTCGCCACGGCATGAAACGCGCGCGACCTGCTGAGCTGGTGCCTGGCACCCTGAGCGTGCTGACCGCCCGCATGAACTACCTGCCGCGCGACACCGCCGAGGGCTGGCAAGACGCCGAGTGGCAACGCTTGCGTAACCCTGCTGAGGCCGTGGTGTCGGTCTATGCCAGAGGGCGCGACTACCACAAGGTGCTGCGCAACCGGCTCGACACCTTGGCCCAGAAAATCGATGCCTTGTTGGTCGATACCCTGAAACCCGATGGCTTTGAATACCGTGCCTTCACCGATTCAGCCCCCGTGCTAGAAGCCGAGCTCGCCACACGCAGCGGACAAGGCTGGCGCGGCAAGCACAGCTTGGTACTCAACCGCGAAGCAGGCTCGATGTTTTTCTTGGGCGAGATTTTTTTGAATGTGGCCTTGCCTGCATCCGAACCCACCAGCGCACACTGCGGCCAATGCACCGCATGCATCGACGTCTGCCCCACGCAAGCCATCGTGGTCGAAGGCTTGGTCGATGCACGCCGCTGCATTTCGTATTTGACGATTGAGCACGACGGCGCCATCGACGAAGCGCTGCGCCCTTTGATGGGCAACCACATCTATGGCTGCGACGACTGCCAGCTGATATGCCCATGGAACAAGTTTGCTCAGAGTTCAAGCTTGCCCGACTTCGATGTGCGTGCAGGCTTGGTGGGTCAGGGCATGGCGCGCTTGTTGGCGTGGACCGAAGAAGAGTTTTTGCGCTACACCGAAGGCAGCCCCATTCGTCGTATTGGTCATGTGCGCTGGTTACGCAATTTGGCGGTGGCTTCGGGCAACGCGTTGCGTCAATCTGATGATGTGGCCTTGCGCACTGCGTTGCAAGCACACCTCACGCATCCAAGCGAGGTGGTTCGTACGCATGTGCAGTGGGCTTTGGGGCAAAGTGCGCACGGGTAATATCTGGCCATGGCATTTTTTACCCGATTCATCGTTGCACTGTTTGGCATGGCCTTCGCCATTTTGTTGACGTTGGGTGTTTTATGTTGGCTAGCCTTGTATGTGGTGTTCGCTTGTTTACGCTGGCTGGCCACAGGCCAAAAGCCACAAGTGCTGCTGATGTGGCAACAAATTCAAGCCATGCGCCGAGGCATGCAGTCAGGGCAGGGGGCCAGCTGGTCGAGCTGGTCACGCACCAGTGATGGCCAATGGCATGAAGCGCACGGGCAGACCTCCGCCCGTGATTCAAAGGGCGAGGTCATCGAAGATGCGGTGGTCCGTGACATCAGCGATAAGCCTCGCTTGCCCAAAGACTGAGCTCCATTGGTTTTTTGAGAAGTATTCAATGCTTCCCATGTGTGCAAGCTTCGTTAGCTTGAAACTCGACCAAGCATGGCGCTTCTGAGGCAGCGCGCATAGTTTTCGTAGGCCACAGACCTCAACGTTTTTTCATCAACGCCGCGCTTTGCCAGAATGTCAACGACTTTGCGTAAATCAATGAGTTGTTCAATCACTGCACCTTGCGGCAAGCCGTCTTCGTCTGTTCCGAACATCACATGATCAGAGCCAAGTAGCTCAATCATTCGAATGATTTCGCTTGCGTAGCCATCTAAACCACCTCCGAATGAAGCTCCTAAGGCCCATAGCCCGACACCGCCGCCTTTCGATGCAATCTTTTTGGCATAAGCTTCACTCAATCCTCGCGACATGTACCCGCGAGATGTCCAAGATTGCTCAGATTTTGTAATGAAACTATGAGACCAAATGACTGGCTTGGTAGAGATGTCGAGTGCTTGGTCAATCGCCGGTCCTGTAGAGTGAGCAAGGTCAATCAAGATGCCTGTGGCGTTCATCGCTTTGATCAACTGCTTGCCAAAATCTGAAAGGCCGTTATGTGTTGGATTTTCTGTTTGTAAATCGCCAATTGGATTTTTGATGTAGTGAACTAGTTGTATGTGACGAATGCCTCTGTCGTGTGCCGATTGGAGATCGTCAAGGCTACCTTCCAAAAAGTCAGCGCCTTCACTTGTCAACACTACGTGGGGTATGCCTAGAGCGGCTTTGTCTAAATCGGCAACAGTTTTGACGATGTTGGCCCCGTTTCCAAGTAGCCCCGATGTGGCGTTGCTCAATTGCCGATCGAACGATGCCTTGAGTTCGCCACTTGAGATGGCTCTGCCTTGTTCGATCCCGCTAGAGCTCATACGAAGAAATGGCGCATCGGGAACAACGGTCCATGAAAGAAGGCTGACACCTGATTCAGACATCAAGTGGCCCAGTTTGAATACTGCATCTGAGTTTTTGCGAAGAAGCCCTAAGTGGTTGTGAGCATCTGAAATAGGTACTCGACTTTGTGCATTCGCAAAACCGAAAAAAGGCATTCCCGCTGCAGTTAGCAAAACATCACGTCTTTTCATAGAGATATCCTTACTTTTATCAAAAAAGTATAGGTAGGCTCGCCGTCAATGGGGGAGGTGAAAACCCTTTGCGCTTATCGCCCGCTCGGTGGGCTTGTGTTCAAGGCAAGGTTGGTTTTAATGGCTTGGCCCAACTCAATCACCGCCAGCGCGTAGTAGCTGCTCCAGTTGTAGCGCGTCACCACATAAAAGTTTTCGGTGCCTGCCACATAGCTGGGCGGCTCACTGCCATTAAACAGCTCAACCAAGGCCAACGGGCCTGTGTGTTTTTGGGCTTGCTCGTCAAGCACTGCACCTTTGGCAGTGAAGTTACTCACGCTGAATGAGGGCAGGATATCGGGGGCGAGTAAGGTGGGTTTGTCTAAGCGCGCTTCGTCAAAGGCAACGTGGTAGTGCGTGGGCATACCGGTTTGCCAGCCAAAGGCTTTGAAATAATTCGCCACAGAGCCGATCGCATCGACTGGGCTGTTGCGCAGGTCGATGCGGCCATCGCCATCAAAGTCGACCGCAAACTTGGCGACGCTCGATGGCATGAACTGCGGCCAGCCCATGGCGCCAGCAAAGCTGCCGGTCGCGCTGGCATTGCCCTGCTTGTGGGCTTGCACCAAAAAGTGTCCCAGTTCTGACTTGAAAAACGCTTGACGTTCTGCAGCCCTTGGGTGTGCTTCTGGGAAGTTGAGGGTGAGCGTGGTCAAGGCGTCCAACACGCGGTAGTTGCCCATGTGTTGGCCGTAGAAGGTTTCCACGCCGATGATGCCCACAATCATTTCGGCGGGCACGCCATAGGTTTGCTCTGCGCGGGTGAGAGCGCTTTCGTAGGTTTGCCAAAACTGGGTGCCTGCGTCGATCCGTCGGCTTTCGATGAAACGTTCGCGGTAGGCACGCCAATTTTTGGCTGTCGGGACAGCCGGTGGCAGGACCATCTTGGGTACACCCTTGAGATGCTGGGCTTGACTGATTTGCTCACGCACCCAAGATTTGGGTAAATCGTATTGCTGAGCCAGTTCATCGGCTAGGGCGATGGCAGCTGTCGTTTTCCCGTAGGCGGTGCCTTTGGTGGAGGCTTTGTGTGCTGCTGTTTTGTGCACAGCTGATTTGTGTGCTTTGGCATGCGGTTTGGTCGATGCGTGGGCCGTCAATGCAGCCATTAGCAACAAGCAGGTGGTGATTTGACGTAACGCAAGAGTTGGCTGCAAAGCCATATGAAACGGGGCTGTATGTGTTTTCACGCAGGATTTGCAAGGGAAAAAGCAAGGCCTACATGGTAAGCTGACTTCAAGAAGATTGAGGCAGACACGCGATGAGTAAAACAGGCTATTACACACACCCGCTGTGCTTGAAGCACGAGATGGGTGAAGGACATCCCGAATGTCCCGAGCGGCTCAGCGCCATTCAAGACCGATTGCTCATCAGTGGTGTCGATTTAGGTCTGACTCCGATGGAAGCGCCCGAAGCGCCGTTGGCGGACATTGAGCTGGCGCATGACCGCATGTACATCGCCTCATTGCGTGGTTTGTCAGACCAGTTGGTGGAAGACATGGCAGCTGGTGGCCCCGCGTATGGGCACTTGGATTCAGACACCAACATCAACAGCTACACCTGGAAGGCCGCACTGGCTTCTGCTGGCGCGGCGGTGGCTGCCACGGATGCTGTGATTGCTGGCGAGTTGGCCAATGCGTTTTGCGCTATTCGACCACCGGGGCACCACGCAGAGCGCGCCAAAGCTGGTGGTTTTTGTTTTTTCAACAACATTGCCATTGCAGCCAAGTACGCCTTGGAGCGCCATGGCTTGAAGCGCGTGGCAGTGGTGGACTTTGACGTGCACCACGGCAATGGCACCGAAGACATCTTGAGTGGTGATGACCGTGTGTTGATGGTGAGCTTTTTTCAGCACCCGTTTTACCCTCACAGTGGGACAGAAAACCCTGCATCCAATATGCTGAACATTCCAGTGCCCGCTTACACCAAGGGCATGGAGGTGCGCGAGCTGATTGAAATGCATTGGGTGCCTCGCCTAGAGGCTTTCAAGCCCGAGATGATTTTCATCAGCGCAGGTTTTGATGCCCATCGCGAAGACGACATGGGTCAGATGGGATTGACCGAGCAAGACTACGCTTGGATCACACAGCGGCTGTGCAACATTGCGCAACGCCACGCTAAGGGCCGCATCGTGTCTTGCCTAGAAGGCGGGTACGATTTGAGCGCGCTGAGTCGCAGCGTGGAAGCGCATGTGCGCGTATTAGCAGATATTTAATCCATGAATGAATTGCAAGAGTTGTTGCTGGACTTGCAGAGTCCAGCAATCGTGTTAGAGCTCGCCGGTTTGGTGTTGTGTTTGGCCTTGGCTTGGGGGGTGAGCTGGGCCTTGGGTCGGCAATCCACGGCGCGTGGTTCGATTTTGTTTGGCCGTCGCTTGGTGGACGGCTTGTTGTTTCCCAGCTTGGCGCTCGTGCTGACCTATGGCTTGAAACTGGTGCTCATGAAGACCCAGCGTGTGTCGGTGCTCAAGGTAGCTTTGCCAGTGCTGGTGTCGTTGGTGTTGATTCGCTTGATTGCCCGTGTGTTGGCGGCAGTGTTTCCTCATTCGCGTTGGGCGCGCATCCTAGAACAAGTGGTGTCTTGGTTGGCGTGGGGCTTGGCGGTGCTGTGGGTCACGGGCTGGTGGGGGCCGATGGTCGATGAGCTCGATGGCTTGCAGTTCACCCTTGGCAAGACCCATGTGAGCGTGACGCATGTGTTGGAGGTGGTGTTTACCTCGAGCTTGGTGTTGGTGCTGGCGCTGTGGCTGTCAGCGACGCTGGAACAACGTGTGCTCAACCGTGCGTTTGACGATTTGTCGATGCGCAAAGTGGCCGCCAACGCGTTGCGCGTGTTGTTGTTGGTCATTGGCACTTTGTTTGCCTTGTCTTCGCTGGGGTTTGACCTCACCGCTTTGTCGGTGCTGGGCGGCGCCTTAGGCGTGGGTATTGGTTTTGGCTTGCAAAAACTCGCGGCCAACTATGTGAGTGGTTTTGTCATCTTGCTGGAACGCTCGCTGCGTATTGGCGACTTTGTGCGCGTGGATGGCTTTGAAGGCCGCGTGACCGACATCAAGACGCGCTATACCTTGGTGCGTGCGAGCAATGGCAGCGAATCGGTGGTGCCCAACGAGTTGCTTTTGACGCAACGTGTGGAGAACTTGTCCTTGGAAAGCCGCCACTTGCTGCAAACCTGCACGTTTTGGGTGGGTTTGGAAAGTGATGTCGAACGTGTGCAAGATTTGCTGGTTCGAGCGGCCTTGGGTGTCGAATGGGTGTTGTCTCAGCCCGCGCCTCAGGCTTTGCTGGGCGAGGTGGCGCCCCAAGGCTTACGATTCAACCTGAATTTTTGGATGGAAGACCCCGTCAATGGCCAATCGCTGACGCGTTCGCGTGTCAATATTGCGGCTTTGAGCGCTTTGCGTGTTGACGGGGTGGTGCTGGTGCATTCCCCTCAAGAGGTGGTTTTGCGCCATCCGGCGTGAGTTTTTCCTAGGGACTTCCCTAGAAAAGCACGGTCGTTCTATCAAAAAGTCGGTTTGCTAACTACAATGTTACGTTTACGTAAACGTCAATCTGTTTAATTCTAAAAATTGGAGCTTTTGCCATGAAAGTTTTGGTCGCTGTCAAACGCGTGGTGGACTACAACGTCAAGGTCCGCGTGAAGTCGGACAACTCGGGCGTTGACATTGCCAACGTCAAAATGAGCATGAACCCGTTTGATGAGATTGCGGTGGAAGAAGCTGTGCGCCTCAAAGAAAAGGGCGTGGTCACTGAGGTGATCGCTGTGTCTTGCGGCGTGACGCAGTGCCAAGAAACTTTGCGCACCGCGATGGCCATTGGTGCGGATCGTGGCATCTTGGTGGAAACCGCTGAAGAGCTGCAACCCTTGGCCGTGGCCAAGCTGCTCAAAGCTTTGGTCGACAAAGAGCAACCCGGCTTGGTGATTCTCGGCAAACAAGCGATTGACGACGACTGCAACCAAACTGGCCAAATGTTGGCGGCTTTGACTGACATGCCTCAAGCGACCTTTGCTTCTAAAGTTGAGCTGACAGCAGACAAAGCCAGCGTGACCCGCGAGGTGGACGGCGGTTTGGAAACTGTCTCCGTGAGCTTGCCAGCGGTGGTGACCACCGACTTGCGCTTGAACGAGCCTCGCTATGTGACCTTGCCCAACATCATGAAGGCCAAGAAAAAACAGCTCGACACCTTCAAGCCCGAAGACTTGGGCGTGGATGTGGCGCCTCGCATCAAGACCCTCAAAGTGGTTGAGCCTGCCAAGCGCAGCGCGGGCATCAAGGTGCCAGATGTGGCGACCTTGGTGGACAAGCTCAAGAACGTGGCCAAAGTTATCTAATTTAAAAACGCAGGAAGAAACAACATGACATCCCTCGTTATTGCAGAACACGACAACGCCAGCATCAAAGGCGCAACTTTGAACACCGTCACAGCCGCAGCAGCCATTGGCGCTGATGTGCATGTGCTGGTGGCTGGCCACAACGCAGGTGCCGCTGCAGCCGCTGCAGCGCAAATTGCAGGCGTGAGCAAAGTGATTCACGCCGACGGTGCAAGCCTTGAAGCAGGTTTGGCTGAGAACGTGGCAGCGCAAGTCTTGGCCATTGCCAGCAACTACACCCACATCTTGTTCCCTGCGACTGCCAACGGCAAAAACGTTGCCCCTCGCGTGGCCGCTAAGTTGGATGTGGGCCAAATCAGCGACATCACCAAGGTGGACAGCCCAGATACGTTTGAGCGTCCCATCTACGCCGGTAACGCCATTGCCACCGTGCAAAGCGCCGATGCGGTGAAGGTCATCACCGTTCGCACCACAGGTTTTGATGCGGCTGCTGCCACGGGTGGCGCGGCCGCAGTTGAAACCGCAGCAGCCGCAGCCGATTCAGGCAAGAGCAGCTTTGTGGGCCGTGAAGTGACCAAGAGCGACCGTCCTGAGCTGACCGCCGCCAAGATCATTGTGTCGGGTGGCCGTGCGTTGGGCAGCTCAGAGAAGTTCAATGAAGTCATGATTCCACTGGCCGACAAACTCGGCGCAGCCATTGGTGCGAGCCGCGCTGCGGTGGATGCAGGCTATGCTGCCAACGACTTGCAAGTGGGTCAAACCGGCAAGATCGTCGCGCCACAGTTGTATGTGGCCTGCGGCATCAGCGGTGCGATTCAGCACTTGGCGGGCATGAAGGATTCCAAGGTGATCGTGGCGATCAACAAGGACCCAGAAGCTCCCATCTTCAGCGTGGCGGACTTCGGTTTGGAGGCCGACCTCTTCACTGCTGTGCCTGAGCTGGTGTCAGCCCTTTAATCACACGTTTTAAAAAGCACTCTGCGGGGTGCTTTTTTCTTGACCAATTTTTGGAGACATAGAACATGAGTTACATCGCCCCCGTCAAAGACATGCTGTTCAACATGGAGCACTTGGCTGGTCTCAACCAAGTGGCCCAAATTCCTGCGTTTGAAGACATGGGTGTGGAAACTGCCCAAGCTGTGTTGGAAGAAAGTGCCAAGCTGACCCAAGACGTGTTGGCGCCTTTGAACTGGGAAGGCGATAAAAACCCATCGTCTTTCAAAGATGGTCATGTCACCACTACGCCTGGCTTCAAAGAAGCCTACCGACAGTATTGCGAAGGCGGTTGGCAAAGCTTGCAGCATCCCGGTGACTTCGGCGGCCAAGGCTTGCCCAAGACCATTGGCGCGGCGTGCGGCGAAATGCTCAACTCGGCCAACATGAGCTTTGCCTTGTGTCCCATGTTGACAGATGGCGCGATTGAGGCCCTGCTCACAGCTGGCTCTGACGAACTGAAAGCCACCTATCTTGAGAAGCTCATCTCCGGCGAGTGGACCGGCACGATGAACTTGACCGAGCCACAAGCGGGCTCTGACTTGGCCGCTGTGCGCAGCCGTGCCGAGCCTTTGCCTGATGGCACTTACAAAGTGTTTGGCACCAAGATTTTCATCACCTACGGTGAGCACGACATGGCTGAGAACATCATTCACTTGGTGTTGGCCCGTGTGCAAGGCGCGCCCGAAGGCGTGAAGGGCATCAGCTTGTTTGTGGTGCCTAAGTTCATGGTGAACAAAGATGGCTCATTGGGCGCACGCAACGATGTGCACTGCGTGAGCATCGAGCACAAGATGGGCATCAAAGCCAGCCCCACAGCCGTGTTGCAGTATGGCGACCATGGTGGTGCGATTGGTTACCTCGTGGGTGAAGAAAACCGTGGCCTCGAATACATGTTCATCATGATGAACGCCGCGCGTTACGCTGTGGGCGTGCAAGGCATCTCTATTGCCGAGCGTGCGTACCAAAAGGCAGTGACATTCTCACGTGACCGCGTGCAAAGCCGCCCTGTGGACGGCAGCATGAAGACCAGCGCCCCCATCATTCACCATCCCGATGTACGCCGCATGTTGATGACCATGCGCGCCTACACCGAAGGCTGCCGCGCGATGGCTACTGTGGCTGCTGCTGCGTACGACGCATCGCACCATCACCCAGATGCCGAGACCCGCAAAGAGAACTTGGCGTTCTATGAATTCTTGGTGCCTTTGGTCAAAGGCTTCAGCACCGAGATGAGTTTGGAAGTCACCAGCCTTGGCGTGCAAGTGCACGGCGGCATGGGCTTCATCGAAGAAACCGGTGCAGCGCAGTACTACCGCGATTCCAAAATTTTGACGATTTACGAAGGCACGACTGCCATTCAAGCCAACGACTTGATTGGCCGCAAAACAGGCCGTGACGGTGGTCAAACCGCCAAAGGCATTGCCGCGCAAATCGCCAATACCGAAGCTGAATTGCTCAAGAGCGGCAGCGCCAACGCCAAGGCGATGGCCGCGCGTTTGAAGGCCGCTCGCGAAGCATTCTTGAACGTGGTGGACTTCGTGGTGGCAGGCGCCAAAGCCAGCCCCAATGCCGTGTTTGCTGGCAGCGTGCCCTACCTCATGCTCACCGGCAACCTGGTGGCAGGCTGGCAAATGGCACGTGCCTTGTTGGTGGCTGAGGCTGAACTGGCCAAAGGCAACGATGCCGTGTTCATGCAATCCAAAATCACCACGGCGCGTTTCTATGCCGACCACATCTTGACCAAAGTGCCAGGCATGCGCGACAGCATCGTGGACGGTGCGGACAGCGTGACTGAGTTGGCGCTCGACGCTTTCTAAAACCAAGCCATGCGCGGCCTCACTCGCATTCGAAGTCTTCTTCGTGCCGCTTGTGTGGGCTGCGTGCTGGCATGTTTGCTTGCACCTGCTTGGGCGGCGGATCGATTGATTTCGGTCAGCACGCGCCCCGAGGTCACCACCAGTTACTGGTGGATGCCGCGTGACGGTGCTGCAGCCACTGTGGTGCTTTTTTCAGGCGGCACGGGCGGCATTGGCTACCGCGATGGCGAGCCTAAGTCGGGCAACTTCTTGATTCGCAGCCGCGACGAATTTGCCAAGGCGGGTTTCAACGTGGCTTTGATGGGCAATCCCAGCGATATGCCCAAACTCAACCCAGTGTTTCGTCAGTCGCCTGAGCACTTTGCGGATGTGCGCGCGGTGCTGCAAGACATTCGCACACGCAGCCCTGCGCCTATTTGGTTGGTGGGCACGAGTCAAGGCACCATCAGTGCCGCAGCCGCAGGGATTGATCTGGGTTCTGCCATTCAAGGTGTGGTGTTGACCGCCACTTTGAGTGGTCAGCAGTTTGGTGGCTCGGTATCTGACTTGACATTGGAAAAATTGAGCGTCCCAGTACTGGTACATCAACATGCCAAAGACAGTTGCAAAATCACGCCGCCGTATCTGGCCGCACGATTGATTGGCAAGCTCACGGCGGCTCCCGTTAAGAAATACATGGAAGTCGATGGCGGGCAAAACCCCACAGGCCCACCGTGTGAGGCTTTTCACTACCATGGCTACATTGAGATGGAGTCCGAGGCTGTGGCTCAAATCTCGACTTGGATCAAACACCCTGTGCCGTAGGCACATTACTTTTTGAAAGCGCGACGCATGTCTAAACTCCCTGCCGTTTTCGATGCACTCAAATTTCCAGTCATTGCTTCGCCCATGTTCATTCTCAGCACACCTAAGCTGGTGATTGCGCAGTGCAAGGCGGGGGTGGTGGGATCGATGCCCGCGCTGAATGCTCGGCCCGCTGAACAGCTGGAGGAGTGGTTGATTGAAATCACGGAGGCCTTGGCCGCGCACAACCGCGATCACCCTGATCAGCCCGCAGCACCATTTGCCATCAACCAAATCGTCCACAAAAGCAATGACCGCTTAGAGCACGACATGGCCATGTGTGTGAAGTACAAGGTGCCTATCATCATCACGTCGCTTGGGGCGCGTGAGGATGTGAATGCCGCTGCGCACAGCTACGGTGGCATCGTGATGCACGATGTCATCAACAACACCTTTGCCAAAAAGGCGATAGAAAAGGGCGCAGATGGTTTGATTGCCGTCGCGGCTGGCGCTGGTGGTCATGCAGGCGTGAAGAGCCCATTTGCTTTGATTCAAGAAATTCGCGAGTGGTTTGATGGCCCCTTGGCGTTGAGTGGCTCCATTGCCACGGGCGGGGCCATCTTGGCTGCGCAAGCCATGGGCGCAGATTTTGCCTATATTGGCTCCGCTTTCATTGCGACCGAAGAGGCTCGCGCCGCTGAGGACTACAAGCAAGCCGTGGTGGACTGCACTTCAGATGACATTGTGTTGAGCAATTTGTTCACGGGCGTGCACGGCAACTATTTGGCCCCCTCGATTCGCAAAGCGGGTCTTGATCCGGCCAACTTGCCTGAGAGCGATCCGAGCAAGATGAACTTTGGGGGCGGCGCACAAAAAGCTTGGAAAGACATTTGGGGCTGCGGCCAAGGCATTGGTGCCGTGAAAGCGGTGGTGCCTGCCGCAGAGCTGGTGGCGCGTTTGAAGCATGAGTACCAAGCGGCGAAGCAATGCGTATCAGGCTAATTGGATTTCTCAAAACAAAAAAGCCGCTCAAGTGAGCGGCTTTTCCTTTTGGGGGAGTGTCGGGCGATTAACGCAACACCAACACTGGCACCGTTGCGTGAGTCAGCACCTGTTGGGTTTCGCTACCCAACAACAAGCGTTTGATGCCACGGCGGCCATGCGAGGCCATGACGATCAAATCGGCTTTGTGTTTTTTGGCGGCAGCAATGAGGGCGTCCGACACGATGTCGGATTTGACCACCACGGTCTTGACTGAAACACCTTTGGCCTTGGCAGTTTTGGCTACGGCGTCCAAGACTTTTTGTGCGCCGTCTGTCCAACCTTTTTCGATTTTGGAAACTTCACTGGCCGTCAAAGGCAGGGAGCCTTCAAAGTAACTTTGTGGGTAGCGAGGCGTGACTTTCACAGCAACCAGTTCTGCACCGCTCAACGCGGCCAGTTCGATCGCGCTGGTAATGGCCTTTTTGGATAATGTGGAACCATCTGTCGCCACCAAAATTCGTTTGTACATAAACTGCTCCTTTTGTTGATTTTGATGGTTTAGCTTAACGCATGTGTCAAACCTCATGTTGATACACGTCAAGCTCAAGTTAGACCCAGCCGTTAGGCTACATACCCTATGCATTCAGATCCAACGATGGTTGAGCTTTTAGACGACCGCCAAGAGTGGTTGCGCTTTAGCCAACAGCACAAAAACAAACAAACGCCGCAGACCTCCGACTGCTGGGACTCCCATGTTGTCATTCAAGGCATGCACTGCGCCGCCTGTGCGTTTACTGTGGAAGAGGCTTTGATGTCAGTGCCTGGTGTTCAGTCGGTGGAGGTTAATGCGGCAACGCATCGTGCCAAGGTGGTGTGGTCGGAAACGCAAGTCAAACCCTCAGTCTGGATGAAAGCGATTGCCAAAGCTGGCTACGGCGCACTCCCTGCGGCTGATAGCAGCCTACGACAAGCCCGCCACGAGGAAGGGCGCCGTGCGTTGTGGCGTTGGTTGGTGGCTGGCTTTTGCATGATGCAAGTGATGATGTATGCCTACCCCGCCTATGTGGCGCAGGAAGGGGATATCACCCCTGATATGGTGTTTTTGCTGCGCTGGGCGTCTTGGGTGTTGAGCTTGCCCGTGGTGTTGTTTTCATGTGGGCCGTTTTTTAGCAACGCATGGCGTGACATTCGTGCGCGGCGCGTTAGCATGGACTTGCCTGTGGCGCTGGGCATGGTGATCACGTTCTTGCTCAGCACTGTGGCCACCTTTGAGCCGGATGGGATATTTGGTGCGGAGGTGTACTACGACTCGCTCACCATGTTCGTGTTTTTCTTGCTGACGGGTCGCTGGCTAGAGCTGCGTGTGCGTGACCGCACGGCAGGCGCACTGGAAGCCTTGATGAACCGCTTGCCTGACAGCGTTGAGCGTCAGTTGCCCAACGGCGAGTTTGAGCGGGTGGCCGTGCGTCGGCTGATGGTGGGCGATGTGATTCGGGTATCACCCTCGGAGAGCTTCCCCGCGGATGGCGTGATCTTGCAAGGGCAGACCTTGGCCGATGAGGCCTTGCTCACTGGAGAGTCGCGTCCGCAAGCGCGTGTGGTGGGTGATTCGGTGGTGGCCGGTAGCCATAACCTGAGCGGCATCGTCACGGTGCGTGTGGTGCAAGTGGGAGAGGGGACACAGTTCTCACAAATTGTGTCCTTGATGGAAAACGCATCGCTTCAAAAGCCTCGTTTGGCGCAGCTCGCCGACCGGATTGCCAAACCCTTTTTGATCGGGGTGCTCATCCTCGCCGCGTTGTCAGCCATGTACTGGTGGCCCACCAATCCTGGACATGCCTTGATGGTGGCCGTGGCCGTTTTGGTGGTGACCTGTCCTTGCGCCTTGTCGCTCGCCACGCCTGCTGCGATGTTGGCAGCGGCGGGTAACTTGGCCAGACACGGCGTGATGGTGCGCAACCTGCAAGCGCTGGAGTCTTTGGCCGAGATTGATACGCTGATTTTTGACAAGACAGGCACACTCACCCAAGATGGTCAGCGTATCACGCAGGTCATGACGGCGGAGGGGGTTGATCCCGCTCACGCTTTACGCCTCGCAGCAGCATTGGCTAAGCACTCCTTGCATCCGCTGTCACGCGCTTTGGTAAAGGCGCAAGAAGCCTCTGGCGATACACAAGCTCTAGAAGTACAAGATGTAAACGAAATGATTGGTTTGGGCCTGCAAGGCCACTTTGAAGGCGTCTTGCGTTTGGGGTCAGCAAAGTTTTGCGAACCAAAAACCAAGGGAATACCCGAGAATGCCCGTGTTTGCCAAGTACACTTATGCACTGAAAACGAGTGGTTGGCAAGCTGGCAACTGTCCGAAGATGTTCGCCCTGATGCGGTGCAAACCGTGCAAGCCTTAAGGCAGCTCAATGTGAATGTTTGGCTGTTGTCGGGTGATCGGCCGGAGTCCGCGCAGCTGGTTGCGCAAGAGGTAGGTATTTCGCAAGCACTGGGTGCTTGCACACCGCAAGACAAGCTCTCACGCATGCAAGATGCGCAGTCTCAAGGCGCACGTGTTGCGATGGTGGGGGACGGCCTGAATGACGGCCCCGTCTTGGCGGGTGCTCATGTCTCGATGGCGTTCGGCAATGCCGTGCCCTTGGCGCAGTCCAAATCGGATTTGGTGCTGATGGGTGGCAACTTGTTGGTGGTAGCGCAAAGTATCAAGTTGGCCAGACACACCCTGCGGGTGGTCAAGCAAAACTTGGTGTGGGCGGCTGCTTACAACGCTTTGTGTGTGCCGCTGGCTGTGGTTGGGTTACTGCCCGCGTGGCTGGCCGGCTTGGGCATGGCGCTGAGCTCGTTGTGGGTCGTGTTGAATTCGTTGCGACTCACCAAAGGATTTTGATGGATATCTTGTATTTGCTGATTCCGCTGTCTGTGTTGTTGGTACTTTTTATCTTGGGTGGCCTTTGGTGGGCTATCTACAGAGGCCAATTCGACAGCGTAGAGCAAGAAGGCGAGCGTATTCTTCGAGACGATTGATTTGAATCAATAACTCCATGGGGTTATTTGAGGATACTGGTTTGAAAAATGAAAGGTGACCGATGAACACATCAGAGCACGCCGTTTATAACGATACCGTTGTACGGCAGTTTTCCATCATGGCGGTGGTTTGGGGCGTAGTTGGCATGTTGATGGGCGTTGTCGTCGCATCTCAGCTGGCTTGGCCTGAACTGAACTTTGGTATCCCATGGTTGTCATATGGCCGTTTGCGCCCATTGCACACCAATGCGGTGATTTTTGCGTTCGGCGGCTCTGCCCTGTTCGCCACCAGCTACTACGTGGTGCAGCGCACATGCCACACGGCATTGTTCTTGCCAAAGTTGGCATCCTTTACTTTCTGGGGTTGGCAGTTGGTCATCTTGGCCGCCGCCATCAGCTTGCCTTTGGGCTTCACCCAAGGTAAGGAATACGCCGAACTCGAATGGCCTATCGACATCTTGATCGCTGTGGTTTGGGTGGCGTACGCGGTGGTGTTCTTCGGTACCGTGGGTACACGAAAGGTCAAGCACATTTACGTGGCCAACTGGTTCTACGGTGCCTTCATCATTGCGGTGGCTTTGCTGCACATCGTCAACAGCGCAGCGATTCCTGCTGGCATGATGAAGTCTTACTCTGCTTACGCTGGCGCGCAAGACGCCATGGTGCAGTGGTGGTACGGCCACAATGCGGTGGGCTTCTTCTTGACCGCCGGCTTCTTGGGCATGATGTACTACTTCATCCCTAAGCAAGCAGGTCGTCCTGTTTACTCTTACCGTTTGTCCATCGTCCACTTCTGGGCTTTGATCTTCACTTACATGTGGGCGGGTCCTCACCACTTGCACTACACCGCTTTGCCTGACTGGACTCAGTCTTTGGGCATGGTGTTCTCCTTGGTGTTGTTGGCTCCCAGCTGGGGCGGCATGATCAACGGCATCATGACCTTGTCTGGCGCATGGCACAAGCTGCGCGATGACCCTATCTTGCGCTTCTTGATCGTGTCCTTGTCGTTCTACGGCATGTCCACTTTCGAAGGTCCCATGATGGCTATCAAGACAGTGAATGCTTTGTCTCACTACACCGACTGGACCGTGGGCCACGTGCACTCTGGTGCCTTGGGCTGGGTGGGCTTGGTGTCCATGGGTTCTATCTATTACTTGGTGCCTAAGTTGTTTGGCCGCAAGGAAATGTTCAGCGTCAAGGCGATCGAAGTTCACTTCTGGTTGGCCACCATCGGTATCGTCTTGTACATCGCTGCAATGTGGATCGCCGGTGTGATGCAAGGTTTGATGTGGCGCGCTATCAACGCCGACGGCACATTGACATACACCTTCGTTGAGTCTGTCAAAGCTACTTATCCGTTCTACGTGATTCGTGTGTGCGGCGGCTTGTTGTACCTGAGCGGCATGATCATCATGTTGTGGAACGTTGTGAAAACTGCAACCAACGGTCAAGCAACCACTGTTGCTATTCCTGCGCCTGCACACGCCTGAGGAGAAATAAATGTCTGATAACCATTCCCAAGGCGGCCTGTCTCACGCACGTATTGAGACCAGCAACTTTTTGATGATCGTGTTGATCTTGCTCGCCGTTGCATTCGGCGGCTTGGTCGAGATCGTGCCCTTGTTCTTCCAAAAATCGACCACTGAACCTGTGACTGGCGTGAAGCCCTACACGGCTTTGCAGTTGGCCGGTCGTGATGTGTACATCCGTGAAGGCTGCTACAACTGCCATTCACAAATGATCCGTCCCTTCCGTGCAGAAACACTGCGCTACGGCCACTACTCTGTGGCTGGCGAGTCTGTGTATGACCACCCCTTCCAATGGGGTAGCAAGCGCACCGGTCCAGACTTGGCTCGCGTGGGCGGCAAGTACAGCGATGAGTGGCACCGTGTTCATTTGAACAACCCACGCGATGTGGTGCCTGAGTCGAACATGCCAGCCTATCCATGGTTGCTCAGCAGCAATGTGAATGCAGCCCAAGTGCCTGCCAGCATGACTGCTTTGCGTAAAGTGGGCGTGCCTTACACAGACGAGGAAATTGCAAAAGCTGAAGAAGAAGTCAAGGGTAAAACCGAGATGGAAGCTGTGATTGCTTACCTCCAAGGCTTGGGCTTGGCCCTCAAATAAGGAGATACACACATGAATGTCAATGATTTGCGAATTGTCGCGACAGTGCTGTCATTTGCAGTGTTCGTTGGCATCATGGTGTGGGCCTTTTCTCGACGTAACAAAGAAGATTTTGAGGCAGCATCGAAGCTGCCCCTCGATCAAGACTAAGGCCTAGAGGTCTTTGTAAAGGAATCGAATCATGAGTGATTTCACAAGTAATTTTTGGTCGATCTTCGTGTCTGCCATTGCGATTTTGGGTATCGTGTACTGCGCATTTTTGCTGTGGTTCTCGGCCAAAGTTAAGGTGTCTGCACACGAAGAAGACGGCACCACCGGCCACGTGTGGGATGAAGACCTGCGCGAAATGAACAATCCTCTGCCACGTTGGTGGTTGTGGTTGTTCATCATCACCATGGTGTTTGCTGCTGTGTATTGGGCTGCTTATCCAGGCTTGGGTAGTTACAACGGTGGATTGAACTGGACTTCAAAGAATCAATACGAAGCTGAAGTCGCTAAAGCCAATAAAGACCTTGAGCCTTTGTACGCAGCTTTCAATGCTCAAACGCCAGAGCAACTTTCGCAAGATCCCAAGGCCATGGCTGTGGGCGAGCGTTTGTTCATGAACAACTGTGCGCAATGCCATGGCTCTGATGCGCGTGGCTCTAAGGGCTTCCCTAACCTGACAGACAACGACTGGTTGCACGGTGGTACACCCGACAAGATCAAGGAGACTTTGACAAAAGGTCGTATTGGTCAAATGCCTCCCATGGCTGCTGCCGTAGGTACACCAGAAGATGTGCGTAACGTATCTCACTACGTGTTGAGTTTGTCTGGTAGCCCACACGACTCAGTTCGTGCAGCATTGGGTAAGTCAAAATTTGGCGCTTGCGCTGCATGTCACGGTCCAGATGGCGCGGGTATGCAAGCGGTGGGTTCGGCCAACTTGACCGACAAAATTTGGTTGCACGGTTGGGGTGAAGAAGCCATCACTGCCATCATCAACAACGGTAAAGTGAACCAGATGCCTGCACAAGAAGGCCGTTTGACAGAGTCACAAATCCACGTGTTGACTGCTTATGTGTGGGGCTTCTCTAACAAACCTGCGGCCACGAAGTAATTTGCTTTGAACTCTGCTGACGACTCGAAGCAGCGCAAAACCATCCCCATCGTCCCTGAGCCTTCGGGCTATGCGGACGAGGCGATGGTTTCGCTTTATGCTGCATCCAAAAAAATCTACCCTCGCTCTGTCGAGGGTATCTTTGCTTATTGGCGCTGGATTTGTGTTGTCCTGACGCAATTGGTTTTTTACGGCTTGCCTTGGTTTGAGTGGGGCACGCGACAAGCGGTTTTGTTTGACCTTGCTTCGCGCCGTTTTTATATTTTTGGTTTGGTCTTGTATCCACAAGACTTTATTTATCTCACTGGATTATTGGTGATTTCAGCCTTGGCGCTGTTCTTGTTTACCGCAGTTGCAGGACGTTTGTGGTGTGGTTATGCCTGCCCACAAACTGTTTACAGTGAAATCTTTCTCTGGATTGAGCGAAAAATCGAAGGTGATCGCTCAGCACGGATGCGTTTAGATGATGCAGATTTTTCGCTCGAAAAACTGGTCAAGAAATGCTACAAGCACATCGTTTGGATCTTCTTTTCGATCTGGACTGGATTCACGTTTGTTGGCTATTTCACCCCCATCCGCGAATTGGTCATGGAGTTTTTCCTCACGCAGATGTCTGCGTGGGAGCTCTTTTGGGTCTTCTTTTACGCATTTGCGACCTACGGTAATGCGGGATTCATGCGTGAGCAGATCTGTAAATACATGTGTCCTTATGCGCGTTTCCAAAGCGCGATGTTTGATAACGACACACTCATCGTGACCTATGACGCCGAGCGTGGTGAGCCCCGTGGCCCACGTGCGAAGAGTGCCGATCCTGCTGCTTTGAATCTAGGGGCGTGTGTCGATTGCACATTGTGCGTGCAGGTCTGTCCTACAGGCATTGATATCCGTGACGGCTTGCAATACGAATGCATTGGTTGCGGCGCATGTGCCGATGTTTGTGACACCGTGATGGATAAGCTGGGTTATGCCAAAGGCTTGGTGCGTTATTCCACGCAAAACGCGATGGACAACAAGTGGACGCCTAAGCAAATGTGGCAACGCTTGATGCGTCCACGCATTCAGATTTACACCCTGATCTTGGTAGCGGTGACGGTGGCTTTGTTTGTGTCAATCAGCATGCGGTCACCCTTCAAGGTGGATGTTGTGCGAGACCGATCCACGCTCTCACGCATCACCGAGACGGGGACGCTTGAGAACGTTTATCGACTGCAGATCATGAATGCATCTGAGACTGCACAAACCTATCGCTTGAATGCCAAGGGTTTGCCAAACTTGCGCATCACCACAGAAACAGAGGTGACGGTTGAGCCAGCGCAGGGGCGTTGGGTTGTCCTGAGTGCGGATATTCCGTATGGCTCTTCGCCATCGGGCTCTCACAAAATAGAATTTGAAATCGAGGCTTTGGCGACGCACGATGTGGTGGTCGAAAAGTCAGTGTTCATTGTTCCGAGGTAAGACACCATGCAGCCAGAAAAATCAGACTCCAAACCTTGGTGGAAATATGGGCATGTATGGCTCATTATTTCTGGCCCCGTGATTGTGATCGTGGCGGGCTTTATCACTCTGGCCATTGCCATTGGCACGCCTGACCCTGTTGTAGCAGATGACTATTACCGTCGGGGGCTAGACATCAACAAGACATTGGCTGCCGAGAAAGACCTCCAGCTCGCGCCTGCATTGCAGACCCGCAACCATGTGGTCACACCTAAGCCCGAGGCAACAAAACCTTAACTGGCCGACTGGCAGCTCTGTGCATTCACAATGAGCTTGAGCCCTTCGGCGTTCAAGATACGTACATGGCGTTGTTTGACTTCGACAATGCCGTCTTCTGCAAACTTTGAGAAGGTGCGGCTGACGGTCTCTAGCTTCAGGCCCAAATAGCTGCCGATTTCTTCGCGCGTCATGCGCAGCACCAACTCGGATTGCGAGAAGCCGCGGGCATGCAGGCGTTGCACCAAGTTCAGCAAGAAGGCCGCCAAACGCTCTTCGGCGCGCATGCTGCCCAAAAGCAACATGACCCCGTTTTCACGCACGATCTCACGGCTCATGATTTTGTGAACATGGCGCTGTAGCGATGTGATCTCGCGTGACAGCTCTTCAATGCGGTCAAACGGCATGACGCAGACTTCTGCATCTTCAAGAGCCACTGCGTCACAGGTGTGGTGATCGCTGACGATGCCGTCAAGACCAATGATCTCGCCGGCCATCTGAAACCCCGTCACTTGGTCACGGCCATCTTCTGCTGAGATGCGTGTTTTAAAAAAGCCTGTGCGTATGGCGTAAAGCGCATTGAATTTGTCGCCGTTTCGAAACAGGTTGTCACCACGTGCTACTTTGCGTCGTGTAGCCACCACTTCATCGACACGTTCCATTTCGCTCTCGTTCAAGCCAAGCGGCATGCACAGCTCGCGCAGATTGCAGTTAGAACAGGCGACTTTGATACTGGTGAGACTCATTGGAACTGACGACGTTTGTGTTGATACAGGTCAACTTTTTCGAACGGGTAGGCCTCTATTATGGAGCGCAAATTTAACTGTTAACTTATGAATACGCTTGTCATCAATCCAGAGTTGCTCAAACGCTATGACGTCTCGGGGCCTCGCTACACCTCGTACCCTACCGCTGATCGGTTTGTCGAAGCGTTTGGTGAGGCTGACTACCTACAAGCGCTTGAGCAGCGCCGCGATGGCGTGGGTACCAAGGCTTACCCCTTGTCTCTGTACGTGCACATTCCATTTTGCGAGTCACTTTGTTACTACTGTGCTTGCAACAAAATCATTACTAAACATCACGAGCGCGGTGCCGAGTATTTGCGCTACCTGGAGCGCGAGGTTGATCTGAACATTGCCCATTTGGGCCAAGGCCAAGTGGTGTCTCAGCTGCACCTCGGCGGGGGAAGTCCGACGTTTTTGAGTGACACGGAGTTGTCTCAGCTCATGGCGATGTTGCGCCGCAACTTTCAGTTTGCGCCTGGTGGTGAATATTCGGTGGAGATAGATCCACGCACTGTCACGCGCGAACGTTTGGCCCATTTGGCAGAGCAAGGCTTTAATCGCCTGAGCTTTGGCGTGCAAGACTTTGAGCCCGCCGTGCAAAAAGCCGTCCACCGAATTCAGCCGGCTGAGCGGGTGTTTGACTTGGCGGCCGCAGCACGAGAGTTGGGTTTTGAGTCCATCAATGCCGATTTGATTTATGGCTTACCCATGCAAACGCCAGAAACGTTTGAACGCACGCTAGAGAAAATCACCCAGCTGCGTCCAGACCGTATCGCTCTGTATGCCTACGCGCATTTGCCAGAGCGCTTCAAGCCACAACGCCGTATCCACACACAAGACTTGCCGCCTGCAGCATCCAAGCTGGTCATGCTCTCAAGCGCCATGCGTGTCTTGACGCAAGCGGGCTATGTGTATGTGGGCATGGATCACTTCGCTTTGCCCAACGATGCGCTGGCTGTGGCTAAGCGTCAAGGCCGTTTGCATCGCAATTTCCAAGGCTACAGCACACAACCGGATTGCGACCTCATCGCTTTGGGTGTTTCCTCGATCGGTCGCGTGGGTCCGACCTTCAGCCAAAACGTGAAAACCTTGGACGAGTATTACGACTTGCTCAACCAAGGCCGTTTGCCCGTGGCGCGTGGCATGGCACTTTCACGCGATGACTTGGTGCGTCGCACTGTCATCATGGCGTTGATGTGTCAGGGCAGTGTGTTGTTTGAGTCGGTAGAGTTATCGCACTTGATCGACTTTAAACAGTACTTTGCCACGGAGCTGGAGACCATGGCCAGCATGCAAGAACAAGGCTTGCTGACCATGGACGATACGGGCATTCACGTGACGGAACTGGGCTGGTTCTTTGTGCGTGGCGTGGCCATGGTGTTTGACAAATACCTGCAAGCTGACAAGAACCGCGCCAGGTTCTCTAAAATCATCTGATGAACACAACTTTGGCCCTCACCGCACTCCTCATGGGGCTGGCGGGTGGGCCGCACTGCTTGGCCATGTGCGGTGCGGCGTGTGCAGGCATTGGCCGAGCTGCCCAAAAACAAACAGGTGGGCAGGGCGTGTCAGCCATGCTCTTATTTCAACTCGGGCGCGTCATCGGCTACAGCGCTTTGGGTGCTGTGGCTGCCAGCACCATGCAAGGTGTGGGTTGGCTCAGTACACAGTCGGCCGTGTTTCGCCCTGTCTGGACTCTGATGCACATCGTTGCGTTTATGGTGGGCGGCTTGTTACTGTGGCGAGGTGAGCAGCCCATTTGGCTGGAAGACTTTGGCCGTGGCATTTGGCGTCGTGTGCAAAGCATGACGTCACACCTCAAGCTACGCAATGGCGGTGCAGTCATCCTCGGTATTTTGTGGGCCTTGATGCCTTGCGGCTTGCTTTATGGCGCACTCTTGGTGGCTGCACTCAGCAATAGCCCTGTGGAAGGTGCAGGTGTGATGGCCTTGTTTGCCTTGGGAAGTGCCGTGGTGCTGACGATAGGCCCTTGGGTTTGGCTGCGTTTGCGAGGCGGTCAAGTAGTGTCCACTGGCAGTGGCGCGTGGGGCGTGCGCTTGGCTGGCTTGGCTTTGGCTGTCAGCTCAGGTTGGATCTTGTGGATGGGCCTCGTGGAGTACCAAGCGCCTTGGTGTTTGGTGCCTCAATGATCAATTGCTGATGCCTTTGTAAAACATATAAGCCGCGAGCACATACAACACGCTGGCAAACACGCGCTTGAGTTTTTTCACGGGCAACATGTGTGCGGCCTTGGCGCCTAGGGGGGCAGTGAGCACGCTGCACGCCGCAATCACCACCAGGGCGGGAATCCAGATGAACCCAAATGCATCGTCGGGTAAGCCTTGTACGGACAAACCGCTGATGATGTAGCCCGCCACGTTGGCCACGGCAATCGGAAAACCCAGTGCCGCACTGGTGGCCACCGCGTTGTGAATGGCCACATTGCACCAGGTCATGAACGGCACGCTGATAAAGCCGCCACCTGCACCCACCAGCCCAGAGATGAAGCCAATCACACCACCCGCGCCCATGAGGCCCGCGGTGGCAGGCACTTGGCGTGAGGGAGCTGGTTTTTTGTCTAAGAACATTTGCGTGGCTGAGAAACCCACAAACAAGCCAAAGAAGATGGCCAGGTATGCGCCTTTGAGCAAGGCGAATACGCCCAAGCTGCCAATCATGCTGCCCAACACAATGCCGGGTGCCAGACCTTTGACCAAGTCCCAACGCACCGCACCACGCTTGTGGTGAGCGCGCACACTAGAGACGGATGTGAAGATGATGGTGGCCATCGATGTGGCAATGGCCATCTTGACCGCCAAGTCACCATCGACACCTCGCTGCGTGAGCATGAATGTGATGAAGGGGACCATCACCATGCCGCCGCCAATGCCAAGCAAGCCCGCTAAAAAACCGGTGCAAGTGCCCAGCAGGGCGAGTTCGATGATGAGTTGCGGTTGGAGGTCCATGCGCGTGCAAGCCTTAGAAGATAGAAGGTGTCTGCAAGGATCCTCAAGGCCGTCATCCTGAACCGGGGGTTCAGGTGGGCGAGGTCAGGTCAACGTTGGGTTCATCTGACGCGAGACGATCACGCTCATCGACCGATGTTCCAAGCCCGAGCTCAATGAGCATTGGTTCAAGGAAATATAAAGCCCCAAGGGCTTGCAGACGCGCTGATTGTAGGCGCGCTTAGATGAGCTGGTTGTCGCGTGCGAGCACCGCATCCATGCGCTGCAACAGATTGTGCAGATCGGTGCTAGAGGTGCTGCTGTCGCCACTGACTGCTGCTGCGGCAGGGCGATCGGTCAAGTCAAATGCCAAGTTGAGGGCTGCTAACACCGCAATACGGTCGCGAGCCTTGATCTTGCCAGCATCGCGGATTTTGCACATGGCCTCATCCACCTTGGCCACAGCTTCGCCCAAGCGTGTTTCGCCCCCTTCGGGGCAGCCCAACACATAGCCTTGGCCCATGATTTGAACTTCGATCTGTTTCATGCGTTGTCCTTGGCTTCGGTGCCTTGAGGCAGGCGATCTATCAATGCATCAATGCGGTGGCGAGCTGCACCCAGGCGGGATTTGAGCAAGTCACGCTCGTGTGTGAGTTCTTGGACTTGAGTCGCTAACAAGGCATTGGTGCGTTGCAACTCTTCGTGACGCAGCAATAAATGCTCGACACGCTGGGCAATTTGATCGATCAGGGATGTTTGTGGCATGGCCGCACGATTTTAAGGTGGCTGAAAGGTAAATCGTTAAAATTATCAATGTTGGTGCTCGAGGTGTGGTTCACACGCCTCAGTTCAACGGGAAGCAGGAGGGTTGTGTCGCCAAGCGCGACAACACCTAACCTGCGCTGCCCCCGCAACGGTCAAGCGGACGAGCATTACTGCTCCGCTTCTGTCACACAAGCCACTGAGCGCCTTGAACAAGCGCTTGGGAAGGCGACAGAGGTAGTCTCCGCCAGCCCGGATACCGGCCAACAAGGTGGCGGTGCGCCTCAAAACGCGCCGCTAAATCGCTCAAGCACTGTCGGGGAAGGCGGTGAGAGCACATTCAGTTGGTATTTAAATCATGAAGAAATCTATTCGTATTCGTGCGCACGTCTTTACGCCTGCGCTTTCTGTGTTGGCTTTGGCCGTTGCTGGATCTGTGCAGGCCCAGGGGATTGAAGTTAATCCGGTGGTGATTTCTGCTTCGCGTATGGAGCAGCCTTTGTCGCAAGTGTTGTCTTCGGTGTCGGTTATCACTCGCGCTGATATCGACAAGTCACAAGCCGCCACTTTGGCTGATTTACTTCAAGGTGAGGCCGGTTTTGAGTTTGGCCGCAACGGTGGGCCAGGAACCACAACTTCGTTTTTTGTCAGGGGGCAAAACAGTGCGAATGTGGCGTTAATGATCGATGGGGTACGCGTTCAACCCGACAGCATTGGCAGTTTGACCCAAACAGATGTGCCTTTGTCACAAATTGAACGCATTGAAATTTTGCGAGGGGGTGCTGGTGCTCTCTATGGTGATGCAGCGGTAGGTGGTGTTATCAATGTTTATACACGCAAAGGTAAAGGTCGAATGGCCCCCTATGGATCGGTTTCATATGGGACCTACAACACACGTGATACGTCTGTAGGTTACGGCGGCGAGGCAGATGGTAAGAGCCTTGACTTGCATGCAGGCTTAACCAAGTCGGATGGCTTTTCTAGTATGAATAAGCAACAGAACACGAACACCAACCCTGCTGACAATGCTTATTCAAAACACAGTGCATCTTTACGCTTTGAAGATAAATTAACTCAAAATTTGCGACTGGGTATTCGCGTTGCGACCGCATTAAGCGAGACGAGTTATGACAAGAATGATGTTAATGGGTACTCGTTGAAGACAAGCAATGACACTTACAGTATTTATGCACGTCAGCAAATTAATCAGGCTTGGTTTAGTACGCTGGATTTGACGCATGCTGAGTTGAAATACGAGGATCTGAAAAACGGTAATCCTTATTCACTTAGCAGTTTTACATCAAGCTATCTCAATGGCAAACAAAATGCCATACGTTGGGGTAATGTGTATGAGATTTCAACAGCACACAAAGTGAGCTTTGGTTTCGATAGCTTGAAAGATGATTACGACACAAGTGGTGACAATGGTTACGTTATTAATCGTCGTACAAAAGGTTACTACAGCGGCGTGACAAGCGTGTTGGATGATCTGACTTTGCAAGCGAATGTGCGTCGAGATCAAATTGACATCGACTACACCGCATACGGATCGCTTTCCGCTGCGAGTATCGGTGCTACTTCCACTCTTCTTGGTGTAGGTTATCAACTTAACTCGGCATGGAAGTTAACAGGTACAACCTCGACAGGTTTTAGAGCTCCAACAGCTTATGACATTTCAACTAATGCATTGGTGAAACAAGAAGAATTCAAGTCTCAAGAAGCTGGCGTTGTATATTCAAATGTCAACACATATGCACGATTGGTCTATTTCAAAACTACCACTCAAAGTGCAATTGGTTATGACGGCAACTTTGCGGCCATCAACATTGGCGAGACGACGGTGGATGGCCTAGAGGCTAATTTACGAACAACTTGGCGTGGTCACAATGTCAAGTTGTCTGTTGTTCAGCAAGATCCTTGGAGCATCACTGACAACGAGCGGCTAGGTCGACGTGCTCGTCATTACGGTTCTGCAGATATCTCTAGACCATTCATGGGCTATGAAGTCGGTACACGTTTCTATGCTGCGGGGGAGCGCAAAGACAGCCATTACAACAGTCATATGTTGGCGGGTTACTCCACATGGGCGTTCTACGCCAGCCGCAAAATCGACAACGAATGGACAGCCCGTGTGAAGTTGGAAAATGCATTCGATCGCCAATACCAGTTGGCCTATGGCTACAACACCCCAGGCCGAGGTATCTACGCCACCTTGCAATACCAACCCAAGTAACGTCAATGCTTGACCTTCTTCCTCAACGCATCGTCTGCCTCACCGAGGAAACGACAGAGTGGCTATACATGCTGGGGGAAGAGGCGCGCATTGTGGGGATCTCGGGTTACACCGTGCGCCCGCGTCGTGCGCGTGATGAGAAACCCAAAGTGAGCGCATTCTTGAGCGCCAAGATTGACAAGATCTTGGCGCTCAAGCCCGATTGCGTGTTTGGGTTTTCTGATTTGCAGGCTGACATCGCCGCCTTGCTCATCCGTGCGGGGGTGCAGGTCACGGTGTTCAACCAACGCAGTGTTGACGAGATTTTTTCGATGCTCTACCAAGTGGCTGCGATGGTGGGGCAGGCTGAGCAAGGCTTGCAGCGCTTGCAGCAGATGCGTGCTGAGTTAAACGCGATTCAACAAACGGCAGCCACATTCAAGCGCCGTCCCAAGGTGTATTTTGAAGAATGGGATGAGCCGCACATCAGCGGCATTCGTTGGGTGTCTGAGTTGATTGGCATTGCAGGGGGAGATGATTGTTTTCCTGAACTAGCCCAAATGCCCATGGGCAAAGATCGCATCATTGCCAACGGTCAAACCATTGTGGAGCGCGCGCCTGACATCATCATTGGCTCGCTGTGCGGCAAAAAATTTCGCCCTGAAAAAGCAGCGGCACGTGAAGGCTGGGCCGATGTGCCTGCGGTTCGAAACAAGCAAATTTTTGAAATCAAGTCGGCGGATATCTTGCAGCCAGGCCCTGCGGCTTTGACTGATGGCGTGGCGCAGTTGCATCGCATCATTCAGCAGTGGGAGGCAACGCATGCTTAACAGCATCGAGTCGATTCGCGGGTTTGCACTGGTTGCGCTATTGGTGTGCAGCACCATCGCCCAAGCCGTGGTGTTGCGTGATGATCGCCAAGTGGAAGTGACCATTGCCAAGCCTGTGCAACGCATCGTCAGTCTGTTGCCTTCACTCACTGAGACCGTGTGTGCATTAGGACAGTGCCAAAAGCTAGTGGGCGTGGATCGTTATTCCAACTGGCCCGAGAGCATTGCCAAGTTGCCGCGTATGGGTGGTGGCATTGATCCGAACATTGAAAGCGTGGTCGCCGCCAAGCCAGATTTGGTGTTGATGGCCACCTCAGCGCGGGGCGCTGAACGCTTAACAGCTTTGGGCTTGACTGTGCTGGCGCTCGAGCCACGTTCACATGCCGATGTGCAACGCGTCATGCGCATCGTTGCCCAAGCCTTGGATGTGCCCGCGGCTGAGAGTGATCGCGTTTGGCGTCATATCGATGCCGCCGTGAATGCGGCTGCGCAATCAGTGCCCGCAAAAGCCAAAGGCCAACGCGTGTACTTTGAAGTCAGCGCTGCGCCGTATGGTGCCAGTGAATCGTCGTTCATTGGTGAGACGTTGCAACGCTTGGGTGCGGGCAACATCTTGCCTGCATCGCTAGGGCCGTTTCCCAAAATCAATCCAGAGTTTGTGGTGCGTGCGCAGCCCGACATCATCATGGTGGGTGATAGCAACTTTGCGGACATGACTACGCGCCCCGGATGGCAAAACATGCGCGCCATGCGCACGCATCGCGTGTGTCATTTCAAATCGGAAGAGTCGGATGTGTTGGTGCGTGCTGGTCCGCGTATGGACGAAGCCGCGCGTTTGATGGCGAAATGCCTGACTGACAAAAGCGATGCAAGCAAAGCCAATGACAAGTTGAAAGGTCAGCCATGACAGTTCACAGCGTGCGTTGGTCGCCTGTACTAGTGGCGTTCAGTCTGCTGATGTTATGCGCGCTGGGCATCGCCCTAGGCAGCGCGGTGGGCAGCACAGGTTTTGAAAGTTGGCTAGTCGCCCTGCATGACGAGACCGCATGGCAAATCGTGTGGGATATCCGTTTGCCACGCAGTGTGGGTGCTTGTGCTGCAGGTGCGTTACTCGGGTTGGCCGGTGCACTGGCGCAAGGCTTGTTTCGCAATCCCTTGGCTGATCCGTATTTGTTGGGCAGTGCATCCGGTGCGTCGCTGGGTGTGGCTGTGGCATTGGCACTGTTTGGCGGCAACCCGTTTGCGACTGAATTTTTGGTGCGTTTGGGTTTGACAGGCGCAGCGTTTGTGGGCGCGGTGCTGGCCGTGTTGCTCACGCTTGTGTTGGCGCGTGGCGTGCAACACACTTTGCGTTTGTTATTGGCTGGCGTGATTGTGGGTGTGGTGTTGGGTGCGTTGGCATCGCTCATCACGCTCATGCGCCCTGATGTGTTGCAGGGCATGCAAGGCTTTTTGTTGGGTTCCACCAGTTTCATCGCTTGGAATGCTTGTGTGTTGATGTTGGGTGTGTTGCTGCTTTGTGTGACGATTGCCTTTGTCCTGAGCCGTGTGTTGGACGCTTTGAGCTTGGGCGAGTCGACTGCCTTGAGCTTGGGGGTGCCACTCGCACCTGTGCGTGTGGCGCTGGTGTGTGTGTTGGCATTGGCAACAGGGACGGCTGTGGCGCAAACGGGCTTGGTGGCCTTTGTGGGCTTGGCTGCGCCCCACCTGGTGCGCTCTTTGGTGAACGCCAAACACAACTGGGTTGTGTTGTTGTCCACCTTGATGGGCGGTGTTTTGCTGCTGTTTGCTGATTTGTTGGCACGACAGTTGTTGTCACCGCAAGAAATGCCTGTGGGGGTGTTGACCGCTGTCTTGGGTGGTGGCTATTTGCTGTGGTTGATGTATCGCAGCCAAACGGCGAGGGCAGCACGATGAATGCGCCGCTGATGGCTTTGCGTTTGCGCGATGTGCATGTGTCTCTTGCAGGGCAAGAGGTGTTGCACGGCATTGACATGTCGTTTGCGGCGGGTCGTTGGACCAGCATCGTCGGACCCAACGGCGCGGGCAAGTCCACTTTACTCAAAGCCATGGCAGGGTTGTTGCCTGTCAGTGGCCGCATCTTTTTATTCGACCAAGAGCTCGTGGGCATGAACCGCAAAGAGCGTGCGCAGCAGTTGTCGTGGCTAGGCCAAAACGAATCAACGTCTGACGATTTGCGCGTATGGGATGTGGTCATGCTCGGGCGAATGCCGCATCAAGATTGGTTGGCTGCGCCCAATGAGAACGATCATGCGGTGGTAGAGACTGCGCTGAAAGCGACACAAGCTTGGGACTGGCGTGAACGCTCTATTGCTCAGCTCTCGGGTGGGGAGCGTCAGCGCGTGCTGCTTGCACGTGCTATGGCCGTGCAAGCGCAAGTGATGTTGATGGATGAACCACTTGCTAACCTCGATCCGCCGCATCAGGTGGATTGGCTAGAACAAGTGCGCTGTCTCACCTCGCAACACACCACCGTGATCAGTGTGTTACACGAAGTCGGCATGGCCCTGCATGCCGATGACATGGTGGTGATGCAAGCTGGTCGTGTGGTCCATCAAGGTGCGTGTACCGACGCGGAAACGCACCGCGCTGTTGAAGCCGTGTTTGACAACCGCATTGCTATCCATTCGCTGAATGGTCAGTGGGTGGCGGTGCCCAAGCTTTAAAACCCAAAGGATTTGCCATGACGGCCAAGTGTGTGATGGTGTTAGGGACATCCAGTGGCGCAGGTAAAAGCTGGCTCACCACAGCGCTGTGCCGCTGGTACGCGCGTCAAGGGTTGAAGGTGGCTCCGTTCAAAGCACAAAACATGAGCAACAATGCGCGCGTGGTGGCCTCACACAACGGTCTTGGCGAAGTGGGCTCTGCCCAATACTTCCAAGCGCTTGCAGCCAAAGCCGAGCCAGATGTGCGCATGAACCCTTTGCTGCTCAAACCCGAAGCCGACACGCACAGCCAAGTGGTGTTGTTAGGCGAGGTGAACAACGCGCTGACGAATACACCTTGGCGCGGTCGCAGCGAAAAAGTGTGGCCACAAATCGCTGCATCGCTTGACGCTTTGCGTGCTGAAAATGATGTGGTGGTGATTGAGGGCGCTGGCTCTCCCGCAGAAATCAACCTGATGACCAGCGACATCGTCAACCTCCGCGTGGCGCGTCATGGTGATGCGCGCTGCTTGTTGGTGACCGACATCGACAAAGGCGGTGCGTTTGCCCATCTCTACGGCACATGGGCCTTGTTGCCTCCAGAAGACCAGGCGCGTATCACTGGTTTTGTGCTCAATAAGTTTCGTGGCGATGCATCGCTGCTTGCGCCTGCGCCTGACATGCTGCAAGCACGCACAGGTGTGCCCACAGTGGCGGTGCTGCCCATGTGGTGGCAACACGGTCTGCCCGAAGAAGATGGTGTGTTTGATGACCGCAGTCGCGCCACAGGTGTGGTGAGCAAAACAGTCGCCGTCGTTGCTTACCCACGCATCAGCAACCTTGACGAATTTCAACCATTAAAGAATGTGCCTGGTGTGCGCCTGCTGTGGGCGCGTAGTCCTGCTGACCTTGCGGGTTTGAAGGCCACCGATTGGGTCATCTTGCCTGGCTCAAAGCACACCAGCAGTGACTTGGCTTGGTTGCGCACACATGGTCTAGACGCCGCCATTGCCCAGCACGCCGCGCAGGGTGGGGCGGTGCTTGGCGTGTGCGGTGGTTTGCAAATGTTGGGTGAGGCCTTGATTGACACCCACGGCATCGACGGCAACGCCGCAGGCTTGGGGCTCTTGCCCGTGGTCACGCATTTTGCGGCGGATAAAACTGTCATGCGCACACAGGCGCAGTTTGGCGCGTTGCGCGGCGCATGGTCGGCTTTGTCGGGCGTGCAAGTGAGTGGCTACGAAATTCACCACGGTCAAACCCAAGCGCACAGCGCCATGCTAGCGGCGGGGCAAGTGGCGCACGAGGTGATGCCAACGTTGGCTTGGCAAAACGATGCAGGCAATGTGATGGGCACCTATTTGCACGGCCTGTTTGAAGACCCTGCGGTGCTGCACGCCTTGTTTGGTGCACAAACGCCCACGCTAGACACCGTATTTGAAGGCTTGGCCGATTACCTCGACCAGCACATGAGCGCTGAGGTGTTGCACAGCTTGATTGCTTGAGGTGCTCAAGCGCATGACGCCCCTCAAGGGCGCGGCGTTTTGGGTTTGAAGCTACAAAACTCGGCCACGCCACAATGCCAACACTGCGGCTTGCGCGCTTGGCAAACATAGCGGCCATGCAGAATCAGCCAGTGGTGGGCATCCACCAAGTACGCAGGTGGGATGCGTTTCATCAATTGCATCTCCACCTCGTAAGGCGTTTTGCCTGGGGCTAGGCCCGTGCGGTTGCCCACGCGAAAAATATGCGTGTCCACCGCCATGGTGGGTTCGCCAAAAGCGACGTTGAGCACCACATTGGCAGTTTTGCGGCCCACGCCTGGCAGGGCTTCGAGTGCTTCACGCGTGCGGGGCACCGTGCCCGCGTGTTGGTCCACCAAAATGCGACAGGTTTGCATCAGGTGCTTGGCCTTGCTGCGGTATAGGCCAATGGTTTGGATGTAGCGCTCCAAGCCCTCTAAGCCCAAATTTAAAATTTGTTGCGGCGTGTTGGCCACTGGAAACAAGCGGCGTGTGGCCTTGTTCACCCCCACATCGGTGGCCTGTGCGCTCAGTAGCACAGCAGCTAACAACTCGAACACGCTGGTATATTCCAACTCGGTATTGGGCTGCGGATTGGCTGCTTTCAGCGTCGCGAAAAAAGGCTCAATGTGCTGTGTTTTCATTCGCTCATTATCTCCACCATGCAATACGCTGACCGCCTCAACAACGTTGAAACCTCTGCCATTCGTGAACTCTTCAAGCTCTTGGGCAAGCCCGGCATCATCAGCTTCGCAGGTGGTTTTCCTGACAGCGCCATGTTTGATGTGGACGGCATCCGTGCAGCCAGCGAAGCGGCCTTGACTCAAGAGCCAGGCGCTGCGCTGCAATACGGCGCGACCGAGGGCTATCAACCCTTGCGCGAACAACTCGCCGCCTTCATGGCCAGCAAAGGCGTGAAAGGCTTAGATGCCAATGGCCTCATCGTCACCACTGGCAGCCAACAAGCGTTGGACTTGATTGCCAAGACTTTGCTCAACCCCGGCGATGTGGCCTTGGTGGAAGGCCCCACATTCTTGGCCACCATTCAGTGCTTCCGCTTATACGGTCCGCAAGTGGTGGGCGTGCCCATCGACGCGCGTGGCGTGCAAGTGGACAAGCTCGAAGAAATGATGGTGCAACACAAGCCAAAGCTGGTATACCTCATCCCCACCTTTGGTAACCCCAGTGGTGCAACGTTGAGCCTAGAGCGTCGCTTGCGCGTACTCGAACTCGCCGTGAAATACAAAACCGTGGTGGTCGAAGACGACCCTTATGGCGATTTGTATTTTGGTGATGCACCACCACCTTCATTGCTCGCCTTGAGTGACCAAGTGCCAGGCAGCCGCGAGTGGTTGATTCACTGCGGCTCGCTCAGCAAAGTGTTGTCGCCCGGTCTGCGTGTGGGCTGGATGATTGCCCCGCCCGAGTTGTTGGCCCGCGCCACCATGTGCAAGCAGTTCAGCGATGCGCACACCTCCACCTTTGCACAAGCCACCGCCGCGCACTACCTCAAAGCAGGCCGCATGCCCGCCACCTTGGCGCATGTGCGCAGCGTGTACGCCGAGCGTGCGCAAGCGATGGGTGAAGCACTCAAACGTGAGCTAGGCGATGCTTTGACGTTTACTCAGCCACAAGGCGGTTTGTTCTTCTGGGCCAACCTCACAGGCGCAGGCGGCAAAGTGAAAGACGGCAGCGAGCTGGCCAAACGCGCCATTGAAAAAGGCGTGGCCTTTGTGCCGGGCGCACCGTTCTTTGCAAGTAGCCCCGACACGACAGCGATTCGTTTGAGCTTTGCCACCGCTGATATTGAGAAGATAAAAGAAGGTATTGCCCGTTTGGGGAAGGCGCTGTAATTCGATTCAATGGAAGAGAGGCCGCACAATGAAAATCACTGTTGAAACCATAGTCAAAGCGTCAATTGCCAAAGTTTGGCATGCCTACACCACACCCGAGGACATCAAGCAGTGGAATGCTGCCTCAGACGATTGGCACACCACCCAAGCAAGTGTGGACTTGCGTGAGGGCGGAGCTTTCACGTCTCGTATGGAAGCCAAAGACGGTAGTTTTGGATTTGACTTCGCTGGCACCTACACCAAGGTCGTCCCCCATGAGTTGATTCAATATATCTTTGGCGATCGTGTAGCAACGGTGACGTTCGTCAAAGTGCCCGACGGCATCAAGGTCGAGGTGAGTTTTGACGCTGAAAGTGAGCATTCTGAAGAGCAGCAGCGTCAAGGTTGGCAGGCGATTTTGAATAACTTTGCAAAACATGTGGAAGCACACGTATGAACGATGAACGCATTTTTGATACGGAGAGAACACTGCCGTTTTCTCCGCAAAATGTCTACAACGCCTTTGCATCGGCAGATCTGTTGGCTAATTGGTGGGGGCCCGAAGGGTTCACCAACGAATTTGAGGTGTTCGAATTCAATGTGGGTGGGCGATGGCAGTTTGTGATGGTGGGGCCGGATGGTGCGCACTACCAAAATCAAAGTTTTTTTACGGACCTTGAACCTGCATCGCGTGTTGTGATTCGGCATGACTGCGAGCCATTTTTTACGTTGACAGTGCAGTTGACAGAAGTTGCCGGCGGCACCCATCTCTCTTGGAAGCAAGTCTTCGACAACATAGAAGTGGCCCGTGTAGTTAGACAACGCGTGGGTACTGCAAACGAGGAAAACTTGGATCGGCTAACACGTCTGCTTGAGCACAGGGGCTAAATTGATAAACCGTGCCGCTGGACGTACAAACTAAAAAGGCTGCTCAACGAGCAGCCTTTTGCATTTCGAATGTAGGTGATTAACCGGTCACAGCCTGATACGCTGCGGCATCCATCAACCCATCCAACTCAGTGGCGTCGCTGAGTTTGACCTTATAAAACCATCCCGCACCCTCAGGATCGCTGTTGGCCAGCGATGGGTCCGCGCGCAAGGCTTCGTTGTGTTCAAGGATTTCCACGCTTGCAGGCATGTGCACATCCGCGGCGGCTTTGACCGACTCGACCACCCCAGCCACGGTGCCTTGTGCTGCTGTAGTGCCGACGGGGGCGAAGTCGACAAACACGATGTCGCCTAGCGTGTCTTGTGCGTGTTGGGTGATGCCCACCAAGGCGGTGTCGCCCTCGATGCGCACCCACGTGTGTTCTGTGTGATATTTGTTCATGGTGTTTACATGCCGCTGTAGTTGGGGCCGCCACCGCCTTCGGGTGTGACCCACACGATGTTTTGTGTGGGGTCTTTGATGTCGCAGGTTTTGCAATGCACGCAGTTTTGCGCGTTGATTTGCAGGCGGTCAGAGTTGTCGTCGTTCTTCACGTACTCGTACACACCGGCGGGGCAATAGCGGCTCTCGGGGCCTGCGAACTTGGCGAGGTTGATGTTGACGGGCACCGACGCGTCTTTGAGCGTCAAGTGCGCGGGTTGGTTTTCTTCGTGGTTGGTGTTGCTGATGAACACGCTGCTCAAGCGGTCAAACGTGAGCTTGCCATCGGGCTTGGGGTAGTTGATTTGCGCGTGCTGCGCTGCAGGCTCCAAGTTCACATGGTCGGGTTGGGTGGCATGCAGTGTCCAAGGTGGGTTGTCGATGCCAAGCTTGGGCAAGAGCCAGTGTTCGATGCCGGTCATCACCATGCCGACGAGCTTGCCTTTTTTGAACCACAGTTTGAAGTTGCGGTATTGGTTGAGTTCTTTGCTCAGCCAGCTCTTTTCAAATGCGGCGGGGTAGGCGCTGAGTTCATCGTTGGCGCGACCTGCAGACACGGCTTCATACGCTGCATCTGCAGCCAACATGCCGCTCTTGATGGCGGCGTGGCTGCCTTTGATGCGGGCTGCGTTCAAGTAGCCTGCATCGCAACCAATCAGTGCGCCACCGGGGAACACGGTTTTGGGCAAGGCTTGCGGCGTGCCGTTGTTGATGGCGCGTGCGCCGTAGCCAATGCGTTTAGCGCCTTCGAGGTGGGCGGCAATGGCTGGGTGCGTTTTCCAGCGTTGCATTTCTTCGAAAGGGCTGAGCCATGGGTTTTTGTAGTCGAGGCCGAGCACAAAACCGAGGGTGACTTTGTTGTCTTCGAGGTGGTACAAAAAGCCGCCACCAAACGCGTCGTCTTGCATGGGCCAGCCAGAGGTGTGCACCACCAAGCCAGGCTTGGCTTTGGATGGGTCGACCTCCCACAGCTCTTTGATACCGATGGCGTAGCTTTGTGGGTCTTTGCCCTCGGTCAAGTTGTATTTGGCAATCACTTGCTTGCCCAAGTGGCCGCGCGCGCCTTCGGCGAAGATGGTGTACTTGGCGTGCAGTTCCATGCCGAGCTGGAAGTTGTCAGTGGGCTCGCCGTCTTTGCCAATGCCGAGGTTGCCAGTGGCCACACCTTTCACACTGCCGTCGTCGTTGTAGAGCACTTCAGCCGCAGTGAAGCCAGGGAAAATTTCCACGCCGATGGATTCAGCGTGCGCTGCCATCCACTTGACCACATTACTGAGCGACACCACGTAGCAGCCGTGGTTGTGCAAGTTGCGGGGCAGCAGCCAGTCTGGCGTGCGTTGGGCATCGGTTTCGCTGAGGAACAGCACATCGTCGCCCGTGACTTCTTGGTTCAGCGGGCAGCCGAGTTCTTTCCAGTTGGGGATGAGCTCGGTCATGGCCTTGGGGTCCATCACCGCGCCTGACAAAATGTGTGCGCCGGGCTCTGAGCCTTTTTCGAGGACGACCACTGACACATCGTTGCCTTTTTCGGCAGCGAGTTGCTTGATGCGAATGGCCGTGGCCAGACCTCCAGGGCCGCCACCGACCACGACCACGTCGTATTCCATGGCTTCGCGGGGGCCAAACTGGGCGAGGATTTCTTCTTGTGTCATGTGCGTTGTCTCGTTCTGTGTGTTGTCAGAGGTGAGACAGATTTTAGGGCCTGTCATAGACGCACTTGTCATAATGAAATAACTCAACAATCTGGAGGTCAACATGGCGTACAGCCTAGATTTGTCGGGCCGCGTGGCTCTGGTTACCGGCGCATCAAGTGGTTTGGGGGCTCAATTTGCCAAAACCTTGTCGCGTGCAGGTGCCGCTGTGGTGTTGGCTAGCCGCCGCATGGACAAGCTTAAAGAGTTGCGTGCCGAGATTCAAGCCGAAGGCGGCGACGCCCATGTGGTGAGCCTAGACGTGACCACGTTGAGCAGCATCAAGTCGGCCGTGGCCCATGCCGAGACCGAGGTGGGCAGCATTGACATATTGGTGAACAACTCGGGCGTGAGCACCACCCAACGCGTGCAAGACGTGACGGAAGAAGACTTTGACTTCACCTTCAACACCAACGTGAAAGGCTCGTTCTTCGTGGCCCAAGAGGTGGGCAAGCGCATGTTGGCACGCGCCAAGGGGGCTGCGCCGGGCACTTACACAGGTGGACGCATCATCAACATCGCCTCTGTCGCTGGCTTGCGCGTGTTGCCGCAAATTGGCCCGTATTGCATGAGCAAAGCCGCGGTGATTCAAATGACCAAAGTGCTGGCCATGGAGTGGGGCCGTTTTGGCATCAATGTGAATGCGATTTGCCCTGGCTACATCGACACCGAAATCAATCACCACCATTGGCAAACGGAGCAAGGGCAAAAGCTGGTCAGCATGTTGCCGCGTAAGCGTATCGGCCACCCGCAAGATCTGGACGCCTTGTTGGTGTTGCTGGCCAGTGCAGAAAGTGGCTTTATCAATGGCTCCATCATTTCAGCCGATGACGGCTTTGCAGTATGAAATACGAAATACCTGAGAACAAAAAACTGGTTTACGAAATGACCGTTCCCATTCGCTGGGGCGACATGGATGCGATGGGGCATGTGAACAACACGCTGTACTTTCGTTACCTTGAAATCATCCGTGTGGAGTGGTTGGCCAAGAACAATGCCCAGCCTTCGCCCGAAGGGCAGGGGCCGGTGATCGTCAATGCGTTTTGTAATTTCTACAAACAGCTTGAATATCCAGGTGATGTGCTGCTCAAGCTCTATGTCAGCGATCCAGCGCGCACCACGTTTGAAACCTGGACCACGATGGAGTCGGCCAGTAACCCTGGCACGATTTACGCCGCTGGCGGTGCGACCACGATTTGGGTCGACTTTCCTAAGCAGAAATCCATTGAGCTGCCCGACTGGGTGCGGGCTTTGGTCACGCCTTGATTCTCAAGGCGCAGTGAGTGCGTCTAAGCGTGAGAGCCACACGATAGCCTCCTCACGCGAAGTGCCGCACATCTCGGTTGAAGGTTTTAAACCGCCGCAAAACGCAGGCCGCTCAGGCTTGCCGAACACCGCGCAGCGCATGTCATCCATCAACTGTGCACAGGGCACACCTGCCGGTTTGCCATGCGGCATGCCAGGCAGTGGGCTGGTGATGGACGGGGCGATGCAGCAAGCCCCGCAAGCGGCGCGACAGTCCATTTATTTTTGGCGTGGCACGCGGCCTAGTAAATAAAACTCGGGGTTGGGCATCATGCTGCTGAAGCTGGCAATGCGGTTGCTCATGCCAAAGAAAGCGGTGATGCTGGCAATGTCCCAAATGTCTTCGTCGTTGAAGCCGTGGGCGTGCAAGGCGGTGAAGTCGTCATCGTTCACTTCGTCGCTGTGCAGGCACACCTTCATGGCGAAGTCGAGCATGGCGCGTTGGCGTGGTGTGATGTCGGCTTTGCGGTAGTTCACGGCCACTTGGTCAGCCACCAAAGGCTTCTTTTCGTAGATGCGCAAAATTGCACCGTGCGCCACCACGCAGTACAAGCAGTTGTTGGCTGCACTGGTGGTGGTGACGATCATTTCGCGGTCCCCTTTGGTGAGGTTGCTCTCGCGGCCCACGGTCTCGGGCATCATCAGCGCATCGTGATAGGCAAAGAACGCACGCCACTCGGCAGGACGGCGGGCCAAAGCTAAAAACACATTGGGTACAAAGCCAGACTTTTCTTGGACTTCCAAAATTTTGGCGCGCAGGTCTTCGGGCAAGCCTTCGATGTCAGGGAATGGGTAGCGGGTCATGGAGTCTCCGTTATTCAAATTTGGCAGCGATTATGCTTGGCAAGATTTCGCTGAGAAGGAACACAGATGACAGACAAAAAATCGTTGCCCACAGATGAGGCGTTTCAAAAAGGTTTGGCCATGCGCACCCAAGTCATGGGCAAGCCGTTTGTTGACAAGGCGTTTGGTGGCATGACCGACTTCACTGAGCCCATGCAGCACCACATCACGCGTGCTGCTTGGGGTGACACATGGCAGCGCGGTGTGTTGGATTTGAAAACCCGCAGCCTCATCACGGTGGCCATGCTGACCGCATTGGGAAGATCACATGAACTAAAAGGCCATGTGCGCGGCGCGTTGAACAACGGGGCAACCAAAGAAGAGTTGCAAGAGGTGTTGTTGCATGCAGCGATTTACTGCGGTGTGCCGACAGCCGTCGAGGGCTTTCGCGCTGCTGCTGAAGTGGTGGACGCGCCTCAATCCTAAGCAGGCGTTCAGCCCACCACCAGCTTGTGAACCAGGTCTGCGGTGGTGGATGCTTTGTATTTGCGCATCAGTTTGGCGCGGTAAATTTCTACCGTGCGGTGACTGATGCCCAGCACTTTGCCGATTTCTTTGGAGGTCATGCCCTCCATCAAGAAGGCCGCCACTTCACGCTCACGCGCTGTCAGTTCGGCGCGCACGGGGCGCGTGGCGCTGAGGTCTTCAAAACTCCAAATGCCAGCCTCATGTGGCGACTCTAAATTCAACGCCCGGCCCGTCACATGGCACCAAAACGGCTCGCCTTTGAAGCGGCCATCAATGCGCTTCATCAAACGATCGTCTGCGTACAGACCTTTGGCGTTGAGGCTGAGTTTGATGCGTGCACCCGTGCGTTCGTATTCATCTGCACTGGGGTAAAGCACTTGAAACGACTGACCAATCAGCTGCTCACGCGTGGCCCCAAACATGTCGCACACGTGCTGGTTGCAATCCACCATTTGGCGGTTGCGTGATAGCACCAGGCCAACGGGGGCAAGGTCAAAGGCTTGGCGGTAATCAATCATGGGATGTGTTGGAAGGGGTCTGTGCTTACGAAAAACTACGTAGTTAAATACGTAGTATCGTAATGCCATTCTGTTGTACTTTGACTGGAGCATCCCTTGAACAAAGTTTTCCCTTCTGCTGCTGAAGCACTCAAAGACATCGTGGCCGACGGCCAGCTGATGGCTGTGGGTGGTTTTGGCTTGTGTGGCATTCCTGAAGCCTTGATTGACGCCTTGCGCGACACCGGCGTGAAGGACTTGACCGTGGTCTCTAACAACGCTGGCGTGGACGGCTTTGGTTTGGGCAAGTTGCTCGAAACCCGCCAAATCAAAAAAATGATTTCCAGCTACGTGGGTGAGAACAAAGAGTTCGAACGCCAATACCTCTCAGGCGAGTTGGAGCTCGAATTCACGCCCCAAGGCACGCTGGCTGAAAAGCTGCGCGCGGGAGGTGCTGGCATTCCAGCCTTCTTCACCAAAACCGGTGTGGGCACTGTGGTGGCCGAAGGCAAAGAGTTGCGCGAATTCAATGGCGAAACCTACGTGATGGAGCACTCCTTGGTGCCCGAGGTGTCGCTCATCAAGGCCGATGTGGCTGATCGCTCAGGCAACCTGCGCTTCAACATGACCGCACGCAACTTCAATCCTGCTGCAGCCACTGCTGGCAAGATTTGCGTGGTCGAAGTTGAGCGCATTGTGGCCACGGGCGAATTAGCCCCCGACGACATTCACCTGCCTGGCATTTATGTGCACCGCATCGTGCACAACCCCACGCCCGAGAAGCGCATTGAAAAGCGCACCACCCGCGACCGCAAATAAGGACACACCATCATGGCTTGGACTCAAGACGAAATGGCCGCACGCGCGGCAAGCGAACTGCAAGACGGTTTTTATGTGAACCTCGGTATCGGCATTCCCACGCTGGTGGCCAACCACGTGCCAGACCACGTGGAAGTGTGGCTGCAAAGCGAAAACGGCATGCTCGGCATTGGCCCGTTCCCCTATGAAGATGAAGTCGACGCTGACCTTATCAACGCAGGCAAACAAACCGTGACCACCATCAAAGGCTCGGCTATTTTTGGCAGTGACCAATCATTCGCCATGATCCGTGGCGGCAAGATCAACCTCTCCATCCTTGGCGCGATGCAAGTGAGCGAGAAGGGCGATTTGGCCAACTGGATGATTCCCGGCAAGATGATCAAAGGCATGGGCGGCGCGATGGACTTGGTCGCGGGCGTCAAGCGCGTGATTGTGTTGATGGAACATGTGGCCAAGAAAAAAGATGGCACCGAAGATTTGAAAATCTTGCCTCAGTGCACCTTGCCTTTGACGGGCGTCGGTGTGGTCGACCGCATCATCACCGACCTTGCGGTGATGGATGTGACCGAGCAGGGTTTGAAAGTCATCGAGCTTGCCCCTGGCGTGACACGTGAGTTTTTGCAAAGCAAGACCGGCGTGACCTTGCTGTAAGTGGCGCGTTAAACTCGAGCTATTAACTACAAGAGGAAACACCATGAAAATTTTGGTTGCTGTTGACGGTTCTAAATCTTCATTGAATGCAGTCAAGTACGCTGTGAAGTTGGCTTCTAACTTTCGCACACAAGACAGCATCACTTTGATTAATGTCCATGACGATCAAGGGTTGCGTCACGCGCAACAGTTCGTAGGCAAAGAGGGCGTTGCTGATTACTTGCGCGAGTTGAGTGACAAAGAGCTCAAGTCTGCGTTGGCTGTATTGGTGAAGGCTGGCGTGAAGCACGACTGCATCATCCAAACGGGTCATGTTGCTGAAGTGATCTCTGCTGCCGCCAACAAAAAATTTGACATGGTTGTGATGGGCTCAAAAGGACGCAGTGGCTTAGCTGACATGCTGTTGGGCTCAGTGGCGCAACGCGTCATGGCCACTTGCAAGAAGCCTGTGCTTTTGGTGAAGTAATGCTTCTTTGCTGATGCGCGAGCATCCCAAGAAAAAGCCCGCTGGCAAGAGTCAGCGGGCTTTTTTGATTTGGAGCGGGTGACGGGAATCGAACCCGCGTTATTTGCTTGGGAAGCAAGAGTCCTACCATTGAACGACACCCGCAGTGGTGCACATTCTAGGTGAACCGTGCTGTGGGTATCGTGGTGGGGATCAATTTGACCAGCATCACATGTTTTGCAATGGCTTACACAGCCCAAATCATCAAAACTGATATTTTTGGTATTGTTTAGGCATGAATCATCCAAACCTATTAGGCGCTCAGCTTAACGAAATGGCTGTTCGCGATCGACCCTCTACCGTGGTGGGGATACCTGCAGTGCTCACAGTTGTCTGGATGCACTGGGGGCATATGGCGACGAGCCTCATCTTGAGCTGGATGGGGTACATGTTTGCAACCATGGCTGTTCGGCTTTTGCTGGGATGGCATTGGCAATCTGTGCAAGCAGATCCCTCCCAATGGCGCAAGGCGCTGAATTGGCGAATGCTGATCTCTGCGACCTACGGACTCGGCTGGGGCGGGTCCATGCTAGTGCTCAACACTGGGAGCCTAGATGTTCTGACGACATTCAAAGTGGCAACGCTTACAGCCGCGCTGGGTGTGATGCTTAATTCCATGAGTGTCGTATTTACTGTTTACATGGCTTTTTTGCTGCCATGCTGGCTTTCACTGATGTATTACATTTTCTTTGCTAGCGGGTTTTTAACGCCTCAAGACGCGATTATTTGCGGTGTGGCCGTTTCCATTTTTGGCGTAGTTCTCATCGGTTCGTCAGTAAGCATCGCGCGACTGACGCGCATGTTCTTCCACAGCAAGTTCGAGCTGGATGAGGCACTTTTAAAAACACAAGAGAGTCATCAGCGCGAAATGCAGATGTCTCAAAAACTGGCTGAGCAGGCTCGACGTGATGCTCTGACTGGTGCATACAACCGGCGTCACATGTCAGAACAGCTGGAATATCAACTCAACACATATTTACGGTCGCATCGACCGTTCTCTGTTGTGATGATTGATATTGATCACTTCAAGGCAATCAATGATCAATACGGCCATGACGTAGGTGATGCCGTGCTTAAAGAGGCTACGTTTGCAATGTCTCGTGGCATGCGTGAAATTGATATTTGTGGTCGTTGGGGCGGGGAGGAGTTTATGTGTATTCTTCCCAACACCACAGCAGAAAACGCCATGACTTGCGCCGAACGCTTGCGTGTTATTTTCAAATCTAGCCGCTTTGATGAAGTGGCGCCAGATTTGGTCGTGACAGCCTCTTTCGGCGTTGCCACCTCATGTCCCGATGACAAGATTGAAGACATGGTTAAGCGCTGTGACATGGCTTTGTACAGGTCTAAGTCAGATGGGCGCGATCGAGTTTCGTTTGCTCTCAAAGGGGCTGACTGATTTTTAGTTGATTTTTGCTGCTGCTAAGACGAGGAGTTGACATGAAAACCATCGCCAAAATTTCAATTTCCATCAGCCTGTTCGTTCCATTGCTTGCTAATGCACAGGTTTGCAACGACATCAAAGACAAAGACAAGGCCAACTACTGCCGTGCCATCGATACCAACGAAAAGTCACATTGCCAAAAAATAGGCAGTAACGATTTGCTCAATCTGTGCATGGGCAAGGTGGAGAACGATGTGAAATATTGCCGTCGCATCACCACCGACAAGATCAAGAAGAGATGTGAGAACAGTGTCCGCTGAATGCAAAACAGCATCCACGAGGGATGCTGTTCAAACTAGAGCATTTGTAATTGTTTAAGCCTGAGCTAAGGCTTGTTGCATCACTTGACCGACTTGATTGAAATAGTCATGCGCCATTTGGGTGGGCACAAGGTATTTGGTTCGACGGTTCTTACCTTCAAACACGGTGTCGATCATGCCGAGCTCACGCAATTGGTCGAGCTTGCGGTGAATGGTGGCAGGTGAGGCAATGCTGTTCAACGCCATGGCGTCTGTGACTGTCAAAGGTTTTTCGGCGGCGTGACGCACGGCGATCACCTCCAACAGTTTTTTAGCATCCAAGTCCATCGCAGGCGCATTTGCTCCGCCATCCAATGCGTGGATGAGGTTTAAAAAGCGCAGGTAAAGTTGTTTAGATTCCATGATGGATATGCCTTTTCTTACATAGGTAAGTCAGATCAATATTGTATACAACGATTTTGTTGAAATTACAGTAAAACCACGTAGACCTACATATTTAAAGGCTTTGCCGTTATTTGAGGATATCGCCCAAGCAGAGGTATTTCATTTCCAAGTACTCATCCATGCCGTGGCTGGAGCCTTCGCGGCCAAGGCCTGATTGCTTCACGCCACCAAACGGCACATGCTCGGTGGCGATGATGCCCACGTTGATACCCACCATGCCGTATTCCAGTGCTTCTCCTACGCGGTAAATGCGCCCAATGTCACGGCTGTAGAAGTAGCTTGCCAAGCCAAACTCTGTGTTGTTGGCAGCATCAATCGCTTCTTGTTCATGTGAGAAGCGAAACACGGGGGCAAAGGGGCCAAAGGTTTCTTCACGGGCGCACAGCATGTCAGCGCGAGCGTTGGCGATGACAGTGGGTTCAAAGAATTGCCCGTCCAGTTTGTGACCGCCCGCCATGACTTTGCCGCCTTTGGCAATAGCGTCTTGCACATGGCGCTCTACTTTCTCAAGTGCGGCGGGCTCAATCAAGGGGCCTTGCACCACGCCATCTTCAAAGCCGTTGCCCACTTTGAGGGTTTTGACTTTGGCGGAGAACTTTTGCACAAACTCGTCGTACACCGCGTCTTGCACATAAATGCGGTTGGCACACACGCAGGTTTGGCCCGCGTTGCGGTATTTGCTGGCCATAGCGCCTTCGACGGCGCTGTCGATGTCGGCGTCGTCAAACACGATAAATGGGGCGTTGCCGCCTAGCTCGAGGGCGAGCTTCTTGATGCTGGGCGCAGACTGCGCCATCAAAATACGGCCCACCTCGGTAGAGCCGGTAAAGCTGATGTGGCGCACGATGTCGCTGCTGCAAAACACTTTGCCAATGGCAATGCTGTTGTCGCTGTCGGCGGTGAGGATGTTCACCACGCCTGCAGGAATGCCAGCGCGAATTGCCAGTTCTGCCGCAGCCAAGGCGGTAAGCGGGGTGAGCTCGGCGGGTTTGATGACCACAGGGCAGCCTGCAGCCAACGCTGGCGCCACTTTGCGGGTGATCATGGCAAGCGGGAAGTTCCACGGCGTGATGGCGGCACACACGCCGATGGGTTGCTTGAGCACCATCAAGCGGCGGTTGTTGTCAAACTGGGGCAGGGTTTCGCCGTTCACACGCTTGGCCTCTTCGGCAAACCACTCCACAAAGCTCGCGCCGTATGCCACTTCGCCTTTGGCTTCAGCAAAGGGCTTGCCTTGTTCGGCGGTCATGATGCGGCCCAGGTCTTCTTGGTTGGCGATCAACAGATCAAACCATTTGCGCAAGAGGATGCTGCGCTCTTTGCCTGTTTTGTTGCGCCAAGCGGGCCATGCGGCGTTGGCTGCGTCAAGCGCTGCTTCGGCGTCTTTGGCGGTGAGGTTGGCCACATCGGCCAGTTTTTGGCCGGTGGCAGGGTCATGCACATCAAAGCGACTCGCGCCCTTGACCCAATGGCCGTTGATCAAGGCATCGGTCTTGAGCAATGTAGGGTCGTTGAGCAAAGAAAGGGGCGCTGTCTTCATGTCCATGAGGGTCTCCAAATTTGATGGGGCAGAGCATACCGCCACCCCAGCGCCTGCGATGACTCTGGGGTGACACCCAAACCTATAATTTAAGGATGACTACACCCAAATTCACCGTCGCCGACATTCGCAAAACTTTTCTGGACTTCTTCGAGTCCAAAGGCCACACCGTTGTGGCTTCCAGCCCCTTGGTGCCGGGCAACGACCCCACCTTGATGTTCACCAACTCGGGCATGGTCCAGTTCAAAGACGTGTTCTTAGGCACCGACAAACGCTCGTACGTGCGCGCCGCCTCGGTGCAGGCGTGCTTGCGTGCCGGTGGCAAACACAACGACTTGGAAAACGTGGGCTACACCGCTCGCCACCACACCTTCTTCGAGATGCTGGGCAACTGGTCGTTTGGTGACTACTTCAAGCGTGAATCGCTCAAGTGGGCGTGGGAACTGTTGACCGAGGTTTACAAGCTGCCCGCCGACCGCTTGCTGGCCACCGTCTACCAAGAGGACGACGAGGCCTACGACATTTGGACCAAAGAAATTGGCTTGCCACCCGAGCGCGTGATTCGCATTGGCGATAACAAAGGTGGCCGCTACAAGAGCGACAACTTCTGGATGATGGCCGACACCGGCCCATGCGGCCCTTGCTCGGAAATCTTCTACGACCACGGCCCAGAAATTCCTGGCGGCCCTCCCGGCAGCCCCGACGAAGACGGCGACCGTTTCATTGAAATTTGGAACAACGTGTTCATGCAGTTCAACATGGCTGAAGACGGCAGCGTCACACGCTTGCCCGCGCCTTGCGTGGACACGGGTATGGGCCTCGAGCGCTTGGCTGCCATCTTGCAGCATGTTCACAGCAACTACGAAATCGACATCTTTGATGCGCTCATCAAAGCTGCGGCTCGCGAAACAGGCTGCAAAGACTTGGGCCATAAGAGCTTGCGTGTGATTGCGGACCACATCCGTGCCACCTCGTTCTTGGTGAGCGATGGTGTGGTGCCCAGCAACGAAGGCCGTGGCTATGTGCAACGCCGCATCATTCGACGTGCCATTCGCCACGGGTATTTGTTGGGCCAGAAAAAACCGTTCTTCCACAAGCTCGTGCCTGACTTGGTCAAGCTCATGGGCGATGCCTACCCCAATATGGCCAGCCAAGCCGAGCGCATTGCGTCGGTGTTGAAGGCCGAAGAAGAACGTTTCTTCGAAACCCTCGAAGTGGGCATGCAAATTTTGGACAGCGCCTTGGAAGGCGGCGTCAAAGTGTTGCCAGGCGAAGTGGCCTTCAAGCTGCACGACACCTATGGCTTCCCGCTCGACTTGTCGGCCGACGTGTGCCGCGAGCGCAGCCTGACCGTCGACGAAGCTGGCTTTGCCGCCGCCATGGAAAAACAAAAGAGCCAAGCCCGCGCCGCAGGCAAGTTCAAGATGGACAAGGCTTTGGAATACACCGGCGCAGGCAATGCGTTTGTGGGGTATGACGAGCTCAAAGCCACAGCCAAAGTGTTGGCTGTGTATGTGGACGGCAACTCCGTGGCTGAATTGAAAAACGGCCAAAGCGGCGTGGTGGTGTTGGACACCACACCTTTCTACGCCGAGAGCGGCGGCCAAGTGGGCGACCAAGGCGTGTTGGTCAGCGGTTCAGCCAAGTTCGCGGTGGAAGACACCTTGAAGATCAAAGCCGATGTGTACGGCCACCACGGCACGCTCACCCAAGGCACTTTGGCCGTGGGCGACCATGTGGATGCCCAAGTGGACATGGCGGTGCGTGCTGCCACCGTGCGCAACCACAGCGCCACCCACTTGATGCACAAAGCCTTGCGCGAAGTGCTGGGCGACCATGTGCAACAAAAAGGCAGCTTGGTGAATGCCGAGCGCACACGCTTTGACTTTGCGCACAACGCCCCTGTGACTGATGCGCAGATTCGCGAAATCGAAGCCAAGGTCAACGCCGAAATTTTGGCCAACGCCGCTGCACAAGCGCGTGTGATGGATATTGAGTCAGCACAAAAAACTGGCGCCATGATGTTGTTCGGCGAGAAGTACGGCGAGACCGTGCGCGTGCTCGATATCGGCTCTAGCCGCGAGCTGTGCGGTGGCACACACGTCAAAGCCACGGGCGACATTGGCTTGTTCAAAGTGGTTGCCGAGGGCGGCGTGGCTGCTGGTGTGCGCCGTATTGAAGCTGTTACAGGCGCCAACGCGCTGGCTTATTTGCAATCGCTCGAAGACTCCGTGGCTCAAGCCGCTGGCGCACTCAAAGCGCCACCGACAGAGCTCAACGCACGTTTGGCCCAAGTGTTGGAGCAAATCAAAACACTCGAAAAAGAAGTCTCTGCCCTCAAAGGCAAAGTGGCTTCGGCGCAAAGCGACGAGTTGATGACGCAAGCGGTGGATGTGAAAGGCGTCAAGCTCTTGGTGGCCAAGCTCGAAGGCGCAGACGTGAAAACCCTGCGCGACACCATGGATAAGCTCAAAGACAAGATGAAGTCTGCGGTGATCGTGTTGGCTGCGGTGGATGGCGAAAAAGTCAACATCGCCGCAGGCGTGACAGCTGACCACACCGCCAAAGTCAAAGCGGGTGAAATGGCCAACTTTGTCGCTCAACAAGTCGGCGGCAAAGGCGGCGGCAAGCCCGACATGGCCATGGCCGGTGGCAGCGATGCCGCAGCCTTGCCCAACGCGCTGGCAAGCGTGCAAGCGTGGGTGGCTGAGCGCGTTTGATGCGCATGAACGCACGCGCCATCGTGCAAACAAAGGCCCAACCCGTGTTGGGCCTTTTTCTTGGCGTGCTCTTGGTTTTGTTGGGCACGAGCTTTCTCGCCTCCAACGCATGGGCGCAGTTTGACAAAACCACATGGCCCGCCAAAGTGGCTACGCCAGCACTTGACGCTGTCGATTTGCAAGGCAAAACATGGAACACCACAGCGCTATTAGGCAAAGTGGTGGTGCTCAACTTTTGGGCCACATGGTGCGCCCCGTGCAAAGACGAGTTGCCCACGCTACAAACTTTGCATGACATCAGCGATAGCCAAACCGTGGTGCTCACCATCAATGTGCGTGAGCCCGCAGCACGCGCTGAGCGTTACATGCAAAGCACGGGCCTGACGTTTCCTGTCATCTCTGATGCCAAAGGTGAACTCGCCAAACGCTGGGGCGTGACGGTGTACCCCACCACCATCCTCATCGCGCCCAATGGCCAAGCGCGCTGGCGCATCATGGGTGACGTAGATTGGAGTGGGGCACAAGCCAATGCATGGCTGGCCGATGTACGCCAAAACACCTCAGCCGCGAACGCGGCGGCCAAGCCTGCAGCGCGCAAGCCATAATCCATCCGCTTTGCGTGTTTTGCGCAAGGTGACCTGCCTTCGGGGCATCTGGGCATGTGCCGACAGGTCTCTTCATTTATTCGGAGCTCTTTTTCATGACTCTCGTGCGTCGTTCCCTTCTCAAGGGGGCCGCAGCTGCGTGCGCCCTCAGCGGTGTGCCTGGCTTTGCTTTGGCCCAATCATCTTCTTCATCGGTTGCTCGCCGTTTCGAGCCGCAAGCAGGCTCATGGCGCACGTTTGAAGTCACCACCCGTGTGGATTTGGCAGAGGCCAAAGGTGCGGCCTCTCGCGTGTGGTTGCCCGTGCCCAGCATCAACTCGGATTGGCAACGTTCGCTGGAGAGCAGCTTCCAATCCAACGGCACATCACGCATGGTGAGTGACGGCAACGACGGTGCGCGCATGCTCTACACCGAGTTCGCCGCTGGCGTGACGCCGTTTGTCGAGGTGACCAGCCGCGTACAAACACAAAGCCGCTTTGTCGACATCAGCCAACCCACTGCACATGCCTTCACCCGTGAGGATGCAGACACCTTACGCTACTACACCCGCGCTACCCAGCTGCTACCCACCGATGGCATCGTTCGCAGCACCGCGCTCAAAGCCACACAAGGCGCGAAGACCGACGCGCAAAAAGCACGCGCCATTTACGACTGGGTGGTGGCCAACGCATGGCGCGAACCCAAGACACGCGGTTGTGGTGAGGGCGATATCAAAACCATGCTGGAGACCGGCAACTTGGGCGGCAAGTGCGCTGACATCAACGCCTTGTTTGTGGGCTTGTGCCGCTCGGTGGGCGTGCCCGCACGCGATGTGTACGGCATTCGCTTAGTACCTTCGGCCTTTGGCTACAAAGAGTTGTCGGGCAACCCCGCCAGCTTGAAAGGCGCGCAACACTGTCGCGCCGAGGTGTATTTGCAAGCCCACGGTTGGGTGGCGATGGACCCCGCTGACGTAGCCAAAGTGATGCGCCTTGAAACCCCCACGTGGATCAAACGCACCGACGACGCCGTGGTGCAACCCGTCTACAACCGCTTGTTCGGTGGCTGGGAAGGCAACTGGATGGGCTGGAACACCGCACACGATGTGGCCTTGCCCGGGAGCAAAGAAGACCGCTTGGGCTTCTTGATGTACCCCGTGGCTGAGACGGTGGATGGCCGCGCAGACTCTTATGCGCCTGACACGTTCAAGTACCAAATCACGGCGCGCGAAATCAAGGCTTAAGGCTGCGCTTTACAGCGCAATACGCAAACGTAAGGCGCTGTGAAATGCACGCGCTTGGCCCGTGATGGGGTCGGTGAACGCCACGTGCTTGGCCAGCAGTTGCAGGGGATGGCTAAAGTCTTCTTCTGCATCTGGGCCACGCAACACGGTAGGGTAGAACTGATCGCCTTCAAGTGGCAGGCCTAGCGCCATCATGTGCACGCGCAGTTGGTGGCGCTTGCCGCTGACGGGCTCTAGCTCATAGAGCGCACGCGTGCCTTCTACCTTGAGCAGACGGATGCGTGTTTCGCTGTTGGGCTCGCCAGCTACTTCTTGTGTTCTGAAAAAAAGCGCGTCGGGTTGAAGACGGCTTTGGTGCGTACGTGGCAGAGCTAAAGCGGGGTTGTATGCCGCCACTGCTTCGTACACCTTGTGCAAGGCCTTGTCGCGAAACAGCGCATGGTAAGCATCGCGATCTTGCAGACGCTTGCCAAACATCACGAGGCCCGCCGTTTCGCGGTCGATGCGGTGCAGGGGCACGAGATCGTCATGGCCCGTGAGGTGCTTGAGTTGCACCAACAAACTTTGCTGCACGTAGCGGCCCGCAGGTGTGACGGGCATGAAGTGCGGCTTGTCTGCCACGATCAAGTGCGCGTCTTCAAACACAATGCTGGCCCTTTGGGGCAGCACAGGTTCGTTGGCAATGTGGCGGTAGTAGTAGAGCTTGGTGTGGGGTGTGTAGGGCTGCGTGGCTGCCACGGGCTGTGCGTAGTTGTTGAGCACCAGTTGGTCGGCAAAGCGATGTAGCCATTCGTCGCGCGAAATGTCGGGCATGCGCTCTAGTAAAAAATCCAGCACCGTGGGCCAAGGCCCGGCGGGTAGCGACACGCGGCTGGCGCCGACGCCGTTGCGCGTGGGGATGCGCATGCGAGTCCTTAAACCTTGGTGAACACCAAGTCCCACACCCCATGGCCAAGCTTCAAGCCACGGTTTTCAAACTTGGTGAGGGGGCGGTAGGCGGGCTTTTCGGCAAAACCACTGGGGTCGGTGGCTGTGTTTTTCAACAAACCTTCGGCCGACAGCACTTCGAGCATTTGCTCTGCATACGGCTCCCAATCGGTGGCCAAGTGCAAATAGCCGCTGGGCTTGATGTGTTGGGCTAAGCGGTGAACGAAAGGCGACTGAATCAGGCGGCGCTTGTGGTGACGGCTTTTGTGCCAAGGATCGGGGAAGAAGATGTGCACGCCGTCTAGGCTGTTCTCGCCCAGCATCTGGTCCATCACCTCCACCGCATCGTGCTGCACGATGCGGATGTTGCCAATGCTTTCCTCGCCGCAGCGCTTGAGCAACGCACCCACGCCAGGGGCATGGACCTCGCAACACAAAAAGTTGTCATGCGGGCGTGTGTGTGCAATCTTGGCGGTGGCGTCGCCCATGCCAAACCCAATTTCCAAAATCAGGGGGGCTGTGCGGCCAAAGGCTGCTGCCACATCCAAACGCTCAGGTGCATAGGGCACCAAAAACTGTGGACCAAACTGCTCAAATGCCCGCACTTGACCCGAGCCCATGCGGCCTGCGCGCAGCACATAGGTTTTGATGACGCGCATGAAGGGGGCGTCTGCGTTGGGTGCTTGTTCAGTAGTCATGTACGGTGGGCATAGCCCTAGATTGCGGAATGTTGTAATTTTATGGGAGGGAGGCAACGTAATTGAAAATCGAAATGCAATCGGTGGGTTGGGTTTTGCCCCACACTATTATTTAATTTTTGGGGAGTCTGCTATGGATGAAAAATTCACAAAATCATTTGCAAACGAATGGGTGAATGCGTGGAATGCGCACGACATTGAGCGTGTCTTGTCACATTACGCTGATGATTTTGAGATGTGCTCTCCCATAATCGCGCAGTTGCTAGGTGAACCAAGCGGGACATTAAGAGGCAAATCGGCTGTGGGGGCTTATTGGCGCAAAGCCTTGCAGCTTTTACCTGATCTTCGATTTGAATTGATCTCGGTGTTAATTGGCGTGAGAAGTGTGACGTTGTATTACAAAGGGGCACGAGATAGATTGAGTGCGGAGGTGTTTGACTTCAATGCGTCTGGTCAAATCATTAAGGCGGTCGCACACTACGCCCTCTAATGAGCAAAGCAAATAGGCTTCAATTCCATGCAGAAAATAATTGATTTTTTCAAGCGCTATCAGTGCGAATTCGATCAGCAAAACTGGGCAAGTTTTGCCGCTTTGTTTCATGAGCCTGCGATGAGTGTTCGTGCCGATGGCTCAGTGATGGTGATTCCCACACATGCAGACGGAGCGCGTTTGTATGCGTCTGTTTCAACCGCGTGGCGAACCGAAGGGTATGCACGGTTTGAGACGGAAAATTTTGAAGTCCTTGAGCTTGGGGAAAGCAGTCGACTTGTGTCTTTTGATTGGTTGATGCTGTCAAACGAGGGTGACTTGATTCGCCGCTGGAGGCAGTCGTATCAGTTGATACGTTCGCAGGAATCGTGGCAGGTCTTCACATCGACTTTTCATAAGCCTTGACCCAGTAGATCAGAGCATCTGCGACAGAACCACTTTGGGGGGCTAGGTTAAGAAGTGCAGCGGCTTCATTCAGGGCAACTGTTGGATTTGAGAGCTGGAGTGCCTCAGCCCCGTTTTGTTTACTGAGTTTTTCCCCGTTCTCACCTCGTACCAGCGGCGTGTGCATGTAGCTCGGCGTGGGCAAGCCCAGCGCGCGTTGCAGCACGATTTGCCGTGCGGTGTTGTCGGCCAAGTCTTGGCCGCGCACGATGTGGGTGACGCCCTGCGCGGCATCGTCCACCACCACGGCGAGTTGGTAGGCCCACAGGCCGTCAGCGCGGCGCAGCACAAAGTCGCCCACCACTTGAGCTACGTCTTGTTGTTGGTGGCCAAGCAAGCGGTCTTGCCAGGTCAAAGGCGTGGGGAGCTGCAAATCGTTGATGACGCGCTGTACATGGAGCCGCCAAGCGCGTGGTGCTTTGCCATTCAAGCCATCACGACAGGTTCCTGGGTAGACGGCGGCGGTGTGGCGTTCGCGGGTGTGTCCCAGCTGGGCTTGCGCGTCTTCAATGTCTTTGCGCGAGCAGCCGCAGGGGTAGGCCCAGCCTTTGGTAATCAAACTGTCCAACGCAGCTTGGTACGCGTCGTTGCGTTGCGATTGGTACATGACAGGCGTATTGCTCACCAAGCCGCAAGCTGCGAGCTGTTGAATGATGGTGTGGTCCGCACCTGGAATGCAACGCGGCGTGTCGACGTCTTCTATGCGCATCAGCCATTGGCCGTTGTGCGCGCGTGCGTCGAGCCAACTGGCAAGGGCAGCAACAAGCGAGCCCGCATGTAGCGGGCCCGTGGGAGAGGGGGCGAATCGACCGATGTACGTCAATTACAAACGCTTGGCCGATTGGCACACCGCCAAGGCCAGTTCAAGACCTGACACAAACGCGTCTTCTACGCGGTGGCCCAAATGCCAGTCGCCACAGGTGCCCAAGCCGTTGGCGGGGTTGTACTGGTGCGACACGCCGAGGGGTGAAGTGGTTTTGGCATACAGCCAGCGGTGCACTTGTGCATGTGCAGGCTCTGCACGAATACCGGTCAGCTCGGCAAAGGCGCGCAAGAGTTTGGCTTGCACACGGGCATCGGTGTCGTTGATGTGCTCGGCTGACCATGCGGCGCTGGCTTGCACCGTCCAACGCTCGACTTTGCCGCGGCCTGGTTTGGAGGACTCCCGTGCCAACCAGGCAATGCGGTGGTGAATGCTGCGTGCTGCGTTCCACTGTGGGCCAATGTGCAGGTTGGGTTGCGTGGCGTTGGGGAAAGCCACCATCATGGTCCAGCATGGCGCCACTTCGACTGCGTTCATGGCTTTGAGCCAATGTGCATCGGCGGCGTCTTTGCCCGAGGCTTTGAGCAAGTTGACAGCTTGCACAGAAGGGATGGCCAGCAGCACATGGTCGAAGCCTGCGAACTTGTAGTCGTTGGTGTGCAGCGTCCACAAGCCTTTGGCGCCGCGCTCTAGGCGGGTGATTGGGGTGTTGTTGTGAACGGCTTTGCCTAAGGGCTCTGCCCAGTGGCGTACCAACGCGTTCATGCCAGGCTTGGCCACAAAGTGGGCCTCTTTGCTGGCGCGTGCCGCCTCGAATACATGGCCCAGTGGGTCGAGCACGCGCACAGCATTGGCGCTCCAAGGACGGCAAATCTCTGTGGTGCCGGGCACGGCTTGCAGGGCCAGCGAAAAGCGTGGGTCGCGCACGGTGAAGTACTGCGCGCCGTGGTCAAACGTGCCGAAGTTGCTTTCTCGGGTGGACATGCGTCCACCGGGGCCGCGGCTTTTTTCAAACACCTGCACATGGTGGCCAGCGTTGGCCAAGGTGCGGGCGGCGGTGATGCCAGCGATGCCGGCTCCAATGATGGCGATGTTCAAGGTCATGGTTGCACTCTACACCTTCCGTGTGGATGAATTGAATCGGGGGTTCACCAATAGCGCTGCGCGTGTGGCGGTGCTCTTGAGTTGTTTGAGCCACCACTGCAAAGCGCGTCCACCGCGCTCACCCTCGCTGCCATCGGGAATGCGCCAAGCGTAACTGAGTTGGGCCACACGTTGCGGGCGGTCTACCTCACGCACCACCAACACGCCTTGATCAATCAAGGGCTGCACCATCAACTCGGGCACAAAGCCCACACCGAGGCCGCGCACTTGTGACTCAATCTTGCTTGGCATGCTCGAGACGGTGAACACATCTTGGCCCGGGAGCAAGCCAATGGTGGCCCCTGTGCCGCGCTGCACCGAATCGGCCACGGCCACGGCACGGTGTTGGCCAATCAGCGCATCGCTCAGAGGCTCTGGCGCTTTGGCCAAGGGGTGATGCGGGGCCACAGCGAACACAAAACGCATCTGGCCGAGCGGGTGGCTGTGAATGCCCGTCGTTGTGCCGCTTTCGGTGATGGAGCCAGCAATGCCGAGCGCCAAATCGGCTTGGCCGCTGGTGAGCGCTTCGAGTGTGCCGGTGAGTGTTTCGTCACGCAGTTTCAAGCGTGTGGGTGCATTCAACGCCATGAAGGCTTCGCACAGCTCCATGACTGTGGCGCGGTCGATGATGCCGTCCACCGCAATGGTGAATTGGCTTTCCCAGCCCGTGGCCACGCGTTTCACGCGGTTGGCAATGGCGTCCATGTCGGCCAGCAGGCGTTCGCCCTCGCGCATGAGTTCATGACCTGCGGCGGTGAGCTTGGCTTGACGAGAGCTGCGGTCAAACAACAGCACATCCAGTGCATCTTCGATTTGGCGCACACGGTAGGTGAGGGCGCTGGGGACCACGCCCAACGTGCGTGCAGCCGCTGCAAAGCTGCCTGCTTTTTCGATCGCGTGCAGCATGGAGAGCGAATCGGGGGTGAGGACGTCACGCGGGGAAGTCATGCAATAAGGCTTTGATTATTCAAATAATTTGAATGATGCCATCAAATGCCGTGTATGGCAAAGGTGGGGTGGGGGCCTAAAGTTCATGCCATACCCAACAAGGAGCACACGCTATGTTGACCGTTCGCAAATCACAAGACCGAGGCTATGCCGACCATGGCTGGCTCAAGTCGTTTCACAGCTTTTCGTTTGCGCACTACTACGACCCCGAGTTCATGGGCTGGGGTAATTTGCGCGTCATCAACGAAGACCGCATTGCACCAGGCACAGGCTTTGGCACGCACGGCCACCGCGACATGGAAATCATCAGCTATGTGCTGAGTGGCAACTTGGCGCACAAAGACAGCATGGGCAACGTCAAAGGCATTCCACCCGGCGATGTGCAACGCATGAGTGCGGGCAGCGGTGCGCAGCACAGCGAGTTCAACCACGCGCCACAAGAAGTGACGCACTTTTTTCAAATTTGGATTGAGCCCAATGTGCGCGGCATTCCTGCGAGCTACGAGCAAAAACAAGTGCCGCCTGCATCTAAGCGCGGCGCGCTCAGCTGCATTGCAGCCCCCGAGGGCGGTGTGGTGAAGATTCACGCCGATGCTGCGCTGTACGCTGGTTTGTTCGATGGCGATGAGTCGGCCACGCTCACCATCGCACAGGGTCGCAAAGCCTATGTGCACCTCGTTCGCGGCCACCTACAAGTCAACGGTGTGGCGCTGACCACAGGTGATGCCGCTTTGCTCGACAACGAAACCACGATTGCATTGACCCATGGCCAAGAGGCCGAGGTGTTGGTGTTTGACTTGGCCCCTTGATTTTTCATTTCCCGTCTTTATTTCTCACATAGGAGTTTTCATGAACAACGCTTTGAACCTCGTCGGTCGCCTTTTGATTGCGGCTTTGTTTTTACCTGCAGGCTTGGCCAAGCTTTCGGGCTTTGAAGGCACAGTGGGCTACATCGAGTCCGTCGGCTTGCCATTGCCTGCAGTTGCCGCTGCTGGCGCTTTGGCCTTGGAGATTTTGGGCTCGGTAGCTTTGATCGTGGGTTTTCAAACCCGCATCGTCGCCGCTGTGATGGCCGTGTTCACCTTGGTCGCTTCCATCTTCTTCCACGCGTTTTGGGCCGCCGCGCCTGAGCAAGCGTTTGTGCAACAGCTGTTGTTCTTCAAGAACATCGGCGTGATTGGCGGCTTGTTGGTGTTGGTCTCTTCAGGCGCTGGCGCTTGGAGCATTGACGCTAAAAAAGAAGCCCAATAATTCATGTCATTTTTTCAACCTCGTTATCAACCCATCAAGGAAACACACCATGACTAAAACTGTCGTCGTTTACCACTCCGGCTACGGCCACACACAACGCGTGGCCCAATTCGTGGCCGAAGGCGCTAAAGCTACCCTCGTTGCCATTGATGCAGACGGCAACATCACCGATGCCGAGTGGGAAGCGCTCAATGCAGCGGACGCCATCATCTTTGGTTCACCCACCTATATGGGCATGGCTTCATGGCAGTTCAAAAAGTTTGCTGACGCGACATCTAAGCAATGGTTTGGCAGCGCATGGAAAGACAAAGTGGCTGGTGGCTTCACCATTTCCGCCAGTCCTAGCGGCGACAAACTGTCGACCATCCAATACTTCATCACTTTGGCCATGCAACAAGGCATGGTGTGGGTGGGTCAGCCTGCCATGAACGACGGCAGCATCAACCGCATCGGCTCTAACTCTGGCGTGATGGCGCAAGTGGGCCCCACCAGCCCAGCCGCTGACATTCCTCAAGGCGACTTGGACACAGCCAAGGCCTATGGCGAGCGTGTCGCGGCAGTGGCTGCCAAGCTGCGCGGTTAATTGCGTTGGGCTCAAGCTCACCCGTCCTAGGCGGGTGATGAAATAAAAGGGTAGATCGATTCGGTCTGCCCTTTTTCTTTGGGTAGCATCAGGCCATGAAAATCATTCAACTGCTACCTTGGACCGATTGGTTGGCGCTCAGCTTTTTTGTGCTGGTGTGGGTGGGTTACGCCGCGTTTGCCAAGTACAGCAGCGAGCACCATCACTCTATTTTGGCCATGACCAACCGTTATCGCCATTTGTGGATGTTGCAAACCACAGCGCGCGACCCGCGTATGTTGGATGGCATCATCACGCAGACTTTGTCGGCTACACCTGCATTTTTTTGTTCTACAACTATTTTGATTTTGGGTGGTTTGTTTGCGCTCTTAGGCACCACCGACAAAGCTGCTGAGCTAGTGCGTGAAATCCCGTTTGCAGAGCAAACGCCCATCTTGGTCTTTGAGTTCAAGATCTTGGTGTTGGTGGTGATTTTTGTTTATGCGTTTTTCCGTTTTTCTTGGTCAATGCGTCAGTACACGTTTGTTGCATTGCTGATTGGCGGCATGCCACCGGCGGACAGTTTTGAAAGCGGAGAGGTGAGCAACCGTCAACAATATGCCGACCGTGCTGCAGCAATGACAGGTTTGGCAGCCGAAACTTTCAATGGTGGCTTGCGGGCTTACTACTTTTCGTTTGCTGCGCTGGGGTGGTTTTTTTCACCGGCTATGTTTGTGATGGGAACTTTACTGGTGGTTGGCGTGTTGTACACCCGCGAATTCCGCTCTGAAGTTTTAGCGCTGTTGCAGGAATGACCAGTGCTAATTGGCGCTAAATGCACTCTTTTTGGTGTCTTCAAGCCATGAAGTGGTTGGTGGCAATCTCTACAATCTGACGCATGTTTGTTCACCTGCGCCTTCACTCTGAGTTTTCTGTCGTTGACGGGACTAACCGCATCGACGAAGTGGTGAAAGCAGCCGCAGCCGACCAACAGCCAGCGCTGGCCATCACCGACATCAACAACCTGTTTGGTGGCATCAAGTTTTACAAAGAAGCGCGGGGCAAAGGCGTCAAGCCCGTGTTGGGCGCCGAGATTTATTTAGAAAGCCTGACCCAAGACGCAGCACAGACGTCGCGCATGGTGCTCTTGGTGCAAACCCATCAAGGCTATTTGAATTTGTGCGAATTGCTCAGCCGTGGATGGACGCAAAACGTGCACAAAGCTGTGGCTGTCATCAAGCTCGAATGGCTGCAAGAGCTGTCGCAGGGCCTCATTGCTTTGTCGGGCGCGCAAGCGGGGGCCGTGGGCCAAGCTTTGGTGCAGGGCGACACCACGCGTGCAGGTGAGGTAGCTTTGCAGATGGCGGGCATCTTCCCGCATCGTTTTTATATTGAGCTGCAGCGCGCAGGCCGCGCCGACGATGAAACGCATGTGAGCGCTGCAGTGCAACTGGCTGCACGCCTGAAGCTGCCCGTGGTGGCCACGCACCCCGTGCAGTTCACCGCGCCAGACGACTATGAAGCGCACGAAGCGCGGGTGTGTATTGCCGAAGGCGAAATCTTGGGCAACCAGCGCCGCGTGCGCAAGTTCACACGCGAGCAGTATTTCAAATCGTCCGCGCAAATGTGCGAGCTGTTTGCCGATGTGCCCAGTGCCATTGCCAACACCTTGGAGATTGCCAAGCGTTGCAACCTCACGCTGGTGTTGGGCAAGCCGCAGTTGCCTAACTTTCCCATTCCGCCTGTCAATGGCGTGGTCATGTCGGTGGAAGACTATTTCCGCCACGTGTCGCACGAAGGTTTGGAAGAACGCTTGGCGCATCTGTACCCCGATGCCACCAAGCGCGATGCCGAACGCCCACGCTATGTGGAGCGCTTGGAGTTTGAGCTGACCACGATTTTGAACATGGGCTTTCCCGGCTATTTCTTGATCGTGGGTGACTTCATTCAGTGGGCCAAAAACAATGGCTGCCCTGTGGGGCCAGGCCGTGGTTCGGGTGCGGGCTCGCTGGTGGCGTATGCGCTGAAGATCACCGACCTCGACCCGCTGCAATACAACTTGCTGTTCGAGCGTTTCTTGAACCCCGAGCGGGTGTCGATGCCCGACTTTGACATTGACTTTTGCCAAACCAACCGCGACCGCGTGATTGACTACGTGAAAGACAAATACGGCCGGGAAGCTGTGTCGCAAATTGCGACCTTCGGCACCATGGCTGCTCGCGCCGCGATTGGCGACGTGGGCCGTGTGCTCGATATGAGCTACACCTTCTGCAAGGGCATCAGTGGCTTGATTCCCAACAAGCCAGGCCAACACATCACCATCGCGGGTGCGATTGAGGTGGAGCCCATCTTGGCTGAGCGTTTGGCCAAAGAGGATGAAGTCAAAACACTGCTGGAGCTGGCGCAAAAGCTTGAAGGCATGACGCGTAACGTGGGCATGCACGCCGGTGGCGTGTTGATTGCGCCGGGCAAGCTGACCGACTTCTGCCCGCTGTACCAACAACCGGGCAGCGAATCGGCCGTGAGCCAGTTTGACAAAGACGATGTGGAAGCTGCGGGCTTGGTCAAGTTCGACTTTTTGGGCTTGGCCACGCTGACCATTTTGGAAATTGCGCGCGAGTTCATCATGGCGCGTCACAAGGGCCAAGAGAACTTCGCCTTTGAAAACATTCCGCTCGACGACGGCCCGACCTATCGCTTGTTCCAAGACGGCAAAACCGAAGCTGTGTTCCAGTTTGAAAGTCGCGGCATGCAAGGCATGTTGCGCGACGCGCGTCCGACGCGTTTGGAAGACTTGATTGCGCTCAACGCTTTGTATCGCCCAGGCCCGATGGATCTGATTCCGAGCTTTGTCGCGCGTAAGCACGGGCGCGAGGAAATTGAGTACCCGCACCCCATGGTGGCGCAGATGCTGTCGGAGACCTACGGCATCATGGTGTACCAAGAGCAGGTGATGCAGACCGCGCAGATTTTGGGCGGTTACTCACTCGGCGGCGCCGACATGCTGCGCCGTGCCATGGGTAAGAAAAAGCCCGAAGAGATGGCGGAGCACCGCGAAATCTTCCGCGCCGGTGCGGCCAAAAACAACATCAGTCAAGACAAAGCGGACGAGATCTTTGACTTGATGGAGAAGTTCGCGGGCTACGGCTTTAACAAGTCGCACGCGGCTGCTTATTCTTTGCTCGCGTATCACACGGGTTGGCTCAAGGTGCACTACACCGCAGAGTTTTTCTGCGCCAACATGACCGTGGAAATGGACAACACCGACAAGCTCAAGGTGTTGTTTGAAGACGCACAAAAAATGGGGCTCACGTTTGAGTCGCCTGATGTCAATCGTGGCCGCTACCGTTTTGAGCCCATCTCCGATAAAGTGATTCGCTACGGCCTAGGAGCCATCAAGGGCTCGGGTCAACAAGCGATTGAAGCCATCGTGGCGGCGCGCGAAGAGGGCGGTCCGTTCACCAGTCTGTTTGATTTCTGTCGCCGTGTGGACCGCACGCGCATGAACAAACGCACGGTGGAAGCCCTCATCAAAGCGGGCGCGTTTGACAACTTGCACCTCAACCGCGCTGAGCTGTTGGCTAGTGTCGAGCGTGCGTTTGACTTTGCCGCTGCGAGTGAAGCCAACGCCAACCAAGGTGGCTTGTTTGACATGATGGGCGAAGACGCCCACGGCTCCAGTACGCAAGAGCCTGAGTATGTCGAGATGCTGCCCTGGGGCGTGAAAGAGCGCCTCACGCACGAGAAGGTGGCACTGGGCTTTTACCTGTCCGGTCATTTGTTTGATGAGGTGGAGCGCGAAGTGCGCCGCTTTGCGCGCACGCGCATTGAAGACCTGATGGATTCACGCGAGCCACAGCTTTTGGCCGGCATCGTGAGCGACATGCGTGTGATCAACGGGCAACGTGGCAAGTTGGCGATTTTCAAGCTCGACGATAAATCTGCGGTGATCGAAGCCACGGCCGACGAAGCCACCATCAACACTTACCGCAACACCCTGAAAGATGACGAGATGGTCATCATCATGGGCAAGGCGCAGCCCGACCGTTTTTCGGGTGGCTTGCGTTTGTCCATCCAACAGGTGTGGAGCTTGGAGCAAGCGCGTTGCCGCTTTGGCAAATACCTCAGCGTCACCGTCAATGGCACATCGCCGGACATCGCCCGCATCTTGCGTGAGCACCCCGCCAAAGTGGAACAGTCGGATCAGGGAGAACTGGTGCGTGGCATGGGGGTTCGATTGAAGCTCTTGCGCGACGGTGCCACGGCTGACGTACAGTTGGGCGATACCGCCAAATTCTTCCCCAGCGATGCGGCCTTAGCCAGTTGGATGGCGCAGGCGCACGACGGACAAGCACACATCATTTACGAGTAAGCCTTTATGTGGACCATTCCTACGCTCATGACGCTGGCTCGCATTGCAGCCATTCCACTGATTGTGGGTTTGTTTTATTTGCCCATTGAGATGGCTGAGCGCAACCTGTGGGCTACGGTGATGTTTGTGGTGTTTGCGTTGACGGACTGGCTGGACGGCTACCTGGCACGCAAACTCAACCAGTCATCTGCTTTTGGCGCTTTTTTAGATCCGGTGGCTGATAAGTTTTTGGTATGTGCCTGCCTCTTGGTCTTGGTGCATTTGCAGCGTGCCGATGTGTTGGTTGCCCTCATCATCATTGGTCGAGAGATTGCCATTTCGGCTTTGCGTGAATGGATGGCGCAAATTGGCGCATCGCGCAGTGTGGCGGTGCATGTGCTGGGCAAACTCAAGACGACCATGCAAATGGTGGCCATTCCTTTCTTGCTTTATGACGGGCAACTCTTTGGTGTGATTGACACCGCCTTGTGGGGCACGGTGTTGATTTGGATTGCTGGTGTGTTGACCGTTTGGTCGATGGTGTATTACCTGCAAAAGGCGTGGCCTGACATTTTGGATCACGCCAAATAATGTCAGAGCAGCGCACACAGGCATGGCTGGCCGCCATGCCTTGGCTTTTTGTGTTGATCTGGAGCACTGGCTTCATCGTGGCGCGCTACGGCATGCCCAACTCGCCGCCTTTCACTTTCTTGTTGTGGCGCTACGTTTTTTCCATTTTGTGTTTTGTGTTGTGGGTCAAATGGGCACGTGTGCCTTGGCCGCAGGGCAGGGCGCAGTGGTGGCATTTGGCGGTCACAGGTGTGTTGATGCATGCTGGTTACTTGGGCGGTGTGTGGGCTGCGGTGAAGGTGGGTATGGGCGCGGGGCTCACTGCTTTGATCGTTGGGTTGCAGCCGGTCATCACTGCCATTTGGTTGTCGGCCCGAGGTGGGCATGTGACGCGTCGTCAGTGGCAGGGCTTGGCCTTAGGTTTTGTGGGCTTGGCAATGGTGGTGTCGCGCAAGCTCGAAGGCGGCATTGAGGTGACGCCGTGGAGCTTGACCATGATCACCATGGCTTTGATTTCTATCACCACGGGTACGCTGTATCAAAAACGTTTTGTGCAACCTTGCGATGTGCGCAGCGCCAATGCGGTGCAGCTGATGGCGGCTTATGTGGTGACTTTGCCATTGGCCTTGCTAGAAACCGAACCTGCTTTGTGGAACGCTGAAATGAGCTGGGCCATGGCATGGGCGGTGTTGGTGTTGACGCTGGGCGGCAGCTCTTTGTTTTACATCTTGATCCAGCGTGGTGCGGCAGCATCTGTGACCAGCTTGTTGTATTTGGTGCCACCGACCACGGCTGTGATGGCTTGGTTCTTGTTTGATGAACCCATCACCTTGGTGACACTGGCAGGCATTGTGGTGACCGCTGCAGGGGTGAGCTTGGTGGTGCGGCCTCCTAAAATTGCCGCTTGATTTTTGAATGTTTTGCTGAAGGTTGAAGATGAGTCAAAAACGCATTGCAGTGATCGCCGGTGATGGCATTGGCAAAGAAGTCATGCCAGAAGGCATCCGTGTCATGGATGCAGCAGCTCGCAAGTTTGGCATTGACTTGAAGTTTGACCACTTCGATTTTTCAAGCTGGGACTATTACGAGAAGCACGGCCAAATGCTGCCCGACGATTGGAAAGACCAAATCGGTGGCCACGATGCCATTTACTTTGGCGCCGTGGGTTGGCCCGACAAAATTCCAGACCACACTTCGTTGTGGGGCTCGTTGCTCATGTTTCGCCGTGAGTTTGACCAATACATCAACCTGCGCCCCGCGCGCTTGATGCCCGGCATCATCGCGCCCGTGGTGCGCCGTGATGGCTCGCCACGCCAGCCCGGTGAGATAGATATGTACATCGTGCGCGAAAACACCGAGGGTGAATATTCCAGCATTGGTGGGCGCATGTACCCAGGCACTGAGCGCGAGATCGTGATGCAAGAAACCGTGATGTCACGCATCGGCGTGGATCGCGTGTTGAAATTTGCTTTTGAGTTGGCGCAGACCCGCCCTAAAAAGCACCTGACCAGCGCCACCAAATCAAACGGCATTGCTATCACCATGCCTTATTGGGATGAGCGTGTGGTTGAGATGGCCAAGAACTATCCCGACATCCATGTGGATAAATTTCACATCGACATCTTGACGGCTCACTTTGTGCAGCGCCCTGACTTCTTTGATGTGGTGGTGGCCAGCAATTTGTTTGGTGACATCTTGAGTGACTTAGGCCCCGCATGCACAGGTACGATTGGCATTGCACCCAGCGCCAACTTGAACCCCGATCGCAAGTTCCCCTCGTTGTTTGAGCCAGTGCACGGTTCAGCGCCAGACATCGCAGGCAAAGGCATTGCGAATCCGATCGGCCAAATTTGGTGCGGCGCGATGATGCTAGAGTTCTTAGGCCATAAGGACGCGCACGATGCTGTGATGGCGGCGATCGAGAAGGTGCTTGATCCCCGCAGTGGTGCTCCCAAGACGCCTGACATTGGTGGAAACGCCAAGACGCAAGATCTTGGCTGTGCGATTGCTGAGGCTTTGTAATTTTTAGCTTCAAAAACGACTAGAATCTCAACTTCGTGTTGATCAAAGACCAACACTACCCATTGACTAACATCACATCTCATTGAGAGGGGATTTTTGTGAATAAGACTGAACTGATTGAATACATCGCTAAGCACGCTGATATTTCCAAAGCAGCGGCTACTCGTGCACTCGAGTCCACCATCGGTGCTGTGAAGACCACCTTGAAAAAAGGCGGCACAGTTTCTTTGGTTGGTTTTGGTACGTTCGCGGTTGGCAAGCGTGCAGCTCGCACCGGTCGTAACCCACGCACTGGCGCAGCGATCAAGATCAAGGCAGCCAAGGTGCCTAAGTTCCGTCCAGGCAAGGGTTTGAAAGACGCCTTGAACTAATTTGCGGTTTCGGTTGGGTGCTTAGCTCAGTTGGCAGAGCGGCTGCCTTACACGCAGTAGGTCGGCGGTTCGACCCCGTCAGCACCCACCACCCATTGAAAAGGCGAACTCAAAGGTTCGCCTTTTTTCTTGGTTTCTCACACGTCACGATGAGTCCACCACATGTTTGATTTTGTTCGCAAGCACACACGGGTCATGCAGTTCTTGCTGTTCCTGTTGATCTTTCCATCTTTTGTTTTGTTTGGTCTTGAGGGCTACAACAGTTTCCGCGAAGGTGGTGCAACTGTGGCCAGTGTGGACGGGCAAGCCATCACGCAAGCCGAGTGGGACGCTGCGCACCGCAGTCAAGTTGAGCGCATGCGCAGCAGCATGCCCAATGTGGATGTGAAGTTGTTTGATACCCCCGAGGCGAAATACAGCACGCTGGAGCGCTTGGTGCGTGATCGTCTGTTGCAAGTGGCCGCGACGAAGTTACGTTTGGGGGCCAGTGATGCACGTTTGGCAGCCGAGTTGCAACAAAACCCTACCATTGCTGCTTTGCGCCGTGCCGATGGCACTTTGGATATGGAGCGCTATCGCCAGTTGCTGGGCACGCAGGGCATGTCACCAGAGTCGTTTGAAGCACAGGTCCGCGGTGATTTGGCCTCACGACAGGTCATGTCAGGTGTGGGTGTGACGAGTTTTAGCTCTGCTGCCTTAGCTGATGTGACTTTGAATGCGTTTTATGAGCAACGCCAAGTACAAGTGGCTCGCTTCGCCCCTGCTGACTTTGTGAGCCAAGTGAACCCGACGGATGCAGAGTTGGAGGCGTATTACAAAGCCAACGCCGATAAGTTTCAGTCGACTGAGCGTGCTGACATCGAGTACGTGGTGCTGAATTTGGCTGCCGTGCAAAAAGACATCGTGGTACCAGAGGCTGAACTTAAAACTTATTACGAACAAAACTCAGCCCGTTTGGCTGGTTTGGAAGAGCGGCGTGCAAGCCATATTTTGATCAATGCCGACAAAGGGGCGCCAGCTGCAGAGCGCGATGCTGCCCGCGCTAAGGCGCAAGCCCTGCTGGCAGAAGTCCAAAAGTCGCCAAGCCAGTTTGCCGAGTTAGCGCGTAAAAATTCGCAAGATACCGGCTCGGCATCCAAAGGTGGCGACCTTGACTTCTTTGGTCGTGGTGCTATGGTGAAACCATTTGAAGAAGCTGTATTTGCGTTGAAAAAGGGCGAAATCAGTGGCGTGGTGGAAACTGAATTTGGCTTTCATATCATCCGTCTGACTGAGATCAAGCAGCCTGAGCAAAAAAGCTTTGAGGCTCAACGCTCTAAGCTTGAACAAGAAGTGCGCGCTCAATTGGCCCAGCGTAAATTTGCCGAAGTGGCAGAGCAGTTCACTAACATCGTTTACGAACAATCAGACAGCTTGAAGCCTGCGGCTGAGCGATTGAAGTTGGATGTGCAAACTGCCAGTAACCTCGCTCGTGAGCCTGTTGCAGGTAGCACCGCAGTAAACAATCCTAAATTGTTGGCCGCAGTGTTTTCGTCAGATTCGATCGAGAAGAAGCGCAACACCGAAGCCATCGAGCTAGCTCCCAATGTATTGGCCGCAGCGCGCATTACCAGTTATAGCCCAGCACGTACGCTGCCTCTAGAAGAAGTCAAGTCGCGTGTGCGTGAGCAAGTGGTGGCCCAACAAACTGCTGACCGTGCTCGTTCTGAGGGCGTTGCTAAATTGGCTGAGTGGAAAGCCAGTCCTGATACTGCGAAATTGCCAGCTGCCATTGTGGTGTCTCGTGAGGCTAAGCAAGCACAGCCTTCAGTCTTGGTGGAGGCGGTTTTGCGTGCGAGTACACAAACCTTGCCAGCATGGGTGGGGGTGGACTTAGGAACCAACGGTTATGCAGTGGTCAAAGTTGAAAAAGTATTACCGCGCGATGCTGCAAATTCTGCTAGCTTGGCTCGTGAGCGCGACCAGTACGCGCAGTGGTGGGCTTCTGCTGAAGGTTTGGCCTACTACAAGCTATTAAAAGAAAAATTCAAGGCGGAAATCAAAATAGCTAGGTTATAATTTTGCCTCTACGGTGGCTGTAGCTCAGTTGGTAGAGTCCAGGATTGTGATTCCTGTTGTCGTGGGTTCGAGCCCCATCAGCCACCCCAAAATTAAAAAGGGTTCCCATTTGGGAACCCTTTTTTCATGATGTCTTTTGTTAGCTAGCGTTGTGTCTCAATCGATG
>JBEGSC010000005.1:0-108151 GCA_041180165.1 Pseudomonadota bacterium | reverse complement strand
GTTAAAGCTGTTAGCTACAAACGCTTAACTTCTAGGGCGATTGCTGCTTTTTTGCGCTGCATCAAGTGATTCGGGGTGTTTTGAACCCCTGTTCATCCTCGGGTAAGCCCTCGCTAGTTACACTGAGCGAAGTTTCTTCAAGGTATTTTTTGTGTTTTTGATTCAACGTTTGACGCTGGCTTTGGCTGGCATGCTGCTTTTGGCAGCGCCTGCCGTGCAAGCGGCCAATCCCATTTTTGTGCTCAATTCTTTAGATGCCAACGTCAGCGTCATCGACCCTGTTACTTGGCAAGAAACCCGTCGCATTCCTACAGGCAAAGAGCCGCATCACATCTACCTCACGCCGGACGAAAAATCAGTCATCGTCGCCAATGCTGGGGGTGATTCACTCACCTTCATCGATCCACGCACAGCTGAAGTTCAACGTGTGGTGCGCGGCACGATTGACCCATACCAACTGCGCTTTTCGCCCGATATGAAATGGTTTGTCACAGTGGCCAACCGCTTGAACCACATCGACATTTACCGCTGGGACGGCAAAGAGCTCACGCTGGTCAAACGCATTCCATCGGGCAAAACACCTAGCCATATTTGGATCGACACCAAAAGCACAACGGCCTACGCCACCATGCAAGACAGCAACGAACTCGTTGCGGTGGACTTGGCTTCGCAAACCATCAAGTGGCGCATCAAAACAGGCGAAATGCCAGCCGACGTCTTTGGCACGCCAAACGACAAATATTTGCTGGTGGGCCTGACCGGCGACAACCATGTGCAAGTGTTTGATGTGTCGGGCGCACAACCCAAGGTTTTCAAAACCATTCCAACGGGCGCAGGCGCGCATGCCTTCCGTGCGGCAGGCGATGGCCGTCATGTGTTTGTGGGCAACCGCGTGGCCAACACGGTCAACAAAATCGACTACTTGAGCCTGGAGTCTGTCATGCAGTTTCCAGCACCTGGTGGGCCTGATTGCATGGAAGTCAGCGCGGATGGCAAGCTGCTCTATGTGTCTTCACGTTGGATTAAAAAAATGAGCGTGATCGATACCACCACGGGTCAACTCGTGCGCCAAGTCAAAGTCGGTAAATCGCCCCACGGCATTTGGACTTTGGACCACGCCAAACGGTATTGATGCCTATGCGTTGCTTGCGTTGGGTTGTCGTAGCCTCACTGAGCATCGCCGCACAGATGGCGCAAGCGGCAGCGCCTTGCAACAAACCGCTCTACCTCACGTTTGACACGGGCCACATGGGTGTGGCCCCGCTGATTGCAGATGTGTTGAATCGCCACAACGTGAAAGTGACCTTCTTCGCCGCCAACGAACCTACCAAAGAAGGTGACGGTTCGTTGGGTGAGCACTGGGCGCCTTGGTGGAAGGCGCGCGGGGCAGAAGGCCACGCCTTTGCTTCGCACACCTATGACCATGTGTATTGGCGATCCGACTTGCCCCGCGGCAGCTGGCAAATGCGCCCCAGCGCAGGACCGAGCAAAGGGCAAACCGAGGTGTGGACCAGTCAGCGCTACTGCGACCAATTACAACTCGCTAACACGCGGTTAGAACAAATCACAGGCGTCAAGCCTTTGCCTTTGTTTCGCGCGCCCGGTGGCAAAACATCGCCTTCGCTGCTGACTGCCGCCAAACAATGCGGCTTTGCCCATGTGGGGTGGGCCGATGCAGGCTTCTTGGGTGACGAATTGCCCAGCGACAAGTTTCCAAACGCCATCTTGCTCAATCGCGCCTTGAACAACATCCGCTCGGGCGACATCTTGATGGCGCACTTAGGCATCTGGTCGCGTCAAGATCCTTGGGCGCCAGCTGTACTTGAGCCGTTGATTGAAGGCCTCAAAGCCAAAGGGTTTTGCTTTGCCACGCTCAAAGAACATCCAAAATTCAAAACATGGATACATTGATCGATCTTTTTGCACAGACGCAAGCGGCCTTGTATGAGCACGTCATGCAGCCTATCGCCTTTGCTGCGGGCTTGGGCAATCGCTTAGAGGATGTGTTCAATGGCACAGGCTGGTTGTTGGTGGGCTTGATTCAAATTGCAGTGATGCTGGCGGTGATCGGGCCTTTGCAGCGTTGGCGTCCTGTGGAAGCAGTGACGAATCCAAAAGCCATACGTGCTGATGTGATCTACACCTTGATCCATCGTTTGGGATTGTTCCGTGTCGCGTTGTTCCTATTGGTTGAGCCCCTGCTTGACACGATGATGGGCGAGCTTCGCGTGCAAGGTGTGGGCACGTTTCACCTAGAAGACCTGTGGCCCGGTGTGACCGATGGTCCGTTGGTCAGCTTTGTGATGTATCTCGTCGTGTTTGATTTCGTCAACTATTGGTTGCACCGGGCGCAGCACCAGTGGAATTGGTGGTGGGCGCTGCACGCGCTACACCATTCGCAACGCCAGATGACGCAGTGGACGGATAACCGCAACCACCTGTTGGATGACTTGATCAATGCTGTTGTTTGGGTATTTGTGGCGCAGCTCATTGGCATTGCACCCACGCAGTTTGTGGCGGTTGTGGCCATCACCCAGTTGTTTGAGAATTTTCAGCACGCCAACTTGCGATTGAGCTTCGGTAGGTGGGGTGAGCGCTTGTGGGTCAGTCCGCGCTTTCACCGCTTGCACCATGCCATCGGGCTGGGGCATGAATTCAAATCCAAGACAGTGATGCGCGTCGCTAGCCCATCCCAAGGTGCGAACGCCTCCTTGGGGAGCAGCGAGGTTCGCGAAGCGACAAGCGAGGGGGGCACATTAGGCGGACACAACTTCGGCGTGTTACTGCCTTGGTGGGATGTCATGTTTGGAACCGCTAACTTCGATTTGAGGTTCGAACCTACTGGCATTCGCGATCAGGTGGAGCAGGGCGTAGATTACGGCGAAGGTTTCTGGTCGCAGCAGCGATTGGGTATCAAACGCCTCATGCAGGCTTTAGGTTTTTCATCCACACCTTGATTAGCTGCGGTATGCTTTTGGCATGCGTTTGTTCCTAGATTCTTTTTGGCGTGCGTTTGCTTATTGCTTGATGCCGCGCGTCATGGTCTTGTCTCTGCTGCCACTGGCTATGTTGCTTGTGCTGTCGGTGAGCTGGGGATATTTCTACTGGGCACCTACCCAAGATTGGGTGCGCGAAATGTTGGCCTCTTGGCAAGTGTTGCAGGGCATGCTGGATTGGCTGCAAGAGCAAGGGGCAGGAGAGTTGCAAGCGGTGGTGATACCGCTGGTGGTGATTTTCGCGATTACCCCCGTTCTGGTGATTGTCTCTTTGTTGGCTGTGTCTTTAATGATGACGCCGGCCTTGGTTGACTTGGTGGTGCAGCGCCGCTTCGCCCACTTGGCCCTCAAGCATGGGGGGACTACGCTGACCAGCTTGGCATGGACCATTGGGTCGACGGTCATTGCCATGGTGGCCATGGTCATTACTTTGCCGCTTTGGGCTGTACCGCCTTTGATGTTCATCGTGCCTCCACTCATTTGGGGTTGGCTCAGCTACCGTGTGATGGTCTTTGATGCTTTGGTGACGCATGCAAGCCGTGAAGAGCGCATCACCATTGGCCGCCAACACCGAATTTGGTTGCTGATGATTGGTATGTTGACGGGCTATTTAGGTGCTTTGCCAAGTATTGTGTGGGCCTCTGGCGCTGTGTTTGCAGCTGCATTTCTAGTGCTCATTCCCTTGGCTATCTGGATTTATGCCTTGGTATTTGCGTTTACCTCGCTTTGGTTCACGCATTACAGCTTGGGCGCGTTAGAAGCCCTGCGTGCTCAGACGGGCACTGTGGTGATGGGCGCCTCGGTGCCATTGCCCACGGTAGCATCGCAAGATGACTCAAGCACACCCACACCTCCAAGCATCTAAAGCGCGGCCAGAGTTTGGCCTCATCATCGTTGGCGATGAAATTCTTTCGGGCAAACGTGCCGACAAGCACATGCCTAAAGTCATTGAGCTCTTATGCGCGCGTGGTTTATCCCTTGATTGGGCCGATTACGTAGGCGATTCGCCTGAGCGCATCACGCGCACCTTGGCGCGTGCATTTGAGAGCAACAGCATTGTGTTTTCATGTGGTGGCATTGGTGCTACGCCCGATGACCACACACGTCAATGTGCCGGCAAGGCTTTAGGCGTAGACCTTGTGTTGCACCCACAAGCCGAAGCTTTGATTCGTGAGCGCATGCAAGACACAGCGAAAGAGCAGGGCGTGCCATACGAGCCTGATCGTCACGACAACATCCATCGCCTCAACATGGGGGTGTTCCCTGTGGGCGCGAGCATCATCCCAAATCCGTACAACAAGATTCCGGGTTTCACTTGCCATGGCACAGGCGGTGGGGCAGTGCACTTTGTGCCGGGTTTTCCGGTGATGGCTTGGCCGATGATGGAATGGGTGCTCGACACGCATTACGCACATCTGTTTCAACGAGGCGCTTGGGTTGAACAATCCATCATCATCTATGGCTCGATGGAAGCCACCATCACTCCTTTGATGGAAACGCTGGAGAGGGACTTTGAAGGCATCAAGGTGTTCAGTCTGCCCAGTGTTGATCACCCAGAACATGGGCGCCACATTGAGTTGGGTGTGAAAGGTGCGCCTGAAAAAGTGGCACCTGCTTATGCGGCGATGTTGGCTGGCCTCCAACCATTTGGCTTCAAGCTTGGCCCTGAATTGGTGCGCAAATAAACAAGAACCATTTTGGTGCAAAATTGCACCAAAATGGTTCGGTTGGTTTTTTCGAATTTGCGGTGCTTCATCGGCTTTTGCTGCTAATTCGCGGCAATCTCGGTGCAAAATAGCCAACTTGGTGATGATGCCGATGACAGTCAATCAAGGTCCTTGCTGGCACAAAAACTGCATCCTCAAACCCTGAAAACTTTTTAACCCAACCTACCCTAGCAGGAGAACTTGATGGCCAAGACCGTCGCAGACGTAATGAAAATGGTGAAAGAGAACGAAGTTAAATTCGTTGACTTCCGTTTCACCGATACCCGTGGTAAGTGGCAGCACATCACTGCGCCCGTGTCGCAGTTTGATGAGAGCAAGTTTGAAGACGGTCAAGCGTTTGACGGTTCTTCGATCGCAGGCTGGAAGGGCATTGAAGCCTCTGACATGTTGTTGATGCCTGATCCAAACAGCGCATTGATCGACCCCTTCTTCGAAGAAGTCACTTTGGTTTTGATCTGTGACGTGATTGAGCCCACAGACGGCAAGGCCTACGAGCGTGACCCACGTTCCATCGCCAAGCGCGCTGAAACTTACCTCAAGCAATCTGGTTTGGGTGATACCGCTTACTTCGGTCCAGAACCCGAATTCTTCTTGTTTGACGAAGTGCGTTGGAGCACCGAGCCAAACAACACGTTCTACGCCATCAACGAATACGAAGGCCCATGGAACAGCGGCGAGAAAATCGAAGGCGGTAACCGCGGTCACCGTCCTCGCGTCAAAGGTGGCTACTTCCCAGTGCCTCCCGTTGACAGCACACACGACATGCGCAGCGAAATGTCCCTGATCCTCGAGTCAGTGGGTATTCCAGTTGAAGTGCACCACCACGAAGTGGCTGGCGCTGGCCAGTGCGAAATCGGTACCAAGTTCTCGACTTTGGTCGAACGCGCTGACTGGACATTGCTGCAAAAGTACGTGATCCACAATGTGGCCAACGCTTACGGTAAGACTGCCACTTTCATGCCCAAGCCATATGCTGGCGACAACGGTTCTGGCATGCACGTTCACCAGTCCATCTGGAAAGACGGCAAGAACTTGTTCGCAGGCAACGGCTACGCTGGCTTGTCTGATCTCGCCCTGTACTACATCGGCGGCATCATCAAGCACGCACGTGCTTTGAACGCGATCACCAACCCAGGTACCAACAGCTACAAGCGCTTGGTGCCTCACTTCGAAGCGCCAGTGAAATTGGCTTACTCTGCCAAAAACCGTTCTGCTTCGATTCGTATTCCTAACGTGGCTTCTGACAAAGCCCGCCGCGTGGAAGCTCGTTTCCCAGATCCATTGTGCAACCCATACCTCGGCTTCGCAGCCTTGTTGATGGCTGGCTTGGACGGTATCGAGAACAAGATCCACCCAGGCGAAGCAGCGACCAAAGACTTGTACCACCTCCCACCCGAGGAAGACAAGTTGGTCCCAACCGTGTGCTCGAGCTTGGATCAAGCCTTGGAAGCCCTCGACAAAGACCGCGCCTTCTTGACCAAAGGCGGCGTGTTCACCGATGCATGGATCGACTCTTACATCGAATTGAAGATGCAAGAAGTCACACGCAGCCGTGTGGAAGTGTCTCCTGTCGAATACGACATGTACTACTCGCTGTAATTCTTTGCAACGACGCGTGCAATAAAAGGACGGCGCGAGCCGTCCTTTTTTATTTCAAACCACTGATTTTTTGATGCGTTTAATTTTGTTCAGCTTTGTGCGTAGTCTGGGGTTGGCGAGTTTGGTGCTGGTCGCAAGCTCTGTAGCTGCCACGTCAGAGCCGCAGCGCATTTACCGCTGTGGCAACGCCTATACCAACCAGCCCGATCCAGCAGCCAATTGCAAGCCTTTGGCAGGCGGTAGCGTGACCGTGATTGAAGGCACGCGTGTGCAAGGCTCGCAAGCAGTGGCTCCTGCTGGTCATGTCATTGGCGGTGCAGCAGCTGCCAAAGTTGATGGCTCAGAGCAACGCCAGCGCGATGCGCAAGCACAGATGGTGCTTCAAACAGAATTGCAAAGAGCACAGCAGCAACAGACTGAGTTGCTGCGTGAGTGGAACAACGGCGAGCCTGAGCGACGCGCCGATGAGTTCAAGCAGCCTCAAAAATACCAAGAGCGTGTCGCTCAGCTTCGCGCTGCATTGCAGCGTGTACAAGCTGATGTGGCGGGCTTACAGCGAGAATTGGCACGTTTGGGTGCCAACAGCACAGCACCGACTGGAGCAAAGCCATGAAGGCCGTATCCAATTCACAAAGCTCTCCTTCCTGTGCGCAAGCCTTTGACTTGCTAGCCACCTTGGTCGCCGTGGTGCGCACCGACGGCGTGGTGGTATTTGCCAATGCGGCGCTTGAAGATGTGATGGGCATGTCACGCCGCACCATCGAAGGCTCGGCGCTGAGCAGCTATTTCACCGAAGCACAGTCATTTGAAAATGCCTTGCTCGGTGCGCAAAGTCATGCGTTTGCCACCATGCGCTATGACGCACTGCTACGGCGCCCTCTGCAAGAAGCCATGCCAGTCCACGTCATCGTGGCTCCCACAGAGGTTGCAGGCGAGGTGCTTGTCGAACTGCTGCCCCTAGAGCAGCAAACCCGCCAAGACCGCGAAGAGCGGCTGATTGACCAAGCCCAAGCGAACAAAGAACTCATTCGCAACCTAGCCCACGAGATCAAAAACCCTTTGGGTGGCATTCGCGGTGCGGCACAGTTGCTGCAAATGGAAATTGAGAGCAAAGACCTCATCGAATACACCCAAGTCATCATTCATGAGGCCGACCGCTTGCAACTGCTGGTGGATCGTTTGTTGGCCCCGCACCGTCGCCCGCATGTCGTGGGCGATGTGAACATTCATGAAGTGTGCGAGAGGGTGCGTAGCCTCATCTTGGCTGAATTTCCCAAAGGCCTTCGGGTGGTGCGCGACTACGACACGTCTATCCCCGAGTTTCGTGGTGACCGTGAGCAGCTCATCCAGGCGGTGCTCAATATTGCGCACAACGCGGCGCAGGCTTTGGTGGACAGGGTGTCTGAGGGTGACGCAGAGATTGTGTTGCGTAGCCGTATCAGCCGACAAGTGACTTTTGGCAAACAACGCTATCGGTTGGCACTGGAATTGCATGTCATTGACAACGGGCCAGGCATCCCGCAAGACATCAAAGATCGTTTGTTTTTCCCTTTGGTGTCTGGGCGAGATGGCGGTTCGGGCTTGGGGCTGAATTTGGCGCAAACCTTTGTGCAGCAGCACCATGGCTTGATTGAGTGTGACAGCGTGCCGGGGCGCACGGATTTCAAAATCCTAATTCCCTTGCCTTGAAGTCTCAGTTGGCCCCTAACTTACAAAAGAAAGTGCCGAGATGAAATCGATTTGGATTGTGGATGACGACCAGTCAATTCGCTTCGTGTTGGAAAAAGCGCTCTTGCGCGAGAACCTGCCCACCCGCAGTTTCACCAGTCCACGCGAGGTGCTGCAGGCCCTCGACTCGGTGAGCGAGGCTGAAGGGCCGCAAATTTTGGTCAGTGACATTCGCATGCCCGGCGGTTCTGGCTTGGATTTGCTCACCCAAGTGAAAGAGCGTATGCCTGCGCTGCCGGTCATCATCATGACCGCTTTTTCCGACTTGGACAGCGCAGTGTCTGCCTTCCAAGGCGGCGCATTTGAATACCTGCCCAAGCCCTTTGATTTGCCCAAAGCGGTCGAGTTGATTCGCCGTGCGCTTGACGAAAGCCAGCGTGAGCAAGCCCAAAGCGAAGCACAAGACGCCACGCCTGAGATGCTGGGCCAAGCCCCTGCGATGCAAGATGTGTTTCGTGCGATTGGTCGCCTGAGCCAAAGCCATGTGACGGTGATGATCACTGGCGAGAGCGGCTCTGGCAAAGAGCTGGTGGCCCGTGCGTTGCACAAACATTCCCCACGCGGTGATGCTGGCAACAAGGGTCCATTCGTTGCTATCAATACGGCGGCGATTCCCAAAGACTTGTTGGAGAGTGAACTGTTCGGCCACGAGCGTGGTGCTTTCACGGGGGCGCAAACCACGCGTCGTGGCCGCTTTGAGCAGGCCGAGGGTGGCACACTGTTTCTGGACGAAATTGGCGACATGCCGTTTGACTTGCAAACTCGCTTGCTGCGTGTGTTGAGCGATGGCACGTATTACCGCGTGGGCGGACACAACGCCATCAAAGCCAATGTGCGCGTGATTGCAGCGACGCATCAAGACTTGGAAAAACGCGTCAAAGACGGCGTGTTTCGCGAAGACTTATTTCACCGCTTGAACGTCATTCGCCTGCGATTGCCCGCCTTGCGTGAACGCCGCGAAGATATCCCCACCTTGACGCGCCACTTTTTGCAGCAAAGTGCACAACAATTGGGCGTCGAACCCAAACGCATTGCCGAAAGCGCCCAAACGGTGCTCAATCAGTTTTCGTTTCCAGGCAATGTGCGTCAGCTTGAAAACATTTGCCATTGGCTGACCGTGATGGCGCCTGCGCAAGTGATTGAGCCCAAAGACTTGCCGCCTGAGGTGACCTTAACGGGCGAGGCGCTCGCTGCGATGAGTCAAACCGGACAAGACACCTCAGGCTTTCATGCCGTGCCTGCAAGTGATGCACCTCATGCGTCGACTGCGTCTGGTGTGTTGAGTGAAACTGCAGTTGCGCCCGTGGTGCTCAATATGCCCGGCGCAGATTGGGAGCAGGGCTTGGAAGCTGAAGCCATGAGCTTGCTAGTGGCAGGCCGCACCGATGTGTGGGATGTGTTGGTCAACCGTGTAGAAGCCAAGTTGATTCAAACCGCCTTGGCCAATACCCGAGGTCGTCGCATAGAGGCCGCGCAGAAGTTGGGCATTGGCCGCAACACCATCACTCGCAAAATCCAAGAGTTGGGTTTGGACGACTGAGATGGCAAGCCCCAGCGCAATGGGGCTTGCTGCTTAATTAACCGAGCGTCACCACCACAGGTGTGTGGTCGCTGGGACGCTCGTTTTTACGCGGGGCTTTGTCAATCACACAGGCTTGCACGCTGTCTTTGAGTGCGTCGCTTACCAAGATGTGGTCAATGCGCAGGCCACGGTTGCGACGGAAGGCAAATTCGCGGTAGTCCCACCAGCTGTAGCTTTTCTCGGGCTGTTCAAACAAGCGAAATGCATCGTGTGTGCCGAGGTCAATCAGCGCTTGGAAATGTGCACGTTCTTCCAAGGTGCAATGGATGGTGTTTTTCAAACCCACAGGGTCCCAAACGTCGCGGTCATCCACCGTGATGTTGAAGTCGCCCATCAACACCAGCTTAGGGTGTTGTTTGAGTTCTTCACGCAGCCAGTTTTGCAGTGCTTCGAGCCAGCGCATTTTGTAAACAAACTTGTCGCTCTCTGGGGCTTGACCGTTGGGAAAGTACGCGCCAATCACGCGCACACCGCCTACCGTAGCCGCAATCACGCGAGCCATGTCGTCTTCAAAGCCGGGGATGTTTTTCACCACCTCGGTGATGGGTGTGCGCGAGAGCAGAGCCACGCCGTTGTAGGTTTTTTGGCCAAAGAACGCCACTTGGTAGCCCGCTGCTTCGATGGCCTCATGCGGAAATTTGTCGTCGGTGGTTTTGGTCTCTTGCAGCACCAAAGCATCGACGGGGTTGGTCGCCAACCAGTCGAGCACTTGAGGCAGTCTCACAGTCAGCGAGTTGACGTTCCACGTGGCGAGTTGCATGTGTGTGTTCTTTTAGATGTGAAGCGCTGCCAAGATGCCCACACCAACGCCGAGTGCGCCTGTGCCAAACATGGCGTATTCGACCCAAGTTTTGCGGGTCAGCAGGGCGATGGCAGCCAAGGCAATCGCCACTTGCAGTACTGTGGTGGCTTGTGCCCAACGGTGATGCTGATGCAACTCGGCTTCTGACATTTCATCGAATTGCGTGGCTTGTGCTTCGAGCTTTTCCGCATTCAATTTGATCTCTGCCTTCTCAGCTTTGTAGCGCTTGATTTGTTCTTCGTAATAGTCTTTCTTGGCTGCAGGGGCCAATTCCAAGGCCAGCTCCATCAAGTTTTGTTTGCTGCTTTTGGCTTGGTAGTAATTCCATTGGTTGGAGGCCTCGGTCTTTTTGATGGCCGCATCGTTTTTGTACAAGCCTGCATTGGCTTGTGTGGCGCCACCCATATAGCCAAAAATCGCGCCCACCGTGGCGATGATGGCGGTGAACATGGCAATTTTGTTGGTTGAGCTGTTGCCATGACCTTGCGTTGCGTGTTCTAGCTCGTGGTCGTGTGGGCCGTGAACGTGAAAACCGTGTCCAGACATAGAAGTACTCCTCGTTAAATAGTGCGTGTCATGGTGACAAAGCTGTAGGTTAAGCCGTTGGCAGCCACATGGGTGGTGCGTGTGGTTTCATGCCAGCTGGCGTCAAAGTTGGGGGCAAAGGCGTCGCCTTCAAAGTCGGCATCAATTTCCGTGACCACTGCACATTGGGCCAAAGGCATCGCTTGGGCATAGACTTCTGCGCCGCCGATCACCCACACGTGTGCGCCTGCAGGGCATTGCTGCACCGCTTCTTCGATCGAGTGAGCTACCAGCGCCCCCTCGGCTTGCCAATCGGTTTGGCGTGTGACCACGATGTTGGTGCGCCCAGGTAGTGGGCGAAATTTAGGGGGCAGCGATTCCCAAGTCTTGCGACCCATCACCACGGGTTGACCCAGCGTGGTTTGTTTGAAGTGGGCGAGGTCTTCGGGCAAGTGCCAAGGCAGGTTGTTGTCTTTGCCAATTACACCGTTACGCGCACGCGCAAAAATTAAATTCAAAGCCATCTTTGCGCCTTAAACGGCCACGGGCGCTTTGATGGCTTCGTGGCATTGGTAGTCCAATACTTCGAAGTCTTCGTATTGGTAGTCGAAGATGGAGGCGGGCCGACGCTTAATGTTCAGTGTGGGGTAGGCAAAAGGCGTCCGGCTGAGTTGCAGCGATACCTGCTCGTGGTGGTTGCTGTATATGTGGCAATCGCCGCCAGTCCAAATGAAGTCGCCTACATCTAAGTCGCATTGCTGCGCCACCATATGTGTGAGCAATGCGTAGCTGGCGATGTTGAACGGCACACCCAAAAAGATATCAGCACTGCGTTGGTATAGCTGGCAGCTGAGCTTGGCTTTTTCCCCAGCGTTTTGGGCGGGTGCTACGTAAAACTGGAAAAACGCATGACAGGGCATGAGCGCCATCTTGTCGAGTTCGGCTACGTTCCAGGCACTGACGATGATGCGGCGGCTGTCGGGGTTGTTTTTGAGCGTATCGATGACTTGCTGAATTTGGTCAATGTGGCCGCCATCGGGCGTAGGCCAGCTGCGCCATTGCACGCCGTACACGGGGCCTAAGTCGCCGTCTTCGCGGGCCCACTCGTCCCAAATGGTCACATTGCGCTCTTTGAGCCAGTTGTTGTTGCTTGAACCCGTCAGAAACCACAGCAGCTCTTGGATGATGGAGCGCAAGTGAACCTTCTTTGTCGTGACCAGCGGGAAGCCTTCCTTCAGGTTAAACCGCATCTGGTAACCAAAAACGCTTTTGGTTCCTGTACCTGTTCGGTCGGTTTTTGCTACACCGTGTTTTTCCACGTGTTGCATGAAATCTTCGTATTGACGGCGAATGGGGCGCATAAGGGTAATTCGGTAACTAAGTGATCAGAGTTTAAGCGTTGAGGCGTGGATGATGCGTAATAATTAAGTTTGCTACGCCACCTGGCGTATTGACGACTATTGCTCACTCAACGACAGTAGCATTTAAATTTTTGCAAGTTTTGTCGAATTTGCCCTTATATGTCATCTAGCGAACATAAAAAAAACGAAGCCAAACGCAACCCATACGACACCTGTGATCCTCAATATTTGCGTGAATTGCGTGAGGCGGCAGGTATAGATATGCTTGTTTTAGCGCGGACAGCTTGCTTGTCCGTGGCGCAGGTTCGTCAGTTAGAAACGGACGACAGCGATAGTTTGTTTTACTCGGATGCCATCAAGCGACAAGCCTACAAACGTTTGCTGATGATTTTGGGGGCTGAACCGCCTTCGGTCGAAGTTCCTCACGATCTGCATGACGCCAGCAAAGTCGCGCAAGCACATATGAATACTTTGGATCAGATTGTGGCGATGAGTCAACAACCTGCCATGAATCGAACATCTGCCGATGTGTTCGGCATGGGGGCAGCAAAAATAAAGCAGCACAAACAAGTCGTGAGTGCAATGATGTTACTTTTAATTGCTGTTGGCTTGCTCATTATGTACGGCCCTCAAAGTGACAACGATGCTGTGTCGACAGTTTCTCCTGCGCCGAGGGTTACAGCATCAAGTGTTGTGTCATCTGCACAAGACAATCTACCCGAACCCTCTCCGGTATCAGTTGCGTCTCAGGCAGCGTCTGCGCCGACACCCACAATCGTTGCCTCAATCGATGCGCCTCCAGCGGTTGCAGCGAATAACAATTCAGGCTGTGCTTATTCGGAAGATGCATTACCGCAACTCACACCATTTATTGCACAAAAAGAAGGGCGGTACGTGTATGTCATCAGTCCGATCAATACTGAAATTTGTGTAGTTGATGGAAACAAGCAAGCAACCACACTTCAGATGAAAGCGGGTGAGAGCCGTAGCGTATATGGTGTTTCACCATGGCAAGTGTCGAGTGCTCATTTGTCGAAAATTCAAATTTACTTTCAAGGTGGACGTGTCACACTGCCAGATGCAGCGACACGTGTGAAATTGGTTGAAGTGCCACTGTCTCGCTAAAGTTATGTTTAAACGCATGAAATTTGGGCAGCCTGATCAAGCCTCCGGTGCAGAAAAAACCATCATTGGTCAATCGGCTATGGTGGTGGGAAATATCATCTCGCAAGATTTAGTCCAACTTAAAGGTCACGTCGTTGGCAATATCGATGTCAATGGAAGTCCGCATGCACAGTTGTCTGTGTTGTCCCAGGCGCATGTTGAGGGGGATATCAATGCTCAGCAAGCTGTTGTCAATGGCGTGGTAACAGGAAATATTGAATCGACGGGTCGTGTTGAGCTTCACTCGGGAGCCGATGTCAGGGGAAATATTTCTTATTCCACGATGGCTATCGAGCACGGTGCAAAGTTGTACGGCATGATGAGCAGCACCGATGACAAGCAGTATCGATAAATTGCAATCATTAGGTCATGTGATCGTAATTGATGATGATGTATCTGTTCGTCGCAGTTTGTGCACGATGCTTGAACGTGCAGGCTATACCGTCATTTTGTATGACTCTGCCGATGCATTCTTGAGCCATCCGCAAACACCACTTCCTGCAGTTATTTTGCTTGATATGCGTATGCCTGGTACCACTGGTATCGGTCTACAACCGCAGCTAAAAACATTGGCGCGTAATGTCCCAGTTGTATTTGTAAGTGGTGATAGTCGTCCAGAAGAAATCATTGCTGCTATGAAGCAGGGTGCTGTCGATTTTCTCCTCAAACCATTTACGGCTCAGGCGATGATGGATGTTATTCATCGCGCTATGCGTTTGTCCTATGAGGCAGTGGTTGAGGACGGTAAAAACTCGCAAATCTCTGAGCGACTCAAAAAATTAACCCCTCGCGAATTAGAGGTTTGCCATTGGATGGTGAGGGGCTATTCAAATCAGCAAATTGCTACTCTTGATGGCGGGGCGCCGGCCACAATCAAGTTACATCGTGCACGTGTGATGGACAAAATGGGTGCTCAAAGTTTGCCTGAATTAATTGACATGCTGATCGGCATCGAATTGCCGCAACCGCAACGTCAATCCAATTAGTTTGAGAGAGCTTCGATTTGTGCATTTTCTTTGGCGTGTTTCAGTCGAAGACGAACATGCAACGCACACGCAGCAAACAAGATTAGGCACAAACACACTTCGATGATGGCTAAGTAGTTACTTGGTTCTCCATCACTCCACGCGCGGACAACACCTTCTGTGAAGTAAAGCCATATAAGTAGACTTAGCCAGCGGTAGGTGTACATGCGGTTTTTGAGTAGTCCCGTTAGCGGAAAGCAAAGAGGTAGAACTTTGAGCGCTAAGAGGGTACCGCCCGGGCGTAAAGGAGCAAGCCACAGCTCCCACATCAGTCCGAGCACGATGAGTCCCATAAGGCTAACCACAGCCAGAATGCGCGTGATCGTCACATGGCGCATTGAAATTTCTTGAGGGGCGAGGGTGGAGTTGTGCATAGAAAGTGGGATGATTCAGCCCATGATTGTCCCGCAACTCCATGAATTTTTTGAACGTCTGTCGCAATTCCCTTGGCGAAACACAGCGCGCACCTTGCGCCAACGGTTTCGCGAGGATCGCCTAGGTCAAACCGCAGGCAGTTTGACCTTCACCACCACGATTGCGCTGGTACCTATGGTGACGGTGGCCTTGGCTGTGCTCACGGCATTTCCGTTGTTTGGCGATTTTCAAGCGGTGCTGCAAAAACGTTTGGTTGAAAGCTTGGTGCCCGACAACATCTCGCGCCAAGTTTTGGGCTATTTGACTTTGTTTGCCAGCAAGGCCAGCCGCCTAGGCGCTGCGGGTGTGATGGCGTTGTTGTTTTCAGCCTTGGCGTTGGTCTTCACGATTGACCGCACTTTGAACGCCATTTGGCGTGTGCGCAAGCGTCGCCCTCTGGTGCACAGCATGTTGCTCTACTGGACGGCCATCACTTTAGGTCCGTTGCTGATGGGGGCGAGCTTGGTGATGATGTCGGAGTTTGTGGCCGTGTCGCGTGGCGTTGCGCCCGAAGGTGCGGGTAATTTACGCTGGCTGTTTGGCACCCTTGAGTTTTTGCTTTTGGCATGGGCCATCAGTGCGCTTTATCGTTTTGTGCCATACACACAAGTGCGATGGAGCCACGCTTTGGTCGGTGGGGTGTGGGTGGCTGCTGCCACCGAGGTGGCTCGCCGCGTGTTGGCTTATTACTTTGGCCAAATCCCTACTTACTCGGTGGTGTACGGCGCGTTTGCAACGGTGCCCATTTTGTTGGTGTGGATTTATCTGGCGTGGTCGATCGTGTTGATTGGTGCTGTGCTGGTTGCCAATTTGCCCAGTTTGTTGGGCGGCATTTCGCGCGATGGTCGCAGTGTGGGCTGGCGTTTTCAGTTGGCAATCGAGGTGTTGCAGCGTTTGCAAGTCGCACGCAATACGGACGAGCACGGTGCGAGCATGACTACTTTGTGCGAGGACCTCGCCCTCGACCCATTGCAGATTGAAGACGTGTTGGCCGCGTTGGTTGACCTTGATTGGATCGCACGCTTGAGCGAATCGGTAGACGCGCGCCAAACACACGTCAAAGAAGCTCGCTACGTGTTGCTGGCCGATCCACACCGCACACCACTGACCCCGCTGATGGAGCGTTTGTTGCTGGTGCGCAGCCCAGAGGCTGAGGGCCTTTGGATGAAGTGGCAAGACCTGCGCTTGCGCGATGTGCTCTGAGCGAGCCAACACGGCTGCGCTCGGCGCAGTTCAAACTAGCGGGACAAACCTAGAAAAGCTTTGAGGGCATTCAAAGTTTCTTCAGGCGATTCACTCATCTGGTGATGCCCCATTAGAACCTTTGCGACTGTGACCGTTTTGCCGTGTGCTTTGGCTTGATCGATCAAGCTTTTCGCTGCACGTGGCGGCGTCATCTGGTCAGCTTCACCCAGCACAAACAACACGGGGCAGGTGACAGCTGCCATGGCTTCTAAACCATTCGCATAGCTGTCGCAGGCCACAAAGCCTCGGTGAAAAATATTCACCTGCGTGTTGCTGGCCAATACGCGTCTGCCTAAGGCCATCGAAGCGCCATACACCCATGTGCCAGGCCCTAACGCTGAAGGGGGCGCAGACAGCGTGGCGCGTGAAAACACATTCACCATTTGCAAGGCTTTCATCGGCTCATTCAACGAGGCTTCAATCAAAGCGGGCGACACCTTCATGGGGAAGGCCGTGCCCACCAACGCCAAGTGCGAGATGCGGTCTTTCAACCGTGCGGCTGTTTCCAGTGCAATCAACGAGCCCCAACTGTGACCCACCAAGCCCGCTTGCTTGACACCTGCGGCATCTAGCAACGCCTCGATGAAGTGCGCCGCTTCTTCCACACTCGTAGGAGCATTGCCACCGCTGCGCCCGTGGCCGGGCAAGTCGACCGCGAGCACATTGAAGCCGTGGTGTGCGAGGTATCGCGTTTGCAAAATCCACACGCTGTGGTCGTTGAGCACGCCGTGGATGAACACCAGTGTGGGCTTGGCTGCATCGAATGGTTTGCCGCCGGTGTAGGCATAAGCCTCGTAGTTTTCGCCGTCAGCAGTATTTAGAGTGAGCTTCATCACGCACCTGCCTTTTCTGCGGCTTTCAAGGCACGCTTCAAATCGTCAATCAAATCGGTAGCATCTTCCAAGCCGATGGACAAACGAATCGTGCCTGGGCCAATGCCTGCATTGCGCAATGCGTCATCACTCATGCGGAAATGTGTGGTGCTGGCGGGATGAATCACCAAGCTGCGGCAGTCGCCCACGTTGGCGAGGTGGCTGAAAATTTTGAGCGCCTCGATGAAGGCCTTGCCTTGTTCGCGGCTGCCAGCAATGTCAAAGCTGAACACCGAGCCAGCGCCACGCGCGCCAAAGCGCAACAGCTTTTCGGCCAGCGCGTGGCTGGGATGGTTCTCCATCAAGGGGTGCCCCACGCGACTCACCAGTGGATGGCTGGCCAAGAACTGCACCACTTTTTCGGTGTTGGCCATGTGACGGTCCATGCGCAGCGAGAGGGTTTCGATGCCTTGCAAAATCAGCCACGCACTGTGTGGGCTCATGCATGCGCCAAAGTCGCGCAAGCCTTCGCGGCGGGCGCGCAGCAAAAACGCACCCACCGTGCTTTCTTCGCTGAACACCATGTTGTGAAAGCCTTCGTAGCTTTGCGTGAGCTCTGGGAACTTGCCACTCTTCTCCCAATCAAAGCTGCCGCCATCCACCACCACGCCGCCAATCACCGTGCCGTGCCCACTCAAAAACTTGGTGGCCGAGTGGTAAACCAGATCAGCGCCGAGCTCAAAGGGTTTGACCAAATACGGCGTGGTCAGCGTGCTGTCCACCAACAGCGGTACGCCTGCTTCGTGCGCAATGGCCGAAACTGCTGGGATGTCCAACACATCCAAGCCAGGGTTGCCAACCGTCTCGCCAAAAAACAATTTGGTGTTGGGGCGTACAGCGGCACGCCATGCGTCGAGGTCGTTGGGCTTGACGAAGGTGGTCTCAATGCCAAAGCGGCTCAGCGTGTAGTGCAGCAAGTTGTGCGAGCCGCCATACAAGGCTGTGCTGGCCACGATGTGCGAGCCCGCGCCCATGAGTGTGGCCACACACAAATGCAAAGCCGCTTGCCCGCTGGCCGTGGTGATGGCGCCAATACCACCTTCGAGCGCGGCCACACGCTGTTCGAGTACCGCATTGGTCGGGTTGCTGATGCGGCTGTACACATGGCCCGCGCGCTCAAGGTTAAACAGCGATGCCGCGTGGTCGCTGGACTCAAACACAAACGAGGTGCTCAGGTGAATGGGCACCGCGCGAGCGCCGGTGCTGGGGTCGGGTGCTGCGCCTGCGTGCAGGGCGAGCGTGTCAAAGCTGGGGTCGTTGTAGCCGGGCATGGTTTCCTCGGGTGTTTTGTCAGAGTTTCGTTAGTCATTGTGGGCTATATTTCGACCATATCTGGAGGAGATAACCATGAAAGTCAGCGATATCCTGCGCGTCAAAGGCCAAAGCGGTGGCACCTTGTTCACCATCGATCCGATGGAGCCCTTGGTATCTGCCGTCAGCATCATGGCCGAAAAAGACATGGGTTCTTTGTTGGTCATGGAGCATGGTGATCTGGTCGGCTTGCTGACTTTCCGTGAAGTGATTCAAGCGCTCAACCGCAACGGTGGCTCATTGGGAGACTACACGGTGCGCAGCGCCATGGACGACCATCCCCTCACATGCACGCCTGAAACTGACATTGACGATGTACGCCGCATGATGCTTGAGAGCCATGCCCGCTACATGCCTGTGATTGGCAACCGTCAACTCCAAGGCGTGATCAGCTTTTACGACGTGGCCAAGTCGGTGGTAGACAGCCAAAACTTTGAAAACAAGATGCTCAAGGCCTACATCAAGGACTGGCCCAGTGGCACGCCAGACCCAGACGACAAGTAAGCAAGGCAAGCCTCGCGGTGGTGGGATAATCTCACCCCATGAGCGGCAATACCTTCGGAACCCTTTTCACCGTCACCAACTTTGGTGAATCCCACGGCCCAGCCATTGGCTGCGTGATTGATGGCTGCCCTCCGGGCATGTCGCTGTGCGAGGCAGACATCCAACACGACTTAGACCGTCGTCGCCCTGGCACCAGCCGCCATGTGACCCAACGCAACGAACCCGACCAAGTGCAAATCTTGTCTGGTGTTTACGAGGGCAAAACCACCGGCACCCCCATTGCGCTGCTCATTCAAAACACAGACCAGCGCAGCAAAGACTACGGCAACATTTTGCAGACCTTCCGCCCTGGGCATGCGGACTACACCTATTTCCAAAAGTTCGGCATTCGCGATCCCCGCGGTGGCGGCCGCTCTTCAGCACGTTTGACCGCACCCACAGTGGCCGCTGGCGCAGTGGCCAAGAAGTGGCTCAAAGAAAAATACGGCACCACGTTTTACGGTTGCATGACGCAAATTGGCGAGCTGCCCATCCCCTTCGAGAGTTGGGACCATGTGGGCCACAACCCGTTTTATGCGCCTTGCGCAGACGTGCAAGCCTTTGAAGACTACATGGACAGCTTGCGCAAAGCGGGCGACTCGTGCGGCGCTCGCATTCGCGTGGTGGCCAGCGGTATGCCTGTGGGCTTGGGTCAACCGATTTATGACCGCTTGGATGCCAACATCGCTTACGCGATGATGGGCCTCAACGCCGTCAAAGGTGTGGAAATTGGTGCTGGCTTTGCCAGCGTGGCGCAGCGTGGCACCACGCATGGTGACTCACTCACACCGCAAGGTTTTGCGACCAACAATGCGGGCGGTATTTTGGGCGGCATCAGCACCGGCCAAGACTTGGACGTGAGCATTGCGATCAAGCCCACCAGTTCTATCTTGAGCCCGCGTGACTCGATTGACCAAAACAGCCAACCCACCAAGGTGGTGACCAAGGGCCGTCACGACCCCTGCGTGGGCATTCGTGCCACGCCCATTGCTGAAGCCTTGTTGGCCTTGGTGGTGATGGACCATGCCTTGTTGCACCGCGCCCAATGTGGTGATGTAAACGTGGCTATGCCTGCTATTCCTGGCCATATCTCTGGCCATAGCGGCACTTAATGGTCTAGGCACACAGGTCTGCTTTGACATCGCCTACCTCCCAAGCGCGTTCGAGTAACGCGCTTTCTCGTTTTCAGCTCTTTCCTTTTGCGGCGCTGTCTGCGAGCTACTTTGCTCACATCGGTTTTTTCAACCCGTACTTGCCGCTGTGGCTCAAAGACTTGGGCTTTTCCATCACCATCATCGGTTTGCTCACAGCGGTGCAAGCTGCCACGCGCGTGCTAGCGCCTTATGGCTGGGGTTGGTTGAGCGATCACACGGGCGAGCGCGTGAAGCTGCTGCGCTTTTGCGCCGGTGCTGCGTTGATCTGTTCGGCCGGCTTATTGGTTGATGGCAGTGTGGTGTGGATTGCCGTGGTGTTGCTGCTGATGTTCATCCACACCAGTGCCATGATGCCCATGAGCGAAGCTGCTTTGGCGCATTTGGTGAGCACCGACCAAGGCTTTGATTCCCGCCGCTATGGCCGTGTGCGTTTGTGGGGCTCTCTCGGGTTTTTGGTCACAGTCTTTGTGGCGGGTGCATGGTTTGAAGTGCAGGGCATGCAGAGCTTTCCGGCCTGGTCGGTGGGCTCTTTGGTGTTGCTCAACCTCAGCGTGTGGTGGCTGCCCAATCGCAAAGAAGCGGTGCACCTAGACGAGGTGCGGCCATCGGTATTGCCCGTGTTGCGACAGCGCAGCGTGCAGTGGTTTTTTGCCACGGTGTTTTTCCATGTGCTGTCGCACATTGGCATCTATGTGTTCTTCTCGCTCTACCTCGATGAAGCGGGTTACAGCAAAACCATGATTGGGGTGTTGTGGGCGGTGTCTGTGGCCGCGGAAATCTTGTGGTTCTTCACGCAAAGCCGTTGGTTACCCAAGTTCAGCTTGTCGATGTGGATGTTCATTTGTGCCGCAGCCATGGTGCTGCGCATGGTGCTGACCACATGGGCGGTTGAATGGTTGTGGGCCTTGCTGTTTGCACAGGTGTTGCATGCGCTGACGTTTGCTACACAACATACGGCCTGTATTGCTTTGCTGTCGCACCATTTCCCTGGTCGCTTGCGCGGCAGGGGGCAAGCTTTGTATGCCTCGATTGGTTATGGCGTGCCTGGCGTCTTGGGTGCGCTGGGTGGCGGCGCATTGAGCGAGATGTTGGGCTTGTCCTCGGTGTACGCTGTGTCAATTGGTACAGCCATCTTGGCTTGTTTTTGTGCATGGCAATGCATGCATAGCCATCAGAAGCCGCACACAGAGCTTTGAGTTTCCGGTGCTCTGTCGTTCAGGCTCAACGACTCAGGCGCATCATGAGTGGTTTTGTTTTTTGTGTCACCCAGTGATGAATCGGGACTTCAGCCCTTTCGTGTAAGAACAAGCCCAACCCTACGCAGAGCAGCCAAGCAAAGCCTGTCAGCGCAAACGCTGTGACGGGGTGATAGAAATGACTTTTGTTCCACATACTGCTGAACAGCACAATGACGCCAAAGTGCGTCAAGAACAACACATACGCGCTGTTGGATAAACGGTGCAGCATGTGTTTAATGGGTGTCCAGTGCACAGAGCTTTTGGGCTTGATGACCAACCAAATGGCAGTGATCAAAGCCAATGACAAGCGTGTGCGGTACTCGAACCACAGAGCACCCGCACCAAGAGCTGCCGCAACCCAAAATACACGTGCATCAAAGGCTGATCGTTTGGCCCATGCTGCTAGCACACCTAAGCCATAAGCTGCAAAAAAGTAGATGGCCCAAATGTCTAGTGCATCGATGCGGTTGAATTGCCACATGGAGGCGACACACAAAGTAGCCACGACGCCCGACAGAAGATGGTGTGCTTTGTTTTGAAAGGCATGGCACAAGAGGATGAGCAAGACATACAGCTGAAAATCAATCGCCACATACCAGGCGCCGCTCGAGAGGGCTTCAATGCCCAACAAGTCGTGTACCAAAAATCCATGTGCCACGAATTGCCACAGGGTGACTTCGCTTGGGAGCCAGTTGTCTTGAATGGTGTCACGTGATATTGCCACTGCCACGCTGATGAGGGCCAGCGCTAAAGCGTAAATAGGTACCAAACGGAAATAGCGTTTCGCAATTTGCACGAGGGGGTACGTGATGGGTTTGTTCATGACCGATTGCGCAGCTAAATAACCACCCACGACCAGGAATACTTGTACCGCTAAGCGTGCATAGCGGTAGAGCCACTCCATGAGTTCTGGCCACAACAAGGTCATGGTGTCAGCCATCGGGCCGTAGGCTGAGAAGTGGTGCCACACAATGAACTGTGCTGCCACAACTTTCAACACATCCACGGTGAAGGAACGCTCTAACAACCGAATTTTTCCTATGTTGTTTTAGTCGTTCGGTTTGAAAACCAACAGCAGTGGCGAGTGCACGCGGCCATCGGTGTCGCGCGGCAAGATTTCAGTCTTGTCGATGGCTTTGAGCACGGCGTTGTCCCAAGCCGAGTTGCCACTGGACTTGACCAACTTGCGGCTCACGATGGTGCCGTCGGGGGCGCAACGCACTTCCACTTCAGCAGCTGGGTTGCCAGAGACAGAGCTGGGATCAAACGTGATGTTGGGTTTGACGCGAGCGCGGATGCGCCCGCCATAGCTGTCAGACGGGCCGGAGGACTTCATGGCGGTGCCAGTGGCGTTCTCGCTGCCGCTGGCGCCTGCCAAGCCAGCAATGCGCTTCATGTTTTCTTTGCGAATGGCTTCGAGTTTTTTGGCTTCTTCTGCGGCTGCTTTGCTGTCTTTTTGCTCGGCTTGCTTCTTGGCTTCTTTGTCTTTGCGTTCCTTCTCGGCGCGCTCTTTCTCTTTTTCTTTTTCTTTACGCTCTTTTTCCTTGCGCTCTTCTTCTTTCTTGGCTTCTAGTTTGCGCTTGTCTTCTTCGAGCTTGGCCTTGGCTTTTTTCTCAGCCTCTTTTTTCACTTCTTCCTTGCGGCGCTCTTCAGCTTTCAAAGCTTCCTGAATCTTTTTCTCTTCTTCGAGTTTGCGTTTTTTTGCCAGTGCAATGTCTGCATCGCGGTTGGGTGCTGGTGGCTCGGGGGCTTTGACCACGGGCTTCGGTGCAGGTTCTGGTTTGGGCGCAGGAGGCGGCGGGGGGGCTTCGACCTCGACCAACTTAGGCGCTGCCGCCATGGGTACCGCAGACCACAACTCGGCCTCGACCGACAGACTGTTATCTTGCTTCCATTGAATGCCAGCGGTGAGCGCCACGATGAGCAAGGCATGCACCACCAACGACGCGCCCACAGAGCGGCCCGTGCCCTCGGGGGCGGGCGGTGCAAACTCAATGTGCTTGGGGCGTGCGCTCATGCTTGAAAAATCAATCCACCAATTGAACGGCTAAGCCCACGCGTTGAACCCCAGCGCGTTGCAAGGTGTCCATGGCCTTGACCACGGTTTCGTACTTGATGGTGCGGTCAGCCGTGATGACCACTGGACCTTGCGAGCTTTCGCCTTGCAGTTCTTGCACATCACGGGCCAAGCCTTTAAGGGTGGAGCTGACCGACTTGTTGACCGTGCCGGTGCTCTTGACCGTGATGCGTTCTTCTTTGCTGATTTCCACGTGAATCACTTGGTCGGGCACGCTGGCCGCTTTGCCCACGCTGGGCAAGTCAATCACGGTGGGCGAGATGAGGGGGGCTGTCACCATGAAGATGATGAGCAACACCAACATCACGTCAATGAACGGCACCATGTTGATGTCGTTCATGGCGCGGCGGCCACGTCCTGAGCGAGGGGCAATCGAAGCCATGTGCGTCTTCCTGCTTAGTGAGCTGTACCGCTAGCGCTGACGTTGCGCTGCAAGATGTTGCTGAACTCTTCGATGAAGGTTTCGAGCTTGATCGACACGCGGTCAATGTCACGCGAGAAGCGGTTGTAGGCCAACACCGCAGGAATCGCTGCAAACAAACCAATGGCGGTGGCCACCAGCGCTTCAGCAATACCAGGGGCCACTTTGGCCAAGGTCACTTGTTGCATGCCCGCCAAGCCGGTGAACGCGTGCATGATGCCCCACACCGTGCCGAACAAGCCGACATAAGGTGACACAGAGCCGACAGACGCCAGCAGCGATAAGTTGGATTCAATCGCGTCCATCTCGCGTTGGTAGCTCGCACGCATGGCTCGGCGTGCACCGTCCATCAAAGCACTGCTGTCATTTATGCGGCGCTCGCGCAGTTTTTGGTACTCGCGCATGCCGCTGGCGAAGATGCGTTCCATCGGGCCAGAGTGCTTGGCATTTTGGGCGGCGGCGGCAAACAACTCGTTCAGGCTGGTGCCCGACCAAAAGTCGCGCTCGAATTCGTCGTTGAGTTCGTTCACGCGTTTGATGGCGCCGATCTTGCGAAAAATCGCGGCCCAGCTGGTGATGGAGACGCCCATCAGCATCAGCACCACAACTTGCACGACCCAACTGGCGTTGAGCAACAAATGAACGATGGAAAAGTCTTGTGTCATGTCAGGCGTTCCAATACAGAAGAGGGGATTCTCGCAGGCTTCATGGCGGCAGCATCGACCCAACCGATACGAATCGTGCCTTCGCAAAGTAAAGTTTCACCCAGCCATGCTTGTTGGGCAATGACGAGGCTGGCGCGGCCACCTTCGGCCAGTGTGGCAGTGACGCGCAGCTGGTCATCCAGCTTGGCGGGGCGGTGGTATTTGACGGCGGTTTCGCTCACTACAAACATACCGCCGGTTTCCTCGCGCAGCGCGTGCTGGCCAATGCCTAGTGCACGCAACCACTCGGTGCGGGCGCGCTCAAAAAATTTCAGGTAGTTGGCGTAAAACACAATGCCGCCGGCATCGGTGTCTTCCCAATAAACCCGAATCGGGTGTTCAAAAACGGTGCTCATGGTTTAGCTCAGAATTTTTTGTAAACGCCCAATCGCAGCTTGCAGCTCAGGCAGCGAACGGGCGGTAGAAAAGCGCACAAAGCGCGAGGTGTCGGCATGGCCAAAGTCACGGCCTGGTGTGATGGCCAAGTTGGCTTTTTTCATCACTTCAAACGCGAAGTCCCAGCTGCCTTTGACGCCAAGTTTGTCGGCGGCTGCTGTGCAATCGGCCCACGCGTAAAACGCGCCATCGGGCATGACAGGCACGTTCAGGCCCAGCGCATTGAGCGCGGGCACAAAGTAGTCGCGGCGTGTTTTGAACTCTGCGCGGCGGCGTTCGTATTCGGCAATGCTCGCGTCTTCAAAGCAAGCGAGTGCGGCGTGTTGCGCCACGGTGCTGGCGCAGATGAAGAGGTTTTGCGCCAAACGCTCCACCACGGGCACGAGTGCGTCAGGCACTACGAGCCAGCCCAAACGCCAGCCTGTCATGTTGAAGTATTTGCTGAAGCTGTTGATGCTGATGATTTGGTCGTCAATGCCCAGCGCCGATTGCCCAAACTGTGCGTCGTAACTCAAGCCCAAATAAATCTCGTCAATCAGCGTGGTGCCGCCACGTTGCGACACCTCGTGGTGAATGGCTTTCAACTCGTCAGGGTGAATGGATGTGCCTGTGGGGTTAGAGGGCGAGGCTAACAACACGCCACGTGTGTGCGATGTCCAGTTGGTGCGCACTTGTTCGGCGCTGAGTTGAAAGCGTTCCGCCGCTGTTGTGGGTACCAATACCGCACGACCTTCTGCGGCGCTCACAAAGTGGCGGTTGCAGGGGTAGCTCGGGTCCGGCATGAGCACTTCGTCACCGGCTTCAATCAAAGCCAAGCAGGCCAACTGCAAAGCCGCAGATGCACCTGCGGTAATCACGATGCGGCGTGCGGGCACATTCACCCCAAAACGGGTGCTGTACCAAGCGCTGATGCGCTCGCGCAATTCAGGAATGCCTAAAGCTGGTGTGTATTGCGTCACGCCATCGTGCACCGCCCGCGCAGCAGCTTCTTTCACCAAAGGCGGTGCGGTGAAATCGGGCTCACCGATGTTCAGAAAAATCATGGGCGCATCAGTGTGCGCCACCAAAGCGGCACGCTCGGCGGCGGCCTTGGCCACCTCCATCACATAGAAAGGTTCTATGCGTTGCGCACGCTCAGCAATCTTCATCATCCGTGTCAGAGTTTGCCTTTGGCGCGGTCGGCTTCGACTTCGAGGGCGCGCAGCTTCGGCGCCAAGCCATTGAGCACGCCGTTCACGTACTTGTGGCCATCGGTGCCGCCAAAAGATTTGGCAAGCTCAATGTATTCGTTGAGCACCACGCGCCAAGGCACGTCGATGCAGTGTTGAAACTCATAGGCGCCCATCCACATCACGGCGTGTTCGATCGGGGAAATTTCGTCGAACTTGCGGTCGAGCAAAGGTTCAATGAGTGAATCGAGAATTTCGCGTTGTTCAATGCAACCATAGAGCAAGGCGTCGTAGTGCACCGAGTCGGATTTGTGAAAACCGCTCAAGTCGCGGGTGAACACATCAATGTCGGCAGCTTCGTTTTGCCCCACCAAGAATTGGTAGAGGCCTTGCAGCGCAAACTCGCGAGCGCGGCTGCGGCCTGACTTGGCTGCGCTCTTGGTCGCGCCATTGCTGGCCGTTTTGCGTGGCGCTTTGTTGCCTGTGCTGGGTGTATCGCTCATGCCAAGCGCTCCAACAACACAGCCATTTCCACCGCCACGCGTGCCGCGTCACGGCCTTTTTCGGTTTGACGGGCCACGGCTTGTTCTAAGTTTTCGGTGGTGAGGATGGCGTTGGCAATCGGCACGTGGTAGTCCATGCCCACGCGGGTCACCCCTGCGCCGGATTCATTGGCCACCAACTCAAAGTGGTAGGTCTCGCCACGGATGATGCAGCCTAGCGCAATGAGGGCGCTGTAGGGCTCGGGGTCTTCAATTTGCGCGAGGGCCGCCAAGGCCAAAGGCACTTCGAGTGCGCCGGGCACTTCCACCAAGGTGATGCGGTCGTCGGCCACGCCCATGGCTTTGAGCTCGGCCACGCACGCGTCGCGCAAGGCGTTGGTGATGTCTTCGTTGAAACGCGCTTGGACAATGCCAATTTTCAGGGCGCTGCCATCGAGCGAGGTGGTGGCGTTGGGATTGGGGATGAACATAGTTTTCTTATTCTTTGGAGAGGTAGCCGGTGATTTCGAGACCATAGCCCGTCATGCTGGGCATGCGGCGAGGGTTGCCCATGAGGCGCATTTTGTGCACGCCGCAGTCGCGCAGAATTTGCGCGCCCACGCCGTAGCTGCGCAAGTCCATGCGGCCACGTTCAGGGCCGTGGGCTGAGCGGGCGGTGCCGTCAAATTGGTTCAATAGCTGCTCGCCACTTTCACCGCAGTTGAGCAACACCACCACGCCTGTGCCTTCCGTGCTGATGCGGGCCAAGGCGGCATCCAAACCCCATGAGTGCATGACGCGGTTGGGCTCTAACGCGTCGAGCACCGAGAGGGGTTCGTGCACACGGGCCAACACTTCCGCGTCAGCGTTCCACGTGCCTTTGACCAAAGCCATGTGGACGGCGCCGCTGGTCATGTCTTTGTAGGCGTTGGCGGTGAACTCGCCATGCGCGGTGTGCATGGGGCGCGAGCTGACTTTGTGCACCAACGATTCGTTGCGGCTGCGGTAGGCAATGAGGTCGGCGATGGTGCCGATCTTCAAGCCATGCTCGGCGGCGAAGATTTGCAAATCAGGCAAGCGGGCCATCGTGCCGTCGTCTTTCATGATTTCGCAAATCACAGACGAGGGCGAGCAGCCCGCCATCGCGGCCAAGTCGCAGCCGGCTTCGGTGTGACCCGCACGCATCAGCACGCCGCCGTCCACCGCTTGCAGCGGGAACACGTGGCCAGGTTGTACCAAGTCGGTGGGCTGGGTGGCTTTGGCCACGGCCACTTCGATGGTGCGCGAACGGTCAGCGGCAGAGATGCCGGTGGTCACGCCCTCAGCGGCTTCGATGGACACAGTGAAGGCCGTGCTGTAAACCGTGCCATTGCGTGCGGCCATGGGTGGGAGCTTGAGGTATTCGCAGCGCTCGCGCGTGAGCGTGAGGCAAATCAGACCACGGCCAAAGCGGGCCATGAAGTTGATGGCCTCGGGCGTGACGTGGTCAGACGCCAGCACCAAATCGCCTTCGTTCTCGCGGTCTTCTTCGTCCACCAAGATGACGATGCGACCGGCCTTCATGTCGGCCACGATGTCTTCAACAGGGGAGATGGCGACAGGCATCAAGCCTTGGGTGGCGCTCATGGGTGTGCTTTCAAAGTAGGGGCGAGGCTCGCGTCCACGCTGAGCATGCGCTCGACGTAGCGGGCCACGGTGTCGATTTCAAGATTCACGGGGCTGCCGCTTTTGAGCGAGCCAAGCGCCGTGTTGTCGACAGTGTGAGGAATGAGGTTGATGCTCACCTCGGCGCCGCGCAAGCCCAAGGGGCCATCGGCATTGAAAAAGTCTTGCACACGGTTGACCGTCAAGCTCACGCCATTGATGGTGATGGAGCCTTTGTAGGCCAAGTACTTGGCCAACTCGGTGGGGGCCATGATGCGCAGCTCCCAGCTCTCGCCCACGCGCTCGAAGTGGCTCACGTGGCCAATGCCATCCACATGGCCCGAGACGATGTGGCCACCCAAACGGTCGTGGGCGCGCAGTGCCTTTTCAAGGTTCACGCGGCCAAGCTCCGCCAAGCCGCTGGTGCGAGCCAGTGATTCAGCTGAGATGTCGATGGTGAAGGTGTGTGTGTCGAGGTCGAAGCTCGTGACCGTCATGCAAGCGCCGTTGAGGGCGATGCTGTCGCCGAGCGCGACGTCGTCGAGATACCCAGCAGGCGCTTCGAGGGTGAGACGCTTGCCGTGGTTTAAAGAGCTACCCAGGTCGTGGACAGCGGTGATGCGCCCCACGCCGGTGATGATTCCGGTGAACATCCCGCTATTTTCGCAGGTTTACGCCTCGCTTACCGGCTTAGACGAGCCAATATCCTTAAATCTGGGCCGATTTGTGTCACTTCATGAAACGAGAGCGCTTTTGCATCGTCCAAAGTCGTGAAAGGCCCCAAATTTGTCATGCCACGGCCTTGGCCCATCAGTTTGGGGGCAAGGTAGGTGAGCAGTTCGTCCACCAAGCCTTCGCGCAAGAGCGAACCGTTGAGTTTGTGACCCGCTTCCACATGCACTTCGTTGATTTGCTTTTGGCCAAGGTCTTTGAGCATGGCGGCTAGGTCGACTTTGCCGGAGGGGTTGGGTAGGCAAATGACCTGTGCGCCTTTGGCTTCTAGTGCTTGGCGGCGCTCGGCGTTGTCGACTGCGCAGTAAATCCAAACAGGACGTTGCGGTGTGAAGAGCTTAGCCGTGGGTGGCGTTTCGAGTTGGCTGTCCATCACCACCAGTGTGGGCTGGCGCGGCGTGGGCACGGCGCGGACATCGAGCTGCGGGTCGTCTTCGTGCACAGTGCCAATGCCCGTGAGCACCGCACACGCACGGGCGCGCCAAGCGTGGCCGTCGGTGCGGGCGGGTTCGGACGTGATCCACTGACTCACACCGTTTTCCAAAGCGGTTTGGCCGTCGAGCGAGGCAGCCACTTTCATGCGTACCCAGGGCGTGCCGTGCGTCATGCGTTTGAAAAAGCCGATGTTCATCTCGTGCGCTTCGTCGGCCAACAAGCCTACGTCTATTTGCACGCCTGCGGTGCGCAAGCGGGCGGTGCCTTGGCCTGCCACCAAAGGGTTTGGGTCTTGCAAAGCCATCACCACACGGGCCACGCCTGCGGCGGCGAGTGCATCGCAGCATGGGCCGGTGCGGCCTTGGTGGCTGCAGGGCTCTAGCGTGACGTAGGCGGTAGCGCCTTTCACGTCATGGCCTTTGGCCTGTGCATCGCGCAAGGCCATGACCTCGGCGTGGGCCTCGCCCGCGCGCTGCGTGTGGCCGCTGCCCAGCACTTCACCGTGTGTGCCCACGATGACACAACCCACGCGTGGGTTGGGCGAGGTGAGGTAAAGCGCGTCATGTGCCAAGCCCAAGGCTTGTTGCATGAAGGCGGTGTCTTGCGCGGAGAAGCTCATGCCGCAATTATGGACGGGCGCGTGAGTGACTTAACGACCCCAACACTGCGCTGCAGTTTGGCTGGCGCCTTGCACGCTGCGCACCCCGAGATGATTGATCGTCAAAGTGCCGCAGGTGTCGGCTGCTTGTGGGCCCAACGGCGTCGCGTTGAGGGTGTAGCTCTGGACGGTGCTGGTGATGGTCATTTTGTATCGCTGCCCCTCTACTTGTAGAACACTTGCTGGTACATCGGCGGCCAAGGGGTAGCTGCCGTTGGCGCTGGCCGCACGCTCTAACCAATGCGCGGCTTGTAGCAAACATGCACGTGCTTGCGAACGCTGGCTACGCAAAATCAAGCTTTGGTAAGTGGGCCATGCAAGGCTGGCGAGTAAGGCGACACAAGCCAGCGCAATGAGCAGTTCAATGAGGGTGAAGCCTTTGGGAGTGCGTGTCATGTGCTTCAGTCGTGCAACACATGCCAGCTGTGCCACTGGCCTGTGGGTGATGTGACGCTGGTTCGTGCCCAAACGGCCTGTAACACCGTGGTGCTGCTGGGCATGACGCCGTTGGCCAGCACGGTGATTCGGTAAATGAAGTTGTCTTGGCTGCTGTTGGCTTGCGGAAAAATTTCGACCCAATACCAAGCTGTGTTGTCGCCATACGGTGTTTGAGTGGCAGGGATGGCGAGTGCCGTGGTTGTTTGTGTTTTCCAATAACTGGCTTTGGCAGCACTAGGCTGGAGTGCGTTGGGTGCACAGATGCCGGCGTTGCATGTATTTGGCAAAAGACGCTGACGCAAGGTGCTGTACTCGGCCATGGATGAGGGGAAGAAGGCATGGGTTTGCGTGAGGTCACCAGCGATGTGACGCGTGCTGTTGTTGGATGCGCCAACAATGTCCGCCACAGCCAAAGGCAGCGCAGCATGTGCTTTGTGAAGGGTACGCAGTTGGTCTGTTTCGGCGTTGAGCAGTTGTTCATTCACCCACAAGTGACGCAGGGCCAGTAACGCTGCAAGGCTGGCCAGTGCCAGCATCACCATCAGTGTGGGCAAGGCAAAGCCGCGTGATCTTTTCACGGCATGACTCCATCGCGGTTGCGCAAAGCGATGACGCGCTTGAATGTGCGGCGCACGCGACCATCCGATGGCAAGGCTTCGCCTTGGCAACCGGTGTAACTGGGGTTGGGCGTTGTGCTGTGGACGGTTTGGATGCTTGCCACGCGCAAGCACACCTCGATGGCCATCACCTTAGTCATATCGCTCACTTGGTTGGCGGTTTTCCACTGAATCGTTTGCGTGCTGGGGTTGGCCTCGGCATAGCGCAGCTGAAAATCTTCCACACCCTCGGCCAAGGCTTGGTAGGTGCTGCCAGTGAGGTTGAGGTCTTTGCAGCTCAATTCTTTGTTGGTGTTGAGTTTGTAGTCATTGCGCACACGGGTGTGGGTGCTTGCAGTGTTACCTTGGCAGTCGATGGCATCAAGCGCATGCCAGTGACCCAATGTGAGGCTTTCAACGTATTTGGTCCCATTGATGCCTGACAGCGCTGCTTGACCGGTGTCTTCGCTGGGAGAGAGTTCAACGGTCAATTGCGCGTTGCTGTTGTTCGCGATCAGGTAAGCCGCACCACTCATGTGTGCGTGTTCGCGGATGTTGCGCAAAGCCACGCGTGCATTGGCGTGTACGGCATCTGTCGCTGCCATGGCGTTCCAAGTTTGTTTGCTTGTGCCGTAAGCTGCTGTCGCAGCCGCGATGACCCATAAACCCAGTGTCATGCCTATGAGCAGCTCGGGCAAGGTGTAGCCGTGCTGCATGTGCAGGTGTGCTTGGTGCGTGTTCATCGTGTCGGCATGAAGAACAAACGCCAGCAACTCATTTGTGCAGGGCAAGGGGGTGAGCCCAATGCACCATCGGTGCGGTAAGTTTCGTTGGCATCGCGCCATGCCATCACAATGCCCCACCAATCGGGTGGATTGCGCAACGCAAATACGCTTGCATCGCCTTCGGGCAGTTGGCTGCTGAGCGACTGCTGGAGTTGTTGCAGGTCCCATGCGGCGAGGTCTTGGCGCGTACAGACCAAGGCTGCGCAATCGGGTGCGGTGGTGGTGGCGTTACCCCATGTTTTGGCATACAGGTTGCGCTGCTGCACGTTGAGGGTCATACGTTCGGCCAAGTCGTCTGCGAGGCCCATGGCGATGGTGCGCATTAGCTGATGGCGTTGTTGTATCAACGCTTGCTGGTGCATCCATAACAGACCCAGTACACCGAAGGTCAAGATCATCAGTGCGATCAAGGCTTCGAACAGGGCAATGCCAGCTTGTGTTTTCAGTTGCTGCATGTGTCTCCCGTTTGCCAACGCAAGCGGCCAGCACTGCTGAGGCACAACACATTCGACACATTGAACGCAGCTTGTCGAGACTTGATCACCCATCGGTCACCCACTGTGCCTAAATCGCCCCGTGCGCTGATGTCGAGCGGATCGTTTTTAGCGAAGGTGATTTGCAAAGGCGTGAGTTGTTGCGTGCTTTGCAGCATCGCTTGATCAGCTTTCACCACCAGCTGCCAACCACAGCTCCAGTCGGCACCCGCGGATGTTGTCCATGTGCAATCTCGAAGGCGTGTCAATTGCAAGGCTTCGCCCCGCTGCAATGCGCGTACGCGAGCGTTTTGTAAATCGTTGATCAGTTGATCACGCGTGGCTTCAACGCGGCTGCGCTCTTGCAGGCGTTGCCAGCTGGGGATGGCAAATGATGTCATGACGCCGAGTACACCCAAACACACCAGCATCTCAACGAGTGTGAAACCTCTTAGGGGTGATGGTGAAGACGTAAAAAAACCTAGCGATTGCATGACGCAAATGCTAGGTTTTGAATGGGCATCAGCGCATGGCTGAGACTCGAAAACTACTTGCGAACTTCGTCCACCAAGCTCTTGAAATCATCGATGTCTTCAAAGCTGCGGTACACACTGGCAAAGCGGATGTAGGCGACTTTGTCGAGCTTTTTGAGTTCGCGCATGACGAGCTCGCCAATGCGGGTGGAGGGCACTTCACGTTGGCCGAGGGACATGAGTTTTTCTTCGATGCGCTCGATGGCGTTGTCGACCTGCTCGGTGCTGACGGGGCGTTTGCGCAAAGCCAGGCCCATGGATTCGAGGAGCTTGTTGCGTTTGTATTCGATGCGGCGACCGTCTTTTTTGACGATGTTGGGAAAGCTGACGTCGGGGCGTTCGTAGGTGGTGTAACGCTTTTCGCAGGCGCCGCATTGGCGACGGCGACGCACGGAGTCACCGTCTTCGGACATGCGTGTTTCGACAACTTGGGTTTCTAGGTGGCCGCAGAAGGGACATTTCATTTTTTTGTGCTCTCTTTTGCTTTCTGTTTGTCAGTGCTATTTTTTTGCTGGGCTCGCTGAGGGCATTTGGTATTGGCCGCTGCCTCATGCTGGAGTACCAGAAATCGTGGCGGCCAATACCAAACACCCTCAGTCTGCGACACGCTTTGCTTCGCTCGCGCATTTCACTCGTACCCGTATTTCAGACGAAGTTGCAAAGCAACGAGCGAACCATTTCGATTCTCAAACGGCACGGGTTGTAGGTGCGGCGGGCGATGATTTCTGGTACCCCAGCATGAAGAGCCCGCCGTACCTGCAACCCGTTCCCTCTCCGGCGAGAAGCCCTCACGAACGAAGAAGCAACTAAACAAAACAACGAAGACAAACAAAAACCCCGCCACAAAGGACGGGGTCAAACTGAAGTTACTTGTAAACAGGGAACTTAGAAGTCAGCGCATGCACCTTGGCACGCACTGCCGCCAAGTTGGCTTCGTCGTGTGGGTTGTCCAACACGTCGGCAATCAAGTTGGCCGTGATACGCGCTTCTTCGTCCTTGAAACCACGTGTGGTCATCGCAGGCGTACCCACGCGGATGCCGCTGGTCACGAAGGGTTTTTCAGGGTCGTTGGGGATGGCGTTCTTGTTGATCGTCATGTGAGCTGCGCCCAAAGCGGCTTCGGCTTCTTTGCCGGTGATCTTCTTGGAGCGCAGGTCCACCAACATCACGTGGCTTTGTGTGCCGCCGCTGACGATGCGCAGACCGCGTGCTGTCAAAGTCTCAGCCACGATGCGGGCGTTGGTCACCACTTGTTGTTGGTAGGCTTTGAACTCAGGTGTCAACGCTTCTTTGAACGCCACTGCCTTGGCAGCAATCACGTGCATCAAGGGGCCGCCTTGCAGGCCGGGGAAGATGGCGCTGTTGATGGCTTTTTCGTGTTCGGCCTTCATCAAGATGATGCCGCCGCGTGGGCCGCGCAAGCTCTTGTGGGTGGTGGATGTCACCACGTCAGCATGAGGCACGGGGTTGGGGTATTGGCCTGCGGCGATCAAGCCAGCGTAGTGGGCCATGTCGACCATGAAGATGGCGCCAACTTCTTTGGCAATTTTCGCAAAGCGTGCCCAGTCGATGTGCAAGCTGTAGGCCGATGCGCCGGCCACGATCAGCTTGGGCTTGTGTTCGCGGGCTTTGGCTTCCATCGCGTCGTAGTCAATGGCTTCTTTGCTGTCCAAGCCGTAAGACACGACGTTGAACCACTTGCCAGACATGTTCAGCGCCATGCCGTGGGTCAAGTGACCGCCTTCGGCCAAGCTCATGCCCATGATGGTGTCGCCGGGCTTCAAGAACGCGAGGAACACGGCTTCGTTGGCCGATGCGCCGCAATGGGGCTGCACGTTGGCAGCTTCTGCGCCAAAGAGTTGTTTGACGCGGTCAATGGCCAACTGCTCAGCCACGTCCACGTGTTCGCAACCGCCGTAGTAGCGCTTGCCGGGGTAGCCTTCGGCGTATTTGTTGGTCAGCTGGCTACCTTGGGCGGCCATCACAGCGGGGGAGGCGTAGTTTTCGCTGGCAATCAGCTCGATGTGGTGCTCTTGGCGAGCGTTTTCGGCTTGGATGGCAGCAAACAATTCGGGGTCGGTTTGTTCGATCAAGATGTTGCGGTCGTACATGGTGGCAGTCCTAAAGAGGAAGATGGTCCCTGCTGACAAAGGGGTTGACAAAAAACAGGGCTGCCCAGGCGAACGGCTAATCACCCCCAAAGCTCAGGGGCGGTGCGCTTCCCAGTGGTCATACATCCACGTCAGCGGTATCGGGCATGCCTGATACGCCTATCGCCAGTTGCGCACAGGGGGAGTTTACCGCGCTTGTCACATGCGCTGAAAGGTCCCCGTTGGGTATTGGGTTACTCGTCGTCGTCCTTGCCAAAAGGCGTCAAGCGCTGGGCTTTTTCCCACAAACTCTCCAAACGTGCGGTGGCAGCCTCCGCCGCGGTGGCAGGTGGTGGCGTGATCGGGACTTTCAGGCCTTTGGCCACTTGTTGGAGTCGGGCGTTTTCGGCCATGACTTTGGCTGCGTAGCCTTGGTCGTCTTTCATATTGCCTGCACCGACATACAGTTTGAGGCCGCCTTCTAGGCTGCCCGCGCGGGTGATGCATTCTTTGAGCACGTTCACACCCACGCGCACGTTGGCCACGGGATCGAAAGCTGCTAGGGCACCGCCAAAGCCTTGGTATTTTTGTTCATGTACCTTGGTCATCACTTGCATCAGGCCTTGGGCGCCCACATTGCTTTGGGCGAAGGGGTTAAAACCCGATTCAATGGCCATCACAGCCAAGATCAGAGTTGGTTCAATTTGGTTGCTCGGGCCCACATCGTAGGCCTCGGACACCAAGGCGCTCAGGGGTTCGGGCGCCACGCGGTATTTCTTGCTCAACCAATAAGCGAGGTTGGCTTGTTGCTTGGGGAGGTCGCGGGGGTCGGCGGCGGTGGCTCGGTCTACGGCGTCGGCATCGGTGGCGATGCCGGTTTCGTCATATTGGCGCTCTTGCAGCCAGCTGATGACCTTGGCTTCGGTCACCATGCGCAGGTCAGGGCGCACGGTCAGCGCCACGACAAAAAAGAAGATGGACAAGCCCACCACGGCCAAGCCGTTGTGGGAAATGGCAAAAAAACCTTGCGCCACATCAGTCGCAAAGGTACGTAGACCTAGCTGTAATCGTGCGATGAAGGGAATAGACATAAATTTATTGAATAAGAAGTAGCTGAAATTTTAAAGCCTCGGCGACAATCACCCCTAATTTACTGTGAGCTCTACTTGTGACTGATTCTTCTACCCAATCCCTCGACCTTGCCACCTTAGACCAATTGACTGGCGGGGCTTTTACTGTTTCTACTTCAGCAGACCGCGCCGCGCGCCTGCGCGACTGGCTGGCTGGTCAGCCCACTTTGGCGCAAGTGCAAGCGGCTTTTGACGAAATGAGTCACCGCGACAAAGGCGCTGCCAAAGTCTTGCGCGAAAAGCTGGACGAACTGCGCCGCAGCAAAGACCAAGACGCCCTCATCGTGGAGTGGGCCGCCAAAGGTGAAGCTCTGCGCGATGCCCCCCAGATCAACTTGGCTGACGCTTTGGGCTGGCAGCGTGATGCGGCTAAAGCAGGTGCGCCCTTGTCTCGCGAGCCTTTGGCGGGTTTAAAAACGGCCTTGGCTGAGCGCGTGAAAGCCATTGAAGATTTGCAGCATCAAACCCAGGTGCAACGTGAAGCTGCCGTGTTGTTGGCGCAGCGCATTGAAGTGCTCTCTACCAAGCCATGGCAAGACGCCTTGGCCCAACGTGAAGCCTTGCAAGCTGACCTTGACCGTTGGGTGGCCCAAGCCCAAACTTTGTCGACAGATGCCCAGTGGTCGAGCGTGGATGCGAAGTTCGCGTCGGCCTTGCAAACCAGCACGCAACAGGTGCAAGCCGTGTGGACAGCCTTCGGTGAAGCTTTGAAGTTGACTGAAGTCGCAGCAGCCGATGCGGCGGCGCCTCTGCCCGCGGTGCCCGCATGGTCTGACCAAATTCGTGTGGCCCGTGGCGAAGTATTGCCTCAAGCTGCAGCTCCCGTGAAAGCTGTCAAGCCTGTGGCAGTCGATGCCACACGCACAGTCAAGCCTACGGCTGACAAAGCGGTGGTCGACCAAAAACGTTTGGAGTTGGCCATGCAAGCCGAAGCTATGTTCAAACCTGCGCCTGTGGCTAAGCATGTTGCAGAAGCGGCCTCAGCATTGCCAACACCTGAAACTGCAGATCAAGCGACTGATGCTGAAAAACCAGCCGCTAAAACTGAGGATGTGGCGGCACGCGTTCCTGCGATGGGCGGTCGCAAGATGCAAGAAACCTTGCGTGCCTTGCGAGAGCAATGGAAAAAAATTGACAAAGAAGCTGCGCCCAATCCCGCTTTGTGGAAGCGCTTTGACACTGCGTGCAATCGCGCCCACGACGTGGTGGATGCCTGGCTCAAAGAAGCCCGCGCACAAACTGCGGCGCACAAAGCGCAGCGCTTGGCTCTGATTGAAGAAGTCAAAGTCTGGACGGCATCGCATGGCAATGGCCCCGATTGGAAAGGTGTGGCACGTCAGTTGCACCAGTTCGCTCAGCGCTGGCGTGAGAGCGGTCACTTGAGCGAAAAAATGTTTGCCGAATTGCAGCCTGTTTGGAAGGCTGCCATTCATGCGGCACATGAACCGCTAGAAGCTGCGCAAAAAGCCAGCTTGGCACGCCGTCATGCCTTGATTGCTGAGGCGCAGGCTTTGGGTGCTGCGCCCACTTTGCGCGTGGATGCGGTGAAAGCCTTGCAGCAACGTTGGCAAGAAGAAGCGCACACCGTGGTGCTTGATCGCAAGCTTGAGCAAAAACTGTGGGACGCGTTCCGCCAGCCGATTGATGAAGCCTTTGCACGCAAGTCGTCTGTGCGCGAACAATCGCAAGCCGCACTGACGCCGCATGACAAGGCTGTGCTGGAAGCCGCGAAAGCCTTGGATTCGGCCACCGCCAAAGGCGATGCCGCTGCCATTCGGGCGGCGATGCAAGCGTTGGAACAAATTGCGCGTGGTGAAGTGGTGGTTGCACCCGCTGCTGCAGAGTCGGTGGCTACATCTGCACAAGAAGCCTCTGTAGCCTCACAAGCGGCTGACACAGTGCCAGAGGCTTTGGCAGAGGCTGCGCCCACAGATGCTGCAGAAAATGGCCACGAAGCACCAGCTGCTGAGGCTTCACATTCTGGCGTGGCAGCAGAGCCAGTGGCAGAAGCTGCGCCAGTTAAAGCCAAAGCTGCACCACGCCCAGTCGTGGCTGTGCGCGGTGATGACCGACCCGGCCAAAAACGCAGCGAAGCCGCACCTGCGGGTCGCGTTCGCGATGGCAAGCCCAGCGGCAAGTTCGGTGACAAGCCAGGTTTTGGACGCGATGGCAAACCAGGTCGTGACGCAGGCCGCGAAGGCTTTGCGCCGCGTGGCCCACGTTTGGGCGATACCGCTTTCCGTGCGCAACGCCATGCTTTGGAATCCGCCCAAGATGCTTTGCGTCGTTTGGCTTCACAAGCGCACGGCGAAGTGCTGACTCAGTTGATGCAGGCTTGGCAAAAGCGCGATGCAGCTCAAGTGCCAGCCGCGCAAGCGATTGGTAGCAAGCTCAGCCCAGCCCAGCGCACACAGTGGACGCAAGCGGTGTCTGCAGAGCCTAAAGGCGATGTGGTCACGCCTTTGTTGCGTTTAGAGGTGGCGGCTGATTTGCCAACGCCTGCCGCACATTTGGATGCACGCCGTGCTTTGCAGTTGCAAATGCTGACCCGACGCAATGACCCATCACCTCAAATGACGTGGGCTGCCGATGCGGCTCAAGTGTTGGGTGGTGCGTACGACGAAGGCGCTGCGCGTCGTTTGCAAGCTGCACTGAAGGTGTTGCTCAAGCGTTGAAGTCCGTGCGATTTATTTGCAGCGTGTGCACGTTGCCAACTCAGCACTTCTAAGCGCGGCGGTTGGCTATCTGCGTGCCAGTCGCTCAGTACCCAACGGCTTAACCCGTGGCCAAGGTCATGCGTTGCTGGTTTGTGTGTGTGCCCGTGCAGCAGCACTTGGGCTTGCGTGGCTTGAAGCCAGGCGATGGCGGCTTGGGTATCGACATCGGCGTAATCGGTGTGGCTGCGCTTGAGTGCTTCGCTTTTGCTTCGCACATCTCGTGCATAGGCTTGGCGCTCAGCCAAGGGCTTGGCTAGAAAGTTTGCTTGCCATTCAGGTTGACGCACTTGGGCGCGAAACGCCAAGTAGTCGTGATCGTCTAAACACAGGGCATCGCCGTGGCTGAGCAAGATGCGCGTGTTTTTTATCTCACCCGTGATGCCAAGGTCTAGCACGGTGGGGTCGCTCAAACCTTGCATGCCACTGGCATGGAGTAACGCATGGCCCACCAAAAAATCGCGGTTGCCACACATGAAATACACGGGCATGCGTTGCGCCGTAGCTTTGAGTGTGGCGATGCATTGCAAAGCAAAGGAGTCTTGGTTGTCGTCGCCCACCCACACCTCAAACAAATCGCCCAAGATGAACAGGGCGTCTGCTGCTGTGTGTGCCATGTATTGAGCCCACACATCAAACGTGGTTGGCTCGTGGACGTCTAGGTGAAGGTCAGAGATAAAGTCCACACGTTGCCAGTGCTGTGGCGCTTGTACGCAGGGTACAGACTTGGGCAAGAGGTGAGGGGCTGACATGATGAGGACTGAAGTCAGTGCAAGATAGGTTGCAGCATGACTTCAGGCAGTTTGATGCAGTGTGCTGAGAGGGCTTAGAGCGCCACTGCTTTTTCGATGACGACGTCTTCTTTTGGCACATCGTCATGGAAGCCTTTGCGACCCGTTTTAACCGCAGCGATTTTGTCGACCACGTCATTGCCGCTCACCACTTTGCCAAACACGGCATAGCCCCAGCCTTGCATGCTGGGGGCTTTGTGGTTCAAGAAGTCGTTGTTGGCGACGTTGATGAAGAACTGGGCTGTGGCCGAGTGTGGGTCAGACGTGCGCGCCATGGCAATGGTGTAGTGATCGTTTTTGAGGCCGTTGTTGGCTTCGTTTTCGATGGGTTCATCGCACTCTTTTTGACTCATGCCTGGCTCAAAACCACCGCCTTGCACCATGAAGCCTGGAATGACACGGTGAAAAATGGTTTTGTCGTAATGGCCTTTGTTCACATAGTGAAGGAAGTTTTCGGTGCACTTGGGCGCTTTTTCAGCGTCCAGTTCGAGGGTGATGACGCCGAGGTCCAAGATGTGCAGTTCGACTTGAGGGTTGCTCATGGTGTGTGTCCTTGAAATGAAGAGATGGTGCAGCCTTGCTCAGAGTAGGTTGGCTGATTGAATGATGATGGGTGTGCGCGGCACATCAGATGGGAAAGGCCCGCCGAAGCCAGTTTGTACGCTTTTAATTTTGTTGATGGTTTCCATGCCAGAAACCACTTTGCCAAACACGGTGTAGCCGGGTTGTTGTGGCGTTGGATCAAGAAAGGCGTTGTCCATCACGTTGATGAAAAACTGAGATGTGGCTGAATTAGGTACGTTGGTACGAGCCATGGCAATGGTGCCTACGGTGTTACGTGGACCGCCCTTGGCCAAGGCTTCACGGCCTTCGTGCTCAACGGGTGGACGCGTGCGACGTTCGATGTAGCGTTGGTCGTAGCCGCCGCCTTGCACCATGAAGTTGCCAATCACGCGGTGGAAAATCGTGCCGTCATAGTGTTTGTCGCGCACATATTGCAAAAAGTTGTCGACGGTTTTTGGGGCTTTGTCTGGGTAGACCTCAACCACAAATTCACCAGCATTGGTGACGAACTTGACGCGTGGTGCGTCTTGGGCCACGGCGGCTTGGGACAAGCCAATGAAAGCGAGTGCGCACAAAGCGCGACGAGTGAGGTGTACGAGGGTCATGGTTTGGTTTGCGTGGCTGTCAGCGCTGGTCTGAGTCGTTCGACTTTCTTGGCTGCATCGCGTTGACTGGGGTTGATGGAGAGTGCACGTTCATAGGATTGACGTGCCATATTGAGCAAAACATCGCCCATGTTTTCGTGTGCGGTGGCGTAGTTGGGGTTGGCACGCAAGGCCGCCTCCAAGGACGATTTGGCTCTGGCGTAGTCGCCCTGCGCGGCGTATAAAACGCCTAAGTTGTTGCTGGGTTCAGCCAGCTCTGGGTATTCTTGAGTGAGCGCTAAATAGACTTGGATCGCCATGTCAGGCTGACCGAGCTGTTCAAAGATGAAGCCTTGCCAAAAACGCATCTGTGGATCACGTGGATTCGTGGCTAAACCTTTGTTGACCAACAGCAAGGCTTGTGGGTATTTGGCTTGGCGCATGAGTTTGCGCACGTCATTGTGTGGATCGCTTTGAACGACTTGTGCGGTCAACTGGCCTGGTTGCCAGTTTTGAACATCCACCAAAGGTTGTATTTGTGCAGCACACACCAAAGAAGCGCTGAAAATCCCGACGGCAAAGCATCGTTTCCATGTGAATTGGATGTGTGAGGAGGGGACGTGAGGGTTTGTCATGTGCTTTGTATACTTAAGGCATTGTAAAACAGAGGGTCTGAACGACTCTTTGGCTTTCGCCTCATTACCGACCCAGCTTTGCGGTCTTCTCTCGATTCACTCATGACGCTTCGCATTCACAACACGCTCACGCGTGCGCTGGAGAACTTTTCGCCGCTAGAACCTGGCCATGTGCGCATGTACGTGTGCGGTATGACCGTGTACGACCTGTGCCATTTGGGCCATGCCCGTTCGATGGTGGCGTTTGATGTGGTGCAGCGTTGGCTCAAGGCCAGCGGTTACCGCGTGACCTATGTGCGCAACATCACTGACATCGACGACAAAATCATCAAGCGTTCCTTAGAAAACGGCGAAACGGTTCGCAGCCTGACGGACCGCATGATCGACGCCTTGCACCAAGACGCCGATGCTTTGGGCATCGAACGCCCCACGCACGAGCCGCGTGCGATGGACTATGTGCCTCAAATGCTGTCGATGATTGGCACTTTGCAAGACAAGGGCTTGGCTTACCAAGCCAGCAACGGCGATGTGAATTACGCCGTTCGCAAATTCGATGGCTACGGCAAGCTGTCTGGCAAGTCGCTGGACGAGTTGCAAGCCGGTGAGCGCGTGGCCGTTGACGATGGCAAGCAAGATCCACTGGACTTCGTGTTGTGGAAATCAGCCAAAGAGAGCGAACCTGACGAAGTGAAATGGGCCAGCCCATTTGGCGCAGGCCGCCCCGGCTGGCACATCGAGTGCTCGGCCATGAGTTGCGAGATGTTGGGTCAGAGTTTTGACATTCACGGTGGTGGCGCTGACTTGCAGTTCCCACACCACGAAAACGAAATTGCCCAAAGCGAAGGCGCCAACGGTCAAAAGATGGCCAGCGTTTGGATGCACAACGGCTTCATCAATGTGGACAACGAAAAAATGTCCAAGAGTTTGGGCAACTTTTTCACCATCCGTGATGTGCTGAAAGAATTTGACGCCGAGACCGTACGTTTCTTTGTGGTGCGCAGCCACTACCGCAGCCAGCTTAACTACAGCGATGTGCATTTGAACGACGCCCGTGGCGCCTTGAAGCGCCTGTACACCGCGTTGGGCACGGTCACGCCTGATGAGGTGACGATCGATTGGGCCGAGCCCCATGCCGCGCGCTTCAAAGCTGCGATGGACGAAGACTTCGGCACGCCCGAAGCTGTGGCCGTTTTGTTTGAACTCGCCAGTGAAGTCAACCGCACGCAATCAGCCCAAACCGCTGGGTTGCTCAAAGCTTTGGGTGGCGTGTTGGGCTTGTTGCAAGACGATCCCAAAGCCTTTGCCCAAGCAGGCGCAGGTGTGGACGAAGACGCCATTCAAGCGCAAATCGCCGCACGCGCAGCCGCCAAAGCAGCCAAGAACTTTGCTGAGGCTGACCGCATTCGCAATGACTTGTTGGCTCAGGGCATCGTCCTTAAAGATTCGCCCACGGGCACCACATGGGAGCGTGGCTAAGCATGGCCACCACGGAAAAAGTCATCACGGCCACGCCCGAATACTGGGGTGAGGCTTGCAAACATCTGATGAAAAAAGATCGGGTGATGAAGCGCCTCATTCCTCAGTTTGGTGAGGCTTCGTTGCAGTCGCGTGGCGATGCGTTTGTCACGCTGGCGCGCAGCATTGTGGGTCAACAGGTGTCTGTCAAGGCCGCCCAAACCGTGTGGGACCGCTTTGCTAAGTTGCCCCGCAAGATCACGCCCGCCAATGTGCTCAAGCTCAAGGTGGATGACATGCGTGCCGCGGGGCTGTCGGCTCGGAAGGTCGAGTACATCGTCGACTTGGCGCTGCACTTTGACAACGGCGCTTTGCATGTGAAGAAATGGTCGGAGATGACGGATGACGCCATCATCGAAGAGTTGGTCGCTATTCGCGGCATTGGCCGATGGACGGCGGAGATGTTTTTGATGTTCCACCTCATGCGGCCCAATGTGTTGCCGTTGGATGATGTGGGATTGATCAACGGAATTAGCCACAACTATTTTTCGGGCGAGGCGGTTAGTCGCAGCGAAGCTCGCGAGGTGGCTGCGGCGTGGGCGCCATATTGCAGTGTGGCGACTTGGTATATTTGGCGATCGCTAGATCCGCTGCCAGTGTCTTACTGAGTAGCGAAGGAGTATGAATTTTGGCTAAACGAACTTTCCTCGACTTTGAACAACCGATTGCTGAGCTAGAAGGCAAGATCGACGAGCTGCGCTATGTGCAAAGCGAGTCGGCGGTGGACATCTCGGACGAGATCGAGCAGCTCAGCAAGAAAAGCATGCAGCTGACCAAAGAGATTTACAGCGACCTCACACCTTGGCAAATCACCAAGATTGCCCGTCACGCCGAGCGTCCTTACACGCTGGACTACATCAATGAAATCTTCACCGATTTCGTGGAGATGCATGGCGACCGCCACTTTGCCGATGACTTGAGCATCGTGGGTGGTTTGGCTCGTTTCAATGGCAATGCTTGCATGGTCTTAGGCCAGCAAAAAGGCCGCGACACCAAAGAGCGCGCTGCGCGTAACTTTGGCATGAGCCGTCCTGAGGGCTACCGCAAAGCTTTGCGTTTGATGAAGACGGCCGAGAAGTTCAAGCTGCCCGTGTTCACGTTTGTGGACACACCCGGCGCTTACCCTGGCATTGACGCGGAAGAGCGCAGCCAGTCTGAAGCGATTGGCCGCAATATTTTTGAGATGGCTCAACTCGAAGTGCCGATCATCACCACCATCATTGGTGAAGGTGGCTCGGGTGGAGCACTGGCTATCAGCGTGGCTGACCAAGTGTTGATGTTGCAGTACTCGGTGTACTCAGTGATCAGCCCTGAAGGCTGTGCCTCGATTTTGTGGAAAACCTCTGACCGTGCCGAAGACGCAGCCGAACAACTGGGAATCACCGCTCATCGTCTGAAAGCCTTGGGCTTGGTCGACAAAATCGTGAACGAGCCCGTGGGTGGCGCACACCGTGACCCCAAGCAAATGGCGGCGCAACTCAAGCGCGGCTTGAACGACGCATGGCGCCAAGTGACGGACATGAAGGTCAAAGAGCTGCTCGACAAGCGTTACGAGCGTCTGCAAAGCTATGGCCGTTTCACCGACACCAAAGCTGAACGCTAACTTTCCCTCGCTGGACGCGCTCCAGTATTTAGGTCCATTCGCCGTTGCACTCAGCGGCGGGGCCGACTCCACCGCCTTACTTGTTGCCTGTGCTGCCCGTTGGCCAGGCAAGGTACATGCCGTGCATGTGCACCATGGTTTGCAAGCGGCCGCGGATGGTTTTGAAGCCCACTGCGTAGCATTGTGTGAACGACTGCATGTGCCGCTGGTGGTGCAACGCGTCAACGCAGCAAACGCCCCAGGTGAAAGCCCCGAAGACGCAGCCCGTCAAGCCCGTTACCGAGCGTTTGCGGATGCATTGCAAAACAACTGGAGAGGGCAGATCAATCACATGGTGTTGGCGCAGCACGCAGATGACCAAGTGGAAACTTTGATGCTGGCGCTCTCTCGTGGTGCGGGTTTGCCGGGGCTTGCGTGCATGCCAGCTGTCGCAGAGCGTTATGGTGTGACCTACCACCGCCCCTGGCTGGAGGTGCCGGGCTCGCACCTGCGTGATGCCCTTAGGGCTGCAGGGGAGTCGTGGGTGGAGGACCCTACCAACGGCGACACTCGCTACACACGCAACCGCATCCGTGCAGAGCTATTGCCCGTGATTGAGCAAGCTTTTCCTTCGTTTAGGCAAACCTTTGCTCGCAGCGCCTCACATGCTGCGCAGGCGCAAGTCTTGTTACAAGAGATGGCGGAACAAGATTTGCAACTTGTGGGCAATCCACCAGCCATCAAAGCTTTGCAGCAGCTCGGTGAGGCGCGGCAATCGAATGCATTGCGTCACTGGTTGGCGTTAGAGCACTCTCAAGCCAGTGCGGCTCAATTGCAAGCGCTACTGATTCAAGTGAAAGCGTGCACCACACGAGGCCACCACATCGACATCAAGGTAGGGCGTGGGTTTGTGCGGCGAGATGGTGCCGTGTTGCGTTGCTACAATCTGTGAGTTTTTTGCCCATAACACAACAGTTTTAAAGAAATATGGCATTGATTGTTCATAAATACGGCGGCACGTCGATGGGCTCAACAGAGCGCATTCGCAACGTCGCCAAGCGCGTGGCCAAGTGGGCCCGTGCGGGTCACCAAATGGTGGTGGTTCCCTCCGCGATGAGTGGTGAAACCAACCGTTTGCTCGGCCTCGCCAAAGAATTGGCCCCTTCCAAAGCCGACTCGGCTTACAACCGCGAACTCGATATGCTGGCCTCTACAGGCGAGCAAGCGTCTTCTGCGTTGTTGGCCATTGCTTTGCAAGCCGAAGGCCAGCCCTCAGTAAGCTACGCTGGCTGGCAAGTGCCAATTCGCACCAACAACGCCTACACCAAGGCCCGCATTGAGTCGATTGACGATGCACGCGTTCGCGCCGATTTGGATGCTGGCAAAGTGGTCATCATCACGGGCTTCCAAGGTAAAGACGAAGACGACAACATCACCACGTTAGGCCGTGGTGGTTCAGATACCTCTGCTGTGGCTGTGGCTGCTGCCATGAAAGCAGACGAGTGCTTGATCTACACCGACGTCGATGGCGTGTACACCACCGACCCACGCGTGGTGCCTGAAGCCCGTCGCTTAGAAACACTGTGTTTCGAAGAGATGCTGGAAATGGCATCGTTGGGTAGCAAAGTTTTGCAAATTCGCTCGGTTGAATTTGCAGGTAAATACAAGGTGCCGCTGCGCGTGTTGTCCAGCTTCACCGCGTGGGACATTGACATCAACGAAGAAGCCAAATCAGGCACGTTGATCACCTTTGAGGAAGACGAAAAAATGGAACAAGCAATCGTATCGGGCATCGCATTCAACCGTGACGAAGCCAAAATTTCTGTGGTCGGCGTGCCCGATAAACCTGGTATCGCGTACCAAATCTTGGGTGCTGTGGCTGAAGCCAACATTGAAGTGGACATGATCATCCAAAACATCAGCAAGGATGGCAAAACCGACTTCAGCTTCACTGTGCATCGCAACGATTACGCCCGCACAACAGATTTGTTGAAAGACAAAGTGTTGCCAGCTTTGGGTGCAACCGATGTGCAAGGCGACACCAAGATTTGTAAAGTGTCCATCGTCGGTATCGGCATGCGCAGCCACGTGGGTGTGGCCAGCAAGATGTTCCGCTCATTGAGCGAAGAGGGCATCAACATCCAAATGATCTCGACATCTGAAATCAAAACATCGGTTGTGATCGACGAGAAATACATGGAACTCGCTGTGCGCGCGTTGCATAAAGCTTTCGATTTGGACCAGCCTGCTGCCTAAGTTAGGGCATAATATGCACCTGCTGGAAACGTGACCGAGTGGCCGAAGGTGCTCCCCTGCTAAGGGAGTATGGGGTGTAGAGCCTCATCGAGGGTTCGAATCCCTCCGTTTCCGCCAAACATGGTGATTTGACTAGGTGTCTAACGATGCACAGTAAAAATTACCACTGAAATAACCACAAGCTGATTCAAAGTTGGCTCTGTGGTTTTTTTTGGTTAGTACTTCCCACAGCACAGACCAACACTTAACAGCAACCTAACCGATGACCTAAGGTGCATAGTCAACTGCATTACAGCTGCTTCTAGGTGCTCTACAACAGGCACATAGCTATCGAACTATGGGCACTACAACTGGCGCAGATATTTTGAAATCTTGCACACACAGGTTCAGCTGGTATCGCAGGCTCTCAAGCACATAAGACATACAGACTAGCTAGGACATAGTTAAAGACGCACCTGCTAGCGCTTTAGACGGCCATAGAGCACAGCGATTGCTGCTGGTGGCACCTCTTACACCAAAACCTATGTTGAAGCGTTCTGTGAAGTTTTCGACGCTGGTTACTCTATGTTGGTTTTGGCACATCAAATCAATCAAATAATTCTTTAACAATCCGCTTTATGTCCCTACTAGCGACCGTCTGACTGAAGCGCCAAAGAGCGGCGTAAGGCAGACACACACCTTCATAAATTACTATGTTTAGTACCATCAGTAGGTACTTTTTGGCTTAATTCTTTTTCGATTTTATTTGATACCTGTAAATTCAAAAGTATGAACAAAGTACTATTACTTTTCATTTAAACGGTTCAGCTGGTTTTATTTGTGGGATAGCAGCTTCGAAATGCTGATGGGTTCGCTTGATTGCTGGTAACAGGTTCTCAAGGTGTCCACGCCAAATTGCGGGGTTCGGCTTAGTTCTTAACCCACTTGTTATTGCGGCGGAGATGATTCGCTCAAGTCGTCCTCTAAGACGAATTGCTGTTTCGTGCTTACTTACCCAAATGGGCGACAACACATCTAGGATGTCATCAGTTGTGATTTCTTCGAAAGTTAAGTCGCCCAAGACACCTATTGCATAGTTGGTTATCGCTCCGACCCATTGAGCCTCGTGTGCTCTATTGGTCCACTTTGGAGACATTCTTTCAATGTATTCAAAAGCAAACTTGGAAAATTTGATGGATTTTTTCTGATTCGATTTCTCAGCTCTTCGGGTTCTCTTCTCTTCAGAGGGGTTGATTCCATTTAGAAGAAGGCCTCTGAGTCTTTGGTGCGTAATGCGAACTTCCGCTAGAGAAATGTCTGGAAAACTTCCTAGACTCATATCGAATCGGATGCTATCGAATGTGTATCTATACACCCAATATTTCTTTCCATCTGAGCGAACCCAGAGATGCAAGCCTCGACTATCTGGTATGGAGTAACGGACTGGTTTGTTGAGGTTTTTTAGCGTTCGTATGTCGGTTGATTTTTTCATGGCCACAGCTTTCAAATGTGAAAATCTGTTACCACGCAAGTGCCGCTATAAACACCCAAATGAATGGCGTTTAGCTGGCGGATAAATCGTGCGCTGATAGCCTCAGAAAGCTCGTATAGCCTTTGCAAACAATGACTTACGAGCTCCTGGTTGCTAAGGTCATAGCATCAATCTAGCGGGTTTAAAACCATCTATAGTGACCGATGTACATGACTGAATTTTATAGAGCTATACGAGAGTGGCTAAAAGGTATTGATGATTTTTTGATTTAGTTCTTGGGTGCAGTCAGGCATAACACCAAACCAAGCATGAAAGGCGGGCCGTGCTTGGTGAATTAACATGCCAAGCCCATTGACGGTCGTGTTGCCTTGTTTTTTTGCCTGAGTAAGCAAAGGCGTTTCTAGTGGTGCGTAAATAACGTCAGAAACTAAGGCCGATTTAGGGAGCTGTCTTATATTCAAATCTAGTGCAGGCTCGTTAACCATGCCTTGGCTCGTTGTATTGGTCAATAAGGCCGCATCGTTCAGTACATTGTGGCGATCAGCCCAATCCACAGCGTTGACTGTGTTGCCAAATTCTTCCGCAAGGTCTTGGGCTTTGCTCATCGTTCTATTAATAATCCGAATATCCCTAGCGCCCTCATTTATCATGCTAACAATTATGGAGCGCGCTGCGCCGCCTGCACCAACAATTACCACAGGCCCTAGATCTGCACGCCATTGGGGATTTGCATCTCGTAGGCTTTGAACATATCCAAATCCGTCAGTATTGAAACCATGTAACTCCCCGTTTGCTTGCACAACAACTGTGTTGATAGCGCCTATGCGCTCAGCGAGAGGGTCAATCCAGTCCATAAATTTCATGGCCTCTATTTTGTAAGGTATTGTAATATTGCAGCCGGCAATACCTAAGGCGCGGATGCCCTGCAGTGCTTTTTCTAAGTTCCCGGGTGCTACTGGAAACAACCCGTAGCAGCCTGCTAGCCCATATTGATGCACCCAATGGTTGTGAATGATGGGCGAGCGAGAGTGCGAAACTGGCCAGCCAATGACACCGGCTGTGATGAATTTGCTTGACATATTTTTAGTGGAATCGGTTGCGGAATGTTAATCTGCTAAAAAAGAAATCGAGGTGAGATAGCTTAAAGCGTATGTTGAACATTCAAAAAATACGCTAAGTGGTTGCATTAAATAGATTTTTTTCTACAAATAAACAACATCTAGGCATAAAAAATGTAGTTTTTGTTGGTTTGTTTGTTAAAATTGAAGGAAGGAGTCCATATGTCAAATCAATCTGATTCGCTCGAAAGTGTTGTTATCGGTGACGGCGTCGTCGTCAAGGGTACTTTCACAGTTCCATCAAAAGCCATCATTAACGGTGTCATTGAAGGTGATTTAACCGCAGAAGAGGTGTTGATCGGCCCCACCGGCAAGATCACCGGTCGAGTTTCTGCAAAAGTGATCGACGTACGTGGGCAGCTCCACAACACCATCATCTCTGAGAAGAGTTTGATCGTTCGCTCTACAGGCAAGATCGCCGGCAAGGTTCAATACTCAGAAATTGAGATTGAAAAGGGTGGCGAGATTGAAGGTACGCTCAGTCAAGATGCCAATGGTCCTGTGGTGAACGTTGGCGGCAATAACGCCGTTTAATTAGCCAATCAGCATGTTGCGTCGCGCCTTATCTACTGTTCGACTTTTGCCGGGACTTGTGTCCAGTGGGTGGTCGCGCCAGTACGATGATGCACGCATCATCCTTGAGCAAAATGGCGATCTTCATTATCTGAATGTCAGCGCCCGCGTGCAACGCATACTTGTCCGGGGTGGCATTTTGGTAACAGGTGCGATGTTGATTGCCATTGGTGTTTTACTTGCAACTAGCATTAGCTTGATGTTGAGTCGAGCTAAGCTGGAGCGGTCCCATGAAGAGGTTTATCGGGCCTTGCTGAGTAGTGCATCTGATTCGGAGAATGCAGACCAATTGACGATGAGTGATGAGCAGATGGTTGCACTTGCTCAAACAATTCGTGACCGTGACATGAGCATCCGTCGTTTTGTGGACACTTCAATGGTGGCGGTTTCGCAAGAAAATGTCACTATGAAATCGCAGTTAGAAGCTTCGGGTTTGACTGAGAAGATTGTCAAGATCATTCAGCAAAATGCAGCAAATGGTGGTTTTAACCTCGAAGATGATGTTAAAAACAATCCTTTGTTGCGTGGCAAAGTTGCTGATGAGTTGTCTACAAATCGTGGGCTTCGTGAGGTGCTCTATGCGTTGCCCAATAAAATGCCAGTACCCAATTACAGCGTTACATCTGATTTTGGTGTGCGGCGCCATCCCATATCGGGACAAACGCATTTTCACACTGGACTAGACTTGTTGAGTCAAACTGGTGATGAAAAAGTTCACCCAGTAAAACCGGGTGTAGTGGTTCTAGCTCAGTTCCACACACAATACGGAAACACTGTTGTGATCCGTCACACAAATGGTGTTGAATCGTTGTACGCGCATTTGGCAAACATTGAAGTTAAATTAGGCGACAAAGTTACCACCGAATCTGTACTAGGCAGCATTGGCAGTACAGGCTCATCGTCAACAGGCAAACACTTGCATTTAGAAATTTTGATTGGTGGTTATCCAGTCAACCCACAAAAAGTTATACGGACGGCACAATATGTTCAACAAATCCAAAACCAACAACGTTAATCAACAGTCAGTCGCTGTTTCCGCTCCTGCTGCACAAGAGGCGGAAGTTGAAAATGTTGAGGAAGTAGTGAATGAGCAATTTGTTGCTTCGGCACCTGCTCCAACACCTACACCTACCCCCCCAACCACACCAACAAGAAACAGCATGATGGACATGATTTCTACTACCGCGACTAAGCCCTCTATTCTTAGCGAAGGTTTCTCATTTCGCGGCGAAATTGCTGCTAAAGGTGCAATTCACGTCGAGGGCGCTTTGAATGGCCAAATTCAAGTCGACGAGCTTACTATTGGCGCGCGGGGTCAAGTTGAAGGTGTAGTCACGTGCTCTAGTTTGCACATAAAGGGTAAGTTCTCTGGGACTGCTACCTGCAACGAACTGATCGTCACATCTTCTGCATCAGTTGACGGTCATGTCGTGTACCAAACACTGTCTGTACAAAAAGGCGCTTCTATCAAAGGCGAACTCTTGCTCGTCAAGTAATCATCGCTTCAGTTCGATTTAACCGGATAGTGTTAGCGCATGAGCCACGAATCACTTTTTATAAACGGTGAGCTGTTGCGCTTGCGCCGCGAGGCTCAAGGGTGGGTTTTAAACGACATGGCCACCCGTGCATGCATGTCTGTCAAGCAAATACGTCAGCTAGAAGAGGGAGGCATTAGTTCCTTTTATAGCGAGGCAGTTAAAGCAACAGCGGCCAAAAAAGTTGGAGCTTTGTTGGGTTTGTCAGCTGAACAAGTGTTTGCGCAAAAAGACGGGCCTGTCATTACCGAATCGTTAATTGAGCCTGAAACATCAATTGTTGACCATACTAGCGACAGACATGCCGTCTTTCATGCTGATGCGATAAATTCGGAGCAAGAAAAGCATGAGTCTATTCACGAGGTAAATGAGTCTTTAGTCGCTAGCGTTTCTGTTGAGCCAGTTCCTGATAGAGCATCTAGTTCAAGTAACGCACTTGCGGTGATTGTTACGCTCGTAGGGCTAGCGCTAGCCCTAGGTATTTATCTGCAGCCCAAAGAAGAAGTTGTTACTGAACCTCCTCCGCCTCTTCAGGTCCTGCCTGATGCAGTTGATCCTGCTAGTCCAGCGAGTACGCCAGAAGCAAATTCTTCTGCCGCTGAAGGCATAACTGTTTCTACTTCTCCAGCATCGGTATCTCTTTCACAAAAAAATGTAGTATCAGCAGGTCTAAGTGCTTCCGCTACCACACCAGCAGCGAGTATCCCGCGCGTTAGCTCAACAGTTGGTTTTGCCACTACAAAGACACCAACTAGTACACATACAGCGACAGTACCCCCCGAGTCGTCTGCAAGCAAGCCAAATTGATCTTGGTTTGCAGCAATAACAAAGACTCCAGCTTTAATAATCTTTATTTTGCGGCGCCACGAAAGAGTGCTTCCCTCCGCGTGATCTCCAGTTGTGTCGCGCTTGTTTGCTGCATCAGCCAACCACCCATGTGAGATTGACACAGGGCATGCATGCCTTGAACCCATGTCGGACTGTCGTTCAAGCATGGGATGTAGTGAAACACTTCTCCGCCAGCGTGTAAATAGGCTTCTTGGGCTTCTTGTGAAATCTCTTCCAAGGTTTCTAGGCAATCGCTGGTAAAGCCAGGGCAAATCAAATCAACGCGTTTGACACCTTGTTGAGCCAGTGAAATGAGGGTGGGTTCGGTGTAGGGCTCCAACCACTTGGCTTTCCCAAAGCGTGATTGAAAAGTCACCATGTATTGGGCTTTGTTCAGGCCGAGCGCCTCGCCGAGCAATCGCGCGGTTTTGTAGCACTCGCAGTGATAGGGGTCGCCCAAATGCAATGTGCGTTCTGGCACACCATGAAAACTCATGACTAAGCGATCTGCTTGACCATGTTCGGCCCAATGCGCACGCACACGTTGAGCCAGTGCTTGGATGTACGCAGGGTGGTCGTGATAGTGATTGATAAAGCGGAACTCAGGCAATACGCGACTGCGCAGGCCCCAGTGATACACAGCATCAAACACACTGGCAGTCGTAGTGCCTGAATACTGTGGATAGGCAGGCAGAACCAAGATGCGTGTGAAGCCTTCGGCTTTTAGTGTGTCTAGCTGGCTTGCAATCGATGGGTTGCCGTAACGCATGGCGTAGCGCACGGTAACGTGTTCGCCGTGTGCATTGAACATGCTTTGTAACGCTTGTGCTTGTTTGTCTGTCCAAACCTTGAGAGGGGAACCTTCATCGGTCCAGATCGTGGCGTATTTAGCCGCGGACTTGGCTGGGCGCACACGCAAAATGATGCCGTACAGAATGGCCATCCAGACCAAACGGGGTATTTCAACCACACGGCGATCGCCTAAAAACTCCGCCAAATATCGCCGCACTGCGGGTGCTGTGGGCTCGTCGGGTGTGCCTAGGTTACAAAGCAGTACAGCGGTGCGCGAGAGTTGACCGTGACTGAAAGGCGGTTCTGTGTTGAATGCTGGTTTGAACATGATGGTGTATTCTCGCGCAGCATGCTCAATCTTTCCAAAATCCAAGCCATAACCTTAGACCTTGACGATACTTTGTGGCCAGTCTGGCCGACCGTCGCACGTGCCGAGGGGGTTTTGCAGGATTGGCTGGCTGTTCATGCGCCACGAACCGCGCAACTTTGTGCTGATGCCGAAGTGAAAAAGCGTATCCGTTTAGAAGTTAACCAACGCCATGCAGATAAGGCGCATGACTTGAGTTTCCTGAGGCACGAGGCCATTCGCCAAAGTCTGATTCGCGCAGGCGACTCGGCGCATTTGGCTGACGAAGCGTTTGAGGTGTTCTTTGCCGAGCGTCAGAACGTCACGCTGTATGACGGTGTCGAGCAAGCGCTTGCGCGTTTGGCCGCCCGGTATCCCTTGGTAGGCTTGTCCAATGGCAATGCCGATGTGTTTCGCACAGCGGCAGGGCCGTATTTCAAAGCGTCTGTGAGTGCGCGTTTGTTTGGTGCGGCTAAGCCCGATCCACGTATTTTTCATGCTGCCGCTGCACAGCTGAGTTTGACAGCTGATGCGGTGCTGCATGTAGGCGATGACGCGGCCACCGATGTACTTGGGGCCATGAATGCGGGCATGCAAAGCGCATGGATCAATACCCAAAACCACGAGTGGCCGCACGATGCAGCGCAACCCTTAACCGTGCGTCACTTGGCTGAGTTGTGCGACCACTTGTTGGCCTGAGCGAACAGCACCTTCAAGAGTGGATGGGTAGGGGCCGCGTATGTAATCACCACAAGCCCAAAGCTGATTTGCAACAAAGGGCTCGGGCCTGTCAAGCATCGGTGTGCAAGCAAGTGTGGCGCGCTTTTCAACCACGGTTTGAATGACTTCTAACCGATGGAGCCCAAGTTGCTGGCTTACCTGTGCATGTACTTGTTCTGCTAGCGCATGGCGTTCGGTGGTGCATGCGCTCACTACACCAGCTAATAAACCTCTCTGGCCAGAGAGCGCACCTTTATCAAACACAAACTGTGCGGGAGCTTTTGGTCCGCTGTGCAGTGCCACCATGGGCTGAGATAGGCCGGTGAAGCTCTCATCTTCGCAACGCAAGTACACCGTGGCAATGGCGGTATGTTCCAAGGCTGCACATTGGTTAGCCCATTGAGGCGCAATGTGGGCAGCCAAGCGTGCGGCTTCCCACGGCGGGCAAGCCAGCAAAACCGACGATGCGTTGTGATGAAGGGCTTCAAGCTCCAATGCTGAGAGGCGCTTGCCAAGGTGAATCTTGGCCCCGCGCAAGTTGAGCCATTGCAAACACGCATCAGGCAGCAATGCACCCAAATCCACACGAGGAACCAATAGGTCAGAGCTACCTGCGCCGCCAAGTAGTGCGTCACGCAATACCCGCAAAAACACGGTGGCACTGGCTTCATGCATGGGTGTGTTCAGGGCAGATAAACACAAGGGCTCAATGAGTTGCGTTGTCACGTGTGGGCTCAATTCAGAGACCTGGCAGAGTTGAGCAACCGTCCATGTGCGGTCGCATTCAAACTTCGCACATTGCCAACCCCATGCGGCTTGGATGAGGCTGACTTTGTCTGTGATGCGCCAGCCCTTTGCGCAGCTAATGCCTGCAAGCAAGTTCAGTGGGGTGGGCCAGTTTGGCAAGCTCAGGCCTTGGCCGTCGGCATATCGCAAATCAAGCGGGAGACGTTGCAGAAGATCGTTTGGGTTGAGGCCCACTGTGCGCATCAACGCCAGTGTGTCGCGATAAGCACCAATGAGGATATGTTGGCCGTTGTCTAAAGGTCGGCCTGCAAAACTTTGCTGTAAGCTGCGTGCTCGACCGCCAGCCCTGTTGGCCGCTTCAAACAACTGCACATGCCATCCTGCCTGCGTGGCCGCGACAGCCGCTGCCAAACCAGCCCAGCCTGCGCCCACAATGGTGAGTTGCTTCATGCGGGGCTCAACGCAATTTAGAAGCGACCTAGAGCTTGCATCTTCCAAGCCAGCCAAAGTTTGCGCAGGGGTGTGAGGGCCACACGTTGGGTGAGCACTGGAAACTTTTTGGCTTCGATTTCTCGCAGCAAGGTTCGGTAAATGCTGGCCATCATCAAGCCAGGCTTTTGGTGCTGCCAGTCGTTTGCGGGCAGGAGTGCCAATGCCTCGTCATACAAGGCGTGGGCTCGCGCGGCTTGGAATTGCATCAGCGCTTGAAAGCGATCGGAGTCCACGCGGTTCAAAACTTCGTGGGCTTTCACATCGAACTGCTGCAGCTCGGTCACGGGCAGGTAAATGCGCCCACGCAGGGCGTCTTCACCGACATCGCGGATGATGTTGGTGAGCTGAAATGCTTGCCCCAGTTTGTGCGCGTAAGCTGTGGTTGCTGGGTCGGTTTGCCCAAAAATCTTGGCTGAGACTTCGCCCACTACGCCCGCTACCAAATGGCAGTAGCGGGTGAGGTTGGGGTAGTCAAGGTAGCGGGTTTGAGTGAGGTCCATTTCGCAACCATCAATGACAGATTGCAGCGATGCTTCTTCAATGCCGAATTCACCGACCAGCGGCATGAGTGCCTGTGTGACCGGGTGATTTGGCTTGCCCACAAAGGCTTGTCGCACTTCGTTGTGCCACCAAGCGAGTTTGCTGGCAGCGACGCCAGGGTCGCTCACGTCATCCACAACATCGTCGACTTCACGGCAAAACGCATAAAACGCGGTGATGGCCGCACGCCGTTGAGGCGATAGGAATAGGAATGCGTAATAAAAGCTGCTGCCAGAGGCAGAGGCTTTTTGCTGAACGTAGTCTTGAGGTGTCATGTGTGCAAGATTATCGGGTACATCGCTTGCCCCCCAAGTGCGCTCACATGCGTATGCAGCGCCAGGCTATAGGAATGAAGTCCAGCTTTTGTAGGGTAGGGCGGGCCAGTTGTGTGTGATCGTTGGTTTCAACTCGTGCATCCAACTTATCCAAGATGCGAAGTCCACCCTGCACGACAGCGCGCAGCTCCCAACCCGCACGGCCCTTGACGCGATGCACCAAGGGTGCACCTTGCATCATGAGTTCACGGGCAAAGTCTTGTTCTTGCACCAGGCTGTGGCCTTCTGGCAGATAGTCGCGTCCTCGGCGTAAATCTTCAGCACGGTCTTGCCAAAAATTAATCAGTTGTAGGGCGGTGCAGATGGCATCGCTCTGGGCCAGTGAAGTGGCGTCGCTCACACCATACAAATGAAGCATCAAGCGCCCCACTGGGTTGGCAGAGCGCCGGCAGTAGTTCAGTAGCTCAGCGCGGTTGCGATAGCCTTGGCCCACACTAGTGTAGACCACGTCTTGTTCAAACGCATCAAGCAGATCGAAAAGCAGTTGCGCTGGGAGTTGGTGTTGCTGAACGGCAGCTCGTAAAGGCCCGAACACGTGTGGCCAACGCACGCTCTCGACGACTGCTGGGTGAAAGCAGTTTTGTAGGTCAGCTCGGTATTCGCCGAGCGCGTCTAAGCGGTGGTGCGCAGGCTCATGGCCTTCGTCTGCCAAATCATCAGCCGTGCGTGCAAAGTGGTACAGCGCAGCCACAGCGGGACGCAACTGGGCTGGACACAGCCAAGAGGCGACGGGAAAGTTTTCGTAGTGGTCGATGCTGGACATATTTATGTGGATTGTCGCTCCCCCTTGTAAATTCAAGGGTTATTGAGATACGTTACATTACTAACCAATCAGTCATTAATAAAGTCAATACTTTATGTTGTATCCCAGTTTGCTTTCACCACGCTTTATCGGTCTGTTTTGCATCGCCCTTTGCTTGGCGGCTTGTGGCAAAGGCAAGCCGCCGCAAGAGCCCGTGCGTGCCGTCAAGGTGATGATCGTTGGCGAATCTGTCAATGCGAGTGATGTGGAGTTTTCGGGAGAGGTTCGCGCCCGCATTGAATCAAACTTAGGTTTTCGTGTGGCAGGTAAATTGCTCAGCCGGCCTGCTGAAATCGGTCAGCGTGTGAGGGCTGGGGCTTTACTGGCACAAATCGACCCACAAGACTACCGAGTCACTGCCGATGCAGCGGCCGCGCAACTGGTGGCTGCTCAAACCAACCGTGATGTGGCCGGTGCAGACTTCAAGCGATACCAAGACTTGCATGCCCAAGGCTTCATCAGCGCTGCTGAACTGCAACGCCGTGAAGCCGCTTATGTCTCCGCGCAAGCCCAGTGGAAGCAAGCTCAAGCGCAAAGTTCAGTGCAGGGTAATCAGTCAGGCTACACCCGACTGTTGGCAGATGGCGCAGGCATCGTGACTGCTGTGGAAGCCAGTGCAGGCCAAGTTGTTGCTGCAGGTCAGCCTGTGGTGCGCTTGGCCTTGGATGGGCCGCGTGATGTGGTGTTTTCAGTGCCAGAGGACAAGCTCGCACAAGTCAAACCGGGTGACAAAGTCAAAGTGCGCCAATGGGTCGATGGTCAAGTGCTAGAGGCCGTGGTGCGTGATGTGTCGGCCAGCGCTGATTCGGTGACACGGTCATTCATGGCGAAAGCTGCGCTGCCCAAAGAAGCAAACCCTGTCTTGGGTTCTACGGTGACCGTCAGCATGGCTTTGGCAAGTGCTGCCAAGACCATTAAGTTACCGACCAGTGCATTGCGCTTGGAGGCTGGCGCTACATCTGTTTGGGTGCTTGAACCGAACACCATGACCGTCAAGTCGCAAACCATCGCAGTCAATACCGCAGAGGGCAACGATGTCGTGGTGACGTCAGGTTTGCAAAACGGTGATCAAGTGGTGTTGTCAGGCGTTCATGTATTGACGTCAGGGCAAAAGGTGTCGATCTTCGGCGCGGCCAAGTGAGTTGAGCATGGAAGACAAGTTCAACCTTTCCAAGTGGGCGATTGACCATCCGGCACTGACGCGCTACCTCATGGTGGTGTTGATGGTCTTGGGGGTGGCGGCCTATTTTCAATTGGGCCAAGACGAAGACCCGCCGTTCACCTTTCGTGCCATGGTGGTTCGCACTTATTGGCCGGGTGCGACCGCGCAGCAAGTGGCGGAGCAGGTGACTGACAAGCTAGAGCGAACCTTGCAAGAGGTGCCCTATGCCGACAAAATTCGCAGCTATTCCAAGCCAGGCGAGTCTCAGATCATTTTCCAAATCAAAGACTCTTCCAAGCCTGCTGACGTGCCCAATGTTTGGTATTCGGTACGGAAAAAAATTGGTGACATGCGCTACACCTTGCCTCAAGGGGTGCAGGGGCCATTTTTCAATGATGACTTTGGCGATGTGTACGGCGTGATTTACGCGCTTGATGCACCAGGCTTCACCCCCGCCGAAGTGAAGAGGTTTGCGGATGATGTCCGCCAACAACTGCTGCGTGTCGCCGATGTGGCGAAGGTAGAGCAGTTTGGGGTGCAAGACGAAAAAATCTTCATCGAGATTCCGCAAAAGCGTCTCGTTCAATTAGGTCTCGATGTCGGTGGCGTGTTGGCACAACTGAGCCAAGAAAATGCGGTGGAGAACGCAGGCACGGTGCAAGCTCCATTGGATGTGTTGCAAGTGCGCATTGGCGGACAGTTTGAAACAGAAGCACAGTTGCGCGCCATGCCCATTCGTGGCAGTTCTGGCCAACAAGTGAAGCTCGGTGATATTGCCACTGTGACGCGTGGCTATGTTGATCCAGCAACGGTCAAAGTGCATTACCAAGGCAAGCCGGTCATCGCGCTGGGTGTCTCCATGGCCAAGGGGGGCGACATCATTGCCTTGGGCAAGGCATTAAAGGTTGCGACGGCCCGCATTGAAAAAACCTTGCCTGCGGGTGTGAGCCTGCTGCAAGTGCAAGATCAGCCTAAAGCTGTTGAAAAATCTGTGGGCGAATTCGTCAAAGTCTTGATCGAGGCGGTGCTGATTGTGTTGTTGGTCAGCTTTGTGGCCTTGGGGTTGCACAAGGGCGGGCGTTACGGCTGGCATGTGGACATGCGCCCAGGTTGGGTGGTGGCCATCACGATTCCACTGGTGCTAGCCATGACGTTTTTGGCCATGAACTATTGGGGTATTGGCCTGCACAAAATTTCGCTGGGCTCGCTCATCATTGCCTTGGGCTTGTTGGTGGACGACGCCATCATTGCCGTAGAGATGATGGTGCGCAAGATGGAAGAGGGCTACGACCGCATTCGTGCGGCGACCTTTGCCTACGAAGTCACAGCCATGCCCATGCTCACGGGCACGTTGATCACGGCTGCTGGTTTCTTACCCATTGGTATGGCCAAGTCGACCGTGGGCGAATACACATTTGCGATCTTTGCTGTCACCGTGATTGCGCTCGTGTTGAGCTGGTGGGTATCGGTTTACTTTGTGCCTTATTTGGGGACTTTGCTTTTGCAGGTCAAGCCGCATGCGGGCAAGGGCGGAGAACACGAGTTGTTTGATGGGCCGTTTTATCGCCATTTCCGCACGGCAGTGACTTGGTGCGTGGAGTACCGTTGGAAAGCGATTGGCATCACCATTTTCATCTTCGTTTTGGGTATTGTGGGCATGGGGCGTGTGCAGCAGCAGTTCTTTCCCGACTCCAGTCGCCCAGAAATTTTGGTCGACTTGTGGTTCCCAGAAGGCACATCTTTCAAGGCCAATGAAGCCGTGACTCAGGCAGTGGAGCAGCGTTTGCTCAAAGAGCCAGGCGTGCAAAGTGTCAGCACATGGATTGGCTCAGGCGTGCCGCGTTTTTACCTGCCTCTTGACCAAGTGTTTCCACAGACCAATGTCTCACAACTGATTGTGATTCCAGAGAGTTTGGAGCGTCGCGAGTCTCTGCGTTTGGCGTTGCCCGATGTGTTGGCCCAAGAGTTCCCCGAGGCGCGAGGCCGTGTGAAGTTGTTGCCCAATGGTCCGCCTGTGCCTTATCCCGTGCAGTTTCGAGTGGTAGGGCCAGATCCCAAAGTGCTGCGCACGCGTGCGGATGAAGTCAAGGCGCAAATGCGTGCCAATGCCACAACGCGTGGCGTGAATGACAACTGGAACGAAGCGATCAAAGTTGTTCGCCTTGAAGTCGATCAAGCCAAGGCCCGCAGTTTGGGTGTTACCAGCCAGTCCATTGCCCAAGCGGTGCGTACGCTGTTGGTGGGTTCCACCGTTGAACAGTTCCGTGAGGACAACAAACTCATCGACATCGTGTTGCGTCAGCCATTGCATGAGCGCGATGCCATCAGTGATTTGGCCAGCGCCTATGTACCCACCTCGTCAGGACGCATGATTCCCTTGACGCAAGTCGTTAAGCCCGTGCTGTCTTGGGAGCCCGGCGTGATGTGGCGTGAGGGCCGTGAATATGCCATCACGGTTCAGTGCGACATCATCGAAGGCTTGCAGGGGGCGACAGTCACACAGCAGTTATTGCCTGAGCTGAAGAAGCTTGAAGCCAAATGGCAAGAAACAGACACCCAACCCTATCGCATTGAAGTGGCTGGTGCTGTTGAGGAAAGTTCCAAAGGTTCGAGTTCAATTTCTGCAGGCATGCCTGTGATGCTGTTCATCACGTTCACGCTGTTGATGTTGCAGCTCCACAGTTTCAGCCGTGCTTTGTTGGTCTTTTTGACGGGACCATTGGGTTTAGCGGGTGTGGCGGGCGCTTTGCTGGTGCTCAATCGGCCATTCGGCTTTGTGGCATTGCTCGGGGTGATTGCCTTGATGGGCATGATTCAGCGTAATTCAGTCATCTTGATTGACCAAATCGAGCAAGACCGAGCCAATGGCGTACCCGCTTGGGAGGCGATTGTGGAATCAGCTGTGCGTCGTTTGCGTCCTATTGTGTTGACGGCTGCGGCTGCTGTACTCGCCATGATTCCGCTCACACGCAGCGTTTTTTGGGGCCCTATGGCGGTTGCCATCATGGGCGGCCTCATCGTGGCCACGGTCTTGACGCTTCTTGCGCTACCTGCGATGTACGCTGCGTGGTTTAAGGTCGAAAAGCCGTCTAAAATGGCAAGCTGACCGATTTCAAGCGGGTGGTCTACCTGACCACCCGTTGTTATTTAGAAACCCGCGCGGGTGGCGAAATTGGTAGACGCACCAGGTTTAGGTCCTGACGTCCGCAAGGATGTGCGGGTTCGAGTCCCGCCCCGCGCACCATTTGATTGATAGCAAGCGGCCCTGTGGCCGCTGCAAACCATGCCAAATTAGGAGAAATACATGGCTGTGACCGTTGAAACTTTGGAAAAACTGGAACGCAAGATCACCTTGAGCTTGCCCGTGGATGTGATTACCAAAGAAGTGGACGTGCGTTTGAAGCGCGTGGCACGCCAAGTCAAGATTGACGGTTTCCGTCCAGGCAAAGTGCCGATGAACATCGTGGCTCAGCGTTATGGCTATTCCACACAGTTCGAAGTGATGAACGACAAAGTGGGCGAAGCCTTTGCTGTGGCCACCAACGAAGCCAAATTGCGCGTTGCTGGTCAACCCCGCATCACTGAAAAAGAAGGCGCGCCAGAGGGCCAAATGCAATTCGAAGCCATCTTCGAGGTGTACCCAGAAGTGAAATTTGCCGACATGGGCAGCGTTGAAGTGGAAACTGTGTCTGCCGAAGTGACAGACGCTGCCATCGACAAAACCATCGACATCTTGCGCAAGCAACGTCGCACGTTTGCACAGCGTCCAGCTGACGGCGCTGCTGCAGATGGCGACCGCGTGACCATCGATTTCGAAGGCAAGATCGACGGCGAGCCATTCCAAGGCGGTAAAGCCGAAGACTTCCAGTTCTTGCTCGGCGAAGGTCAAATGCTCAAAGAATTTGAAGACGCTGTGCGCGGTATGAAGTCTGGCGAAAGCAAAACTTTCCCATTGAACTTCCCAGCCGATTACCACGGTAAAGAAGTGGCTGGCAAACAATCTGACTTCTTGGTGACCTTGAAGAAAGTCGAAGCTGCCAACTTGCCAGAAGTCACCGACGAGTTGGCCAAGTCTTTGGGCGTGGCTGATGCGACAGTGGCTGGCTTGCGCGCTGACATCAAGAAGAACTTGGAGCGCGAGGTGAAATTCCGCTTGCTGGGTCGCAACAAGCAAGCTGCTTTGGACGCAGTGGCTTCTAAAGCTGAACTCGACTTGCCAAACGCCAGCGTGCAAGCTGAGTTGGCACGTATGGTCGAAGGTGCTCGCGCTGACCTCAAGCAACGCGGCATCAAAGACGCTGACAAAGCACCGATCCCCGAAGACATCTTCCGTCCACAAGCTGAAAAGCGCGTGCGCATGGGCTTGGTCGTGGCCGACTTGGTTCGCGCCAACAACTTGCAAGCGACACCAGAACAAATCAAAGCACACATCGAAGAATTGGCCTCTAGCTACGAGAAGCCAGCCGACGTGGTGCGTTGGTACTACAGCGACATGAGTCGTTTGGGCGAAGTTGAAGCCATCGTCATTGAAAACAATGTGACCGACTTCATCTTGTCTAAAGCTAAGGTGAACGCCAAAGCCATTTCATTCGATGAGTTGATGGGCCAAGCCTAATTAACTCCCACAAGGAATAACAACATGAGCGCACTGGATACACAAGCCTTGGGTATGGTTCCCATGGTCATTGAGCAGTCGGGCCGCGGCGAGCGGTCTTATGACATCTATTCACGTTTGCTCAAAGAGCGCGTGATCTTTTTGGTGGGTGAGGTCAATGACCAAACCGCCAACTTGGTGGTGGCTCAGTTGTTGTTCTTGGAGAGCGAAAACCCAGACAAGGATATTTCGCTCTACATCAACTCCCCCGGTGGTTCGGTGAGTGCTGGCATGTCGATTTACGACACCATGAACTTCATCAAGCCCCACGTCTCGACACTGTGCATTGGCATGGCTGCGAGCATGGGCGCGTTCTTGTTGGCCGCAGGTGAGAAGGGTAAGCGCTTTTCTTTGCCCAACTCCAAGGTCATGATTCATCAGCCTTTGGGCGGCACACGTGGCCAAGCCACAGAGATCGAAATCCACGCCCGCGAAATCTTGAAGACACGCGAGCAATTGAACAAGATCTTGGCTGAGCGCACAGGTCAGCCGTTGGAAAAAATCCAACGCGATACCGAACGCGATTACTATCTGAGTGCTGACGAAGCCAAAGAATACGGTTTGGTCGATCAAGTGATCAGCAAGCGCAGCTAAACGACACAACTTAGACAAGTTCTCATGGTTGATAAAAAAAGCACTTCTGGCGAAAAAACGCTGTACTGCACTTTTTGCGGTAAGAGCCAGCACGAAGTCAAAAAACTCATCGCAGGTCCTTCGGTGTTCATTTGCGACGAGTGCATTGACTTGTGCAATGAAATCATCCGTGATGAATTGCCAGGTCTAGAAGCTGCTAAAGAAAACGGCAGCGACTTGCCAACGCCCGCAGAAATCAAAGCCAACCTCGACAACTATGTGATTGGCCAAGAGCCTGCCAAGCGAACTTTGGCTGTGGCGGTGTACAACCACTACAAGCGCTTGAAGCACAAAGAGTCGTCCAAGAAAGACGATGTTGAGCTGACCAAGAGCAACATCTTGCTGATTGGCCCCACGGGCTCTGGCAAGACTTTGCTGGCGCAAACCATGGCGCGCATGTTGAATGTGCCTTTCGTCATGGCCGACGCCACCACCTTGACCGAAGCGGGTTATGTGGGCGAGGACGTCGAGAACATCATTCAAAAGCTGTTGCAAAGCTGTGACTACGATGTGGAGCGTGCACAACGCGGCATCGTCTACATCGACGAAATCGATAAGATCTCACGCAAATCTGACAACCCGTCTATCACCCGTGATGTGTCAGGCGAGGGCGTGCAACAAGCCTTGCTCAAGCTGATTGAAGGCACGATGGCGAGCATTCCGCCTCAAGGTGGCCGCAAGCATCCCAACCAAGACTTCTTGCAAATCGACACGACCAACATCTTGTTTATTTGCGGCGGCGCTTTTGCTGGGCTTGAAAAAGTCATTGAAAACCGCACAGCGGCTTCAGGCATTGGCTTTGGTGCCACAGTCAAGAGCAAAGAAACACGCAGCTTGTCTGAGGTGTTTGGCGAGGTAGAACCTGCTGACATCATCAAATTTGGTCTGATTCCCGAACTCGTGGGCCGTATGCCCGTGGTCGCCACCTTGGCTGAGCTGACCGAAGACGCCTTGGTGCAAATCTTGACTGAGCCAAAGAATGCGTTGGTCAAGCAATACAGCAAGCTGTTGGCCATGGAAGGTACTGAGCTCGAAATTCGCCCTGCGGCCTTGCGTGCGATTGCCAAGAAAGCATTGGCACGTAAAACAGGTGCGCGCGGTTTACGCTCTATCCTTGAACAATCCCTGATCGACACCATGTACGAATTACCCAATTCGACCAATGTTGAAAAAGTGGTGGTAGAGGAAGCCACCATCGAAGAAAACAAACCGCCTTTGTTGGTGTACCGAGAGGCCGCCAAAAAGGCTTGATGATTGAACTCGGGGACAGTGCAACAAAGCCTGTCCCTTTTTTACTGGAAGGCTGACCATGTCTGGACAACCCCCGCTGCCCGCTACCCCTTTAGAACTGCCACTGTTGCCCTTGCGTGATGTGGTGGTGTTCCCGCACATGGTTATCCCCTTGTTTGTGGGACGTCCTAAGAGTATCAAAGCACTCGAAGCCGCCATGGCGGCTGAGCGCCGCATCATGTTGGTGGCACAAAAAGCAGCCGCCAAAGATGAGCCCTCAGTCACGGACATGTTTGAAGTCGGCTGTGTCTCGACCATTTTGCAAATGCTCAAGCTGCCTGATGGCACAGTGAAGGTGTTGGTCGAGGGGCAGCAACGCGCCAAGGTGGATGGCATTGAAGATGGTGAATCGCATTTCACAGCGCATGTCACACCGATCGAAGTGGTGGCTGCTGAGTCGGGCAGCGAGGTGGAGGCTTTGCGCCGAGCTGTGATGCAACAGTTTGACCAATACGTCAAATTGAACAAAAAGATTCCGCCAGAAATTTTGACGTCGATCTCTAGCATCGACGATGCCGGACGTTTGGCCGACACGATTGCGGCGCACTTGCCATTGAAGCTCGAAAGCAAGCAAGTGGTGCTCGATTTGTCGCCTGTGCGCGAACGTTTGTCCAACTTGTTTGAGCAAATCGAACGCGAAGTTGAAATCCTCAACGTCGATAAAAAAATCCGTGGCCGCGTCAAGCGCCAAATGGAAAAGAACCAACGCGACTTTTACCTGAACGAACAGGTCAAAGCCATCCAGAAAGAACTGGGCGAAGGTGAAGAGGGCGCAGACATTGAAGAGATCGAGAAAAAGATCAAGGCTGCGCGCATGCCCCAAGAGGCACGTAAAAAAGCAGAGGCTGAACTCAAGAAGCTCAAACTCATGTCCCCCATGTCAGCCGAGGCCACCGTGGTGCGTAACTTCCTCGACGTGCTGGTGGGTTTGCCTTGGCACAAGAAAACCAAAATCAAACACGACTTGGCCAATGCCGAAGATGTTCTGAATGCAGACCACTTTGGCTTGGAAAAAGTCAAAGACCGCATCTTGGAATACCTTGCTGTGCAACAACGCGTTGACAAGGTGAAGGCCCCGATTCTTTGCTTGGTCGGCCCTCCTGGTGTGGGTAAAACCTCGCTGGGTCAATCTATCGCCAAAGCCACAGGTCGCAAGTATGTGCGCATGGCCTTGGGCGGTATGCGTGACGAGGCCGAGATTCGTGGTCACCGTCGCACCTACATTGGCGCAATGCCAGGCAAGGTGTTGCAAAGCTTGACCAAGGTAGGCACACGTAACCCCTTGTTCTTGCTCGACGAAATCGACAAGCTCGGCATGGACTCGCGCGGCGATCCTTCCAGCGCCTTGCTGGAAGTGTTGGACCCCGAACAAAACAACAAGTTTGCTGACCACTACGTGGAAGTCGATTACGACTTGAGCGATGTGATGTTTGTGGCGACATCCAACTCGATGAACATTCCACCCGCGTTGCTGGATCGTATGGAAGTGATTCGTTTGTCGGGCTATACCGAAGACGAAAAAACGCACATTGCCACCAAGTATTTGCTGCCTAAGCAAATGAAGAACAACGGCGTGAAACCCGAAGAGCTGTCGGTGGACGAAGCGGCTGTGCGCGACATCGTGCGCTACTACACGCGTGAAGCGGGCGTGCGCTCGCTAGAACGCGAAATGTCTAAGATTTGCCGCAAGGTGGTCAAGGCGTTGTTGCTCAAGCAAATGACGCCACAAGTCAAGGTCACGGCAGACAACTTGCCCGATTTCCTTGGCGTGCGTAAGTACACCTATGGTCGTGCAGAAGCGGAGAACCAAGTGGGCCAAGTGGTTGGCTTGGCTTGGACCGAAGTGGGCGGTGATTTGCTGACCATTGAAGCTGCCATCATGACCGGCAAAGGCACGATCACACGCACGGGATCACTGGGTGATGTGATGAAAGAGTCTGTTGAGGCTGCGCGCACCGTAGTGCGTAGCCGCGCACGTCATTTAGGCATTTCTGAAGACATCCTTGAGAAGCGTGACATTCACATTCACGTGCCTGATGGTGCAACGCCTAAAGACGGCCCCAGTGCGGGTGCTGCCATGACCACCGCGTTGGTCTCTGCTCTCACAGGCATTCCTGTGCGTGCAGATGTGGCCATGACAGGTGAGATCACCTTGCGTGGTGAAGTCACGGCGATCGGTGGCTTGAAAGAGAAGCTCTTAGCCGCATTGCGCGGTGGCATCAAGACGGTGTTGATTCCAGAAGAAAACGTCAAAGACCTGCAAGAGATTCCAGAAAACGTGAAGAACGGTTTGGAAATCGTGCCGGTGCGTTGGATCGATAAAGTGCTTGAAATTGCACTCGAGAAAATGCCAACGCCACTGCCCGACGAAGTTCCAGCTGTGGCTGCCGCGACTGCTGCAGACGCTGTGACGAAAGCGCAAGCCATCAAGCATTAAGATTTTTCTAGCGCACACCAAAACAGCGTGAAAAATGCGCTAGAATATGTGTCTTATGCGGGAATAGCTCAGTTGGTAGAGCGCAACCTTGCCAAGGTTGAGGTCGCGAGTTCGAGCCTCGTTTCCCGCTCCAAATTAGATAAGGGAAGCACACCATGCTTCCCTTTTTCGTCAAAGTTTATGGCGCGATAGCAAAGCGGTTATGCACCGGATTGCAAATCCGTTTAGCCCAGTTCGACTCTGGGTCGCGCCTCCAAGTAAAAAGCCGTTACTGCATGCAGTAACGGCTTTTTTATTTCAGACGATTGACTACTTTGCAAGTCTCATAGGTCGTAGCCGTCAATCAATGCAAGCACGCCTGTAGAGTTGTCGGTCCTATGCTGAATGATGGCTTGGTAAGCCTCACTGTTGTACCAAGCCTCGGCAATCTCACGGCTAGGGAATTCAATCACGACGTTGCGCTCGCCCTGTGCATGGCCTTCCAGTTGCGTGGCATGTCCACCGCGGACCAAGTATTTGCCGCCAAATGCCGCAATGGTTTGAGGCACTTGGGCTGAATAGACCGCATAGCCCTCAGGATGAGTGACGGTGATTTGGCCGACTAAATACGCTTTGCTCATGTGCATTTAGCGGTAGAAGGCCTCAACTTTGCCTTTGAGTTTGATCAGTAGCGGCTTGCCTTTTCTGTCGAGTGTTTTGTTGGCAGGTACTTTGATCCAGCCTTCAGAAACACAGTACTCTTCCACATCAAAGCGGTCTTTGTCGTTGAAGCGAATGCCAATGTCGTGCTCAAACACTGCAGCCACATGGTGCGGACTGCGCGGGTCGATAGACAAATGATCAGGAAGGGCTGGGCGTTGTGTTGTTGTGTCAGTCATGGGCTTGATTTTCCATGATTTGCGCTGTTGTTTAAGTGCACAGTTGGCTTTAGGTTTGCAAATAAAATCTTCCCGCTTTATGTCTAAATATTTGCTTGTTCTTTGTGCTTTGACTCTGCCGTCCTCGGTATGGGCGGGCTGGGTGTTTTTGACAAATAACAGCCACGGTGCGAACGACTACTACTATGCACCTTTGGAAGACAAAGGCAAGGTCAAGGTGTTGAGAACATTCACGCAGCTTCCAGTGGATGCCAAAGTGCCGTATCACACGCCCAAAGCAGTGGTCAAGGTCACGCTCTACAACTACAGTTCTGAGCAATCAACGTACGAAATCAATTGCCAAGATCAAACCATACATTTGACAGAGCGTATTTTTTACCAAGATATGGTGGGCAAGCGACCGTTCATCACCCATAAAGTGAAGGACACGTTCATTCAGCAAAGTAATTCGGAATTTGCCAAGCAGTTCATCAAGACGCCTTTGCACTTTGATGACATCAGGCATTACCGCATGCACGAGATTGCTTGCAAATAAAAAAAGGGGACCGCTCCCGGCGGTGAATTGGAGTCCACACGCGCCCTAAAACTTCGGGCTGGTGGCGAGAGCGGTCATAAACCTAAGCAACCTTGAACCCTATATATCGGCCCAAGGTGCCTAGGCTTTAGCGAATTAGCCAATCAAATCGACACGACCATCGAGACCCATCACGCCAGTGATGACACTGAGCTTGGGATGGCGTTTTTGCACTTGGCGACGGAACTCGTTGAGCGCCTCGGCATGTGATTCGGTTTCAATTTCTTTGGTCGCCACTTTGTCTTCACCAAAAGCCAATTTGGCTGCGCCGCAATCGCGGTGGCTAATGCCCACCACGCGCTTGATGTGGTGCAAAGACACGGTGATGTCCAAGTTGTCCCAGTAGGCTTTGTGCCATGCCGAGAATTTGGGATGCACGGCGCCAATGGGGCCACCCGCGATGACGAATTGGCTGTAGTTGTCGCTCAGCTTCTCGCGGCCGATGCCTTGCAGCAGTCCCATGTATTGCCAACTCAGGGTGGTGAAACGTGGGTCAATACAGTTGACCAACATGGCTTCGTAGTTGCCGCTAGCGGCTTGCGCTTGGAAGGGTGTCATGCCCATCAAGCCGCCAGCCACAGTGGCTGCACCGGCGGCGAGGAAGCCGCGGCGTGAGTGGTTGCCGGCCAATTGAAGTGGGCCGCAGCAGGCGCAGGTAGGTGTCATGTTGCTCACAGTGGTGTCCTTGTTGTGTGAAATATAAAAGATAGCCTTTTGGTTTCGACCTCAAGCTGATGATCTTTAGCGACTTTGATGATTTTTACAGAATTTGCACTGTGGAAAGCTGACTTCAGCGACGTTGCAACAGGCGTCGATAATCAGGGCTCAGATGTCAGCAGTTCCTCCAATACCTCCTTCTTTTCGTGTCTTGAGCCTCATCCCACCGATGACGCAACTCAACACGCCTTACCCTTCCACGGCCTACCTGACGGGTTTTTTGCGCTCGCAAAAAGTGGATGCCGTGCAAGAGGACTTGGCATTGGCTCTGGTGCTGGCCTTGTTCACGCCAAAAGGTTTGAGCCAAGTGCGCGACTGCGCATTGGCAAAGCCTGAGGCTGAGCGAACGGCCTGTGTGAACTACTTTCTAGATTATTTCGAGCGCTACCAATCCACCATCTCGCCCACCATCGCTTTTTTGCAAGGCCGCGACTCTACCCTGAGTCATCGCATCGCAGGTCGTGGCTTCTTGCCAGAAGGGCCACGCTTTGCTGCCTTGGATGCGTTTGACGATGAGGGCAGTGGCGACCCCTTGGCTTGGGCCTTTGGTGCGCTGGGCCAGCAAGACCGTGCGCGCCATTTGGCCACGTTGTATTTGAACGACCTGGCCGATGTGCTGCGCGACGCCGTGGATAGCCGTTTCGAGTTTGTGCGTTACGCCGAACAGCTGGCAGGCAGCCAAGCCACATTTGAGCCTTTGGCCCAAGCCCTGCAAGCGCCGCACACTTTGGTAGATGCCACGCTGCAAGCGTTGACCTTGGAGGTGCTAGCCAAGCATCAGCCACAGTTGGTGTTGTTGTCTGTGCCGTTTCCAGGCGCTGTGTATGCAGCGTTTCGCATGGCACAGACCATCAAAGCACATCACCCGCACATCCGCATTGGTTTGGGCGGTGGCTTTGTGAATACCGAGTTGCGTGAGCTGACCGAGCCCCGCGTGTTTGACTATGTGGACTTCATCAGCTTGGACGCTGGTGAGCGACCGCTGCTCTCATTGATTGAGCACTTGCAAGGCAAGCGCAGCGTGCAACGTTTGGTGCGCACCTTTGTGCGCAACGAGACAGGTAAGGTGCAGCTAATGAGTTGGTCTGAGCCAGATGTGCCGTTTGAAGAGGTAGGCACGCCCACGTGGGATGGCCTGCCGCTAGACCGCTATTTGTCGTTGCTCGACATGCTCAATCCTATGCACCGTTTGTGGAGCGATGGTCGTTGGAACAAGCTCACAGTGGCGCACGGCTGTTATTGGAAAAAGTGCAGCTTTTGCGATGTGAGCTTGGACTACATCTCACGCTACGAAACAGCTTCTGCCACCACACTGGTGGATCGTATCGAACAAATCGTGGCCGAAACAGGACAGACAGGTTTCCACTTTGTGGATGAAGCGGCACCACCCAAAGCTTTGAAAGCATTGGCTGAAGAACTGTTGCGACGCAAGGTGCATATTTCGTGGTGGGGCAATATCCGTTTTGAGAAAACCTTCACGCCAGAGCTGGCTGAGCTGCTGGCAAAGAGCGGTTGCATTGCCATGTCTGGTGGCTTGGAGGTGGCATCGGATCGCTTGCTAAATCTGATGAAAAAAGGTGTGTCCGTCGAGCAAGTGGCACAAGTGACCAAAGGCTTTTCAGAAGCTGGCATCTTGGTTCATGCGTACCTCATGTACGGGTTTCCAACCCAAACTCTGCAGGACACGGTGGACGCACTCGAGTACGTGCGCCAGTTGTTTGAAAACGGTTGCATTCAAAGCGGGTTCTTCCATCGCTTTGCCTGCACGGTGCATTCCCCCGTTGGCAAGAACCCAGCTGATTACGGCGTTCAAGTCGTGCCGTTACCCGAGGTAAGTTTTGCCAAGAACGACATTGCATTCATTGACCCGACAGGTACCGACCATGACACCCTGGGACGTGGTTTGAAAAAAGCCATTTACAACTACATGCATGGCGTGGGCCTCGATGAGGATGTGCGCCAGTGGTTTGAATTGCCAAAAGGTAAGTGCCCTAAAACTTCAGTGCCTCGACATAAGATTGCCAAGGCTTTGGGGTATTGAATATTTCTTCGCAGCGTTCTAAAAAACGGTGGATTTGTGCTTACAATAGCGGCTTCGGAATTAAACACTCCACGCGGGAATAGCTCAGTTGGTAGAGCGCAACCTTGCCAAGGTTGAGGTCGCGAGTTCGAGCCTCGTTTCCCGCTCCAAATTCAAAAGCCCTCAGATGAAAATCTGAGGGCTTTTTCTATTGCTGTTTTATTTCTTGGGCAATGTGCCGCCGCTCTTGACGCATTCGTCCAAGGTTTTGAATTCTGTGAACTTCTTGGTGCGTTCGTAGCTGGGGCTGTTTTTGTCGTGGCAGATGCCAGAGTCTGATTTCTTCACGATTGGCTCAGCTGCAGCAGCAGGTTGGCCAGCTGCAGGACGGCCACCGCTTTTTACGCATTCTTCCATGGATGCAAATGCAGTGAATTTCTTGGTGTTACCAAATGAGGTGCTGTTTTTGTCGTGGCAAATACCTGCGTCAGACTTTTTTACCACTGGCTCGGCTGTTTCTTTTTTGTCTGCAGCATGAGCTAAGTTGACGCTCAAGCAGAGCAGTGCGGACAATAAAAAGTGATGAGTGGTACGATGAGTCATTAGCAGTTTCCTTAAGTTTTCTGTGCGGGAAGTGGTTTAAGTCGAGCTTAAAAATTTCCAAGCCCAATATAGACGAAAAAATATCAGAAATCAGTCATGACTTGCCCGAGTCGCAGAGGAGGCTGGCGTAAAATCTATCCACACAACGACACTGCCCGAGTGGTGAAATTGGTAGACACAAGAGACTTAAAATCTCTCGCTTCCGTAAGGGGCGTGCCGGTTCGATTCCGGCCTCGGGCACCACTCAACAGGCACAAGGAAGGAGTTTCGTCATGGCACGCTACAACGCCGCGTATGAAATCCATGTGCATGGACTGGTTCCTCTGCAAGCCGAAGTTGGCCTAGAACAATTGCAAGACGCTTTGCGCCCTCTGTGGCAATATGCAGGCGCCTCATCTCTCGAAGACGGTGCGAGCAGCTCATACCCAGAAGAGCCTGGCATTCGTTTCAATCCTGAAGAACGCACCTTGCAAATGTGCTGGACTGTGTCCGGTGACGATGACTTCCGTCAAAGCGTAGATGAGATGTGCATGAATTTGAACGAGCTCACGGCCGCTGGCGCTGCGATTGAAGTCACGTTCTACGACAACGATTTTGATGACGAAGATGAGTCCCGTGGCCAAGATTCACGCGATGACTTCATGATGTTGTTTGTGGGGCCAACCCCCGCCGACATCATGCAAGCTCAACGCGATATGTTGGTCAACGATGTGATTCACCTCATGGAGCGTCACTTTGATGGCGCAGAACTGGGTGGTGTTGTCAATGAGATCGACAAACTCTTCTCGGAACGCTTTGATAACCTGGTCAATTCCCTTGATTTGGGGCGTCCTCCACGTGGGCCCAATGGTGGCCACGGAGGCGGTCACGGTGGCCGCAAACCACGTCACTTGCACTGAGGGCTACCGCAACGCAAAAGCGTCTCGCTTTTGCCTAGGCTTAAGACACAAAAAAGCCGCTCACGCATGAGCGGCTTTTTCGTTAGGTGGGTTCAGCTCAGTTGGACTTGATGCCAATGCCTTTGAACTCGCCGGTGGCAATGCGCTTTTCCCACTCGGCTGGACCAGTGATGTGAGCGCTGGTGCCACCTGAGTCGACCGCCACAGTCACGGGCATGTCGACCACGTCGAACTCGTAAATGGCTTCCATGCCGAGGTCGGCAAAGCCCACCACTTTGGCGTTTTTGATCGCCTTGGACACGAGGTAAGCCGCACCGCCCACCGCCATGAGGTAGGCCGACTTGTGTTTCTTGATCGCTTCAATGGCCGTTGGGCCGCGTTCGGCTTTGCCTACCATCGAGATCAAGCCGGTTTGCGACAGCATCATTTCAGTGAACTTGTCCATGCGGGTGGCAGTGGTGGGGCCTGCGGGGCCAACCACTTCGTCGCGCACGGGGTCCACAGGGCCAACGTAATAAATCACGCGGTTGGTGAAGTCCACGGGCAGTTTCTCGCCTTTGGCCAACATGTCTTGGATGCGCTTGTGTGCTGCATCACGGCCGGTGAGCATCTTGCCGTTGAGCAAAATGGTTTGGCCTGGTTTCCAGCTCGCCACTTCTTCTTTGGTAAGTGTGTTGAGGTCCACGCGTTTGCTTTGCTGCGTGTTGGGTGTCCAGTCGACGTTGGGCCACAGGTCCAAAGAGGGGGCTTCCAAGAACACAGGGCCTGAGCCGTCCATCACAAAGTGTGCGTGGCGGGTGGCTGCGCAGTTGGGAATCATGGCGATGGGCTTGCTGGCCGCATGCGTGGGGTACATCTTGATCTTCACGTCGAGCACCGTGGTCAAGCCGCCCAAGCCTTGTGCGCCAATGCCCAAGGCGTTGACCTTGTGGTATAGCTCCAAGCGCAGCTCTTCGACTTGGCTGAGCTTTTCACCTTTGCTGGATTTCTCCAACAACTGGTACATGTCCAAGTCGTCCATCAAGCTTTCTTTGGCCATGAGCACCGCTTTTTCAGCGGTACCGCCAATGCCAATTCCCAACATGCCAGGAGGACACCAGCCCGCACCCATGGTGGGCACAGTTTTCAAGACCCAATCGACGATGTTGTCGCTGGGATTGAGCATGTACATCTTCGATTTGTTTTCGCTGCCGCCACCTTTGGCTGCCACAGTGATGTCCACTTTGTTGCCAGGCACGATTTGCGTGAAGATCACCGCGGGCGTGTTGTCTTTGGTGTTTTTGCGAGCGAACTGAGGGTCGTCTACCACCGAGGCGCGCAGCATGTTGTCGGGGTGGTTGTAGCCACGGCGCACGCCTTCGTTGATGGCGTCTTCCAAGCTGCCCGTAAAGCCTTCCCAGCGCACATCCATACCGATTTTCAAGAACACGTTGACGATGCCGGTGTCTTGGCAAATGGGGCGATGACCAAATGCGCTCATCTTGCTGTTGGTCAAGATTTGGGCAATCGCGTCTTTGGCCGCTGGGCTTTGTTCGCGTTCGTAGGCGCTGGCCAAGTGCGAAATGAAATCAGCAGGGTGGTAGTAGCTGATGTATTGCAGGGCGGCGGCGACCGATTCAATCAGGTCGTTTTGGCGGATCGTGGTCATGGAGAAGTCCTGAAAAAGGCCAGAAGTAAAAACAGCGGCTGAGTTTACTCAAAGCCGCTGTCTGAATGCTTTCAAGGGGCAGGGCGTCTTATTTGACGGTCAGCACCCAAGCGGCCAGCTTTTTAGCTTCTGCGTCATTCACTTGTGTGTTGGCAGGCATGGGCATAGGCCCCCAAACACCGCCGCCACCCTTTTGAATTTTGGTGGCCAATCGGTCAGCAGCAGTTTTGTCGCCAGCGTATTTGGCGGCCACATCTTTGTAGGCTGGGCCGACAACCCGTTTGTCTAGCGCGTGGCAGGCCATGCAGTTTTTAGAAGTCGCCAATGCGAGGTCTGCCCACACAGGGGTAGACACCGAGGTGACAGCGATGGCGGCGAGTGCAAAAAGTGGCTTGTTCATACACATACCTCATAGAGGATTGGGGGGGGGAGTGCACCAGTGTAGCCATGTATCGGCAATTCATTCACCTCTATTCAGGGGTGATTAGGCTGGCGCGGCACCATCGTCACTTGAGCGTGGGCGATAATTCAAAGAGATTTTTCTGAAGCTTTTTTGACTGGAGTCCTTACATGCCTGCTTACCGTTCCAAGACCTCCACTGCTGGCCGCAACATGGCGGGTGCCCGCTCCTTGTGGCGCGCCACCGGCATGAAGGACGACGACTTTCAAAAGCCCATCATTGCCATTGCCAACTCGTTCACGCAGTTTGTGCCGGGCCATGTGCACTTGAAAGACTTGGGTCAACTCGTGGCCCGTGAGATTGAAGCGGCAGGCGGTGTGGCCAAAGAATTCAACACCATCGCTGTCGACGACGGCATCGCGATGGGCCACGACGGCATGTTGTATTCACTGCCCAGCCGCGACATCATTGCTGACTCGGTCGAGTACATGGTCAACGCGCATTGCGCCGATGCGATTGTGTGCATCTCCAACTGCGACAAGATCACCCCCGGCATGTTGATGGCTGCGATGCGTTTGAACATCCCCGTCATCTTTGTGTCGGGTGGTCCGATGGAAGCGGGCAAAGTTCGCTTGGCTAATCCTGAAACAAAAACCATTGAAATCAAAAAACTCGATTTGATCGACGCCATGGTCATGGCCGCTGACAGCAAAGTCAGCGATGCCGATTTGGCAGAGGTTGAACGTTCAGCGTGTCCTACATGCGGTTCGTGCTCGGGCATGTTCACCGCCAACTCGATGAACTGTTTGGCCGAAGCTTTGGGATTGGCATTGCCTGGCAACGGCACAGTGGTGGCCACCCACGCTGATCGCGAGCAGTTGTTCAAGCAAGCAGGCCGCACAATTGTGGACATGGCCAAGCGCTACTACGAGCAAGGCGACGAGAGCTTGTTGCCACGCTCGATGGGTTTCAAAGCGTTTGAAAACGCCATCGCTTTGGATATCGCCATGGGCGGCTCGACCAACACTATCTTGCACTTGTTGGCCATTGCGCAAGAAGCAGAAATTGAATTCACCATGGCCGACATCGACCGCATGTCTAAGATCGTGCCTCAGTTGTGCAAGGTCGCACCCAACACCAACAAGTACCACATCGAAGACGTGCACCGCGCAGGCGGCATCATGGCCATCTTGGGTGAGCTCGACCGTGCGGGTAAGTTGCACACCGATGTGCCCACTGTGCATGCCAAAACCATGAAAGAGGCGTTGGACAAGTGGGACATCGCGCGCAACCCTTCCGACGAAGTGAAGCACTTTTACATGGCAGGCCCTGCAGGCATTCCAACGCAAGTGGCTTTTAGTCAAAACACACGTTGGCCTAGCCTTGACACCGATCGTGCCGAGGGTTGCATCCGCTCCTTCGAGCACGCGTTCAGCAAAGAAGGCGGCTTGGCCGTGTTGCGCGGCAACATCGCGCTCGACGGTTGCGTGGTGAAGACCGCGGGCGTGGACGACAGCTTGCTGGTCTTTGAAGGCCCCGCGCACGTGGTCGAGTCGCAAGACGAAGCGGTAGAGCACATCTTGAATGACCAAGTCAAAGCGGGCGACATCGTGGTGGTGCGCTACGAAGGCCCCAAAGGTGGCCCTGGCATGCAAGAAATGCTGTACCCCACCAGCTACATCAAGTCAAAAGGCTTGGGCAAAGCATGTGCTTTGCTCACCGATGGTCGTTTCTCCGGCGGCACATCAGGCTTGTCGATTGGTCACTGCTCGCCCGAAGCGGCAGCCGGCGGCACGATTGGCTTGGTCAAAAACGGCGATCGAATTCGCATAGACATTCCTAACCGCAGCATCAATGTGTTGGTGAGCGATGAGGAGTTGGCCAAGCGTCGCGTCGAGCAAGACAAGCTGGGTTGGAAGCCTGCTTTGCCACGTCCACGCAAAGTGTCGGCTGCTTTGAAGGCTTATGCGAAATTGGCTACTTCCGCAGACAAAGGTGCGGTGCGCGATTTGTCCTTGCTCGATTGATAGACGGACTGCGCTTGCATGTTGATTCACCCGCAAATTGACCCTGTCGCCATTGCGCTGGGGCCCATCGCCATTCATTGGTATGGCTTGACTTACTTGGCAGCATTTGCCTTGTTTGTGGGCTTGGGCCACTTGCGCTTGAAGCACGAACCTTATGCTGCGCAAGTGGTGTTGGGCTCTTGGTCCAAGCAAGATGTGGAAGACATTTTGTTTTATGGCGTGATGGGCGTGATTGTGGGCGGGCGCCTTGGCTACTGCGTGTTTTACAACCCCAGCTATTACTTGGCGCATCCGCTCGAAGTGTTTGCCGTCTGGCAAGGCGGCATGAGCTTTCATGGCGGCATGTTGGGCGTGTTTGTCGCGACAGCCGTGTTTGCATGGCAGCGTCACCGCCCTTGGTTGTGGGTGACCGACTTCATTGCGCCTTGCGTTCCTACTGGGTTGGCTGCAGGCCGTGTGGGTAACTTCATCAACGGTGAGTTGTGGGGCAGGGCGGCAGACCCTAGCCTCGAGTGGGCCATGGTGTTTCCGCAAAGCGGTAGCCTGATTCCTCGCCATCCCTCCCAGATTTATCAGTTTTTGGGTGAGGGCATTTTGTTGTTCATCATCTTGTGGCTCTATGCGCGCAAGCCTCGAGCCACTGGCGCGGTGTCGGGTGTGTTCATGATCGGCTACGGTAGCTTTCGTTTTGCGGCTGAGTATTTCCGTGAGCCAGATGCTCATCTGGGCCTGCTTGCTTTGGGGATGAGCATGGGCCAATGGCTGTGTGTGCCGATGGTCCTGGTGGGTGTGGCTTTGTGGCTGCGTGCTGCACGCCAACCTCAATCGGCTTAATTTCTTCAGTTAAGGGTTAGTCCCTGCGGGAAAGTCCCAGCGAATTGGGGCGGGGTATTCGCTTTTTAAATTTCATAATTACGCGTAATTACAGAGAAGTTAACAGAGCCCTTCAACCTCATGCGCACGCTTCCCAGCTCTTTGCACGATGACGTGGCTTCACAGCTACGCAACTACATCTTTGATGGCCATCTCAGTCCTGGCAGTTTCATTGATGAAGTGACCTTGTGCGAGCTATGGTCCATTTCTCGCACGCCGTTGCGCGAAGCCCTCAAGGTGCTCACTGCCGAGGGCTTGGTACGCCACGAGCCGCGTCGTGGCTGCTTTGTCAATGAAGTGACCGAGCAAGACCTCGACGACATTTTTCCAGTCATCGCCATGCTCGAAGGACGCTGCGCCTTTGATGCCACACAACGCGTCACACCTGCGGATGTGAAAGCCTTAGAGGTCTGGCATCAGCGCCTGAAGCAGCATGCTGAAGCAGGCCGCATCAACGATTACTACGAAGCCAACTTCGCCATTCATGAGGCCATCATTCAGCTGGCCAATAACAAATGGTTGGCACAAACCATTGCCGATTTACGCAAGATTTTGAAGCTCGCTAGGCTGCAGCAGCTGCACGCGCCAGGTCGCTTGAAGCAAAGTTTGAAAGAACACATGGCCGTGTTTGCAGCACTCAAAGCAGGTGATGCCGCAGGTGCGGACGCCGCCATGCGTGACCACCTGCTGAAGCAGCGTGAGGCTCTGCGAGAGCTGGCCTTGGCCAAACGCACGGTGTTGACCGCTTAACGTCAAAAAGAGGAACGGGATGAACGCAACCACTTGGCTCAGCAGCAAACTCAATTTGCTTCGTAACTCAGCCTCCGCCGCTGCCCAGGCGCCCAAGCAAGAAGACCGCTCGACACGTGAACGTTTAGAGGCTACGTTGCGTCAAAAGAAAGAGGCTTTGTCTCCCCGCACCTTGCGCCGTACGCTCACACTCTTGCAGGCCGTGGTGGATCCCCGCGTGAGCGAAGTAGAGGGCGGTCGCCGAGCCAAGGCCCTGTCTGATTGGTACGCCAAAGCAGAGCCCGCCGAACGACAAGATTTGTGGTTGCTCATCAGCGAGCAGTTTGGCCCCGATGCCGTCAAAGTGCGTGCTGCACGTGATGACTACTATGCGGCTTTAGGTACCGTGGACGAAGGCCCAGCCGAGATCCGTTTGCGCCGTGCCTTGGTGTCGCCACGCACGCGTTTGCTGCAACGCTTTGCTGCGTCACAGGGCGGTATGCGTTTTTTGGTCGATTTACGAGCGGAGTTGTTGCCGCATCTCAAAGGCAATAAGCGTTTGCAGGCCCTGGATGCCGAGCTTGAGAACCTATTCTCCACCTGGTTTGATGTGGCCTTCCTTGAGTTGCGCAGCATCAGCTGGGACTCGCCTGCTTCCTTGATTGAAAAGCTCATCAAGTACGAGGCGGTGCATGACATTCGCAGCTGGGCTGACTTGAAAAACCGCTTAGACAGCGACCGCCGCTGCTATGGTTTCTTTCATCCAAGCTTGCCCAACGAACCTTTGATTTTTGTGGAGGTGGCACTGCTGCACGAGATGGCTGACAACATCATGCCGCTGCTCGATGAGTCTGCTGCCCCCGAAGATTTGCAAAAAGCCACCGTCGCTATTTTTTATTCCATCAGCAACACGCAAGGTGGTTTGAAAGGCGTTAGCTTTGGTGACTCGCTCATTAAACGTGTCGTGGAAACGCTCAAAGACGAATTCCCCAAGCTCAAAACTTTTGCCACTTTGTCACCCATTCCTGGTCTGCGTCCTTGGTTGGCCAAGAACGCCGCTGAGTTACTCGGACACCTCAATGAGAAAGAACTGTCGGCTCTGGGGCGAGAAATCAGTTTTGAGCCACCGACGGCAAGCCATGTGCTAGCAGCTATCGAGCAGCCACAACTGTTGGAGGTGTTGTCTGCAAAGTCGCCCCTGCGCCAGTTCCTCACACGTGCAGGTGCGCATTATTTGGGGCAGGCCAAGCAAGGCGAACAAGTGCTTGATCCCGTGGCGCGCTTTCACTTGGGTAACGGCGCGCGGATTGAGCGCATCAACTGGTTTGCCGATCCGTCCGCTAAGGGCATCAAACAGTCGCATGGCTTGATGGTCAATTACCTCTATGACCTTAAGCGTTTGGATAAACACCGCCAACTGTTGGAAAAAGGCATTACCCCAGCCTCTGGCGATGTAGAAGACATGTATTTCAAGTGAGTTCGTTCAATAAAACCATCAGGAGACAAACATGAAAAACTTCAAAACCAACCCAAGCCGTCGACAGTGGATGTCCGTGGCTGCAGCCGCTTGTGCTGCTTTTAGCTTTGGCGTCCAAGCGCAAAGCACATGGCCCACCAAGTCTGTGACTTTGGTGGTTCCGTTTCCCGCAGGTGGTGGCACTGACACATTTGCGCGCCCGTTTTCTGCTCAGTTTTCTAAGCAAAGCGGTAAAACCCTGGTGATCGACAACCGTGGTGGCGCAGGTGGCAACTTAGGCGCTGGCGTAGCCGCCAAAGCAGCGCCCGATGGGTACACCTTGTTCATGGGTGCGGTGCACCATTCCATCGCACCATCGATGTACCCCAAGCTCGACTACGACTTGGAGCGTGACTTTGTGCCTCTCGCCATGGTGGCCAGCGTCCCCCACGTGTTGGTGGTGAACCCCAAAAACATCCCGGGTGACTTCAAAGCCTTTATGGAAATGGTGCGCAGCAAGCCCGGTAAATTCAACTATGGTTCAGCGGGCGGTGGTACATCGCACCATTTGGCAGGCGAGTTGTTTAAGTTGCAAAGCAAAACCTTCATCACGCACATTCCTTACCGTGGTGCAGGCCCAGCTTTGCAAGACTTGATTGCAGGCAACGTGGACATGATGTTTGACGGCTTGGGTTCTTCTGCGCAGCACATCAAAAGTGGCCGTATCAAAGCCTTGATGGTTTCGGGTAACAAACGCAACCCAGCATTCCCAGATGTCCCTTGTGCTGCTGAATTGGGCTTGCCCGATTACAACGTGACGACTTGGTATGGCCTTTGGGCGCCCAAAGGCACCCCTGCAGACGTACAAGCACGCGCCATCGAAGAGGTGCGCAAGGCAGCTGCTTCGGAGGACATCAAAACCAGCTGGGGCAATAGCGGCGCGGAGTTTCCTAACCTGACAGGCGCACAGTTTGGTAACTTTGTCTCTGCTGAAATTAAAAAATGGGCCAGCGTTGTCAAAGCCTCTGGTGCGAAATTGGATTAACACAACAGTCAAACAATGAATCACAACCTCTATGCGGCCTTGCGTGCCGCATTTCCCAAAGACTTGAACGCAATCGCCATCGAGACAGACGATGGCTTGCATTACAGCTGGTCCGACCTTGAACGGGCCAGCGCGATGATGGCCAATTTGCTCGATTCGCTGCACATTCCCAAAGGTTCACGCGTGGCGGTGCAAGTGGAAAAGTCGGTCGAAGCCGTCATGCTCTACCTCGCCACCTTGCGTGCGGGCTATGTGTTTTTGCCGCTGAACACGGCTTACCAAAGCGCTGAGATCGAATACTTCATTGACAACGCCGAACCCGCCGTGGTGGTGTGCAGCAGCAAAAACTTTGGCTGGGTCAGCAAGATTGCCTTCAAGGCGGGCACGCAAAACGTGTTCACCTTGGACGACAACCGTACGGGCAGCTTGCTAGACCGCGCCGCGCGTTGCTCTGACCAACACCAAGTGGTGCGCAACACCGCGGACGACTTAGCGGCCATTCTCTACACCAGCGGCACCACAGGCCGCAGCAAAGGCGCCATGCTCTCGCACGGCAACTTGCTCAGCAACGCCCAAACCTTGAAAGACTACTGGGGTTGGAAGCCAGGCGATGTGCTCATTCACGCCTTGCCTATCTTCCATGTGCATGGTTTGTTTGTGGCCATCCACGGTGCATTGCTCAACGGCAGCAAGATGATTTGGTTGTCTAAGTTCGCCCCCAAACTCGTCATTGCCAAAATGAAAGAGGCCACCGTCTTCATGGGCGTGCCCACGTTGTATGTGCGCATGCTGGCTGAGCCAAGCCTCACCACAGCACAAGCCTCAAACATGCGCTTGTTCATCGCAGGCTCTGCGCCGCTGCTGCTAGAAACCTTCAACGAATGGCGCGAACGCACGGGGCACACGATACTGGAGCGCTACGGCATGAGCGAAACCATCATGCTCACCTCCAACCCCTATGCAGCCGATGCACGCTACCCCGGCCAAACCGAGCGCCGTGGTGGCACAGTAGGCTTCCCCTTGCCCGGCGTGTCTTTGCGTGTGCAAGACGACGAAGGCAAGGCTTTGCCCGCGGGTGAAATTGGCGGCATTCAAGTCAAAGGCCCCAACGTGTTTGGTGGCTACTGGCGCATGCCCGAAAAAACCAAAGAAGAATTCACCGCAGACGGTTTTTTCAAAACCGGTGACGTGGGTAAGATCGATGAGCGTGGCTACGTGGTCATCGTGGGGCGCAGCAAAGACCTCATCATCAGTGGCGGGTACAACGTCTATCCCGCTGAAATTGAGGGCTACATCAATGAAATGCCAGGTGTCGCCGAAAGCGCGTTGATTGGTGTGCCGCATCCCGACTTTGGTGAAGTGGGCGTGGCGGTGGTGATTGCCAAACCAGGCGCACACATTGAGCCCGATGCCGTCATCGCATCCCTCAAATCGCAGCTGGCGAACTTCAAAATTCCCAAGAAGTGTTTTGTGGTGGCTGAGCTGCCAAGAAACACCATGGGTAAGGTGCAAAAGAACTTGCTGCGCGACCAGTACAAAGGCTTGTTTTAAGTCGCTTTGTTCGCTGCGCCAAGACGATCAGCCGGTATCCGCTGCGACTCCTTTGTTTCGCTCTTGATGTCGCCGCAGCGGATACCGACTACTCGCCTTGACTCCGAGAAGTGGCATTCAACCGGTTGATGACACACAACTCGGATGCTGATGGGGCTGTGCGGCGGCTGACGATTTCTGGTGCTCCAGCATGAGGAAGCCGTCGCACAGCCCCGTCAGCATCAGCGCTACAAACCGGAAGTGCAAACAAAAAAGCCACTCCGCAAAAGAGTGGCTTTTTATAGGCGAAAGAAAACTTAGCCAGCCAAAGCCGCCGAGTTCACCCGCTGTGTGATGTGCGCCAAAGCCTCATCCACTTGGTCAATCAAGATCAAGCACAAATCGCCTTTTTGCAAACGATCCATCGCACGGTCAATCGCCAAAAATTCGCCGTGAATTTCGTCGATGTGCGAGGTTCGCTTGGCACCGTCCAAACCTTGACGCAAGAGCTTCAACACCTCGCCGTCGACGCGGCCACGCTGACACGCGTCTTGGTACAACACCACATCGTCAAATGCTTCGCCAATGATGCGCGTTTGCTCACGGATGTCTTCATCGCGACGATCGCCCGCACCGCTGATCACCACGCTGCGGCGTTGGGCGGGCAGGTTAGACACGGCTTGTACCAGCGCTTTGATGGCATCTGGGTTATGACCGTAATCTGCAATGACTGTCGCGCCTTTGTAGTCGAACACATTGAAACGTCCGGGTACGGCATTGCTGTCGCTTACAAAAGTGGCTAAGCCTTTGCAGATGGTTTGCCAAGGTACGCCCACAGCCCAAGCAGCACCAATCGCTGCCATCGCGTTCTCAATTTGGAAGCTGATTGCACCGCTGCGTGTCACAGGTATTTCTGACAGTGGAATGCGCACCGAATGGTTGCCTTGCATGGCCACGATTTGGTCGTCCTCCACAAACAACACGCGTTTGCCTTGGGCACGGTGCGTGGCAATGACAGGGTGGTGCGAGTCCAAACCAAAGAAGGTCACTTGGCCTGGGCACTTATTGGCCATGGCCGCCACGATGGGGTCGGTGGCGTTCAGCACGGCTGTGCCTGATTCAGCTACGTTTTGCACAATCACGCGCTTCAACACCGCCAAGTCTTCGACGGTGGTGATGTAGTTCAAGCCTAAATGGTCTCCCATGCCGATGTTGGTGACCACGGCCACTTGGCAGCGGTCAAAGGCCAAGCCTTCACGCAGCATGCCGCCGCGTGCAGTCTCGAGCACAGCTGCATCCACATCGGGGTGCGCCAACACATTGCGGCCACTGCGTGGACCGCTGCAGTCGCCGCTGTCGGTTTGACGGCCGTTCACGTACACGCCATCTGTGTTGGTCATGCCCACGCGCAAACCGTTGGCACGCAAGAGGTGAGAGGTCAAGCGCACGGTGGTGGTTTTGCCATTGGTGCCAGTCACGGCAATCACAGGAATACGACCATCGCCGCCATCAGGGAACATGGTGGCCATCACAGCCTCGCCCACATCACGACCTTTGCCAAACGAGGGACTCAGGTGCATGCGCAGGCCAGGTGCGGCGTTGACTTCAACCACGCCACCGCTTTGTTCTTCGAGCGGGCGCAGCACGGAGTCGCACACCACATCGACGCCGCAAATGTCCAAGCCCACCATTTGCGCTGCGGCAATCGCGCGCAGGGCTACTTCGGGGTGAACATCGTCTGTCACGTCAGTAGCGGTTCCGCCGGTAGAGAGGTTGGCGTTGTTGCGAAGAATGACACGCTCGCCCTTAGCGGGCACAGAGTTGGCTTCAAAACCTTGTTCTTTAAGACGCGCAATGGCGATGTCATCAAATCGGATTTTGGTGAGCGAGGTGGCATGACCTTCGCCACGTCGTGGGTCGGCATTGACAATATCGACCAATTCGCGCACTGTGTTTTTACCGTTGCCAATGACCAGCGGAGGGTCTCGGCGCGCCGCAGCCACGAGTTTGTTGCCCACAACTAGCAAGCGGTAATCGCTGCCGGGTAAGAAACGCTCGACCAAGACCTCTTCGCGGCATGCGCGAGCCGCTACGAAAGCAGCTTTGACACCTTCTTCGGTGGTGACGTTGACAGAAATGCCTTTGCCTTGGTTGCCATCGCGTGGTTTGACCACCACAGGCAGGCCAATTTCTTGAGCGGCAGCCCAAGCATCATCAGCGCTGGTAACGGGGCGGCCCAATGGCACAGGCACACCAGCCGCATGCAGCAGCTTCTTGGTGAGTTCCTTGTCTTGCGCGATGGACTCGGCAATGGCGCTGGTGGAATCAATTTCAGCCGCTTGGATGCGGCGTTGCTTGCTGCCCCAGCCCAGTTGAACCAAGCTGCCTTCGGTCAAGCGGCGGTAGGGAATACCGCGGGCGATGGCGGCATTGACGATGGATCCAGTCGATGGGCCTAAGCGAATGTCTTCGTCGAGTTCGCGAAGTTGGTGAATGGCGGCGTCCACATCAAAGCTGGTGTTGTTGAGTGCGGCCAAGCACAACTCGTGCGCCAGTTTGATGGCCAAGATGCCCACCTGCTCTTCGGTGTACTCCACCGCGACTTGGTACAAACCGTGGTCAGTGGTGGGTGTGGTTCGGCTGAAGGTGACTGGGCAGCCTGCCTCGATTTGCAAATGTAAGGTGGCAGCTTCGAGCGCATGCGCCATGCTGAGCTGTACCTTGTGGTTGGTCGGGCGCAGCGTGCCCAAGCCAGGGAACAGGTTGCGCAAGCGGCTTTCAAACTCGGGAAGTTCGCTCAGGTCAACTTGTCCGTTTTCGCACTTGACCATGGCCTCCACAGCAGTGTGACGGGTCCAGAGGTTAGGGCCGCGCAGGGCGCGAATACGAGAGACTTCCATTAGCCATTCATCCTTGCAATGTCCTTGGCAACCTGTTGGTTTTGTTGTCCGAAATTTTTCAAGCCTGCGCGAATCAGCAGCGGTGCAATGTCCAGCGACCAGGCTGTGGCCACAGCGGCCAGTAGGGTTGAGATCTGCAAGCCGTCTTTGAGTAAACGTGCAATCAGCTCTAGGTCGAGGTGGAACAATTGTGTTTCTTGGTCGCCACGCGCCAAGGTGACGTGGCCGTCTTTGCAGAACACAGCGCGGCCGCCAGCTTGCAAGTGAGCTTTTAAAGTCGCGTTGTCTTGTGCTTTGGCGTAGTAAACCACTTCGCCGTCGCTCAACTCGGCCAAGGTGGTCACAGCTTCTTCGTCAGCATTCAATACGGCCGCACCTTCTGGCAGCACCAAGTCGACTTGGGTGCGAATGACGGTGCGCATTTGCTCTGCGGTTTGAATGTCGTGTTTTTCAATCAGCGCAGCATCCGTTTCGGGCATGTTGGTCACGACACCAACCAAACAACGGTCGTAAGCCAAGCCTTCATCCAAGATGAGAGAGGGCGTAGTTTCAAACACAGCCGCATCAAGCGCACGGTTGATGAGCAAACGCTCCGAGGCGGCGAAGCCACGTGAATCTGTTTTGCCCAAATGCTGTTGGTCCATGTACAGACCGTCTTTGCATGCCAAGCCTGTGCGTTTGCCCGAGAGGTGCAGCAACCACGCCACGAGCTGCGACAGCTCTGTCGTTTGCTGGCTGCCCACAATGCCTACCACAGGAATGCGGCCCGACTCGTTAGGGCCAAACAAATGTTCGACGATGGCTTTGCCCACAGGGCGGGGTTGGCCTACGGCAGGTTTGACGTGCATCAGCAAGCCTGGGCCTGCGTTGACTTCGATGATGGCGCCTTGTGTTTCTTCCAAAGGACGTGAGATGTCTTGCGTGACGATGTCGATGCCGGCAATGTCCAAACCAATCACACGTGCCGCAAGGGTGGCCACAGCTGCGACTTCAGGGTGAACCAAATCGGTCACATCGTTGCTGAGATTGCCGTTGCGTTGCACCACCACGATACGGCCTTTTTCTGGAACGCTCGAGGGCTCCAAGCCTTGACGTTGGATTTGCAACAAAGACATTTCTCCGCGCGGCGTGTCTAAGCGGATCAAGTCGAGAGGGAAGCCCTCGGCCACGCCACGACGTGGATCGGTGTTGATTTGCGAGTCGATCAGTTGTTCAACGGTGGACACGCCGTCACCCGTGATGGTGGCGGTTTCACCACGTACAGCGGCAACCACGCGGTCGCCCACCACCAACACGCGGTGTTCGTCGCCACGCACATAGCGTTCGATCAGTACTTCGCTGCCTTCTTTTTCAGCTGCGACCCAAGCTTTGCGTACTGCTTCTTCGGTGTTCACGTCCAGTGAAACGCCCCAGCCACGGTTGCCGTCGAGGGGCTTGACCACCACAGGCAGACCAATGTCTTGCGCGGCTTCCCAAGCTTCATCCGCGGTTTTGGCAATTTGGCCTTCTGGCACGGGAATACCGCATTGCGTGAGCAAGCGCTTTGTCAAGTCCTTGTCGCTGGAGATGGTTTCAGCAATCGCGCTGGTGCGGTCGGTTTCAGCGGTCCAAATGCGGCGTTGTTTAGCGCCATAGCCCAGCTGCACCAAGTTGCCTTCGGTCAGGCGAATGAAGGGAGTTTTGCGCTCGACTGCGGCATCAACGATGCAGGCTGTGCTTGGGCCTAGGCAGCGCAAGTCGGCAATCTTTTTCAAACGTTCTACCGTGCCATCGATGTCGAATGGTTTGTTGTTGGCCGCAGCCATCACCAGCTCGCGTGCAGCGAGGAAGCTCTCGCGGCCCAACTCTTCGTGCTCGGTGCGAAACACCACTTTGTAGATGCCGCGTTTGCTGATTTCACGGGCTTTGCCAAACTCAGCACGGGCACCGGCCAAGAGCTGTAACTCGATGGAGACGTGCTCCATGATGTGGCCCATCCACGTGCCGCCGACTAATCGGGTGAGGAAGCCGCCACGATGACCCACACCGCAGTGGTGTTCGACCAAGCCGGGCAACCAGCCGTTGATGCGATCGTTGAAACCGTCAATTTTGTTGGAAGGGTGATCTTCCATCTCGCCTAAATCAATGAGGGCTTCGATGATGGGGCGGTAAGTCCAGATGTTAGGCCCGCGCAAGTAGTTCATGCGCAGGATTTGGATGTCTTTGAATGCCATAAATGAGCTTCAGGTTTAGCGGAGGTTGGAGGTGGCTGAAGCAGGGAGGAGAGCCAAGGTCACCACAGCAACCTCCGAGGCTGCGGCGATACAATCATTTGCAAACGTACTGGGGTTTAACAAAGTCCTGGCTCCTGCTTTTTTATTTTTATCGCCGTCCATCGATTGACATCGATTGAAGCAGCAAAATTCCAATAATGAATTCTTCTTTATCGGCTTCCACCAAAGTCGTTTTGCCCGAGGGCTGGCGAACTTCAGCGATTGCACAACTGTCTGCTCATGAAAACGTTCTAGCTTGGCTAGAGGTTGACCTGAACGCCCAATTGCATTTTTCGCTAGGGCTACTAATTGTGACAGACCAAAGGGTGCTTTTTGCCTCCGAAAAGCCGGGTTCGTCACCTGTCTGGGACAGTTGGACCTTGGTGGCGGGCATGAAGATGACCCACACCGACCATGCGGGTGTAGGCACTCTCAGTTTGATCGACGCCACTCACCGCATCGCTAGCTGGCGTTTCACCTTGACGCACAACGTCATGGCCATGCGTTTGCAAGAGAAATTTGCCGAACGCCTTGAGGTGTTGACCCACGGCAAATCTCTGGCTGCATCGGCTCAAGCCCGTTGCCCCCAATGCAAACTGCAACTTGAAAATGCGGGTGACGAATGCCCCGTGTGCAGCCGCGAGCAGCACGCACCGCTCTCGACCTGGGGGCTGTTCCGTTTGTGGCGATTTGCGAAGCCGTACCAATGGCGTTTGTTGGCAGGTTTTCTGCTGACTTTGGCCTCTACTGCAGCGACCTTGGTGCCGCCGTACCTGACCATGCCGTTGATGGACGATGTGTTGATTCCGTTCCAAAACGGCAAAGACATCGACCATGATTTGGTTTATTTGTATTTGGGCGGATTGTTCGGCGCCGCTTTGCTGGCTTGGGGCTTGGGCTGGCTCAAAACCTACATCTTGGCCTTGGTGTCTGAGCGCATTGGCGCTGATTTGCGCACCACCGCTTACGAGCATTTGATGCGTTTGTCATTGGAGTACTTTGGTGGCCGCCGCACGGGTGATTTGATGAACCGCATCGGTGCAGAGACCGACCGCATTTGCGTGTTTTTGTCGCTGCACTTGTTGGACTTTGCGACCGATGTGTTGATGATTTTGATGACAGCTTCCATCTTGATCAGTATCGACCCCAAGTTGGCTGCGGCCACTTTGCTGCCACTGCCGTTCATTGTGTGGCTGATTCACACCGTGCGTGACAAGCTACGCACAGGTTTCGAGAAAATTGACCGCGTCTGGTCAGAGCTCACCAACGTGCTGGCCGACACCATTCCGGGTATTCGTGTGGTCAAAGCCTTTGCGCAAGAGACCCGCGAAGCCAACCGATTCCGTGATGCCAACAAGCACAACTTGGCGGTGAACGACCGCATCAACTTCGTGTGGTCGTTGTTCTCACCCACTGTCACGCTGATGACGGAGGTGGGTTTGTTGGTGGTGTGGGGCTTTGGTATTTACTTGGTGTCGCACAACCAAATTTCAGTGGGCGTCTTGGCTGCGTTTTTAGCCTACATCGGACGCTTTTACACCCGCTTGGATTCGATGAGCCGCATCGTCTCACACACACAAAAAGCGGCCGCAGGTGCTAAGCGCATTTTTGAAATTTTGGACCACGTCTCCAGCGTGCCTGAAACCACCAACCCTCAAAAATTGCCGACGCCATTGCAGGGGCGCATTGAAATTCAAGATGCAGGGTTCCGCTACGGCAACCGCGCCGTGATTCGCGGCATGAACCTCACCATTCGCCCTGGTGAAATGATCGGTTTGGTGGGCCAAAGCGGCTCTGGTAAGAGCACCTTGGTCAACTTGATTTGCCGCTTCTACGACTTGAGCGAAGGCTCGATCAAGCTCGATGGCATCGACATTCGCAACATTGCTTTGTCGGACTTCCGCAGCCATATTGGCATGGTGTTGCAAGAGCCGTTCTTGTTCTTCGGCACGATTGCCGACAACATCGCCTACGGCAAGCCCGATGCGACACGCGAAGAAATCGTGGCGGCCGCGCGTGCTGCCCATGCGCACGAATTCATCTTGCGCCTGCCACAAGGCTATGACTCTTTGGTGGGCGAGCGCGGTCAAGGTTTGTCGGGTGGCGAACGTCAGCGTATCTCCATCGCACGTGCTTTGTTGATCAACCCACGCATCTTGATCTTGGATGAAGCCACCGCATCCGTGGACACCGAAACAGAGCAAGAAATTCAAAAGGCCTTGGACAACTTGGTCAAAGGCCGAACCACGATTGCCATTGCCCACCGTTTGTCGACCTTGAACCAAGCCGATCGTTTGGTCGTGATGGAACAAGGCGTGGTGGTGGAGGAGGGCGACCACGACACGCTCATGGCGCGTCAAGGCGCTTACTACCGCTTGTACGAAGCCCAAGCCAAGAATGCAGAAGACGCCGTGGCGCGTGCTTCGACGAAGGAGTCTGTATGAGTGATGCCATGACCGTAGATTTCTCTCTGGCCTTTGACCCCTTTGGCAAATTGGTGGTCACCTTAGCCGATGGCACGCAGCACGTGGGTGCGGTAGTGGCCCGTGCGTTTCCTATTGCGACGCCCGATCACTGCATTTCTATTTTGAGCGCTGAGGGCAAAGAGTTGGCTTGGGTGGAGAGCCTCGATGATCTTCCCGCGAACGAGCGCGACATCGTGGCGCAAGCGCTGCAAGGGCGCGAGTTCATGCCCGAGATTTTGCGCTTAGATGGGGTGAACAGCTTTTCCACGCCCAGCATTTGGCGGGTTCAAACCAACCGAGGTCCAGCTCAGTTGGTGCTCAAAGGTGAAGAAGACATTCGTCGATTGAGCACAACGCGACTCATCGTGGCTGATGCGCATGGCGTTCAGTTTTTGATTCGTGATTTGCCTTCGCTAGATCGCCACACACGCAAGCTGCTCGATCGCTTTTTGTAAAGCGATTCGTTTTTAGCGGCCTTCGCAGGTCGCGAAGAAATCCAGCTCACGTTGGTAGACGCTGGTTTTCACCGCCATCAAACCCAACACCGAGTGAAACAGGTTGTCGTGCGACAGCGGTTTGTCACGCTGGTTTTGCAAGCATCGCGTGCTGACACGGCTGAGTTGTTCAAAGCCAGGAGATAGCCAGGTGATCATCGGCACCGTGGTTTGCTCGGGTGGTGCCACGCTGTAGGGCAGGCCGTGCAAATACATATTTTTCTCACCCAATGATTCGCCATGGTCTGACACGTAGAGCATCGCTGGTGTGTGGGTTTTTTCTTGAGATTTAAGCCAAGCAATCACGCGTGACAAAAAGTAGTCGGTGAACACAATCGTGTTGTCGTAGGCATTCACCACTTGCGCACGGTCACATTGTGAGAGCGAGGTGTCGGTGCACTCTGGTTTAAAGGGTTTGAATTCTGCGGGCGTGCGTTTGAAGTAGGCGGGTCCATGGCTACCCATTTGGTGCATCACCACCACGGTGCCACGTGTACGGCGCTCGGCAGGGAGCTTGGCCAGTTCAGCTTCGATGCGTGTGAGCATGACGGTGTCGCGGCATTCACCCCCTTCGCAATGTTCTGGCACATTGAGGTCGGATGTGTTGATGTTGGGAATTCGGTCGCACTGGTCTTTGCAACCCGACTGGTTGTCGATCCAAAGCACCGCATAGCCAGCACGCTGCAACACATCAAGCAGGTTTTCAAATTCAGCGTTGCGGTTTTTAAATTCAGATCTGCCCAAGTGAGAAAACATGCAGGGCACAGATTCAGCGGTGCTGGTGCCGCATGATGCGACATTGCGAAAGCTAGTGACATTTTCCTTCGCTAATAAGGGATTGGTTTGTTTCGCATAGCCATTGAGAGAAAAATTCTGACTCCGCGCAGTCTCGCCCAACACAAATACCAGCAGTGGTGGACGCTGATCCGGTTTCCCATCGAGTCGATCAATGTGTGCATCTTGACCTATGGGTTGGAGTGGCCCTTGGGGTTTATCAGAAGGAATGACTGTTAGATCAAGCAGAGCATAGATGCTGTTTAGAGGGTTGATTTGGTAGCGTAGCTGGGTGTGGTTACGCATGAGTGATGCAAAGTCCTGAAAAACCAGTTGCAGGCTAACAAACGCGAGTAAAGCAGACCCCACAAAAAGCACCATGTTGCGTTGAAGTTGTTGCTTGAATGGCGCAGGTTTTATGGTTTGTCGCCACAGCCAAATGAGTGGTAGTCCCGCCAATGCTGTAACCGTGAGCATGAGCTGCCAGCTCATCTGATCGCGCGCCTCGCGCACGTCAGTTTGGAAGACGTTTACCACCATGGGTGTATCCACGACAATGCCGTACATCCACATGTAGTGCGTGGAAATACCTGTGAGTAACAAGAGTAGGCTGATGAGTGGCTTGAGTGTGTAGCGCCAAGCCAATAGAGACAGCAAGAACGTAACAACGCTGGCGATGATGAGCGCGAACGCGCAGACGAATAACCCTTTGTGCCACCCAGATAGGTCGGGCAATGCGATGAGATTTCGCCAAAGAACCAAGTTGCCTATCGTGGCAAGCCAAGTGCTGGCAACGATGACCAAGCTAAGGATTGACCGTGGCTGACGTGTAGGGTGATCAAAAAACATGATGCGCATTGTCTCGCGCCTTTGTATCAAATTACGTGGGCCATGTGCTGCCATGTTCGGGCACGATGGCGCGCCAGTGCAGATCACGCTCAATACGCTGACGCAAACTATCAGATGCCTCCGGTTCGCCGTGTACCACATAGACCTGATCGGGCTTGTTCTTCATTTGGCCTAACCAGCCAAGCAACTGAGTGGCATCTGCATGGGCAGAAGATGATTGAAGTTGCACGACTTCGGCATGTACCTCTACATCTTGCCCATGCATGCGCAGCAGTGTGCCGCCGCTGGCAATGGTGGCGCCACGCGTTCCCGGTGCTTGATAGCCGGTCAGGATGACCATGTTGCGATGGTCGGGTAGGTAGTGTGCCAAATGGTGCAACACTCGCCCGCCTGTGGCCATGCCGCTCGCGGCCAAGATGACCATAGGGCCGTGGCGCTTGGACAAGGCCTTGGACTCTTCGGTGGTCTCAATCATCGTCGCCACATGCTTCAAGCCTTTGAGCGCATGTGCATCTAAGCGATGTGCGTCTGGGTGGCGTTGGAACAAATCGGTGGTGTGCACTGCCATCGGGCTGTCTAAAAAGATCGGCAAACCGTGTGGGATTTCGCCACGCTCTTTCATCACAGCAATGGCATGCAGTAGCGCTTGTGCGCGGCCTACCGCAAACACAGGTACAACGGCCACACCACCGCGTGCGGCCACGCGTTTGATGGCAGGTGCCAGCTCTGCCATGATGTTTTCGTGGGGGTGTTCACGGTTGCCGTAAGTGGACTCAATAAGCACCGTGTCTGCGTCAGGCGGTGGTGCTGGCGGGTTCATGATCATGTCGTCGGGGCGCCCAACATCGCCGCTGAACAAAATGCGACGGCCCGCCACTTCAACCAACACACTGGCTGCCCCCAAGATGTGGCCGGCCGTGCTGAAGGTGGCTTTCCAGCCGGGAATTGGCGAGAAGGTATGGGTTTCCCGCTCTGCTTTGAGGAGCTGCAAAGACAACAGCGCATCGTGTTTGCCGTAAAGCGGCATGGCTGGCTCGTGCTTGGTGCATCCGTGGCGGTTTAAAAACGCCGCATCTTCTTCTTGAATATGGCCACTGTCGGGCAGCAAGATGCCGCACAAATCGACCGTCGCAGGTGTGGCATGGATACGCCCACGGTAGCCTTGACGATAGAGTAGGGGTACATAACCACTGTGATCCAAATGTGCGTGCGTGAGGATGACCGCATCGACATCGGTGGGTGTGACGGGCAGCGGGCTCCAGTTGCGCAAGCGCAGCTGCTTATAGCCCTGAAACAGTCCGCAATCGACCAGCAATTTCTTGCCATCGTGTTGGACCAAATACTTAGAACCGGTGACGGTACCGGTTCCGCCTAAGAAGGTGATGTTGACGCTCATGCGTGAAGTATCCCCTTTTTGAGAGGAGTATTTCACGTGTGCGTTAGTTGAAAAAACGCTTGAGCTTCTCCGCCCATCCACCCTCTGCGGGTGAGTGCTTATCGCCGCCTTTTTTCAACGACTCATCCAGCTCTTTGAGCAGCTTGCGTTGGTGCTCAGTGAGCTTGACCGGCGTTTCCACCGAGATGTGGCAATACAAATCGCCGGGGAAGCTGGAGCGAACCCCCTTGATGCCCTTGCCACGCAAGCGGAACTGCTTGTCGTTTTGGGTGCCTTCGGGAATGTCAATGGCTGCTTCGCCTGCCAGTGTCGGGACGCGAATTTCGCCACCCAAAGCCGCGGTGGTGATGCTGATGGGCACTGAGCAGTGCAAGTCGTCGCCATCGCGCTCGAAGATGTCGTGCTTCTTGACGCGAATCTCGATGAACAAATCACCGGGTGGCCCGCCGTTGGTGCCAGGCTCGCCGTTGCCGGTGCTGCGAATGCGCATGCCGTCGTCGATGCCTGATGGGATTTTGACTTCGAGTGTTTTTTGCTTCTTGATCTTGCCTTGGCCATGACACATATTGCATGGATCAGGAATGATCTTGCCTGAGCCTCGGCAATGCGGACAGGTTTGCTGCACACTGAAAAAGCCTTGGCGCATTTGCACTTGGCCGCTGCCGTGGCAGGTGGTACAGGTTTTGACCGAGGTGCCGGGCTTGGCGCCCGTGCCATCGCAGGTTTCGCAGGAGTCCCAGCTTGGGATTTTGATTTCGGCATTCTTGCCATTGGCCGCTTCTTCGAGCGTGATTTCCATGGCGTAGCTCAAATCGTTGCCACGGTAGACCTGACGGCCTCCGGGGCCACGACGCTGCTGGCCAAAGATGTCACCAAAGATGTCGCCAAATGCTTCACCAAAGCCTGCGCCGCCAAAGCCACCGCCAAATCCGCCTGCACCACCGCGCATATTGGGGTCCACGCCCGCATGGCCGTACTGGTCGTAGGCTGCACGTTTTTCGGGGTCAGACAGCATCTCGTAGGCCTCTTTGACCTCTTTGAACTGCGCCTCGGCATCCTTGGCTTTGTCGCCTTGGTTGCGGTCAGGGTGGTACTTCATCGCGAGTTTGCGATAAGCTTTTTTGATCTCGTCGTCGCTCGCGCCTTTGGCTAGGCCGAGTACTTCATAAAAATCGCGTTTGGACATGGTGTGGGCAGTGCCGTTTTTTGTGGGGCTTGATCAAGACTTCGCCGCGTGTTCACCTGGTCAGGCGAAACGCGGCGAGGTCAGCTCAGAAGATGAGAAAGGGCTTAGCCTTTTTTCACTTCTTTCACTTCAGCGTCGACCACGTTGTCGTCGGCTGGTTTGGCTTGCTCTGCACCGGGGGCAGCGCCACCAGCAGCTTGTTGAGCTTGCATGTCTGCGTAGACTTTTTCGCCGAGCTTTTGTGAGGCGGTCATCAAGGCTTCGGTTTTGGCGTCGATGGCGGCTTTGTCGTCGCCCTTCAATGCTTCTTCGACTTCCTTGATGGCGGCTTCGATGGCTTCTTTTTCGCCAGCGTCGAGCTTGTCGCCGTGCTCGCCCAAGCTCTTCTTCACGCTGTGCACAGCGGCGTCGGCTTGGTTGCGTGATTGCACGATTTCGAGTTTCTTCTTGTCTTCAGCGGCGTTCAACTCGGCGTCTTTCACCATTTGTTGAATTTCGTCTTCGCTCAAACCAGAGTTGGCCTTGATCGTGATCTTGTTTTCTTTGCCGGTGGCTTTGTCTTTGGCGCCCACGTGCAAGATGCCGTTGGCGTCAATGTCAAACGACACTTCAATTTGCGGTGTGCCGCGTGCAGCTGGTGCAATGCCTTCGAGGTTGAACTCACCCAAGCTCTTGTTGCCAGAAGCCATTTCGCGCTCGCCTTGGTAGACCTTGATGGTCACGGCAGGCTGGTTGTCTTCGGCCGTCGAGAAGGTTTGTGCAAACTTGGTAGGGATGGTCGTGTTCTTGGCGATCATCTTGGTCATCACGCCGCCCAAGGTTTCGATGCCCAAAGACAAAGGTGTCACGTCGAGCAACAACACATCGGTGCGGTCGCCGGACAACACTTGACCTTGAATTGCAGCGCCCACGGCCACGGCTTCGTCAGGGTTCACATCACGACGTGGCTCTTTGCCAAAGAACTCTTTGACCTTGTCTTGCACCTTGGGCATACGGCTCATACCGCCGACCAAGATCACGTCGTCAATGTCGCTCACTGACACGCCCGCATCTTTGATGGCGGTGCGGCAAGGGGCAATGGTGCGCTCGATCAACTCGTCCACCAGCTGTTCCAACTTGGCGCGGTTGAGCTTGATGTTCAAGTGCTTAGGACCGGTGGCGTCTGCCGTGATGTAAGGCAAGTTGATATCGGTTGAGGCCGAGGATGACAATTCAATCTTGGCTTTTTCAGCGGCTTCTTTGAGGCGTTGCAAGGCCAACACGTCTTTGGACAAATCAACGCCAGACTCTTTCTTGAACTCGGCAATGATGAAGTCGATGATGCGTTGGTCGAAGTCTTCGCCACCCAAGAAGGTGTCACCGTTGGTGGACAACACTTCAAACTGTTTTTCGCCATCAACGTCGGCGATTTCGATGATGGACACGTCAAACGTACCGCCACCCAAGTCGTACACCGCAATCTTGCGATCGCCTTTTTCTGTTTTGTCCAAGCCGAAGGCCAAAGCAGCAGCGGTGGGTTCGTTGATGATGCGCTTGACGTCCAAACCTGCGATGCGGCCAGCATCTTTGGTGGCTTGACGTTGTGCGTCGTTGAAGTAAGCGGGTACGGTGATGACGGCTTCGGTCACTTCTTCGCCGAGGTAGTCTTCGGCGGTTTTCTTCATCTTGCGCAGAATTTCAGCGCTGATTTGAGGAGGGGCCAACTTGTTGCCACGCACTTCCACCCATGCGTCGCCGTTGTCGGCTTTGGCGATGGTGTAGGGCATCAAGTCGATGTCTTTTTGAACTTCTTTTTCGCTGAACTTGCGACCGATCAGACGCTTGACCGCGTAGAGCGTGTTGCGTGGGTTGGTCACGGCTTGGCGCTTGGCCGATGCGCCGACCAAAATTTCGCCGTCTTCTTGATACGCAATGATCGACGGTGTGGTGCGAGCGCCTTCGGCGTTTTCGATCACTTTGGTCGTATTGCCTTCCATGATGGCCACGCACGAGTTGGTGGTGCCCAAGTCAATACCGATGATTTTTCCCATGTTCTTACTCCAGTAACTTTTAAAAATTCAGATGAGGCGTAGGTGTGGATAACTTCGCCAATTTCAAGTGTTTATTTCGGTGCGGCCACCGTGACCAAGGCAGGGCGCAGCACGCGCTCAGCAATCAAGTAACCCTTTTGCAGCACGGTGACCACGGTATTGGCTTCCTGCTCGGCAGGCACCATGCTGATGGCTTGGTGCTGTGCGGGGTCAAACTTGGCGCCGACGGCGGGGTCGATGGCCACAATCTTGTTGCGCTCCATCGCGCTCTTGAGCTGACGCAACGTAGCTTCCGCGCCTTCGCGAATTTGCTCTGGCGTGGCGGTTTGCACGGCCAAACCTGCTTCGAGGCTGTCGAGCACGGGCAGCAAGCTGTCAGCAAAGCTCTCGAGTGCGAATTTACGGGCTTTAGATACTTCTTCGTCCGCACGGCGGCGGGCGTTTTGCACCTCGGCTTGGCCACGGATGTATTGGTCTTGCAGCTCGGTCACTTTGGCTTGCAAAGCAGCGACTTCTGCTTGAGCTGCTGCCAATGGGTCGAGTTCGGCAGCAGGTTCCGCCGCGGCAGGGGCTTCGGTGGCAGGAGCCATGCTGGCCATGTGCGAGGCCAAGTGGTCAGCGGCAGAGGCTGTGGAGTCTTTGTTTTCTGTTGGTTCTGACATGCTTTGTGAGGCTTGTTTGACGTAGATTCAGCGAAGCTGAGGGCATCAAACCCTATTTCAAGAGGGGTTTTGTAAAAAAATTGTTGCGCAAGACAAAGCGGGGCAGGGCCCCGCTCTCAAAGTGGATGAAGACCCGCTTCATCCAAGGCCACCCGCGTGGGTGACCCGCACAAGCTGGCTGTGTGCTTATTCGAGGCCGAGCAGCTCGACGTCGAACTTCAAAGTGGCGTTGGGGGGAATCACACCGCCCGCGCCGCGTGCGCCGTAGCCCAGCTCTGGCGGGATGATGAGGGTGCGTTGGCCGCCAATCTTCATGCCTTGCACGCCTTCGTCCCAGCCCTTGATGACCATGCCTGCACCCAAGGGGAAGTCGAACGGGTCGTTGCGGTCGCGGCTGGAGTCGAACTTGGCGCCTTGCTCGCCATCTTTGTAGAGCCAGCCGGTGTAGTGCACGCTGACGTGTTGGCCAGCAGTAGCTTCAGCGCCGTCGCCCACCACGTGGTCGATGTATTGCAGGCCGGAAGGGGTCGTGTTCATGGGAAATCCTTGAATGGGGTCAAATAAATACGTAACCCCAGAGTGTACCCAGTGACCTGACTTTCAAAGGGCTTTGATCTTGCCCCTTGGTTGAGAGCTTTCATGATGAAAGAAAATAGGAATTCGATTCATCCTGTGGAGATATCTCATGCAAGCTCGTCGACGCTTTTTTTCTCAGTTGTTTGCTGTCAGCCTGTTGGTGGCATGCGTTAGTTCCGCGCAATCTCAGAGTTTTCCTACCAAGCCCCTTCGTATCGTGGTGCCCTTTGGCGCAGGCGGCGTGGCTGATTTGACGGCGCGTACTGTGGCACAGCAAATGTCTGAAAACCTCGGGCAGTCTGTAGTGATTGATAACCGTCCAGGTGCAGGTGGCATCGTGGCTGCGGACTTGGTGGCGAAGTCAGATGCGGATGGCCATACGCTTTTGTTGATGTCCAACGCGAACGCGGTGAGCGCTGGTCTGTTCAAAACGCTGCCATTCGACCCTGTGAAAGACTTCACGCCCGTGTCGTTGATGGGAACATTCGACTTGGCGATCGTGACCAGCGCAGAGTCACGTTTTCAAACCTTGCCAGAACTTCTGGCTTGGGCTAAAGCCAATCCTGGCAAGCTCAACATCGGCAGTATCAATATTGGTAGTACGCAGCATTTGACGGCTGAACTGTTCAAGGCCGTGGCCGGTTTGGATGCGCAAGTGGTGCCTTTCAACGGTACGCCCGCGGTGATGACCGCTTTGCGAGGGGCGCAAATTGATGTAGCAGTTGAAGTGCTCAGCCCCGTGTTGCCACAAATCAAAGGCGGCGCGTTGCGCGCTTTGGCAGTCACTGGTGCCAAACGTAACGCGGCACTGCCCCAAGTTCCCACCGCTAAAGAAGGTGGTGTGCCTAACTTGGTGTCTACCTCATGGAATGGGTTAGGCGTGCCCGCCAAAACGCCGCAGGCCGTCGTGGATCGTTTGAACAAAGAAGTCAATGCCGCCTTGCAAAACTCAGGGGTGCGCCAAAAACTTTTAGACCTCAATGTTGAGCCACACCCCAGCACTGTGCCGCAAGCACAAGAGTGGTTACAAAATGAAATCAAGCGCTGGGGTGAGGTGATTCAACGCGCTGGTATTCAAAAACAGTAATTCGCCATGCACATCAAAGAGTCCGAAGTTGAAGTGACGGCCATTCGCGCCCAAGGTGCGGGTGGCCAAAACGTCAATAAGGTCTCAAGCGCCATTCATCTGCGTTTTGATGTGATGGCGTCTTCGTTGCCCGAGGATGTGAAAGCACGGCTGATGTGTTTAGCAGACCACCGCATTACACAAGACGGTGTGGTGGTCATCAAAGCGCAAGAGCATCGCAGCCAAGATATGAACCGTATGGAAGCCTTTGCGCGATTGCATGAGCTGATACAAAGCGTGGCCAAGCCTCCCAAAGCACGCAAGCCGACCAAGCCCACTTATGCATCAAAGCTGCGCCGACTAGACAGTAAAAAAAAGACCTCGGCGATCAAGTCGAACCGAGGTCGGGTACTTTGACTGTTAGAGATTAACGAACGATCAGCTGAGCGCCACTTTGCTTGGTCGTTGTGATTTCTCCCACTTCGCAGGCCGCTGCAAAGCCGTGCTGATGAAATACAGCCAACACCTCATCGACAGACTCAGGGGTACAGGCCACCAGCAAGCCACCGCTGGTTTGAGGGTCGCTCAAGAGTGCTTGGTCAATTGCATTGCATTCAGGAGCTAGAGCGATTTCTTGGCCGTAGGCCGACCAGTTGCGGCCTGATGCACCGGTCAGCATGCCTTGCTCGGCGAGCTCGCGTACGCCAGGCAGCAAAGGCACTTGGCTCATATTCAGCTGTACGGTGTGATGGCTGCCGCGTGCCATCTCTAAGGCATGGCCTGCCAAACCAAAGCCTGTGACATCCGTCATGGCATGCACGCCAGCCAAAGCAGACAGAGCTGCGCCCGGTGTGTTGAGTTGGGTGGTGTTGGCAATCATGTGTGCGTAGCCTTCAGCGCTGAGCGCGTTTTTCTTGAGAGCGGCAGACAACACGCCTACGCCGAGCGGTTTGCCCAAAATTAAACGGTCGCCAACGCGTGCATCGGCATTGCGTTTGATGCGCTTGGGGTGCACAAGACCTAAGACGACCAAGCCATAAATGGGTTCGACCGAGTCGATCGTGTGGCCACCTGCAATAGGAATCCCAGCCTCGCGGCACACGCTTTGCCCACCATCCAAAATTTTGCCAATCGTTTCGGCGGGTAGTACGTTGATGGGCATACCTACCAAAGCCAAAGCCATGATGGGCGTGCCACCCATCGCATACACATCGCTGATGGCGTTGGTGGCAGCGATGCGGCCAAAGTCGAATGGGTCATCCACGATGGGCATGAAGAAGTCGGTTGTGGCGATGAGCGCTTGCTCGTCATTGAGCTGATACACCGCTGCGTCGTCTGCGGTTTCTATACCCACCAACAACTGTGGCGGGATGGGCATGGCGCTGGTGCTTTTCAATATCTCGCTCAATACGCCGGGCGCAATCTTGCAGCCGCAGCCACCGCCGTGAGAGAGGCTTGTGAGGCGAGGGGGCGCAGTGGCGGACGATGAGTTCATGACGTGCTTTCTTAAATAGGTCTTGATTTTGCCAGCTACAAGGGCAAACCCATAGCGAGCACGCTGCTTCGATCAAGTAGGCTCTGGCTCATTCAAAACAGGGAGTTGGGATGCGTTGTCGATGGTGGCTGATAGCCGCATTTTTTCCACTTGTGGCGCAGGCATCGCCGCTGTTGCGCTGTCACTTTGAGGTGAATGCAGAGCACTTCGAGCACAGCTTTCAGCCTGTGTCAGATCCCTACACCGTCACCAGTGTGAACTTGGCGGATCGTTTTCGTTTCAAAGCTGTCGTGCTGGGGGACGACACAAGGGTGGACTTGATCAATCTGTATGTGTTCTACCAAACTGATCGCCAGCCCATGATCTTGCAGCACGCCAAGTATGTAGCTCCACCCACTCAAGCCGTGCCAGATCGCCATGCGCTGACTGGGCGTGTGGCTTTGTATTCGCCGTTTTTAGGCAAAGAGTTGATCTACGGCTGTGCTTTGCATGAGGTGGTGCGATGACATATGTACCCCGTTCAATCATCAAGTGGCTCACTCTGAGCGCGGGGGTTTTGCTGTGCATGGGCATGGCCAGAGCTCAAACCCCCGAGCCGGTTGTCTCAGTGGTTTTTGCTGGCGACATCATGCTCGAAGGTGGGCCTGATCGTGCCATTCGTCGTGGCCGTGACCCTTTTGCAGGCGTGGCGCACTTGTTCAAAGGCGCTGACATTCGCTTGGGTAATTTGGAGTGTGTGGTGGCTACTGTCGGTTCGGTGGAGCCTGAAAAACCCAATGTGTTCAGGGTGCATCCGCGTGGCTTGAAATACGTCAAGCGCCACTTCGATGCCGTGGGCTTGGCCAACAACCACTCGGGTGACTACGGGCCTCAAGCCTTTGCACAGATGTTAGGGTTGCTTAAAGACTCGGGCTTGGGCTACTACGGTGGCGGCCACGATCTGCAAGAGGCGCACAAGCCACTCATCCTAGAGCGCCAAGGCTTACGCATTGCCATTCTTGGCTATGACGAGTTTCAACCGCGCAACTTCGAGGCCGACCATGACCGACCTGGCGTGGCGTGGAGCGAAGACGAACAAGTGGTGCGCGACATCCAAGATGCGCGTCGTGTGTGGAGCGCCGATGTCGTGATTCCTGTGATGCACTGGGGTTGGGAAGATCCGACTGCAAACGCACGTCAGCGTGCGCTAGCGAGGTTGATGATAGATGCGGGCGCAGACGCCGTCGTTGGCGGCCACCCACACCAACTGCAAGACACAGACCAATACAAAGGCAAGCCTATTTTTTACAGCTTAGGCAACTTTGTGTTCGAAGGCTTTCCAGACCCAGTAAACAACATCGCTTGGGTGGTACGCTTATCGGTGGATCGCAAGGGGGTGCGTGCATGGCAGGCGCATCAGGTCAACATCGACAGACAAGGTTTGCCGCATGCAACTAAGCGAGCGATGCAGGAGGTGAAACTACGCTGATTTGTGGAGCCAGGATTCGCAAGCGTTGATCTTCTTTACCTCGGGGTAATGCTCCATGCGTTGGAGTTTGCGCATGAATGCGGAGGCTTGAAAGTATTTGAGTCCGCAGCGCAAGCCCGTGCTGGATGAATACGAAGGCATGACGTAGTAGCAGGTCTCGCAACTCAGCGCTTTTGCTGGCTCTTTGGATTCACTGTTCATGGCTTTGCAACGCTGTCTATTTGCGGGTCAACGACCGACGCTTCACTGTTGGGCTCAGCTTCATTATGGCGTATGCCAGCCTCAGGCTTTGGTGTTTGTCAGCGTCAAGCAGGGGCCAAGACTTTGAGCCACTTTGTTGCTGGCAGAGGCCAGCGGGACTCGATGGCTTTTGCCTGTTGTTGTAGCAACGCTTGATCCATTGAGCGGGGCGTGCGACATGCCACAACAATGGTATTGCCTGCTGTGGTGGGCTTGAAGGCCCAAACTGCATCTTCACCAAAAGCCGCTTTGATTTTTTGCAGACTCTCTGTGTAACTCATGGCTCGGCCGAATAAGTTGACCGTCATGCAGCCGTGTTCTGTGAGCAGGTTTCGGCAATTTCGATAGAACGCTTCGGTGTCGATGGCTGGCTGTGTGGACTCTTGGTCATACAGATCGACTTGTAGCGCATCTATGGCGCCTTGCCATTGAGCGTTTGCGGCAGCCTCGCCTGCATCACCCACAACCACATGGAGCTTGGCGCTGTTGTTGGGTAGTTTGAACCATTGCTTGCAGGTGTCGACCACGTGTGGGTTCAACTCGACAGCGGTTGTTTGCATGTCTAAGTAGTGGTGGCAAAACTTGGTTAATGAGGCCGCACCTAAGCCCAGCTGCATGGCATGCATGTGTTTGACTTCATTTAAATCGGCAAACAGCAGCCAAGCCATCATGCGCTGCACATAGTCGAGGTGAATGTCGTAAGGGGTACTGATACGCATGGACCCTTGCACAGCAGGGGTGCCCAGATGCAAAAAACGCATATCGCCGTAATCGGCAAATGTGACCACAGGCAAATGGCCATGGCTTTGTTGAACCTTTCCACTGCTGAATGCGCTTGCCTGTTTTTTTGCCAACAAAATTCCTGCGCCGACTGCCAGTAGGCAAGCGAGCAACCCCAAGGCCATGTCAATCGGCGTGAGAGCCGCATCGATATTGTTTAAAAAGTCCATGTGAATAGCCCCGAGGCATAAGAAAAAGCCCCTGCACGTGAATGCAGGGGCTTTACTTTTTTGGCTCCTCAACCTGGGCTCGAACCAGGGACCTACGGATTAACAGTCCGGCGCTCTACCGACTGAGCTATTGAGGAATATTCGGTACATAAAGCACTACAAGTGCATTACGAAGATCAGTAGTATAGCAAAAAAATGGGCATTTTTTCAAGTTGACGTCGTTTGATACCCTCGGGATCATTCAGCGTGTACGAAACGAGTTGTTAATGCTCTGAGCCGACTTGTTTCTCTGAACGGTGTCTGGACCAGATTCTGAGGGCTTGATTGGGGCTAAGCAAAATCTAGGATGTTGCTACTTCGTGCGCTGCCATTAGCTCTAGTGATTTGACTAAAGCTGAGTGATCCATCTGTCCCCAACCATTCGAAGAACAGGCTTGCATAAGCTGTGCGGCAGATGCCGTTTGCGGCAATGACACACCAATTGCTTTGGCGCCTGTGAGGGCCAAAGCCAAATCTTTCTGGTGCAAGGCAATGCGAAAGCCGGGGTCGAAGGTGCGTTTGATCATGCGTTCGCCATGCACTTCCAAAATGCGGCTTGAGGCGAAACCACCCATCAAGGCCGCACGCACTTTGGCGGGGTCGGCGCCTGCTTTGCTGGCGAACAGCAGGGCTTCACCGACGGCGGCGATGTTCAAGGCCACGATGATTTGATTTGCCACTTTGGTGGTTTGTCCATCGCCGTTGCCGCCGACGAGGGTGATGTTTTTGCCCATCAACTCAAACAAAGGTTTGACGGTGTTGAATGTGGCTTCAGCTCCGCCCACCATGATGGTGAGGCTGGCCGCCTTGGCGCCCACTTCGCCACCCGACACGGGTGCATCGAGGTATTCGCAACCGAGGGTGTTGATTTTTTGTGCAAATGCTTTGGTGTCCATCGGCGAAATGGAGCTCATGTCCACCACGATCTTGCCTTGGCTCAGGCCTTCGGCCACGCCGTCTTTGCCAAAGAGCACGGCTTGCACATCGGGCGTGTCGGGCAACATCAAGAAGATGATGTCTGCCGCGCGCGCCACATCGGCGTTGGTGGCACACACATGGGCGCTGGCCAATTCGGCAGGCACCTTGCTGCGGGTGCGGATGAACATCTCGTGTTGCGCTGCCAACAGGTGTTGCGCCATGGGCGAGCCCATGATGCCCAAGCCGATGAAACCGATTTTCATGAAATTTCCTTGTTTGAATTAGTAAGTGCCAGATGCTTTGGGCGCTGTGCTTGCACGCATCTTTGACATGATTTGTTGTGCACCTGCAGCCATCAAACGTGCGTCTGAGCTGATGGTGACAAATTGAAAGCCCTTGGCTATGCGCTTGAGCGCCGACTCGGGCGTGCCGTTGTGAATGCCGGCCACCACGCCGTGTGCTTTGGCGCGCGCCAAGATGTGGTCAACCGCTTCGGCCGCTTTCGGGTCGAGGTCGTCAAACGTGGGGTTACAACCCAAAGCCAACGACAGGTCGGATGGGCCGATGTAAATCGCGTCGAGCCCTTCGACGGACAAGATGTCGTCCAAGTTGTCGAGCGCGGCGGCGGTTTCAATCATGGCGAAGGTGACGATGGTGTCGTTCGCATGCTTGGGGTAGTCCGCCCCTCCGTAGAGCAGGGCGCGTACAGGGCCAAAGCTGCGTGTGCCTTGCGGCGCATAGTGGGTGTAAGCCACCAACTTTTGCGCGTCTTCTTTGGTGTTCACCATTGGGCAGATCACGCCGTAAGCGCCTGCGTCCAAGGTCTTCATCAAGATGCCAGGCTCTAGCCACGGCACGCGTACCACAGGCACGGTGTCGGTGGTTGAGATGGCTTGCAACATGGTGACCATGACTTGGTAGTCGACCACGCCGTGTTGCAAATCGATGGTGAGTGAATCCCAGCCTTGGTGGGCCATGGTTTCGGCGCAGAAGCTGTTGGGGATGGCGAGCCAACCGTTGACAACGGCACCGCCGGCTTGCCAGATTTCTCGAATTTTGTTGGGTCGCATGATGGGGTGAAGTCTGTGAAAAAAATTATCGAACCATGCAAGGACGCTTGTGGTCAAACGTCCAGCCGGGGATGAGGTATTGCATGGCGGTGGCATCGTCACGCGCGCCCAATCCATGTTGCAAATAGAGTTGGTGCGCTTTCTCGACGGCCACCATGTCAAGCTCAATGCCGAGGCCTGGCTTCTTGGGTACTTCCACATGGCCGTTGATGATTTGCAAAGGCTCTTTCGTCAGGCCTTGGCCGTCTTGCCAAATCCAATGCGTGTCAATGGCGGTGACTTTGCCGGGCGCTGCGGCTGCGACATGGGTGAACATGACCAGCGACACGTCGAAATGGTTGTTCGAGTGCGAGCCCCACGTGAGACCCCAGTCGCGGCAGCTTTGCGCCACGCGCACCGAACCGGCCATAGTCCAAAAATGGGGGTCGGCTAAGGGAATGTCCACACTTTGCAGCGAGAGCGAATGCACCATTTGTCGCCAGTCGGTGGCGACCATGTTGGTGGCGGTGGGTAAGCCAGTCTCGCGACGGAACTCGGCCATCACTTCGCGGCCACTAAAGCCTTCTTCTGCACCGCAAGGGTCTTCGGCGTAAGCCACCACACCGCGCATGTCGCGCATCAAACGGATGGCATCTTTGAGCAACCAGCCCCCGTTGGGGTCGAGCGTAACGCGCGCTTCGGGGAAGCGTTGGTGCAAGGCAGTGACGGCTTCAATCTCGACTTCGCCTGCGAGTACGCCGCCTTTAAGTTTGAAATCGTTGAAGCCATATTTCTCGCGCGCAGCTTCGGCCAAACGCACGACCGATTCGGGAGTCATGGCCTTTTCGTTGCGCAGACGGAACCAGGCGTTGTCTGCCTCGTGTTCGCTGCGGTAGGGTAGGTCGGTTTGGGTGCGGTCGCCAATGAAAAACAAGTAACCCAACATCTCCACCGAGGTGCGTTGTTGACCTTCGCCCAAGAGCGCGGCCACAGGCACGTTGAGGTGCTGACCGAGCAAGTCTAGCAAGGCCGATTCCACTGCAGTTACGGCGTGGATGGTGGTGCGCAAATCGAAGGTTTGCAGGCCACGCCCGCCGGAGTCTCGGTCTGCAAAGCGAGTGCGCATGGTGTTGAGCACGGCGTGCACATGGCCCAGGCTTTGCCCCACCACCAACTCAGCGGCATCTTCTAGCGTGGCACGAATTTTTTCGCCACCCGGCACTTCACCAATGCCGGTGCGTCCAGCGTTGTCAGTGAGGATGAGCAGGTTGCGTGTGAAGAAGGCGCCGTGCGCGCCAGAGAGGTTCATCAACATGCTGTCATGCCCCGCAACGGGGATGACGCGTAGTTGTGTGATGACGGGAGTGTTGTGGGGCATGGCTAGGCGTGCAGGTGAGGTCAACTTAGTCGGCTTTGATGTTGCGACTCTCGATCAACTTTTTCCAGCGTGCGAATTCGGCTGCTTGAAATGCGGTGAACTGTTCTGGGCTGTTCGCCACAAGTTCGAAGCCCAAATCCAACAATTTGGTTTTGATCTGTGGGTCGTTCAAACTGGTCACGATAGCTGTGTGCAATTTGGTTTTGATGTCTGGAGGCAAACCTTTGGGGGCAGCCACCGCTTGCCACGAATACACGTTGGCTTCTTTGATCCCCAACTCTTCCAGTGAGGGAACGTTAGGTAGCAAGGGAGAGCGCTTAGCGCTGGTGATCGACAGAGGACGCAATTTGCCCGCCAAGATTTGTGGCATAGCGGTGTTGATATTCATGAACGAAGAGTCCACTTGACCACCCAGCAAGTCGGTCATGACTGGACCGCCGCCTTTGTAAGGCACATGGATGCCCGTGGTGCCTGTTTGCTGCCAAAACAACTCGGCTGTGAGGTGGTCGCTGCTGCCGTTGCCGGATGAGGCAAACGTCATTTTGTTGGGGTTGGCTTTTTGGAATGCAATCACATCGGCCATCGACTTGTGTGGGGAGGCCGCTGGTACGACCAGCACATTGGGTGCTTGCACAGCGATGCTGATGTAGTCGAAGTCTTTAAGTGCGTCATAAGGCACTTTGCTCAAAAGATGAGGGGCAATCACATAGGGGCCCAGCGATGCGACCAGCAAGGTGTATCCGTCTGCTGGCGCGCGTGCCACAAAGCCTGCGCCAATCGTGCCTGTTGCACCGGCTTTGTTGTCAGTGATGAAGCTGCCTCCCAACTTTTCTTGCAGCTTGGGCGCGAGTGTGCGGGCAATCATGTCGGTGGCGCCGCCAGGTGGAAAGGGCACCACCAGCGTGACGGGTTTGTCTGGCCAAGCAAAGGCAGTGCTTGTCATGACCAGGCCTAGGGCTAGTGCGATGAGCGAACGGCGTTGAGTGTGCATGTGTTGTCTCCAGTTTATTTTGGTAGCGCTACCATTTGAGGTGGTGGCATGTTAGTGGCCATCAATTTGACAGTCAACACTTTTGCGTCGGGGTTTTCTCTAGGGGTGTGTGCTGTCGCGCTCGATGATCGAAAAACCCACATCGACGATGTGAGGTTCGATCTTCCGGCCCCCGGCTCGATCCATTAAAAATCGGGCGGCCAGGGTTCCGATTTGCTCACCGTTGATGCGCACTGTGGTGAGTGCGGGCACCATATCGGCCACAAAAGGTACGTCGCCAAAACCCATCACTGCAATGTCATCGGGAACGTTCAACCCACGCGCACGCACTTCAGTCATGACGCCCAGAGCCAGCAGATCTGAGCTGCAGAAAACGGCCTGCACATCAGAGGCTTGCGCCAGGATGCGA
>JBEGSC010000004.1:0-188131 GCA_041180165.1 Pseudomonadota bacterium | reverse complement strand
CTCTGGCACTCCATGTCATCGGTGAGCGCGTGCGTGGCATTACGGGTTCGACAGCATCGCTAGACGATTTTGCTCATCCCAAAGGTGATGCAGGTTTGTTCGGTCCAGACTCTGTGGCGTGGCAAGTGCATGCCGATTTCACCGCCATGATGGTGGGAGGTCTATCTTCACTCATCGTGCAGTCCTTGCATCCGCGTGCGTTGGCAGCGGTGTGGGACCACTCGGACTTTCGGCACAAGCTCAAAGAGCGCTTGGGGCGCACCGCGTACTTTGTGGCGGCCACCACTTACGGCAGTGAGGCCATGGCACTTAGCGCCATCCGCCGCGTGAACACCATTCACGCCAATATCAAAGGTATCGACCTGCAAGGTCAGCCTTATATTGCCAATGAGCCAGAGCTGATTCGTTGGGTGCACTTGGTGGAAGTGACCTCATTTTTATCGGCCTACCAACACTTGGCCAAACAGCCTTTGTCGGCACAGGCCTGTGACCAGTACATCAGCGAAATGACGCGTGTCGGGCATTTGCTAGGCGCGGTAGATTTACCTTTGACGTACGCGGCCACGCAAACCGAGCTGCTGGGCTTTGCTGACAAACTCAGCTTTGACGCCCGCGCGCAAGAAATTTTGCAAATCATCCAAGCCTACCCCGTGGACGTGTTGGACAAGCCATGGATGGCGCTTGTTTTGGCATGCGCTTTCGACGTCATGCCGCCGTGGGTTCTAAATCTCATGGGGCTAAGCCCCTCGTGTGCTGTGCAGCAACAGGTCACACGTTTGGCTGTGCAAGCCAGTGCTGCGCCCGTTCAGTGGATGTTGAACCAACAAGGCGTATCTGCCATTGCACGCCAACGCGTGCTTGGGGGTACACGCCATGCTTGATGTGGCGCTGTTCACAGGCGATGACCAAATTGCAGACAAGGTGCGCCGTGCTTTGTCATTCGCCAGTGCCAGGGTCGAGCGGTTGCCTTGGCAACCCAGCATGCGTGGCGCGGTGGTTAGCAAACAGCGCGATTTGATCGTCTTGCACCCCACCCACCTAGACAGCCAGCAGCGCAGCGACTTTGAACGCATCGTGCAACTGAGCGACACCACGCCCAGCATTGCCATCGTCACAGACCAACACGCCAACTCCGCTGTGCATTTGTTGAATGCTGGTGTTGATCGCTTTTTGGTCGAGCCTTTTGACGAACAGCACTTTGGTGCGCTGGTGCGGGCGTTGATGCGTCGGCGTCAAGGCCATGTGTCCTCGGTCACAGAATATGGCAGTTTGCGTTTTGACCATGGGCTTAAACAACTGCATGTGCACGGTGTGGAAGTCGACCTCACCACCCGTGAAGCGCAGGTGATGGATGTGCTGCTTAGGCGCATCGGTCAAATCGTTTCCAAGGAAGAGTTTGTGCAAGACATAGACCCCGACAATATGGAGCTCAACAGCTCGGCCATCGAGGTGTACATCCACCGTCTTCGCAAGAAGGTGAGCCATGATGTGCTGCCTGTTCGCAATATCAAGCGCTGCGGGTATTTTCTGCCGCGTTTCAAGCCTGCCGCCTAAGTAACTGCTGCATGGTGATCTGACTCGGATAGCGCCTGACAAAGTCGTTATGCTTGAGGCTGCTCGGTTGACTTATCGCAACCGTCTTGGCTTTGACACTTGTAGAGTCACGCACATGAAATTACTACCTAGCGACGATGTGCTGCGCACGCAGCTCCACAACGAAGTTCATGCACGCCCCAGTGCGCGGATTCGTTTACCGGCGTTCATCGTGTTGGTAGGGGTCTATAACGAGGGCATCACGCGAGAGCAAGAATGTGCCCATTTGCAACTGCTCAAACCCGATTTGCAGCTGCAAGATGTGCAAGGCAACTTTGTGCGCATGCGTTTGAATGACTGCACCGTCAAGTGGGAGCGTCATACCGAATTCACGCGCTACTCTTTGGTGCAGCCTTTGCCTGAAGGGGCTGCGTTGGGTGCCAAAGACCCCGAACTCTTATCGCACCTCATGTTGCCCAAGGGCTGGCTGTCATCGATTCCAGGGCAGACCTTTTCTGCGATTGAATTGGTCATGCTGGATGGCGAGTTAGATGCGCCCCAGCAGACGCTCGACCAAGCCCGTTCTTGGTTTGGTAACCATCCTGTGATTGCGTCCTGTATGGGTAGCCCAGCGCACTCCATGGTGGTGACGGACTTTCAACTGCGCGACAGCGGTTTTGAACGCATGTTGGTTGTTGCGCCGCAAGACACTAGCAAAGAGCGTGCGGGTCGCATTTCGCAGCGCTTGCTCGAGCTGGAGACTTACCGCTTGATGGCATTGCGCGGTTTGCCCGTGGCCAAGCAAGTGGGGGCGCAACTGGGGCAAGCTGAAAAAGAGTTGGCCGACATCATTGAAACCCTTGAACACCAAGATGGCAACGATGAAGCCCTGTTGTCTCGCCTGGTGGGTTTGGCCGCTGCGGTTGAGCGCCTGACCGCAGAAAATGCGTATCGATTTTCAGCGACATCGGCTTATTCCAAGCTGGTGAATGAACGCATCGCTGAATTGCGTGAGTCGCCCATTTCGGGCACGCAAACCATTGGCGAATTCATGAAGCGCCGCTTGTCACCTGCCATGGCAACCGTGGCTTCAAGCGCACAGCGTTTGGCTTCGTTGTCGGAGCGCATCAGCCGCGCCAGTGCCTTGTTGCGCACCCGTGTCGACATTGCCACCGAGGCGCAAAACCGCATGCTGCTTGAAAAACTCACCAAAGGCCAAGAGTTGCAACTGCGCTTGCAAACCACGGTGGAAGGTTTGTCCATCGCGGCCATCTCGTATTACGTGGTGAGTTTGTTGCTGTATGCAGGCAAGGCCGCCAAGGCGGTGGGCCTGAATGTGCATCCCGAGTTGTTGGCTGGTGCTTTGATTCCTGTGGTCTTGTGGTTGGTGTGGTCCGCAACGAGGCGCATTCACGCCAAGCTGTACAAGGGGCTTTAAGCCCTCTCGGTGTTTTCGTACCAGCCCTTGCTGCGGTTGACCACATGCACCACGAGCAGCATCACGGGCACCTCAATCAGTACCCCCACCACGGTGGCCAGTGCTGCGCCTGATTCAAAGCCAAACAAGCTGATGGCAGCTGCCACGGCAAGCTCAAAGAAGTTGGACGCGCCAATCAGTGCAGAAGGGCAGGCCACGCTGTGCGATTCGCCCAAGGCACGGTTGAGGACATAAGCCAAGCCTGAGTTGAACACCACTTGAATCAAGATAGGCACGGCCAACAGCGCGATGACCAAAGGCTGCTTCAAAATCGCCTCGCCCTGAAACGCAAACAACAACACCAAGGTGGCCAGCAGCGCGGCAATAGACCACGGGCCAATCTGTGCCATGACCGAGTCAAATTTTTCTGGCCCTTTTGCCAACAGCGCTTTGCGAATGAGCTGCGCCAACACCACGGGAATGGCGATGTACAACACTACCGAGGTGATGAGCGTGTCCCACGGCACGATGATGGCGGACAGCCCCAAAAGAAAAGCCACCAGCGGTGCAAATGCCACCACCATGATGGCGTCATTCAACGCCACTTGCGACAGGGTGAACAGCGGGTGGCCGTTGGTGAGTCGGCTCCACACAAACACCATGGCGGTGCAAGGTGCAGCGGCTAGCAAAATCAAACCAGCGATATAGCTGTCAATTTGGTCGGCGGGTAGCAGCGGTGCAAACAAGTACCGAATAAAAAACCAGCCCAACAGCGCCATCGAAAACGGCTTGACCAGCCAGTTCACAAACAGCGTCACGCCAATGCCTTTGATGTGTTGGCGTACCTCATGCAAAGCACCAAAGTCCACCTTGATAAGCATGGGAATGATCATCACCCAAATCAGCAAGCCCACAGGCAAGTTGACTTGCGCGTACTCCAAGCTACCAATGGCTTGAAACAACTCAGGCTGCCACTGGCCCAGTGCGATGCCCACCACAATGCAAATGGCCACCCAAGCGGTGAGGTAGCGTTCAAAGAAGTTCATGCGGCATCCTTGCTGAGTTCACGGGCTGTGTGTTGCAACATGGCTTTTTGCAGCTTGTCAGCAGGCAAGTCCACCAGCAGTTGCAAGCGCTTTTGAATCAGGTACATGGTGTTGCGAAAGGCTTGCAGGCGGTCTTCATCTGTGCCCTCTACAGCAGACGGATCAGCATAGCCCCAGTGCGCTGTGGCAGGCTGGCCTGGCCAATAGGGGCACACTTCGCCTGCGGCGTTGTCACACACGGTGATGACCAAGTCCATATGCGGTGCATCGGGCTTGGCAAACTCGTCCCAGCTTTTGCTGCTGAGGTAGGAGGTGTCAATGCCCGCTGCCTTCAACACTTGCAGCCCGAGTGGGTTGGGTTGCTGGTTTTCGCGCGGGCTGCTGCCCGCTGAATAGGCTTTGAAGCGTGTGCCGCTGGCACCCGTAGCCATGTGGTTGAGCAAGGCTTCTGACAAGATGCTGCGGGCCGAGTTGTGCGTGCACAAAAAGAGAACGTTCAAGGTGGTCATGGTGTGTATCCGTGAGGGTTGGTATAGATGTGAGTTCGAAGATCAGCCAGCGCTTAGCAGCAACCACCGCCGGGCGTGCAACATGCGCCTGCTTTGACGCGTGGTTTGTCAGACGTTGCGACAGAGGTAACAGGCTCTGCGGCGGCAGTGGCTGCAGGTGCGCAACACAAGTCCATCGCCAAGCAGGCGGTGTGTTTGAGGCCTGTGGTCAGGGTCAAGGTGTGTCCATCGCTGCTGCCAGCGGTGACGGGGTATTGCGATACCACGCCCGATTCGTGCTCAATCTCCACAGGCAAATCGAGCGAGGGCAGCACGTCACCCGCAATGCGCAAGATGTTGGCGAGCTTGCTGGTTTCTAAGCGGTGGTCTATATCGCTGTACACCCAGGTTTGCAACAGGCAGCTCTCGGTTTTGCGGTGTGTGCCGCCGCAATCCATGAAGTTCTTGGTGACATGGCCCACTTCGGTGATGTGAAAGTGCGGTGCAATTGCCTCACCGTTTGGCAGCACGATGCACAAAGCTTGGTTGGGATGGGCTTCTAGCAAGCCTAAAAATTGTTCGACGTTCATGTTTTTCCTTGGGTAGATCAGCAGCAAACTTTGGCGGTTTCAGGCACCACGGCACACGATTGGCCTTGGCAGCAGTCTTGGGTGAGGTAGGTGAGCAGCTCGTTCATGCGCGCAAACTCGGCGCGGTAAATCAGGTTGCGACCGCTGGCTTCGGCACTCACCAAGCCTGCATGGCTCAGGGCTTTGAGGTGAAACGACAAAGCGCTGGGGGCCAAGTCAAGCATGGCGGCCAAGGCGCTAGGGGTGAGCCCCTCTGTGCCGGCTACTACCAAAGCCCGAAAAGCCCGCAAACGCTGGCCTTGCGCCAAGGCGGCCAAGGCTTCAACCACTTGCGTTTCTGGAATCTTGTGTTCTTTCATATTTCAATAATACTTGAAATATTGAAGTGTTTAAGCGTCATATATGTCACAGTTTCGTCACAATGGCTAGCTAAAGTCACAGCTGTTCTAACCAACTGAAGGAATCTCATGAACACGAAGCGCACTTTTATCAAGTCTGTGGCTGCCGCGGCGATGGCAACTTTGGCCATGGGCTCAGCCTTCGCAGCCGACATCACCGGCGCAGGCGCGACTTTCCCTTTCCCTATTTATGCCAAGTGGGCTGAAGGCTACAAAGCCGCCACTGGCAACGGCTTGAACTACCAATCCATTGGTTCTTCAGGCGGTATCCGTCAAATCAAAGCCAAGACCGTGACGTTTGGTGCCACTGACGCCCCCATGTCTGGTGAAGACCTCGAAAAAGAAGGCTTGGTGCAATTCCCAGCCATCATCGGCGGCACAGTGCCTGTGGTGAACCTCGAAGGTTTCAAGCCAGGCGAGTTGCGCGTGACAGGCCCCGTGTTGGCTGACATGTTCTTGGGCAAGATCGCCAACTGGAACGACCCCAAAATCGCCGCATTGAACCCAGGCAAAAAATTGCCTGACCAAGCCATCACCGTGGTGCACCGCGCTGACGGTTCGGGTACCACCTTTAACTTCACCGACTACCTGACCAGCATCAGCAAAGACTGGGCTGACAAAGTGGGCAAGGGCGCTGCTGTGAAGTGGCCAGCACCTACCTCTGTGGGCGGTAAAGGTAACGAAGGCGTGGCTGCAAACGTCAACCGCGTTAAAGGTTCGGTGGGCTATGTGGAATACGCCTACGTCAAGAAGAACAACATGACCTTCATGCAGTTGCAAAACGCCGACGGCAAGTATGTGGCTCCAGATGATTTGACATTCGCTTCGGCTGCTGCCGGCGCTGACTGGTTCAGCGTGCCTGGCATGGGCATCTCCATGGTCAACGCCAAAGGCGCTAACAGCTGGCCAATCAGCACAGCATCGTTCATCTTGATGTACAAGCAACCTGCTGACAAGGCGGCTGCAGCTGAAGCCTTGAAGTTTTTTGACTGGTCATTCTTGAATGGCAAAAAGATGGCGCAGGACTTGGACTATGTGCCACTGCCTGATGCGTTGACTACGGCCATTCGTGCCAAAGTGTGGACACAAATTCAAAAGTAATTTGAATGAGGTGTATGAAGTCCGTCGGTTCTATCAGATCCGACGGACTTTGGTTTCAAGGTAAGTTTCTATGAGTCAAGGGTCTGTCATGAGCTCACAGCCGTTATCCCAGCCAGAAGGTGGTTCTCTCGTCAGTGACGAGATGGTTGCCATCGCCAAAACACAACGTGTGCAAGATTTCTTTTTCCATCGAATCACGCAAGCGTTTTCATTGCTGGTGCTGTTGGCTTTACTGGGCATCATCATTTCTTTGTTCATCAACGCTTGGCCCACGTTTGAGCGTTTCGGATTTCACTTCTTGTGGCATGTCGAGTGGGACATCATCAACGAAGACTTTGGTGCAGCCATTGCCATCGTCGGTACGGTAGCCAGTGCTGGTATTGCACTGCTGATTGCTGTGCCTTTGGCATTTGGTGTGGCGGTGTTCTTGACTGAAACCTGTCCGGTCTGGCTGCGTCGCCCACTGGGCACGGCCATTGAATTGTTGGCTGCCGTGCCGTCCATCATTTACGGCATGTTTGGCTTGTTTGTGTTTGCACCTTTGTTTGCCGACTATCTGCAAGTGCCTTTGCAAAGCATGCTGGGTGGTATGCCTGTGGTGGGCTTCTTGTTTGGTGGGGCGACCAACGGTATGGGCATCTTGGCGGCTGGCATTGTGCTGGCCTTCATGGTCTTGCCTTTTGTCGCTGCGGTGATGCGTGATGTGTTTGAAATCACGCCGCCTATCTTGCGTGAGTCGGCCTACGGTTTGGGTTGCACCACATGGGAAGTGGTGCGCAAGGTGGTGTTGCCGTATACGCAAAAAGGCGTGATCGGTGGCATCATGTTGGGGCTAGGTCGCGCCTTGGGCGAAACCATGGCTGTGACCTTTGTGATTGGCAACGCCAACCGCATGCCCACCTCGTTGTTCTCGCCCGGTACGTCGATTGCATCGGTACTGGCCAACGAATTCGGCGAGGCCGAGGCCTTGCATTTCTCTACCTTGTTTGCGTTGGGCTTTTTGCTCTTTGTCATCACCTTTGTGGTGTTGGCTATGGCCAAGGTCATGATTCTTCGCGCCGAAAAAGCCAAAGGCAACTAAGAGGTTTTGTATGGAAATGAACAATCGACTTTATACAAAACGCCGCATCACCAGCTTGCTGGGCTTGGCGTTTTCAATGACCGCCATGGCTGTGGGTTTGGCTGTGTTGTTGTGGATTCTGTATGTGCTTTTTTCTAATGGCTTGTCGGCCTTAGATGGCAATTTGCTCACAAGCGACACGCCTGCACCAGGCACAGATGGTGGCGGACTGCGTAACGCCATTGTGGGCAGCTTGATGATTGTGGGCTTGACCGTGTTGGTCTCTACGCCCGTTGGCATCTTGGCTGGCATCTACCTCACCGAGTACGGTGACGAAAGCAAAACCGCCGAGCTCACCCGTTTCGTGACCGACATCATGTTGTCTGCACCTTCTATCGTGCTCGGCTTGTTTGTATATGCCATCGCGGTGGCTACGGTGGGTAACTTTTCGGGCTACGCGGGTAGCTTGGCCCTGTCGCTCATTGCGGTTCCCGTGGTCATGCGCACCACTGAGAACATGTTGCGCTTGGTACCTGGCAGCTTGCGCGAAGCCGCATTTGCATTAGGCGCTCCACGTTGGAAGGTGTCCACCTTCATCACCTTGCGCGCAGCCAAGAGCGGCGTAATGACCGGCTTATTGCTGGCCGTGGCCCGTATCAGCGGTGAGACAGCGCCTTTGCTGTTTACCGCTTTGAACAACCAATTCTTCAGCACCAATATGGGCGCACCGATGGCCAACTTGCCTGTGGTGATTTTCCAGTTTGCCATGAGTCCTTATGACAACTGGGTACGTTTGGCTTGGGCAGGTGCCTTGTTGATCACCTTGGCAGTCTTGTTGCTCAACATCTTGGCTCGTGTGTTCTTCCGCGAAAAAGTTCGCTCCTAATTTCAATTGGATTTAAAAATGTCTGATATCAAACCAGCACCTAAAAACGCCATCGAAGTTCGCGACTTGAACTTTTTCTACGGCAAATTCCAAGGCTTGCGCAATGTCACCATGGACATTGCCGAGCGCAAAGTCACCGCTTTCATTGGCCCATCGGGTTGCGGCAAGTCCACCTTGCTGCGCACCTTGAACCGCATGTACAGCCTCTATCCAGGTCAACGTGCCGAAGGTGAAATTAACTTTTATGGTCAAAACATTTTGGACCCCAAGCAAGACTTGAACTTGCTGCGCGCCCGTATTGGCATGGTGTTCCAAAAGCCCACGCCATTTCCCATGACGATTTACGAAAACATCGCGTTTGGTGTGCGTTTGTACGAAAACCTCAGCCGTACCGAAATGGATGAGCGCGTCGAGTGGGCCTTGACCAAAGCCGCTTTGTGGACCGAGGTGAAAGACAAACTCGGCCAAAACGGCTTGTCGCTCTCCGGTGGTCAGCAACAGCGTTTGTGCATTGCACGCAGTGTGGCAGTGAAGCCTTCGGTCTTGCTGTTGGACGAGCCCACCTCCGCGCTCGACCCCATTTCTACAGGCAAGGTAGAAGAGTTGGTGCATGAGCTGAAAGCCGACTACACCATTGCCATCGTGACCCACAACATGCAGCAAGCCGCACGCTGCAGTGACTACACGGCCTATATGTATTTGGGTGAGTTGGTAGAGTTTGGCGAGACCGAACAAATCTTCTTCAAGCCCAACAAGACTGCAACCGAAGACTACATCACTGGCCGCTTTGGCTAATAGGAGAACACCATGCCAGAAAAACACCTGTCCTCACAGTTTGATTCCGACCTCAACAACATCTCTTCACATGTGATGGAGTTGGGTGGGTTGGTGGAGTCTCAAATTCGCCAAGCCATTTTGGCTTTGTCACAGTTCAGCCCAGAAGCGGCTGACGATGTGTTGGTGACCGAGAACAAAGTCAACCACCTTGAAGTTGAAATTGACCGCGAAATTGCCTCTGTCATTGGCCGCCGCCAACCTACAGCGCGCGATTTGCGCTTGCTCATGGCCATGTCCAAGACCACTGCCAACCTAGAACGCGTGGGTGACGAAGCCGCCAAGATTGCACGCATGGTCAAGTCCATCATCGATAGCTCTGCACCACGTTCTTTGCCATCGAGCGATTTGCGTGTGTCAGCCGATTTGGCCTCTGGCTTGTTGCGCAAGGCGCTCGATGCGTTTGCGCGATTGGATGTGCCCATGGCGGTCAGCATCATGCGTGAAGACAACGAGATTGACAAAGAGTTCGATGGCTTTGTGCGCAAACTCATCACCTACATGATGGAAGATCCACGCACCATCTCAGCCAGTCTGGACTTGTTGTTCATCGCCAAAGCGATTGAGCGTATTGGCGATCACTCAAAAAACATTGCCGAGTTCATCATCTACATCGTCAAGGGGGAAGACGTGCGTCATACGCCGCTCGCTGACGTTGAATCGTCGATGAGTTGATAGAAGGCTTTTGAAAATGAGAATTGCCCGTGTTTTGGTGGTTGAGGATGAGTCTGCGATTGCCGAACTGATTGCCATCAACTTACGCCATAACGGTATGATGCCCATGTTGGCTGCCGACGGAGATGCAGCACAAAAGCACATTGACGATGTATTGCCTGATGTGATTTTGTTGGATTGGATGTTGCCAGGACAAAGTGGTATCGAGTTGGCACGCCGCTGGCGCGCTGACCCGCGCACCAAAACCACGCCCATCTTGATGCTCACCGCACGTGGCGACGAGCCCGACAAAATTGCTGGCCTTGACGCTGGGGCAGATGACTACATCACCAAGCCATTCTCAACGCAAGAGCTTCTGGCGCGCATCCGCGCTGTGCTGCGTCGCCGCGCACCTGAGCAAGCCAGCGATGTGGTGTCGATAGGTGGCTTGAAGTTAGACGGTTCCACGCATCGCGTCAGCTTCAATGACCAAGCCATCAAACTTGGCCCCACAGAATTCAAACTGCTCAACTATCTCATGCACCACGCCGAGCGCGTGCACAGTCGCAGCCAGCTGTTAGACCGCGTGTGGGGTGACCATGTGTTCATCGAAGAGCGCACGGTGGATGTGCATGTCAAGCGATTGCGCGAAGCGTTGGGTGATGCTGGAAATATGGTCGAAACTGTGCGTGGCGTGGGATACAGAATTACCCATCAGCCTTGAATTAATGCTAGGTCCGTGTGATTAGTCGTTTTCTTTCATTCTTTTCACTGCTTGCGTTTGGCGGTGCCTGCGGTTTTTCGTGGGCCGTCATGCGCGACCTTCAGCCTACCTCGTTTTACTCGCTCAGCGGTGCGCTGCTTGGCGGTTTGGCGTGGATGCTGATGGACGCATGGCGAGGCTATCGTGTTCGATCATGGTTGCGTCATGGGGATTTAGCCATTGCGCCGCAGGTCTCTGGCTGGTGGGGGGTGTTGCTCGATCGCGCCAGAAAGCTGTTGCGCGAACGTGAGCGCAGCATTGACGCAGGCGAGCAACGCTTGAAAGATTTTTTGCTGGCCATACAGAACTCGCCGAACGGTGTAGTCATGCTCGATGCCAATGCGCAAATTGAATGGTGCAACCACACAGCGGCCATGCATTTGGGAATTCATCCAGATAGAGATGTGATGCAGCGCATAGGTAATTTGCTGCGTGATCCGGTGTTTACTGCTTACATGGCGGTTGAGCAACCCGTTGATCCGGTTGTGATGTTAGGTCACCGTCATCGCATTGAGCGACCTGTTCACATTTCGGTGCAACGCCACCGCTATGGTGAAGGCAAGCAGTTGTTGTTGACGCGCGATGTCACGATGCTTGAGCAAGCCGAGGCCATGCGTCGTGATTTTGTAGCCAATGTGTCCCATGAGATTCGCACCCCCTTGACTGTCTTGTCTGGCTTCGTCGAGACAATTCAAACTTTGCCCTTGCGCGAAGAGGAGCAAAGGCACTACTTGTCGCTCATGGCTACGCAGGCGCATCGCATGCAAGTGTTGGTGGAAGATTTACTGACCTTGTCGCGTTTGGAGGGAAGTCCTGTTCCATCGACGTTTCAGTCGCTTCCTTTGTTGCACTTGATGGATGTGTGCGAGCAAGAGGCAAAAGGTTTATCTGCTTCGCTGGCTCAGGGTAATGTGGCGCACCACATTCATTTTGTGATTGAGCCGCTTTTGACAGAGTGTGTATTGCTCGGTGAGGCGCGAGAACTTCAAAGCGCTTTGTCAAACTTGGTCAGCAACGCGGTGCGCTACACACCAGCGGGTGGTGATGTGCATGTGTCTGCTGATCAAGGTGTAGACGGTAGTCTGATCATTCAGGTCCGCGACTCTGGTGCAGGCATTGCGGCAGAGCATTTGCCGCGATTGACTGAGCGGTTTTACCGCGTTGACCGAAGCCGATCACGCGAGTCGGGCGGTACAGGTTTGGGATTGGCCATTGTCAAGCATGTGATGCAACGACATGGCGGCTCGTTGTCTATCACGAGCGAGCTGGGACAGGGATCATGCTTTAAATTGATTTTCCCTAGCAAGAGATGGCGTCAAACAGCTTGAGGTTTGACGCTGCGACACTCGCCGCAGAAAAAATGATTGGCATTTAAGAATTTACGGAATGATCCGGTGGAGCGTGGCCTGTGTTGTCCGCATTTGATACAACTCATCATTTCTCCGGTTCTTCCTGTGCCCTCAAACGGTGACCCGTTTTTCTTTCGGGCATAGCGCAATCCGTCACTGTTTATTTCTGATGTTTCGTGTTTGTGATGGGACATATGACATCAAGTCGCTCTTTTGAGTCGACGCTTTTCAAAGTTTTTGAGCAGTATGTAAGTGATCAAGCCGATCAATGCTGATCCGAGTAAGAAGCTGCCATAAGCCAATGGCCACGCTATACCTTCGGTCATCATTGAGAACTCAGACATGCCGCCAACGCCAGCCAGAATGTTGATGGGCATGAACACGACGCTGAACACGGTCAATTGATTCACACGTTTGTTTTGGTTGATGTTGATGAAACCAATCGTGGCATCCATCAAAAAGTTGATCTTGTCGAACAAGAAAGCGGTATGGCTGTTGAGCGAGTCAATGTTTCTCAGAATCTGCTTGGCATCTGAAATCTGATCAGAGGTTAGCAAGCGACCGCGCATCAAGAAATTCAAGCCTCGTTGTGTGTCCAAGATATTGCTGCGAATCCGTCCGTTTTGATCTTCTTCTTCCGCAATGTCGGCCAAGATGCCGGCAGCTTCCTGGTCGGTGATGGCCTCGCTCAGAACGTGTCTGCCGACCACGCCCAACTTGGCATAAATGTTTTCAAGCGAATCAGCGGAAACCTCAACATCGGCGCCATATAGATCTAGGAGCAAGTCGATGCTATCGGTCACATAGTTCGGCTGAGTCAGCGCTCGGCGACGTTGTAATCTGAATACGGCCAGCTCTTCGTTGCGCAGTGAAAACAAAATGCCATCGTGCAAGATGAAGGCGACGGGTACGCTCTTCGAGGCACCATCTCTGTCTGAGAGAAAGTTGGAATGCAGGTGGATATCGTCGTTTTCTTCGATATGAAACCTTGCGCTGACCTCAAGGTCGGTGGCTTCAATTGGATCAGGTAGTTCCAAACCGAAATGCGCACCAATAAACAGTCTTTCTGCTTTGCTTGAGTTGATCAAATCGACCCAAATTGGCTTGGCACCTTCTAAATCCTGTCGCTTAGAGATGGGGAGGCTTTTCAGTCGACCATCCACGAGTCCGTAAATATGTACCTTGCTGTCCTCAAAGTCCGGTTGTCGATCACCCGCGAGTGCTGATCGGCGCTCGTTGGAAAGCTCCCACAACACATCGTTTTCTCGTTCTGGCGGGATCATGCGCCAAACCTTTTGAGCGTCGTCGAGTGGTAGTTCTTCAAGGTGGCTGCTGAGCTCCGAGGCGCTTTGCTTTTCAATGAACTTCAAGAGCTCAGCGTTGTGCTGCTTTTGGAGCAGTGTGGCCACAACCTCTTGCTTGTGCATGTTTTGGCTGAGCACCATGCCATCGACAAGTTTTTGCTTGTTCAGCATATCGGTCAAATCTTGAAGGGACATGAGGGCATCAAACGGCTTGCGCTAATTCAAGCCAGTTTCAACACCAGCGCTGCAAGCCAGACACCCATGCATAACAAAATACTCAGCAAGACAGCTGCGCTGCCGAGATCTTTGCAGCGTTTGGATAAGTCATGCCACTGAGGGCCAACACGATCAATGGCAGATTCAAGACCTGTATTCAAAAGCTCAACAATCAACACGAAAACCACCGATCCGGCTAGCAGCGATATTTCAACCCAGGTGTTGCCTAGATGAAATGCCAAGGGAATTAAGACAACAGCAAGATAAGCCTCTTGCTTAAAAGCGGGTTCATGCATGCCGGCTTTAAGGCCTTGCATAGAGTACCCAAATGCATGAATCACGCGGTCTATGCCGCGTCTTTGCTTTTGTAGATTCTCGTGAATGGGGGCCATGATCAATATTTCTCGGGGACCATCATGTTGCTTGGTACAGGATGTCGAATGTAGTCAGGGTTGCGCACGCGGGCAGGCAGCTCGACCTCGGGATGCTCAATTTCGTGATAGGGGAAATGAGTCAGCAAATGGTCAATGCAGTTCAGGCGCGCGCTCTTTTTATTGACGGCTTGCACAATCCACCAAGGGGCTTCAGGAATATGCGTGCGTTCAATCATGGTTTCTTTGGCAACGGTGTAGTCTTCCCAGCGCCTGCGGCTTTCTAAGTCCATTGGGCTGAGCTTCCACTGCTTGAGTGGGTCATGAATTCGGCCCAAGAATCGGGCGTGTTGTTCGTCATCGGTGATCGAGAACCAATACTTGATGAGGGTGATGCCACTGCGTGCGAGCATTTTTTCAAACTCTGGCACGGTACGGAAGAATTCTTCGTACTCATCGTCGTTGCAAAAGCCCATGACACGCTCGACACCTGCACGGTTGTACCAACTGCGGTCAAACAAAACAATTTCACCTGCAGCTGGCAAATGTGCGACGTAGCGTTGAAAGTACCACTGGGTACGCTCACGGTCGTTCGGAGCAGGCAAGGCCGCGACACGGCACACGCGTGGATTCAGTCGTTGTGTGATGCGTTTGATCACACCGCCTTTGCCTGCTGCGTCTCTGCCTTCAAACAAGATAACAACTTTTTGTTTGGTAGCGACCACCCAGTCTTGTAATTTGACGAGCTCACCTTGCAGTCGGAGAAGCTCTCGAAAGTACTTCACACGTTCGCTGTGAAGCCCCTCTTCATCAATCGACATTTCGAGCTCTTCGTCCAGCGAGTCCAAGATGTCATCACGAAGACTTTGGATCTGATCTTCATCAAGTTTGTGTTGCTTGCTCATGATGTTTCCTTTGGCTTCATCATGCCTACCGACTGTTTCAACTTGATGACGGTTGTCACCGAATATTCACACAGTCCCTATACATTTTTTGAAATTTTCGACCTGTACGAGGTGCCTTATTACTTATCGTTTCATTTGCTGTGTGGCACTTGCGATTGCCATGTCTGGTTGTGCTGTTCGTCCTTTGGTGGTTGATCAAGCTGCAAACGCTCTGTCAGGGCAGGGCTTGTCAAGTGAAGAAGACTTGCAATTGGCACGAGAGGCGAGCGCTTTTTATTTGAAATTTTCTGAATCCGTACTAAGCGAAACCCCGGGACATTTGAAGCTTGCAGAGTCGGTGTCTGCAGGCTTCACTCAATACGCCTATGCCTTCGTCGCCTCCGATGCAGAAAGGCTTGACGCCAAGCACCCCAAAGAAGCGGCTGCCATGCGTTTACGTGCAGCTCGTTTGTATGCACGAGCCCATCGCCATGCGATGAAAGCACTGGAGAAAAACAACCCGAGCTTGATCGCTTCTTTGAGGCAACCGAATCTGGTTTCACAGCAAAAAATGGCCGAGCAACAAGTGCCCTTGGCGTATTGGGCTGCAGCATCTTTGGGGGGCTGGATCTCCATGTCCAAAGATGATCCCGATTTGGTCGCTGATTTGCCGATTGCCATGCGCTTGGCAGAACTCGCGTGGCACACAACGCCAGATTTTGGGCATGGCGCCTTGGCCAGCTTGATGGGGACGCTGGAGTCTGCCAAGGTAGGCGGCTCACAGCGCAAAGCGCAAGCCTACTTTGATCAAGCAATTGCATTGAGCCACGGTCAAGAGGCTGGACCTTATGTCGCCAAAGCTGAGGGGCTGGCTTTGCCCGCGCAAGATCAAAAACAGTTTGAGCAGCTGCTGTTGCAAGCCATTGCAGTGAGTCAGCAACACCGCAGTTTGCAAAACGAGGTGATGCGAGAGCGGGCGCAGTGGCTTCTGGCCACTATGGATGATTTATTTTGAAAGCGAAGCATGTCTAATTTGAACCGTCTCTGTTTGAAGTTGTCTGTGGTCATCACTTTGTTGTTGACGCAAACCGTGTCATGGGCAGCCCCAGATAAACAATTGCGTTTGGGAACTTTGGCGCCCAAAAATTCTTTGTATCACCGTCAGCTCATTGAGATCGGTGAGGCATGGCGCACTGCGCAAGGTGGTAGTGCCAAATTTGTTGTCTATCCAGATGGCAGTCAAGGTGGCGAAACCGAGCTCGCACGTCGCATGCGCATTGGTCAGTTGCAAGGTGCGCTTTTGTCTGTGGTTGGCTTGCGTGAAATTGAGCCTTCCATAGCCGCCTTGCAATCGATGCCTTTGCTTTTCAAGTCATGGGAAGAAGTGGACTACGTGCGCGAAAAAATGCGCCCCGCCATGGAAAAGAAATTCCTAGACAAAGGCTTTGTTGTTTTAGCTTGGGGTGATGCGGGCTGGGTGCGGTTTTTCTCCAAAGATCCTGCGTTCAAACCCGACGACTATCAAAAGATGAAATTCTTCGCTTGGGGCGGTGAGGCCGATCAGCAAGAAATCATGAAAAGCATGGGCTACACGCCTGTGCCGCTGGAGACCAGCGACATCTTGCCCTCGGTGCAAACCGGCATGATCAACGTCGTGCCTTCAACCCCTTACTTTGCGCTGGCGAGCCAGGTCTACACGATGGCGCCAAACATGCTTGAAATCAATTGGGCGCCGATTGTCGGTGCATTGGTAGTCACCAAGAAATCATGGGATGACATGTCGCCCGATGCACAAGCAGCAGTGAGAGCCGCCAGTGACAAGGCAGGTGCGCAGATTCGCATGAAAGCGCGACAAGAAGTCGAAGAGGCAGTAGAGGCTATGAAAAAACGTGGTTTGGTTGTGAATAAGCCCAACGCAGAGCAAATGCGTGCATGGCAAGAGCTAGCCGATAAGCTGTATCCCCGTATTCGTGGCACTTTGGTTCCGGCGGATACATTCGATGAAGTGTTTCGTCACTTGAAGGCGTATCGCGCAGGTAAAACCAAATGATGGGGCGCTTGTTACGTGGATTGACGCAGGCCGATGCATGGCTTGCGTCGACAGCACTGGCGCTGATGGCTCTGATCCCATTGATCGAAATTTTGTCTCGCCCCATGATGGGTAAAGGCATCGACAACGCGCCTGTGGTCGTGCAGCACTTGGGTTTATTGATGGCCATGGCCGGTGCGATTGCTGCGGAAAGATTCGGACATCTCACCAGCTTGGGTGTTGCTGTCCCTCGTTTTTATGCAGTCGGGCAGTTTGGTGCAGCTGTTGTGGGTGGCGTTTTGACATGGGCCAGTGCTCAGTTGGTCATCAGTGAAATGTCGGCTGAGCAGATATTGGCCTACGGCGTACCTGTGTGGTGGTTTCAAGCAGCCATGCCTGTGGGGTTTGCCATTTTGTCGATGAAGCTGGGCGCGCGTTGTGGGCAAACTGGGGCTCATCAATGGTTGTGTGCGGTTGCTGCCCCACTGCTGGGCGCTATGTTGGCATTTAATTGGGATGGTGAGGCCTTGCCACTTTGGCCTTGGTTCTGTTTGCTTGCGGTGTTGCTGGCGTTTGGCGCACCGATATTCACCATTTTGGGCGGCTTAGCTTTGGCCCTGTTTTGGCAAGATGGATTGCCATTGGCATCAATTGCGTTGTCTCACTATCAAATCACGGTCAACCCCTCATTGCCTGCCTTGCCTTTGTTCACTTTGGCCGGTTTGATATTTGCGACAACAGGTGCGGCTCAGCGTCTGGGTGCTGTTTTTGTAGATCTCTTTGGTGGTGGCCAGACGGGCACAGTGATTGCTGCTACGGTCTTGTGTTCTTGCTTCACCGCATTCACGGGCGGCAGCGGTGTGACCATATTGGCTTTGGGCGGTTTGCTCTTGCCTCTGTTAATGGGCGTTGGTTACGCCCAAGGTCGCAGCATTAGCTTGATCACCAGTGCGAGCGCGTTGGGCGTTTTATTGGCCCCATCTGTGCCACTGATCATGTACGCCATCATTGCGCGTGTGCCAATCAACACCATGTTTTTGGCGGGACTCGTGCCAGCCATTGTGATGGTGGGTTGTTTATTGATTTTTGGTGGCTATTTGCGCAGTCGTGAATCGTCGGCTGCGCATGCTACGTCAGCCCAATTCAGTTTGGCGAGGTTGAAGTCCTCTGTTTGGCATGCCAAGTGGGAATTGCTTGCGCCAGCTGTTGCCATCGGTTCGCTAGCGAGTGGATTTGCAACACCCACAGAAAGTGCAGCCCTGACAGCGATTTACGCTGTGCTGACACAGCGGTTTGCACATCAGGAGTTGGACGGTAAGAAGCTGGGTGAATGCTTGTCGCAAGCGACACAAATCATTGGTGGTGTGATGCTGATTTTGGGTATGGCGCTTGGCCTGACCAATTACTTGGTAGATGCAGGGATTCCTGACTTGGCCACGGAATGGGTGCAAAGTGTGACGCAAAACAAGTGGTTGTTCTTGCTTGCGTTGAACGTTTTCTTATTTGCTGCTGGTGCCTTGATGGAAATCTATGCGGCCATTGTGGTGCTTGTTCCGCTTTTGTTGCCACTGGCTGTCAGCTACGGCATCGATCCAATTCACTTTGGCATCATCTTCTTGGCCAACATGGAAATGGGATTTCTATGCCCACCTGCTGGCATGAATATTTACTTTGCATCTGCCGTGTTTAAGCAACCTATTCGTTTAGTGGCTATCTCAGTGGCTCCTGCATTGCTAGCCATATTTACAGGAACATTGCTGATTTCTTGGTTGCCGCTTTTGGCAATGGGGTTGCCGACCTATGTGGCGTCCATCATGCGCTAAGCAGTTCAAGCTGGTTACACACTGAGCGGTGCGAGAGGTGTGCCAAAGTTCTGCGTGAATGGCCTTGCGGGGAGATGAGTTCACCTATATGAACTTTGGCATGTATGGCTTTGCTAGTCATGACTTGGTGCAAGGACTGCACAAAACCAATGTCATCGATGAATGCGGCTTTCATGCACAGCATGCCTGTATTCGGCTCGGTGTAGCGAATGGCAAGTGGTTGAACTTGCACATGGTGGTTGATGGCTGCTTCAAATAAGTTGGCGTGAAATAAGCTGACTGACTTGCCTTCACTGCTCGTTCCCTCTGGAAAGCCAGCAACGCAATAGCCGTGATGCAATGCACTGGATACATCGTCAACCATGCGTCGTGCCGAGCTAGGTGATCCACGATCGACAAAAACAACCCCGCATGCTTTGGCGATGCTACCCACAATCGGCCAATTTCTAATTTCTGATTTGGCAACAAAAACGCTGGGTTGAATGGATTGAATGATCAATGCATCCACCCATGAAATATGGTTAGCCACAAGCATCAAGGGGGCATCCGGCATTTGGCCATTTTGAGTGGGTGATGTTTCATGAATGACATGAATCCCCAGTATTTTCAATGTCGACGATGACCAGCTTTGTATGGCCTCAAGTTTTTTGTCGCGGCTTAGGTGCGGGAACTTGATCCACAAAATCCAAAAGGCATGGGCAAACGCATTGATGAGGCGAATGTATTTGATCAACATAAGTGGTTGCTGAGCATAGGTTTGCTCTGTGACAAAACGATGAAGAAACTACATTGCTTTGTCACGAATATTTCATGCAATCTTCGCGGTTAATTCATATCCCCTGACAAGAATCCATGTCATTGATTCACTCAGGAGGTGCTATGAAAGAACTACCAAACCCAACAATGCCACTGTCATTCATCGATGTGCCACGGGGGTCACTTCATCGAAACGATCTTGAACCTCAAAAAGTTTCTGTCGCGACCCAAAAAATTGAAGCGCGACCAGCCCTGATTGTTGAGTGGGCCAAGCACCAAGACGAGGTGCGCGAAGCCCAGCGTTTGCGCTATGACGTGTTTGCGACGGAAATGGGCGCGCGCCTGAAAGACAGCATACCTGGCCATGACATCGATTTATTTGACGATTTTTGTGAGCACCTGATCATTCGCGACGATGCAACTGAACAGGTGATTGGCACCTATCGCGTGTTGACACCTGCCCAGGCAAAACGCATTGGCAGCACCTATTCTGATCTTGAATTTGATTTGACACGCTTGCGTCCCTACCGCGAACGTATGGTTGAACTGGGGCGTAGCTGCGTGCATCCCGAGCATCGCCACGGTGGCGTCATCATGGCCTTGTGGGGGGCATTGGCTGAGTTCATGGTGCGCAACAAACTCGATGTGATGATTGGTTGTGCCAGTATTCCGATGCTCCACCAAGGCGTTGTGAGTGGCGAGGTGGCTGCCAGTATTTGGCATCAGCTCAAGCAGACGCATCTGGCGGATATTGAGAATCGTGTGACGCCTCGTCTGGCTCTACCTGTCGAGCAGTGGGAAGTCAATCCAGCATTCGAGCCACCTGCACTGATCAAAGGGTATTTGCGATTGGGTGCCAAGGTCTTAGGCGCGCCTGCATGGGATCCAGACTTCAATACAGCAGACCTGCCCATGCTGATGAAGATCAACGACATGCCTGCGCGTTACCGCAAACACTTCTTGGGCGCTTGATGCACTACAGAACCATCTTCATTTCCGATCTTCACTTGGGCACACCTGGGTGTCAGGCTGAGGCATTGCTGGATTTCTTGAAAGAGAACACCTGTGACAACCTCTACCTTGTGGGCGACATCATTGATGGCTGGCAATTGCGCCGCCGATGGTACTGGCCTCAAGCACACAATGATGTGATTCAAAAGTTATTGCGCAAAGCCCGCAAAGGTTGTCGCGTCATTTATGTGCCGGGTAACCATGATGAGTTTGCAAGACATTTCTTAGATCACCATTTCGGTGGCATTGAGGTTTTAGATGAAGCGGTTCACCAAACTGCAGATGGTCGTAAGTTGTGGGTGATTCATGGTGACTACTTTGATGCGGTGGTGCAGCAAGCGAAGTGGTTGGCCTATGTGGGTGATTATTTGTATGAGTTCACGCTCAAACTCAATCGTTACCTCAACAATATGCGTGGTCGATTGGGATTGCCGTATTGGTCTTTGTCTGCTTACCTTAAGCACAAAGTGAAAAAAGCACTCAATTACGTCACTGATTTTGAGAATGCAGTGGCGCACGAGGCTGCCAAGCATGGATATCAAGGGGTGGTGTGCGGTCACATCCACCGTGCAGAAATTCGAGATGTGAATGGCGTTCTGTATTGCAACGATGGCGACTGGGTAGAAAGCCGAAGTGCCTTGGTCGAAAACGAACAAGGCGAGTTGTCATTGTTGTATTGGAAAACTGAGCCACACGTTGTTGAAAAACCTCATTTGGTCAGAGTCGCATGAAGATAGCATTGATCACAGACGCGTGGCGCCCGCAAATCAACGGCGTCGTCACCACATTGGTAGAACTGGTAGATCAGCTCATTGCCAAGGGCCATACCGTGGAAGTGATTCATCCCGACCTGTTTAAAACAAGGCCATGTCCTGGTTACGCAGGGATTGATTTGGCCGTCAGGCCTTATCAAGAATTGGCACGTCAGCTTGATGCCTTTCAGCCGGATGTGATTCATGTTGCCACAGAGGGGCCTCTGGGTTGGGCTGCGCGAAAATATTGCCTGAAGCATGATTTTCCGTTCACGACTGCATTTCATACTCGGTTTCCAGAGGTCTTGAAAGCTGCGTTGCATATCCCGCTGTGGCTTGGTTACGCCATTTTTCGACACTTTCACAAGCCCTCATCCGGTGTTTTGGTACCCACCCAAGGCGTCATGCGCTTGCTCGATGGTTGGGGCTTTAAAAACTTACGCAGCTGGACGCATGGCGTTGACATGCAGTTATTCAGCTACGCCGAACAAGTCGAAAGTCATCCAGACTTGATTGACCTACCAAGACCGATTGCACTCTACGTAGGTCGTGTGTCGTATGAAAAAAACATCGATAGTTTTCTATCGATGCCTTGGCATGGCAGCAAAGTCGTGTGTGGGGTTGGTCCTCTTGAAAAAGAGCTCAAGGAAAAATTTCATCACGTGCGCTGGCTAGGTGTATTGCCTAGGCACGAGTTGGCGCGTGTCTATGCCAGTGCTGATGTGTTCACCTTTCCAAGCCGCAACGAAACGTTTGGCTTGGTAATGCTAGAAGCGATGGCATGCGGAACGCCAGTGGCAGCTTATCCGGTGGATGGTCCCCTAGAGGTGTTGCGCAATGATTCATCTTTGGCGCATCAGCACAAGGGTGGGGTGTTGCATGACGATTTGGCTTACGCGAGTTTGGAGGCCTTGAAAACACCACGCTCAGAGGCGAGAAGCCAGTCCCTCACATTCAGCTGGGATGAGTCAACGAGATTGTTTGAACAACACTTGGTGCCAATTGAAAGAACGATACCAGTGGAAGGGCTTGAGGTTCATCCATGAGCCCTTTGTATTTCTTGTCAAATAGCACCAGCGACCCAGCTTTTGAGAGCTATTTGCGAGAAATTCGCCGCTACGCAGATTACCAAACGGTTAAAGGCGTTTTGCTGCCTAAATTATTTGACTCGATTGAAAATTTTCTTGCCGCACCACACGCACGATTCACATGCAGCAATCGTTTCACAGACCGTTATCCGACCTTGCACATTCAGTGCCCAGTTGGCTTTGTTCCAGATGTGATCGCCATTGAATTTTTGATTCAGACGGAATCATTTTGTGTCAAGCAATCGGGGCAAGAGTTCAAGCTTCAAGGTCTCGATAACCTAACACACCATTTACGCGTCATTTTGGTGATGGGCTTGGCACATTGGCAGCCTAAATAAATACAGGGCACTTAGGTGCTTGTATGGCTTGTCATTGATTTGACGTTTTTTCTTCTTAATAGTTTCACCAATTTTTGTGACCATTTCCTTTATTTAGGAGAAATCGCATGCGCGTCACTGTCATTGGTTCGGGGTATGTTGGCCTGGTCACAGGTGCTTGTTTATCTGACTTAGGTTTTCGCGTTGTTTGTCTTGACAAAGACATCGAGAAAGTTCAACTGCTTCAACGTGGTGACGTTCCAATTTATGAGCCTGGTTTGAAAGAGTTGTTAGCCCGCAACCATGCTGATGGCCGCATTCGATTCACGGACAACGCAGCGGAAGCGATTGAACATGGCGATATTTTGTTCATTGCCGTTGGTACACCTGCACAAGAGGATGGCTCTGCTGATCTTGGGCATGTCTTGTCAGTTGCGTCCATGATTGGCAACCATCTCAACGATTTCAAATTGATTGTGAATAAGTCAACGGTGCCCGTTGGCACTGCAGACCGTGTACGTGCAGCTGTTAAGCAACAACTCTCCCAGCGTGGTGTATCCAATGAGTTGTTCGATGTGGTCTCCAATCCGGAATTTCTGAAAGAGGGCGCTGCGATTGATGATTTCATGCGCCCTGATCGAATCGTGGTGGGAATCGATGACGGGATTCATCATGAAAAAAGCCAACGCATGATGGGCGACCTCTATGCCAGTTTTAACCGTCACCATTCACGCACGGTGTGGATGGATGTGAAAAGCGCAGAGCTGACCAAATATGCAGCCAATGCCATGTTGGCAACACGTATTTCATTTATGAATGAAATTGCCAATTTGGCAGATGCGCTGGGTGCAGATGTCGACCAAATTCGCCGAGGGATCGGCGCAGACAACCGAATTGGCTATAGCTTCTTGTATGCAGGTTGCGGTTATGGAGGCAGTTGTTTTCCGAAAGATACGCAAGCCTTGGTGCGTACTGCGCAGGCACATGGACAAGCCATGAGTGTTGTTGGTGCGACGGAGCAAGTGAATGAGCGTCAAAAAACGCTGCTGGTGGATCGTTTGGTCCATCGTCTGGGTGACGACTTATCGGGACGAAAGATTGCTGTGTGGGGGTTGGCGTTTAAGCCAAATACGGATGACATGCGTGAAGCACCTAGCCGTGTGGTGATTAAGAGTTTGCTCATGCGCGGTGCGCATGTGGTGGCTTACGATCCAGTTGCTGGTCATGAGGCCATGGCGGCCCTTAGGTTGGATTGTGCAAACGAGGCAGAGATTTTGACTCGCTTGACGTTGGCTGCGCATGACATGGAGGCTTTGCATGATGTTGATGCATTGCTGGTGCTGACTGAATGGAAGAACTTCCACAATCCCGATTTTCAAGCAATGAAACGGGTCATGCGCACCCCCTTTATTTTGGATGGTCGCAATCTTTACAACCCAGAAGCATTGGCAGATTTAGGAATCGCGTATCAAGGCATTGGACGACGTAACGATCTGGTGAATTTGCCTGCCGATCCGATTCTTTTGGAGCAGTCGGTATTGAATGCCTAAGGGCTTTTACTTTCTGATCGGCGCTCAGTTTGCCTCGGGTCTTGCTGACAATGCCTTGCTGATTCTTGGTATTTATTTCCTGCATGAGCAGGGGTATCCGGGTTGGTGGGCGCCATTGCTCAAGTTTTCCCTCACGCTGTCGTATGTGTTTTTGGCATCTTTGGTTGGGCCTGTGTCTGATGCATTTGCCAAAAATCTGTTGATGGCTTGGATGAATGCACTCAAAGTGGTGGGGGTGGTGTTGCTTGTCATGGGGGCTCATCCCTTGGTGGCATTTGCATTGATTGGCCTGGCTGCATCGGTATATGCCCCTTGCAAATATGGGTTGGTGACCGAAGCAGTGCAGCCGCGATTGCTGGTACGTGCAAACGCGTGGCTCGAAGTGTCAGTGGTCTTGTCAGTCATTTTGGGTATCGCGATGGGCGGTGCATTGAGCGGTTTCGCTGAAATCAGTCCTTGGATGACTATCGCGTTTCCTACCCAAACCTTGCCAGCGATGGGTGTTGTTGTGGCGGTGTATGTTGTGGCGGCATTGCTCAATATGGGTTTGAAGCCAATGACACGAACACAGAAGTATGTTCCTCTCACCGCGCATGTCATCAGTTTGCGTGCATTTTGGAAAACCAATCAAAGACTTTGGCGCGACCCCTTGGGTGGCGTGTCTTTGTATGTCACCACCTTGTATTGGGGGGTTGGCGCTGTGATGCAGTTTGCTGTATTGCTGTGGGCGCAGCAAACTTTGGGTCTCACGCTCAAAGGCGGCGCGTATTTGCAGGCCTTGGTCGCCATTGGTGTGATTGCAGGTGCTTATATGGCAGGGCGTTTGTTCAAGCTCCATGCTGCACGTCAAGCGTTACCTTGGGGGATTGTGTTGGCCTTGCTATTGCCTGTGATTGTGATGGTGACAGATGTCCGATGGGCCATGCCGCTTTTGCTCTGCATTGGCATGGCTGGAGGGCTGTTGCTTGTGCCGATGAATGCATTGCTGCAACACCGTGGTATGCAGGTGTTGAGCTCGGGGCGTTCAATTGCCGTGCAAGGTTTTAATGAAAATTTGAGCGTGCTGCTGATGCTGGCCACTTACAGTGCCTTGTTAGCTATTCATGTTTCACTGGCCTGGATCATGGTTTTGCTGGCAACTTTGTTAGTGGCTGGGGTAGCGCCACTGTGTTTGTTGGTGTGGCGACGTTCCTGAATCAATGAGCTTCAATCGCTGCTTCAAAAATAGTTTCAACTTGCTGGGCAATAGACGACCAGCCTAAATGCTCAATGCTGGCACGCGTTTGTGTTCGCGCATGTGCCAGTGTTGAAGGGGTGCTGGTGATTTCAAGGGCGCGCTCAATATAAGTTTTAGGTTGAGTGCTGTCGATGAGCCAACCGTTTTGATGGTTGGTGATGAAGTCAGAGGCTGCAGCGCAGTCGAATGCCAACACAGGCGTTGCACTTGCCATAGCTTCTAAAGTCACATTGCCAAAGGTTTCCGTCAGGCTTGGAAAGAGTAGCAAATCAGCGCTGGCGTACAAAATAGCCAGCTGCTCGTGACTGCACATGCCCATGAAAATAGCCTCAGGGCACTTGATCTGTATGGCATTTCGCATGGGGCCATCACCTGCGAACACCATCTTGACATCACGACCTGCTGCCTTCAAAGCTTGGTAAGTGTCGATGGTCAGACTCAGGTTTTTCTCGGCTGCCAATCTACCCACCGACAGCAAGACGATGGTGTTGGGTGTTGCGCCCCAGCTTTCACGCATGAGTTCGCTGCGTTTGTGAGGGTGGAAAAGTACTGTATCAATGCCGCGTGCGACCACTTGCAAATTTTGAAAGCCATAAGCTTCTAGCTGATGCTTCATGCTCAGGGTAGGGACCATGGTGCAGTCTGTGCGGTTATGAAATTTACGCAAGTAAGCCACGATTGGTTTGGTCAGCCAACCCACACCGTAGTGTTGGCAGTAGCTGTGGAAGTTGGTTCGGAAATCAGAGGTCACCGGCAGGCGCAAAATTTTTGCTGCTTGCAGTGCTGACCATCCCAGTGGTCCCTCAGTGGCGATATGTACCAAGTCTGGTCGCTTGGTGCTCCACGCTTTTAAAAGTGCTTTTTTGCTCGGTAGTCCGAGCTTGAGCTGTGGGTACTTTGGAATAGGCAAACCCTTCAGAAGTAGCTCGGACCAGCCCTCATTTTCTTTGCCTGCATCTAGTTTGTCTTGTCGGGGGCGGATGAGCTGTATGGTGTGGTGTCTGCTGCCCAATTGCTGAATCAGTTTAGACAAAGTGACAGCAACCCCGTTGATTTCTGGCGGCCAGGTTTCCGTGACCACGGCAATTCGCAGATGCCGTTGCAAGGGTTCGATGTGTTCAACCGTGATGGGTGTGTCATGTGCAAGTTCCATGCGTTCATGGTTGCCGATGAATTTAACAACTTGATGACATGCCAACAAACTGGAAATTTATTTCAATTGAATTTACTTTCATTTGTCATTGTTTTTTCACATGACAAGCACATGATGACGTGGTCTAGAAACTCATGAGGAACATCAGACGTGAAAAACTTTTTGGAAGCTTTGCGAATTCAGCGATGGGATGATCACCGTTACTACCACCATTGCCGTATCAATCAATCCCTGCACTTGCTCAGTGCAATTTGTTTTTTGATCTCGTATGTTTTGCTTTTTGTGAATCCCGCTTGGGCAGCGCTGTTGGCTTGGCTGGTGTCGATGGTTGCCAGGCAATCAGGTCATTTTTTCTTCGAACCTTTGGGCTATGACCATGTGAACCAAGCTAGCAATGAACTGAAAGAAGAAATCAAGGTCGGGTACAACTTGCGCCGAAAGGTGATTCTTTTGAGCCTTTGGGTGTTGCTTCCATTGGTGATTTACTACTTCCCGGGTATGTTTAATGTGGTTCCAACACACGAAACATGGGTTGAATTCTCAGAGGCTGTGGGGTATTCCTGGTTGGCCTTAGGTGTGGGTGGTTTGCTGTTTAGGACCATCCATCTGTGCATCATCAAGGACATCCAAACGGGCTTGGTGTGGATGACCAAGATCTTGACGGATCCATTCCATGACGTTTATCTGTATCACAAAGCGCCATTGCAGCTGTTGCGTGGTGAGCGTTTTGATGAAGAGTTCATCAACGCCAGCGCCTCGCACTGACAACAGATCACCGATCTCAAAGCGTTCAGGCTATCAAGCCTGAACGCTTTTTTCATGCGCGAAACAGTGTTTCTTTCAGTATGCTGCGTCTAATTTTTTTGTTGGTGCTATCTGGTGCATGCCACCACCATCCGTCATTTTTCATTTGGGTGGCGGCTAGTATGAAACGATCAACGACTGCTTCAAAATCGGTATCGCTGTAGTTCAAGCTGAAAATCAAACGCCCTGTACCGACCCAGCTCAAAGCCAAGCCGTGGATGCGTAAGTAGTATTGCAACATCCAGTTGTAACGACTGGGTTGTGTGTAAAACAAGGTCCAAACACTTGACATATTGGCAGCTTGCAAAGGGATGCCATGGGTTTGCATGGCGCCGTTGAAGTACCTCACACGGGAATTCCAAAGGTCGTCCAGTCCTTCGTACACCTGTTTGATTTCAGGTGTTTCGAGTTTGTCCAAGAATGCGGACATCGCACCCATGACCGCTGGGTGTGCGTTGAATGTGCCGCGTGCAAAACAGATGTCAGCTGGGCGTTCCACATGAAAGCGATGCATCCATTGCTTTTTCCCGCATACGACGCCAACTGGGAACCCACCACCTAAGGTCTTGCCGTAGGTCACCATATCTGCTTGAATGCCAAAGTATTCTTGTGCCCCCCCGTGTGCCAAACGAAACCCAAGAAAGACTTCATCAAATATCAGCACCACACCATTTTCCGTACAAGCCTGGCGCAGCTTATGTAACCACTCTGTATAAGCTTGGCGGTCATAGGCGGCTTTACGGCTGCTGTCCACCAAGGTGGAGTCGCCGGGCGCGTTGATGTTGGGGTGTAAGGCTTGAAGAGGATTGACCAAGACGCAGGCAATGTCTTTGCGTGTGCGAATCACTTCTAAGCTTCGCTCACTCATATCACTGAGTGTGTAGGTCTCACGAGGAGGCATAGGGTTCCCAGGACCTGGCTGTACGTCTTCCCACCAGCCGTGATAGGCGCCGCAAAAACGTACCAAGTTTTTACGCTTGGTGTGATAGCGGGCTAAGCGCACAGCTTGCATGACAGCCTCTGTGCCTGACATGTGAAAAGAAACCTCATCCATGCCTGAGATCTTTTTCAAGCGTTCTGCATTGCTTGCCACACACGGGTGATATGAACCAAGAACAGGCCCCAAGCTTTGGGTTTTCTCTACCCCTTGCATCATGGTTTGCTTATAAAAGTCAGCGCCGAAGACGTTGACGCCATAAGAGCCGGTTAAGTCATAAAACGATTGCCCATCGAGATCCGTCACAAAGACATCTGAGGCAGATTGAAGGAAAGAGCCCACTTTGAGATGTGCTTGTACCAGTGGGCTGAATTGAAAAGGAACACGATAGGCAGCGATGAACTGCATGTCCGAAATGCTCTCGCGAGCTGCCGAAGTGGCTTGAATACTCAATGGGTGGCGCGCCTTGAGAACTTCAGATAGTTTGTAAAAAGCTTTGCGGCGCGAATTTTCAATCTCAAATGGCGCGTTGTCACATTTAAAGAACACTTGATCGTCAAAATGGTAGCCAGGTAGTAGGCGCGCCAATCTTTTCGCCATACGCGAATGGCCCGCTAGCGATCGGTGCTTTGCTCGAGAAAGTTGAATTCGACGATAAACAGAAGGGGCCAGTGATGCCAAAACGCCCAAACTCATCCAAGTTGTATCCACAGTTTTTCCTTGTTCAGCAGAGCATTCTTTTTATTCAAATTAAGTGACAAGACGATGAAGGTTGAAAATAAATTTCAAAAATTAATGTTGCAAGAAGACCTCAACTTCTTGCTTACCAACCGCATTCCTCGCATCGCGTTGACGCGATTGATGGGGTGGTGGAGTCGATTGCGCCACCCTTGGATCGTGAAAGGCTCTATCGCTGTTTGGCGTTGGTTTACAGAGTTGGATTTGAGTGAAGCCAAGGAGAAAAGCTTTGATTCGCTGCATGCATGCTTCACGCGAGAGCTCAAGCCTGGTTTGCGTCCTGTCGACCCTCGTCAAGATGTCATGACCTCTCCATGCGATTGCATCATTGGTGCATGTGGAGAAATTCGTGACGGTATTGTTTATCAAGCCAAAGGTTTTCCTTACACGTTAAAAACACTTTTGAGTGCGCCCGAATTGATGAAGCATTGGCCTCCTCTTTTAGAGGGCGGAACTTTTGTGACCATGCGGCTCACCAGCAGCATGTACCACCGCTTTCATGCACCAACAGATGCCCATTTGAGCCATGTGACCTATATTTCTGGCGACACATGGAATGTCAATCCAATTGCCCTGACACGTATCGAAGAGCTATTTTGTAAAAACGAGAGAGCTGTCTTGCAAATGCAATCCACAATGGACGTACCTTTTTTACTGGTACCAGTCGCGGCCGTGTTGGTGGCCAGCATGCGCTTTCATGCGGTGGATGTACTGCTCAATCTGCGCTATCGAGGGGCGAATGAAATTCCGTGTGATGCCACCTATGCTAAAGGTCAAGAAATGGGGTGGTTTGAACACGGCTCAACCATTTTGATGTTTGTCCCGCCAGGTTTTGTGTTGGCTGAGGGCGTTGGAAATGGACAGCATCTACGAATGGGGGAGGCATTGCTGGTTCGCGCAAAATAGACCAGGTTCATACGACTCAAGACCATCATGCATAAAGACGCTTTCAAAAATTTACGGTTTGAGACTCATCACCGATTAGACAAGTTGCCCACCGTACCCGAGACGCTGATGCATCTAACTGCTAAAGAATGCACGAAGTTGTGCGCTGAACTCGGTGAGCGATTGAACAAGTTGCAAAATTTGATGCATGCCAGCGCTACAAGAGGCTTTTTGGTGGTGCTGCAAGGTATGGACACGGCAGGCAAAGATGGCGTGATTCGCCATGTATTCCAGCATGTCAGCCCCCTGGGCGTCAGGGCAGAGGCATTTGGTGCCCCGACTGACCTTGAAAAGAAACATGACTTCCTGTGGCGGGTGCATCAAAAAGTGCCCAGTCGTGGCGAAATGGTAATTCTCAATCGCAGCCACTACGAAGATGTGCTGGTGACCCGTGTGCGCAAGTGGATTGATGAAGACGCTTGCAAAGCGCGTTATATCCATATTGGGCACTTTGAGAAATTGCTACACGATGAAGGCATTCAGATGGTTAAGTTTTTTCTCAATATCTCGAATGAAGAACAGCGAGCTCGTTTACAAGCGCGACTGGATGACCCAAACAAGCGTTGGAAATTACAAGCCTCAGACTTTGAGGATCGCAAACTTTGGGCAGACTACCTGCATGCTTACCAAAATGCACTGACGCACACAGATACTGAAAACTCTCCTTGGTATGTCATACCAGCAGACTCCAAACCGCATCGTGATGTTCTGATTGCTCAGGTGTTGGTTCATACCCTTGAGGCCATGAAGCTATCCCCCCCCCTCGAAGAGCTATGGATTTCTCGGGTATTCAGCTGAAATAATGTCACCGTGTTGAATCTGAATTGGCAAGTTTCTGATTTGCGTCACAGGACTGTCACAATTTTTTGACACACTGAGCGTCTAGGTAGACAGGTGATACACATGACGCTCATCAAGCAAATGAAAGAAAAAATTGCATCGAAGCCAACTTGGCTCGATCGTGATTTGAGCTTGATTGCATTCAATATTCGCGTACTCGATTGGGCCAAGCGCGATGATGTGCCCTTGTTAGAGCGTTTGCGCTACCTGTGCATTGTTTCGTCGAACCTGGATGAGTTTTTTGAAGTCCGCGCTGCGCTCTACACGAGCTTAGAAAGTCCATTGGCCCCGCTTGGTGCAGTCGATGCGTTGGCACAGCAGTCATTGAGTGAGGCTGTTCATCGACTGGTGGATGAGCAATATGCCTTATTCAATGATGTGCTCATGCCTGCTTTTGCCAAAGAAGGTGTGCGCATTTTGTCGCATGGTGAGCGCACCTTGGCACAGCACCAGTGGGTGAAAACATTTTTTGAGAAGGAAGTGCAACCCTTGTTGCTGCCTGTGGGCTTAGACCCTGCACACCCTTTTCCTCAAGTGGCCAACAAGTCGCTCAACTTCATTGTTCGCCTGTCTGGCAAAGACGCGTTTGGGCGTGACAACGAAATTGCGATTGTCAAAGTTCCACGCAGCTTGCCGCGCTTGATTGAGTTGCCCGAGAAGCTCTGCGGCAAGCGCAAGCTGTTTGTATCCATTTCGAGTGTGGTGCGTTCACATTTGAAGGATCTGTTTCCAGGCCGTGATGTGCAGCAGTTCTCTCAGTTTCGCGTGACCCGTCATTCCGACTTGTCGGTTGATGAAGAGGATGTGAAAAATCTCCGCACAGCGTTGCGTCAAGGCTTGGTGCATCGCAACTACGGGCAAGCGGTTCGCCTAGAGGTGTCGTCAGGATGTTCTGACTATTTGTCTGAATTTTTATTGCAGCAGTTTGAGCTTCCACATTCGGCGTTGTACCGTGTGCACGGCCCAGTGAATTTGGTGCGTTTAAACCAATTGATTGATTTGGTAGATAACCCCAAATGGTTGTTTCAGCGTTACACCGCCAGCTATCCAGAGCAGATGGTGACGAACGGTTCACTCTTTGACCGATTGCAGCAAGGCGATGTGCTGATTCATCAGCCTTACGAAAGCTTTGATGGCGTGTTGGCTTTTTTACGCGAAGCTGTGCGCGACCCTGACGTCTTGGCCATCAAGCAAACCATTTACCGTACCGGTGCTGATTCGGTGTTGATGGAGTTGCTGCGCGAAGCGGTACAGCGCGGCAAAGAAGTGACGGTGGTGGTGGAGCTCAAAGCGCGCTTTGACGAAGAGGCCAATATCAACTGGGCTGAGAAGCTGGAATACATTGGTGCCCAGGTGGTCTACGGCGTTGTGGGTTTGAAGACCCACGCCAAGATGCTGCTGGTCACACGCCGCGAAGGGCGCAGCATTCGTCGTTACGCGCATTTGTCCACTGGTAATTACAACCCGCGCACGGCCAAGCTCTACACCGACTTGAGCCACATCACCGCAGACGCCAAGCTCACGCAAGATGTGGAGAGTGTGTTTAACTTGCTGGCCAACCAAAGCAAGATTCCACGCTTGAACAAGCTGATGATTGCGCCGTTTCATCTACAGCGCAACTTGATTGAGAAAGTGGAAAAAACAGCCGAGAAGGCAAAACAAGGTGTTGAGAGCCGCATCATTTTGAAGATGAACACGCTCACCGACGAAAAGCTGATGGCAGCTTTGGTGCAGGCCTCTCAAGCAGGTGTGCTAATTGATTTGATCATTCGCGGTGCTTGTATGCTGCCCGCGCAGCGACCTGGTGTGACGGACAACATCCGTGTGCGCTCCATCATTGGGCGTTTCTTAGAGCATTCCCGTGTGTTTTATTTCCGCAGCGGAGCAGATGAGTCCTTGTATTTGTCTAGTGCCGATTGGATGAACCGCAATATGTTGCGTCGCGTTGAGGTGGCTTGGCCTGTAGAAGACGCCGCCATTCGCCAGCGGGTGATTGACGAATGCTTGGTGGCGTACATGCATGACAACGTGGATGCATGGCAAATGGATGCCCAAGGTACCTACACACGTGTGCAGGCTGCTAAGCCAAGGCGCATGTCAAGCAAGGCCACACAAGCACCTGCTTCAGCTGTCAGTGCCCAAGCTGCTTTGATGGCGCTTTACGCCGCGAAACCTTGAAAGGCCAGCCCATGGACTTGATCTTGTGGCGTCATGCAGAAGCGGAAGTGGCGCAAGAGGGTGAAGATGATTTGTCACGCGCGTTGACCAAAAAAGGTGAGCGACAAGCTGCACGTATGGCTGCATGGCTAGATCGTCACTTGCCGGAAGGAACCCGTGTGCTTGTGAGTCCCGCTGTGCGTACGCAGCAAACGGTGGCGCCTTTGGGACGTAAGTTCAAACTCAGAGATGAATTGGTGCCAGAAACATCGGTCGACGATGTGTTGGGCTTACTCAAATGGCAAGAGGCCACTGGGCCACAAATCAAAGGTTCGGTGCTGCTGGTAGGGCATCAGCCCTATTTGGGGCAACTGGTAGCCAAGCTATTGGGTATGCAAGAGCAGCATTGCCCTGTGCGCAAGGGGGGCGTGTGGTGGTTGCGAACCCGTGTGCGTGACGGTCAACCACAAACTGTGTTGCTGACCGTCGCATGCCCAGAGCTTACTTCGAGCTCTTGGGACGACCGGTCTTGATCGTGGGAACGTTGTTCAAGGCGGCTTTGAACTGAATATCGCTCATAGCGGCGAGGGCTTTGACGCCTGCACGCAGCAATTCGCTTTTCTTCACAGCTTGGCCGAGCTTGCCAGCGCGGGTTTTCAAGCTCTCGATGACCACGTATTCGTCTTTTGGAATGGTGAAGCTGTCACGCACCAGTTTTGGTTTTTTGGCTTTGACGGGCTTGGGTGCTTTCACAGGCTTAGCTGGTTTGGCTGGTGCTGCTTTGACGGGGGCGGCCTTGATAGGGGCTTTAGCCGTAGTTTTGCGCACAGGCTTTGCCGCCACTTTTTTAACAACGGCTTTTTTAGTTGCAGGCTTTTTGGCTGCAGTAGTTTTTACAGCGGTTTGAGAGGTAGGTTTTTGAGCGGTTGTACGCACTGTTCATTCCTTGAAATTGAAAAAGAATAAACAGTTTATATGGTTTAAATGAAAACACCTAGTGTCATATATGTCATGGTTTTGTCACAAACTCCAGCGTCCACGGGGCTTTTGACCAGGCAGCGGTTTCTTGTTTGAGCAAGTGGGCAGATTGTGGAAATTCCTGCGCCCAATCATCCGACGTTTGGAGTCGGATGCTGTGCTTGACTTCATCGCACGACAGCGCCAACTCTTGGTAGGCAGGGTCCTTACGGGCATGGCACAAGATCAAGCTGATACGCAAAGCCATGAGCATCTTGGCGAAGGCGTCGTCTTGAAGTTCATCTTCGAGCTTTTTGAGCTTGCCACGTTGTCCAAGCACCAGCAGACCCAAACGATGCAGCTCTGGCATACCAAACCCAAGCAGGTCTGCGTTGTCCAAGATGTACGCGCCATGCTTGTGATAGTCGCTGTGAGAAATGGCGACGCCAACCTCATGCAACTGCGCAGCCCAGCTAAGTTTGCGGCAGAGGCGCTCTAATGAGTCTGCTTCACTGTTTTTAGTTTGGATGCTCATTTGCTGGAGCAGATGAACTGCCACACGGCCAACGCGTTGTCCTTGGGCCGTGTCGATGCCAAACTTCAACGCCAAGCGCTGGATGGACAAGTCTCGGGTGTCTCTGGCGTGGTCTTCCCGATCCACCATGTCAAACAGCACGCCATGGCGTAGGGCGCCTTGCGCGACATGCAAGGTCTCAATCTTCAACAAGGTCATCAATGCGCGCAATACGCTGACGCCGCCACCAATCACGGCACGTCGGTCTTCTTTCAGTCCTTCAAGCTGAACTTTGCTGGCATGGCCTGCACGCACCAAACATTTGACCAACCAATCCAAGCCGTCGAGGGTGATTTGCCCTTCAGGAAAACCAGCCAAAGCCAAAATGTCAGCCACGGCACCCACGGTGCCGGATGCGCCGTAAGCTTTGTTCCATGCGTTGCGCGGGTAGGTGGACAGTGCTTCTTCTAAAACAGCTTGAGCGGCGATTTCGGCACGTTCAAACGCAGATTTAGTGAACTCGCCGGTGGGGAAATATTTCATCGACCACGCCACACTGCCTACCCGAAAGGAAGCAGTCTCTGTGGCTTCAAGCCCTTGGCCAAGAACCAGCTCTGTTGATCGCCCACCAATGTCAATCACCAACCGGTGGTCGTTGTTGCTGGGCAGCATGTGCGCTACGCCTTGGTAAATCAGGCGAGCTTCTTCGGTGCCTGCTATCACCTCGATTGGAAAACCCAAAATCTCGCAGCCTTTTTTCAAAAACACATCGCGGTTTTTGGCTTCACGCAGTGTTTGGGTGGCGACGGCGCGGACTTGTGATTTTTTAAAACCGGACACACGCTCGGCAAAGCGGGCAAGGCAGTCCCATCCACGCTGCATGGCTTCGTCGGTCAGGTTGCGGTTCTCGTCGAGGCCATTGCCTTGGCGCACGGTTTCTTTGAGGTAGGCCACACGCTGGATTTGGCCGTGGTCGTAACGACCGATTTCAAGACGAAAGCTGTTGGAGCCCAAATCGATCGCTGCGAGGAGTGTGCCGTGTTTCATAAAAACAATATTACCGTTTATTTATGACGAAAATGTGTCACAGCTTTGTCACGAAGGGAACTTAAAGTCCGCTTCATTTCTTATTGAGGAGGTTGTGATGAATACCTTTGATGAAAACGACCAACGCAACCACCCCCGTCCGGATAAGACTGATTTCAGTCGCATGGTAGATGCCGCTCTTAGTCGCCGCCAGTTGCTCGGTGCAGCAGGTGCAGGCCTTGGTCTGTTTTTGGGTGGTCAGGGGTTGGCCCAGGCAGCACAGGCTGCGGCATCTCAGCGCATCGGCCCAGCCATTGGCTTTGCCCCGATTGCCCCTAATTCTTTAGACACGGTCAGCGTGCCAGCGGGCTACCAGTGGCGCGTGTTGGCGTCTTGGGGCGATGCCATCTTGCCAGGCGGGCGTGCATTTGATCCCGAAACACGCGGCACTGCCGCCAGTCAAGCCTTGTCCATCGGTGACAACAACGATGGCATGAGCTTTTTCAGTTTGGGCACTGACCACGCGGTGATTGCCGTCAACAACGAATACGCCAATTACGAATACTTGTTTGCCAATGGCCGTTGCAGCAGCTTAGAAGACACCCGCAAAGCCCAAGCTGCGCACGGCGTGAGCGTTTTTGAAGTGCGCCGTGTGGCTGGTGTTTGGAAAGTTCAGCCCAATGCACGTTTGAATCGCCGCATCACTGCCAACACCGAGATGCGTTTGAGCGGTCCGGCGGCGGGCAGCGCGTTACTCAAAACGCAAGCCGACCCGAGTGGCACGGTGGCCTTGGGCACCTTCAACAACTGCGCAAATGGCCGCACCCCTTGGGGCACCTACCTCACGTGCGAAGAAAACTTCAATGGTTACTTTGGCAGCGTTGAAAGCTTGCCGGACACCGCAGCGTTCAAACGCTATGGCATCAGCGCCAAAGGTGCGGGCATCAACTGGCACCCATTCGATGAGCGCTTTGACTTGGGCAAGAACCCGAATGAACCCAATCGTTTCGGATGGGTGGTTGAGATCGATCCGATGGACCCCACCAGCACACCCATCAAACGCACCGCCTTGGGCCGTGTGAAACACGAAAACGCCGAGGTGGTGGTGAACGCCGATGGCCGTGTGGTGGTCTACATGGGTGATGATGAGAAGGGCGAGCACATTTACAAATTTGTGTCTGCCAAAAAGTTCGACGCAAAAAACCCGAAAGCGAATCGCGACTTGCTGGACGAAGGCACTTTGTATGTCGCGCGCTTTGCCGCAGTCGATGGCAAAGCAGACGGCGAGGGCGAATGGTTGGAGCTCACGCACGGCAAGAACGGGTTAACCGCCGAAGCGGGTTTCAAAGATCAAGCCGATGTGTTGGTGTACACCCGTTTGGCTGCTACTGTTGTGGGTGCCACCACCATGGACCGCCCCGAGTGGATTGCTGTGCACCCCACCCAAGCGCAGGTGTACGTGACCCTCACCAACAACAGCGACCGTGGCGTGAAACCCAACCAAGCGGTGAACGGCCCCAACCCGCGCGCCAAAAACGTGTACGGCCAAATCGTGCGCTGGACGCCCAAGGGCAACGACCACACGGCTCACACCTTCACCTGGGATATCTTCGCTTTGGCAGGCAACCCCGCCTTGCACAAAGACGCCTACGCGGGCTCAGCCAACATCACGGCAGAAAACATGTTCAACAGCCCAGACGGTTTGGCGTTTGACCGCGATGGCCGTTTGTGGATTCAGACCGATGGCGACTACAGCAACGCCAAAGATTTTGCAGGCATGGGCAACAACCAAATGTTGTGCGCTAATCCTGTGACGGGCGAGATCAAACGTTTCTTGGTGGGCCCCGTGGCTTGCGAGATCACGGGCGTTGCTTTCACGCCTGATCAAAAGACGATGTTTGTCGGCATTCAGCACCCAGGCGAGAAGTTGGCCCCATCGCACTTTCCGCAAGGCGGCGATGCGGTGCCACGTTCGTCCATCATCGCGATCTCACGCCGCGATGGGCGTGTGGTGGGGCTTTGAGTCGTTAAGGCTTTGACTCTTCTAGTGCAGCACACACCTCGGCCAAGCTAGGGCGCTTGGCAGGGGGGTCGACCAAGCACTGATGCGCCAGTGCTTTGAGTTGAATCACACTTGCATGTTGTGCATCGCACTGCGCAGCCAACTCTTCGAGTAAGCAACCAAAAGCGCGAACTTCAAGCTTTTCCAAACCACTGGCCAGCGCTGCATCGTTGACATCAAAGAACGCGGCAGCGCCAAAGTCACTCAGGAGCGCATCGCCCTCTGGTGTGTGCAAGATGTTGTGCGCATACAAGTCGCCATGCAAGATGCCACGTGTGTGCAAATGATGCGCCGCTGCCGCTATGCCTTTGGCGATGCGTTGTGTGGCAGACCAGCTCAAGCGTTTGTGGGGTGCATACACATCGCGCGTGCAGCTTTCAAGACTGGGTGGCCCCGCGAGGTTGCCAAACTCAGGTGCAATCAGTGGCATGACCAACGCTTGCTGCCCGTCAGGATGCTCCGTCACACGTGCCATGGCTGACACCACGTGTGGGTGTGTGCCTGCATGCATGCAAGCGGCCATTTCGCAGTCGGGCAATCCATCGCTGGTGACAGCGCCTTTGAAGAGTTTGACGGCAACAGCCTGTTCGCCTTCTTCTGTGTGCAACTGCGCTTGATGAATCACGCCTGATGCACCTTCGCCTAGCTGTTGCTGAACTTGCAAGCGCTGCCATGCAATTTGCGGGGTGGGGGCGTTGGTCAAGGCTTGTGTTTCAAGCGCTTGCGTGAAAGGGTTGCCCGCAAACGCAAGCCAAGTCAGGCGAGGCATGTGCAGCAACCAATTGGGTAGTTCAGTCAATTGGTTGGCCGAAATGCGCAGCAACTCTAAGCGCATGCACTGGGCCAACTCGGGCGGCAAGCTGCGCAGCTGGTTGCCTGCCAGCATGAGTTTTTGCATCTGCGTGCATTGCCCAATCTCAGCCGGCAGTTCGGTGAGTGCGTTGTCAGTCAGGATGAGCCAACGCAACAGCGGGGGCAACGCCTTGGGCGACACATGCGTGATGCGGTTGGCTTTGAAGCCCACCATGCTCAACTGTGCACATTGGCCCAACACCTCTGGCAATTCGGTGAACGGGTTGTCTGAACAAAAAATCACACGCAGCTTGTGCAAGCGTGGCAAGTCATCGGGCAGGGCGCTGAGTTGGTTGCCAGATAAATCTAAGATTTCCAGCGAGTCGGCCAGCTCGAAAATTTCACGCGGAAATTCGGTCAAGCCGCAGCGCAGTTGTAGGCGCTGAATGCCTTTGACTTCGCCACTGCGCAGTTGTTCAAGTGTGTGCATATCAAATCGGAATGAGCTTTACAGCCAAACTCACCAAGGCACACAGGCCAATGGTTTCCATCACGCTGCGTTTGTATTTGAACAGCATCACAGCAGCGGTCACAGCAATGAGGGCAGAGCGCACATCAAACGCACCCTCAAACCCTTGGGGCCACAGCAGGTGATAACCAAAGAACAAGGCGAGGTTGATGACCACGCCCACCACAGCTGCGGTGATGGCAGTTAGGGGGGCGGTGAACTTGAGGTTGCGGTGCGTGCTCTCTACCAACGGGCCACCGGCCAAGATGAAGATGAACGACGGTAAAAACGTGAACCACGTCACCAAGCAAGCGGCCAATGCGCCCGCGACAAACAAGCTCTCAGGCCCTAGCAACGCTTTGACATAGCCGCCGATGAACGCCACAAACGCCACCACCATGATGAGCGGGCCGGGCGTGGTTTCGCCCAAGGCCAAGCCGTCCATCATTTGCGTGGGCGTGACCCAGCCGTATTGACTGACTGCGCCTTGGTACACATAGGGCAACACGGCATAGGCACCACCAAACGTGAGCAAGGCCGCTTTGGTGAAGAACCAACCCATTTGTGTGAAGCTGTGTTGCCAGCCAAACACCGCGCACAAAACGCCCATGGGGATGGCCCACAACACAGCACCCGCCAACAGCACCTGTGCCAAACCAGTCAAGCTGAAATGTGCATGGGCAGGTGGGGGTGTGTGGTCGTCAATCAACGCAGGGCCGTACGAAGCGTGCGATGCCCCATGCCCACCGCCGGTTTGAAACGTGTGCGGCGAGACGCGCCCACCGATGTAACCCACGGCTGCTGCCACGGCCACGATGAACGGGAAGGGCACATCCAGCGCAAAGATGGCCACAAATGACGCGGCGGCAATGGCCCACAACACGTTGTTCTTCAACGCGCGCGAACCAATGCGATGTGCTGCTTGCACCACGATGGCGATGACGGCAGGCTTGATGCCAAAGAACAAACCCGCCACCCAAGGCACATCGCCAAACGCGATATAGACCCATGACAGCACGATGAGGATGAGCAGTGATGGCAACACAAACAAAGCCCCCGCCACCACCCCGCCCCAACGCTTGTGCATGAGCCAGCCGATGTAGGTGACGAGTTGCTGCGCCTCCGGCCCGGGCAACACCATGCAGTAGTTGAGGGCGTGCAAAAAGCGTCGCTCAGACAACCAGCGGCGACGCTCCACCAACTCTTCGTGAAGGATGGCAATTTGCCCCGCAGGCCCACCAAAGCTGATGAAACCGAGCTTGAGCCAAAACCAAAAGGCTTCGGTCAGGCTCACGTAGGCAGGAGAGGCTTGGGTCATGTTTTGGACTTGAAGCGCGTCGCATCTAAAAACTTCGCCAACCGTGCTTCGACGGGCAAAGGCTCGCCATGCCATTGTGCCGCTAGCAATTCGCCGCAGAGCAACCCGAGCGTGAGCCCACGCGAGCCCATGGCCGTGTTCATGTACAAGCCTTCGGGTGCGTGGGGCACGCAGCCCGTCATGGGCAAGCGGTCGTGCACGCCGCAGCGCACACCGGCCCAGCCGCGCACGCGTGGGCTAGCTGTGCCGACCGTAGCAAACAAGGGTTCGAGTGCGGCGGCGGTGTCTGGTTCTAAAGCTCGCAGGCGCTCTAAGTTCTCGGCATGGTCAGCGTCGAGAAGGCGGTCGTCGCCGTGGATGCGGTCATACGTGGCACCCGTGTACCAAGCAGGGCCATCGGGCGAGGCGATGTTGTGCACAAAGCTGCCGTTGCCATTCACGGGCGTGGCGGGCATGTGTGCGCCTGCTGGCACATCGGCCATCAAGCCCCAAGAGATTTGTCCACGCAGAGGGTTGATGCGCGGTGCGCTGCCGTCTTCAGTGGCGGTGGCGATGAGTGCCGCAGAGCCTGGGCCTGCGGCTAATACCACGCGTGACGATTCAGCCAGCACGGTGTGCCCCTGCAAAACTTGCCACTTGCGGGATGTACTTGCCTCATGTGTCACGCATTTCAACGCATCAACTTGCGCGTTGCCTTGCCAGCGGATGTTGGGGTGGTCAAGCAAGGCACGCACCAACTGCGCAGGCCGTAGCCACGCACCGCGAGGATGCCAATACGCGTCATCCGGTGCGGGCGGTGGGGCTTTGCGTGTCCAGTCGCTTGCGGTATGAGCGTGTTCATTGAGCCAACTCAAGGGCACACCGCCGCGTCGCGTTTTGCCAGGCAAGCGGCGTTCACGCACGCCAGTGCAGCCCCAGTCCACGCCTTCGGTCAGCAGCGTGCGCATGGTGTGTTCCATGTGGCGCAGGCCTGCGCGTGAGAGGCGCGACACGCCGCTGTCGTCGTGCGAGGTGTGGGGTGCAACCACACCCACGGGCAAGCCCGATGCGCCTGCGGCGGGTGTGGCGCCCGCGTCTAACACGGTCACTTGCCATCCGCGTTCGGCCAGTGCGCGTGCGGTGCCTGCGCCGGCAATGCCCGAGCCAATGATGGTGACGGTGCGTTCATCCAATGCGGCGGTGTCTGCAGGCATGACGCACGGACCTGTGGGGTGCGCGCGCAGCACATCCGCAAACTCGGGCCAGTCGGCGTGCGGGCCCACGCACAGCGTGAGCATGAGACCCTCAAACCGCAAGCGGTGAATGCCGGGTAACAAGCCCCAACACTGCGCCGCCAATTGCTGCGCGAATGGCAACAGCTCGGGCTCTGAAGCCGCTGCGCGAAACAGAACGTCGGCCTGCAAGGGTTGCTCGGTGTGTGCCACCACATGCAAGTGGCGAGGGCGTGTCGCAGCGGCTGTCCAGCTGTGCCACAAACGCAGAAAAGCCAGCTCGTCAAAGCTGGCTTGGTTGTGGCACCAGCTGCTATTGCCGTGCCATGCGTGTTGAACTGTCACGCGGGTGTTTATGCGCTCGGCGGTACGTAGCCTTGCACGGCGTCAGCGCCGTCGCCAAAGAAGTGTTTTTCCATTTGGCGCTTCAAGTATTCGCGGGCGCGTTGGTCAGCCAAGTTCAAACGGTTTTCGTTCACCAACATGGTTTGTTGCTTGATCCAATCGGCCCACGCTTGCTTGCTGACGCTTTCGTAAATGCGCTTGCCCAATTCACCGGGGTAGGGGGGCAAATCGAGGCCCTCTGCTTCTGTGCCGAGTTTGATGCATTGAACGGTGCGTGACATGTGATGTGCTTCTTTGAATAGAGGGTTAAAAACTAAGGCAAGACTGTAGCAATTTTTAAATCACCTTGAAGTGGTGCGTGCCATCGCGCCCGAGCTGCTCGACCAAGCCAAACTCCCAATCCAAATAGCCTTGCATGGCTTCCACAGGATTGTTAGTGCCTTCGTACGGGCGGCGGTAGCGGTCTACGCGTTCGACGGCCATTTGGTGGTCGCCCGTTTGCAGCTTGCCACCTGCGGCGAGCCACGCGGCGTTGCCGCCTTCAAGCCACACCACATCGACACCGGCCTTGACCAAGGTTTGCACATCGGCCACGGCAAAGCGCGACACGCTGCCGTTTTGGCAGGTGAGCACATAGCGGTAGCCCTTGTGTGCAGCGGCAAGCGATGCTTTGAGCTGCGTGCGCAGCACCCACCAAGCGCTGTGGATGTGGCCTTGGATGTATTGGGCGCTGGTGCTGAAGTCGAGCACCACCGTGTGGCTATTGCGGTCGGCCAGCCAAGCTTTGACTTGGGCCACGTTCACAGCAGTCACAGGGCTCTGTGGTTCTGGCAAGGGCACTGGTGCGACCTCGGTGTGCTTGAAGTCTTCGGCGGTGAGGCCGGCCACCACATAGACCTCCCAACCCATTTGGGCCAGCCACGAGGCGCTCATGTTGGCGCGTGCGCCATCGGTGTCGCACAGCACCAAGCGTGCGCCGCGCACGGCGGCTTGGTGGTCGGTCTCTTGCACCAGTTGGCCACCGGGGGCGCTGCGTGCGCCGGGCACATGGCCTGCGGCGTATTCCTCGGGCGTGCGCACGTCAAAGAAGTAAGTGGTGCGTGTGGTGTCGGCCAGCCAAGCATTGACTTCGTCCATGCGCGCACGCTTCACGCCAGCACGCAAGGCCACGGCAAAGGCGCTGGCTGCCGCTTTGGCACGCGTGGCATCGTCCACTTGTGGGAAGTGCGCTTGCGCACCTTTGACCAGTTCTTGGCCTGCTAAGGTCCAGCCAATGGTGCCGTTACGCAGCGCGCTCACGGGGTTGGGAATGCCTGAGTTGATGAGCGACTGTGTGCCAATGATGCTGCGTGTACGGCCCGCGCAGTTGACGATGATGCGTGTGGTGGCGTTGGGCGCGAGGGCACGCGCCCGCAGCACCAGCTCTGCACCGGGCACGCTGATGCCGGTAGGGATGCTCATGGTTTGGTACTCGTCAAAACGACGTGCGTCCATCACCACCACATCGGCTTTTGAATCAATGAGCGCTTTGACTTCTTGGGCTGACAGCGAGGGTGTGTGGCGCTTGGACTCCACCAACTCGCCAAAAGCTTTGCTGGGCACGTTGACATCGCGGAACACTTCGCCGCCTGCGTCTTGCCAGCCCTTCAAGCCGCCTGCGAGCAAATGCACATTCGTGTAGCCCATGCGCTTCAAGGTGCGCGCAGCAGGCAGGGCAAGGTCGTCGCCATTGAAAGCTGTGCCGTACACCACGATGAAGGTATCTAGGCGTGGAATGCGCGTCCACGCATCGGCTTCGATGCGGCCCAGTGGCAAGTTGGCTGCAAACAACGGGTGGCACTGGGCGAAGGGGTCTTCTTCACGCACGTCGAGCAGCGCGATTTCTTGGCGTTGCAAAAGGGTTTCGCGGATGCGTGCGTAACTCGCGTTTGGAAACTCGGCTTGCGCTTGTTGCGCGTCCACTGCCTCAGCTTTTGCGTTGCTGTAGCCCGAAATAAACTCTTTCACCGTGCCGTCTTCATGGAACACATGACGGCTGACCTTGCCAATATTGGCACCGTAGACGTGGATGCTGATCGAGGCTTGGTCGCTCAGCGCGTTCCACACGCGGTGCACATCGCCGATGGTGGGGGACACGGCTTCGACGTGGCCTGGGTCTAAGCGGCTTTTTTCGCCGCTGGGTTGCCATTGGCCTTGTGCTGTTTTGGCGAAGTGCTGGCACAGCTCAGCGCCACGCAGCATGCCGATCATGCCCCACACGGTGTGGTCGTGGATGGGGGTGGCTTGTCCGGGCCCCCACACAAAGCTCACCACCGAAAAACGGTCATCGGGGTCAGCGTAAAGCAAGAACTGCTGGTAACGCTCAGGGTTAGGCTGAGCGTATTCTTCTGGCAACCAATCGTCGTTTGCCACCAACTCAGCCAATAGAGGTTTGCCACTTGCCAAAATGGCGGCTTCGTCAGTGGTGCTCTTGAGTAAGGCATCGAGTTGGGTGACGAATTTGAGCAAACTAGGTGTATTGGCGAGCTGTGGTGTACGTAGGGTCATGGCTTGTCTCTGATTTTTGGCTTTCCGGCCAATATTGTTATTGTTTCACAGCGACAATCGAACTCAGCCCCTTTGGAGACAGTTGTGTTTGTGAATTTTTTGGATCACCCCCGCCGTGTTTGGTTATTCATCTTGCTGGTTTGTGCTGGCTTGCTGTCGTTTGGCATGTACTTGCAGCATGTGGTGGGCTTAGAGCCTTGCCCCATGTGCATCGTGCAACGCTATGTGATGGTGCTCATGGCCTTGGTGGCTGTGCTGGGTGCTGGCTTGTCTGGGCGCAAGACGTCGCTGATTGCAGGTGGCTGGCTGGTGTTGTTGGCTGGTGGCGGCGCGTATGTGGCGGCACGCCAAACTTGGCTGCAGTGGTATCCGCCTGAGGTGGTGTCGTGCGGTCGCGACTTCTACGGCATGATTGAAACCTTCCCCTTGCAACGCGCCATTCCGATGATTTTCAAAGGCGGTGGCGATTGCTCCAAAGTCGATTGGACGTTCCTCGGCGGTTCGATTGCCAATTGGTCGTTCGTGGCCTTTGTCGGCTTGGGTCTGTTGGCTTTGGCTGCGGTGGTGCGTGTGTTGCGTCAGCCTGTGGCGGATGACGGCCAACACCTAGATGATGGTCAATCTACTGATGCAGCGCCAGAAGCTAAGAAAGACGATCGCTTTTTAGGCGCTTAAAAAAGAATCGGGGCTTTTCAGCCCCGTTTGTCATCACAGCTTCTTCACCAGAACCAAGCTTTTGCGGTCCCAGTTGTATTTACGCTTGCGCGCTTCGGGAAGCCAGTCAGGGTCGACCTGCACAAAACCGCGTTTTAAGAACCAGTGCTTGGTGCGTGTGGTGAGCACAAAAATGCTCTTGAGGCCCTTGTTACGTGCACGGTGTTCGATGCGCTTTAAGACCTTCTCACCATCGCCTTGGCCTTGTGACTGAGGCGACACCGTGAGCGCAGCCATCTCAGCGGTTTGCGCTTCGGGGTAGGGGTAGAGCGCCGCACAGGCAAAGATCACGCCGTCATGCTCGATGACCGTGTATTGGCCCACATCGCGTTCAATTTCGTTGCGGTCGCGTTTGACCAGCGTGCCGTCTTTCTCGAACGGCTCAATCAGTTGCAAGATGCCGCCAACGTCTTCGTGTGTGGCTTCGCGCAAGCTTTCGAGTTTTTCGTCGACCACCATGGTGCCAATGCCGTCGTGCATGTACACCTCCAGCAGCAGCGAGCCATCCACCGCAAACGGCAAGATGTGGCTGCGCTCGACACCCGTCTCGCAGGCCTTGACGCAATGTTGCAAGTAAAACGCGATGTCCGATGGATTAGTGGTGTGCGGCAGGGTGGCCAGCAGCTGCTTGGCAGCGTCCAACGGCAACTCGGTGTCGATGGGGTTTTCTTCGCTCTCGGGCTCGAGCGGGCGAATGCGAATGCCGGGTGTCTCGGTGACAAAAATCAGCTTGTCGGCTTGCAGCGCAGTGGCCACAGACGTCGCCACTTCTTCCATGGTCAGGTTGAACGCTTCCCCCGTGGGCGAAAAACCAAAAGGCGAGATCAGCACCATCGAACCTGCGGCCAAAGTTTGGGTGATGCCCGCCACATCGACCTTGCGCACGAGGCCTGAGTGTTGAAAGTCCACGCCGTCCAAGATGCCCACTGGGCGAGCGGTGATGAAGTTGCCCGAAATCACGCGCACGGTGGCGCCTGCCATGGGTGTATTCGGCAGGGCTTGGCTGAACGCGGCTTCAATTTCAAAGCGCAGTTGGCCTGCGGCTTCTTGCGCGCAGTCGAGCGCCACGCCATCGGTGATGCGCATGCCGTGTGAATACTGCGGCACATGGCCTTTGGCAGCCAGCTGCTCGTTCACCTGTGGGCGAAAGCCGTGGACCAACACAATGCGCACGCCCATGCTTTGGATGAGCGCCAAGTCTTGTGCCAAGTTGGGCAGTTTGCCTGCGGCAATGGCCTCGCCCGCGATGCCCACGACAAAGGTCTTGCCGCGGTGCATGTGAATGTAGGGCGCGACCGAACGGAACCAAGGCACAAAGGTGAAGTCAAAAACGGCAGACATATCGACGGGTTGGCGGCTGGTTTGCGGCGGGTAAAGGGTTCGGCGCCCAAGGTGAAGGGCGGGCGGGGATAATTGCGAATTGTCTATCAAGTTTGTGCCCGTTTTGTCTTCGTCCGCTCCCTTCCAAATTGAATTTCCAGAATCGTTGCCCGTCTCGGCCAGGCGTGAGGAAATCATGGCGGCCATGCAGGCGCACCAGGTGGTCATCGTGTGTGGCGAAACGGGCTCGGGCAAAACCACGCAGCTGCCCAAAATGGCGCTGGCTTTGGGGCGGGGGCTAGGCCTTAACGCCAAGCCTGGTCAGCGCAAGCAGATCATCGGCCACACACAGCCGCGCCGCATTGCTGCCAGCTCGGTGGCCAAGCGCATTGCCGAAGAGCTCAAAACCCCGCTGGGCGAGGTGGTGGGCTACAAGGTGCGCTTCCAAGACCGTTTGAGCAAAGACGCGTCGGTGAAGCTGATGACCGATGGCATCTTGCTAGCCGAGACGCAAACCGACCCGCTGCTCAAAGCGTATGACACCCTCATCATCGACGAGGCGCACGAGCGCAGCCTGAACATTGACTTCCTGCTGGGCTACTTGCGCGAAATCTTGCCGCGCAGGCCCGACCTGAAAATCATCGTCACCTCGGCCACGATTGACGCGGATCGTTTTGCGCAGCACTTTGCGTCTGCCAAGGGGGCAGCGCCGGTGCTCATGGTGTCGGGCCGCACCTTTCCCGTGGAAATGCGTTACCGCCCATTTGAAGAAAAGCGCGACTACGACCTGAACAACGCCATTGCCGACGGCGTGGACGAGCTGTGGAGCAACCCCAGCCAGCAAGGCGACATCTTGGTGTTCTTGCCCGGCGAGCGCGAAATTCGCGAAGCGGCCGATCACTTGCGTGCCCACTTGAGCCACAGCCCCGTGTTACGTGGGGCCGAGGTGTTGCCGCTGTTTGCGCGCCTCTCGCAAGCCGAGCAAGACCGCGTGTTTGACAGTCACAGCGGCCGCCGCATCGTGCTGGCCACCAACGTGGCCGAGACCTCGCTCACCGTGCCTGGCATTCGCTATGTGATTGACGCAGGCACGGCACGCGTCAAGCGCTACAGCTGGCGCTCCAAAGTGGAGCAGTTGATGGTCGAACCCATCAGCCAAGCCGCAGCCAACCAACGCGCTGGCCGTTGCGGCCGTGTGGCCAACGGTATTTGCATCCGCTTGTACGACGAGGTGGATTTCAACGGCAGAACGAAATTCACCGACCCCGAAATTTTGCGTTCATCGTTGGCCGGTGTGATCTTGCGCATGAAGTCGCTGCATTTGGGCAACGTGGAACAGTTCCCGTTCCTCGAAGCGCCGCGCCCCAAAGCGATTGCTGATGGTTACCAGTTGCTCAGCGAACTCGGCGCGGTGGACGACGACAACGAGCTCACCAACGTGGGCCGAGAGTTGGCCAAGCTGCCACTCGACCCCCGCGTGGGCCGCATGATTTTGGAAGCGCGTGAGCGCAACGCTTTGGACGAAGTGCTCATCATTGCCAGTGCCCTGAGCGTGCAAGACGTGCGCGACCGCCCTTTGGAAGCGCAAGCCGCCGCTGACCAAGCACATGCCAAGTTTGATGACGACAAGAGTGAATTCAGCGGCTACCTCAACCTGTGGAAGTGGCTTGAAAACTCACGCGGTGGCAAGCCCCATGTGCCTGCGAGCATCAAGCACCAGTTGGCCGTTAAGCAGCCGCAAAGCCAACAAAGGTCTGGCAAGCCAGCTGTGGGCATAACGGGCCAATCCGAACACAAACTGAGCAACCGCCAATACGAAGCCTTGTTGCGACAAAACTTCATCAACGTGCGACGCGTGCGCGAGTGGCGCGACACGCACACCCAGCTGCTGACGGTGGTGACTGAGCACAAATGGCGCATCAACACCTTGCCTGCGAGTTACGAGCAGTTGCACATGTCGATGCTCGCGGGCCTGTTGGGTAACGTGGGCTGCAAGCTCGAAGACGACGAGGCGTATTTAGGCGCACGTGGTATCAAGTTTTACCGCCACCCTGGTGCGCATTTGCGCAAGAAACCGGGCCGCTGGATTGTGGTGGCCGAGTTGGTCGAAACCACGCGCTTGTTTGGTCGAGGCATTGCCGCGATGGAGCCGCAGTGGCTAGAGCAGGTGGGCGGCCATTTGCTGAAAAAGCAATTGCTCGACCCGCATTGGGAAAAGAAAGCGGGCGAGGTCAAAGCGCTGGAACGTGCCACGCTGTATGGCTTGGTGGTCTACAACGGACGCCGTGTGAGCTACAGCAAAGTCGATCCATCGGGGGCGCGCGAAATTTTCATTCGCGAAGCCTTGGTGGCGGGCGAGCTAGACACCAAGCTGCAATTCCTTGCGGCCAATCAAAAGCTCATCGCGCAAGTGGAAGAGCTGGAACACAAGTCACGCCGCCAAGACGTGTTGGTGGATGACGCACTCATCTACGCGTTTTACGACCAGCAACTGCCCGCCGAGGTGTGCAGCTTGGTCACGCTGGAGCATTGGTACCGCGATGAAGTAAAACGCCAGCCCAAGCTCTTGTGCCTGAGCCGTGAAGAGCTGATGCGCCACCAAGCGGCGGGCATCACCACGCAAGCGTTTCCTAAAACCTTGCGCTTGGGCGGTGTGGACTGCTCGGCTGACTACCTGCACGAACCTGGTGACGCTAAGGATGGCCTGACCGTGACTGTGCCGCTCTTTGTGCTGAACCAAGTGAGCGAAGAGCGTGCCGAGTGGCTGGTGCCCGGCATGCTCAACCAGAAAGTGCATGCGCTGCTGAAAACGCTGCACCAAAAACCGCGTTCGCGACTCGTGCCATTGCCTGAAAGCGCGGCGCGTTTGACGGAGGCTTTGAGTGCGGCTGAGGTGTTTGGCGCGGGTTCGCTGACGGATGCGCTGTTGAAGCTGGTGCGTGCTGAAACGCAGCTGGACATCAAGCGTGCGGACTTCAAGCTGGATATGTTGCAGCCGCATTTGTTCATGAACTTCCGCGTGGTGGATGAGCATGGGCGTCAGTTGGGGCATGGGCGCAATTTGGGTGCGCTGAAGGCTGAGTTGGGGAGTCAGGCTCGGGGGGCGTTTCAGGCTTTGGCTGCGTTGAAAGGTGTGGGTTCGCTTTCTGTTGCTGGCGTTGACGGTGCTGCGGCGTCGAACGATGCGGGGCAGCGGGCTCCTCATGCTTTACAGAAATCGTCACCCGCTGCCCCGCATCGCTCAACGCCTTCTGGTGGTGGTTCTGCCGCTTCTGCGCCTGCGGACCAGCGTTACACCAGCTGGTCCTTTGGTGAACTGCCTGAGTTGATGGAAATCACCAAAGGCAAACAAACCCTGATTGGTTTCCCAGCCTTGGTTGATGTGGGCGATGCTGTGTGCATTGAAGTGTTTGACGAGCCTGAGGTGGCCGCCACCAAACACCGTGCGGGCTTGCGCCGCTTGTTTGCCATTCAAATCAAAGACGCACTCAAGTACCTTGAGAAGAACTTGCCTGACCTGCAAAAAATGTCGGTGGCGTACATGAGCTTGGGTACCTCGGACGAGCTGAAACAGCAAATACTGGATGTGGCTTTGGACCGCGCTTTCTTGCTTGACCCATTGCCCACGAGCGATGCCGATTTCAAACGCCGCCTTGACGAAGGCCGTGGTCGACTAACGCTCATTGCCAACGAAGTCGCCCGCTTGGCTGGTACGGTGCTGACCGAATTTGCAGCGGCCAGCCGCAAAGTGAAAGACACCAAAATCAGCCCCGATAGCGTGGCCGATGCTGCGCAACAGCTGCAACGCTTGGTGGGCAAACGCTTCATCGCCGACACGCCCTACACGCAGCTGCAGCACTTTGCGCGTTACCTCAAAGCCGTGGTGCTGCGCCTAGACAAACTGCGTGCTGATGCCGCACGCGATGCCACTAAGTTGGCCGAACTCAAACCGCTGGAGCAAAAGTATTGGCGCCTCGTGGCCGAGCGCAAAGGCGTCGTGGATGCCCGCATGTTGGAGTTCCGCTGGCTACTCGAAGAGCTGCGCGTGAGCTTCTTCGCACAAGAGCTACGCACACCCCAGCCGGTGAGTGTGAAGCGGCTGGATAAGGCTTGGCAGCAGCTGAGTTATTGAGGGTTATTAACCCCGCATCGCCCCCGTTTTCGCCAACACCGCCAACGCATCCCAAAACGGCACTTGTGGTTTGCGGTTCTTGGGTGCATTGGCCAGCGCATAGCGGCTGCCTGCGGGCAGCAGGTGCAGTTGAAGGCCTAGCATTTCTAGTTTGTCGCCGTCTTCGGCTTTGTCAAAGTTGCTGCGCATGCGGCGTGGGTCAACCAGTGTCACCGCACCGCGGCCCACAATTTCTACCGATTGGTTCGGTTCGATGATCAAGGCGGTGTCTTCGTCAATGCCCACGCCCAAAAGGTCAGGCCGCTGAGCCAAGGCCGAGAGCAATCGGCTCAAGCGGTGGCGTTGCGAGAAGTGTTGGTCAACGATGGCGTTGGGCATGAAGCTCAAGCCGATGTCCATGAGTACGGTGTCTTTTTGGGGTGAGGGCGTGGGTGCGCCTTCGGCCAACATGTGGCGCGACATCACAGCTGCGCCTGCACTGGTGCCGCCAATGCATGCGCCGTTCAAGTGAAAGGCTCGGTGCATGGCTTGTGCTGCGGGAGATTCCCAAATGGCTTGCATGAGCCGGTTTTGGTCGCCGCCCGTGATGAAGATGCCATCGGCCTCGGCCAACATGCTGACCACTTCGGGCTTGGAGGCGTCCTCGCGAGTGAGCAAGGGCACGACTTCGCAGTTGAGTGCGCCCAGGTCTTGAAACACCGCTTGGTAGCTGGCCCACACCGTGTCAGGCACGCCGCTGGCGGCGGTAACAAAACGAATTTTGGCGTTGGGCCCACCGCTGAGTTCTAAAAACTTGCGCAAGATGATGCGGTCTTGCTTGCGGTCTTCTGCGCCGCCGATGATGACCAAGCGGCCCAGTGTTTTACTTATTTGCGCAGCAGCCCCAAAGGGAACAGCTGCGCTGGCGAACAGGGCCAGTAGCTGGCGACGACCAAGGGCTTGCATCATGCGTCTTGGTCTAACCATTCACAAATGGGTTGCCACTGCTCTAGGTCTTTCGCCACTTTGGATGGGGTGATGTCAAACAGCGACAAGCCGTGTGCCGCCATGTGCAAGTAGTACTGCGTGTCACGCAAGTAGCTGAGCACTTGAACGTCAAGCGATTCAACAAATTTGCGTAGGTTAGAGGCCGAGATGGTGCGGGCATCCACGCGGTTGCCAATGACGCGCACATCGGTGGGAATGTTTTGGGTGATTTGGACCAGTTGCGTCAAAAAGTTTTGTGTGGCTTGCATGTCAAACAAGCTGGGCATGACAGGCACGATGACTTTGTCGGCACGCAATATCACCTCTTTGAGTCGCCAGCCGCTAATGCCGCCGGGGGTGTCAATCACAACATGGGTGGTGCCCGCAGGAGGTTTGGCCGTGAGTACCAGGTCGGCTTCGTATTCCCACGTCGAAATTTTGGGCAGCACTTCGGGGCGCTGTTGAAGCCACAGCTTGGATGACTGCTGCGTGTCCGCATCGCCGAGCATGACGCGATGGCCTTGGCTGGCAAAGTAGCCCGCGATGTTGGTGGACAAGGTGGATTTGCCAGCGCCCCCTTTTGGGTTAGCAACAACAATAACTTTCATAGGTTTGCGTTCACAGGCGAGCCAAGCGGCTCAGCGCTAGTTTTAATGTTTCATCTTTTTTGGCAAAGCAAAAGCGCACCACACGTTGGTCAAAACCATCGGCGTAAAAAGCTGACAAAGGAATGGCAGCCACGCCAATTTCAGTGGTGAGCCATTTGCAGAAGTCGGCTTCGCTCAGGTCTTTTTCGGGTACGCCCAATTTGTCGATGCGCACGCACTGAAAGTAGCTGCCTTGTGATGGCAACAACTCAAACTTAGTGTTGGCCAAGCCTTGGCGAAACAGATCGCGCTTGGCGGCGTAAAACGCCGGCAGTTGCAAATAGGGCTGCGGGTCTTTGAGGAAAGCAGCCAGACCATGTTGCACCGGCGTGTTGACGGTGAACACATTGAACTGATGCACCTTGCGGAACTCGGCGCTGTACGCCGCAGGCGCAGCCACATAGCCAATTTTCCAGCCGGTGACGTGGAAGGTTTTGCCAAAGCTCGACACGATGAATGCACGTTCGGCCAAACCGGGGAAGCTGGAGGCGCTGAGGTGCTTTAGCGGCGCGTAGACCATGTGCTCGTACACCTCGTCGCTGATGAGCACGATATTGGTGGGTGCAAGCAGCTCTTGCAGCTTGAGCATTTCCTCGCGCGTCCACACGGTTGCGCTGGGGTTGTGCGGGCTGTTGACGATGATTGCGCGGGTTTTGGGTGTGATGGCCGCAGCGATTTTGTTGAAGTCTGGGCGGAAGGTGCCAGGGGTGAGCGGCACGCGCACGGCCACGCCGCCCGCCATGTCGATGTTGGGGATGTAGCTGTCGTAGCAGGGCTCCAACACGATCACCTCATCACCCGCACGCACCACGGCCAAGATGATGCTGAGGATGGCTTGCGTCGCACCTGCGGTGATGGTGATTTCGTTCACTGGGTCGTAGCGGTGCTGATAGAGCGACGCAATTTTGTCGGCCACCGCTTCGCGCAGCGCAGGCACACCAGTCATGGGCGGATATTGGTTGAGGCCATGTTGCATGGCATCGGTGACGCAGTTGACCAGCTTGGGGTCGCAGTCAAAGTCGGGGAAGCCTTGGCCCAAGTTCACTGCGTTTTTTTCAGAGGCCAGAGCCGACATGACCGTGAAGATGGTGGTGCCGATTTTGGGGAATTTGGTGTCGAGGTGTGGTGTGGTCATCACAGGGCTCACATATTGAAATCGGTGGGGTGGCCTTCGAGGGCTTTCATGATGAGGTTGCGGTCGAGGCGGTCGCTCAAGAGCGCGGCAAAGTCATACACAAAGTGGCGAATGTAGGCGCTGCGCTTGAAGGCAATGCGCGCCACGTTTTTGCCAAACAGCAGCGAAGCGGGGCGAGCCACAAGGTCATTGTCCAAACTGTCTTTCACGGCCATTTCAGCCACGATGCCCACACCTAACCCCAAGCGCACATAGGTCTTGATGACGTCCGAGTCAATGGCTTCCAGTGCAATGCGTGGTGTGAGGTTTTTGGCTGCAAAGGCTTTGTCAATGCGGGTGCGGCCGGTGAATGACGGGTGGTAGGTGATGATGGGCTCGGCTGCCAAGTCTTCCAGCGTGATGCGTACTTTGGCTGCGAGTGGGTGTGATTTGGGAATGACCAACATGTGCTCCCACTCGTAGCAGGGTAGGGTGACGAGTTCGGGGTAGTCGGCCAGCGACTCAGTGGCGATGCCGATTTCGGCCACTTCGTCCATCACCATTTGCGCCACTTGCGCGGGGGCACCCTGGTGCAAACTGATGTTCACATTAGGGTAGGTTTCGCGCAGCTTAGCCACGGGCACGGGCAGCACATAGCGGGCTTGGGTATGGGTGGTGGCGATGGATAGAGTGCCGCTGTCTTCGGCACTGAACTGTTCGCCAATGCGTTTCAGGTTGCCCACTTCGCGCAAGATGACTTCGATGCTGCGCAGCACGTGCTGGCCAGGTTCTGTGACACGCTTCAAGCGTTTGCCGTGCCTTGAGAAGATTTCAATGCCAAGTTCTTCTTCGAGCTCAATGATGGCCTTCGATACGCCGGGCTGTGAGGTGTGGAGCGACTTGGCCACCTCGGTGAGGTTGAGGTTACGGCGGACGGCTTCTTGGACGAAGCGGAACTGATGTAGGTTCATGGCATGGCTTGGTGATTTGCCATCTCATTATGCATTATTGATCTAACTAAGCTTTTCTTTATGTGGTATTTTTGATGGCTTTGGTGCGTGATTGAAGCCGTGTTGTCGGTTTGGATAAAAATATTTCAAATTAATAAAGTTTTTATCGGTGATGTCGAAAAGAAGAATAGGAGTTTTCTTTTGGCAGCACCATCTTGTATCTGTGGCATTTTCGTTAGAAACGCAATCCTGCTTGTGCATGGGGTGCTGATCAGTCTTGCGGCGCAAGCATTAGATCTTGATGCGGAAAAGGCGCGAATTAGGCAAGAGGTGGTGCTCGAAACGCCAGATCAAAGCTTGGTTGACGCATTGACAGAGATTCGCTTCAAGCGTGAAGTTCTCCCACAAGCGAATGCGAAAAAGAAGCTTGCCGCAGGCCCCGCTGTGACAGTTGCTCTGGGGCGAGAAAACTCGTTAGGCTACGAATACACATGGAAGAACTCGATGCATGGACTGCGTTTGGAGTTCAATTGGCAAGAACCAAGATCAGAAAATACGATGTTTGATGGTGCGCTCTACGGCGAACGCACGCGCTATCAATCTGTGGGTGCGTACTATGTGATCAGTCCGTTTGAGAATGGATTCCGAGTGATGACGGGCTGGCGTTTCAACGAGATCAAAACGACATATGCCGTCAATGCGGGCGGCCTAGCCAATGTAAATGGCAATCGAGTCACGCTGTCGCCACAAGACCATTTGAGTTATCGTTTTTCGTTGCCTCGTGCAACGCCCTACGTTGGGATTGGTTTTGTCACAGAGCTCAATGACTTGCCAGGACTGGCATTTTTTGGTGATGTAGGTGCAACCTTTGGGCGATATAACGCCCAAGCCAATACCAACATTAGCAAGTCACTCAATGTGGATGCCAAGCAGGTCGAGAACGAGTTGAACGCGATGCGAAATGACCGTTTTTCGAAACGTTATTTGTGGTCAGCTAAGTTGGGGCTACGCTATAGCTATTGATAGCGATAGGAAAACCTGAATGAGACAGGCGCATTTTTATTCAGCCGACTGATGCCAACGCCAGCACTGTACTGGCCTTTCGACCGCACATTCACAAGAAAAGTTTGAGTCTCTTGGTCGAGCAGCAGCTCCAAGTCGGTGCCTGCGTTGAAAAAAGATTTCCAAGAGTTGCCCAGGTACACCGCGGCAGAAGTGTCAATCCCCTCCACGAAAAAAACAGGATTTATGGACTTGCTGTGTGCATATTCAAGATTTAAGTCCCAAAAATTAGGTAGCTTGATGTTCTTGTTTGCATTGCCATAGGAGCCAATCCTTGGGCTTTCGCTGCTGTTTTTCAACAAGTTGTTAGTCTGCGAGTAGTTCAAATGGGTGTTGATGAATGCAGCCTCATTGAGGCGTGCAGAGCCCAAAAGTACAGGCGCGCGAAACATCAACTGCCAGGGTGACTGTGGTTGTGCATAGTTCAGCTGCAAGTAAAACCATGTCGCTTGCCCTTGTGCGCTCGATTGCAGTTGAGGGATGAAGGTTGTCGTCGATGTTTTGGCGATGTTGGCGTTCAGCGTACTGGTGTTGCCTGTGCGTTGCACGTGCCCGTCAATCAGTCGCTGATCAAATGAATCGATCATGCCGAGGTTGGCGCCAATATGAAGGCTCAATGCCTCAGAGCGAATGGCTCTGTATTGCGCGCCAAATCCTTTGGCATCAAGGTTCAGATAGTCCCAATTCACGCGGTAGCTTTTCCCGTTTTCCGGCGCAAAGCCTTTTTGCGCGTAATCAGACCAAAAGTTCAGGGTGCTGTTGTCTGTCTTGATGCGTCCGAGTTTGGTTGCATGCGCGTAAAACGTCAGGTTCTCAGTGGCAAGCCCCGCCTTGAGTTGATCACGCCACTGTGCACGTGGTTTATAGCTTGTGTTGTATTGTTGGGTAGGAGCGTTTCCCTTGAGGACATCCAAAATATTGATGGGGGCCGTAGAGTTCGCCCCATCGACTTCAACGAAGCTTTTGAATGGTTCGTTTGCAGCCGCCGGTAGAGTATGTGTAGCCAATGCTGCGCCCAGGATAAGCGCCAGTTTTTTTTGCTTACTGTGTTTGCTGGCCCTCATATCAGGCTATAAATTTGACCGTTGATGTACAGCAAGCCACCTTTGACAATGCCCACTGTTTTCTTGTCTTTGTCTTGGATGACACCTTCACGGAAATGTCCATTGCTATCACGGGTCATCGTTAATACAAATGCGTGATTGGATGAGTAAATTTTTAATCCCGTGGTCAAACTTGGCTCGTCTAATTTGAAGTTAAGCCAGTTCATGCTCAGACGGTTTGAATTCTCGACGCCACTGTTGTCGAGTTTGAACGAGTTGTTTGTGTTGTCAGGAACGATTGTTATTTTGTCGAAGTTCCCGACATAAATGCTGAAGTTGGCTTGCGCATTGTCGTAGTCGATTCTTTCTACAATCACATCAACACATGCATCACTCGCCGCGCAAGTGAATGTGCGCCCATCACTGCCGGCTTCAGTGGAGAGTACTTCTTTGAGTTGAAATGATCCCAACGGAAAATTGGTTTTCGAGTAGGGGAGTGATTGATCAACTTTTGAAAAGTCAGCTTTCACGTGGGCAGAAACTTGGACAGTGCCATATCCCCAGTACCACGAAGGAATGCCCACATAAGACAGCGTGCCCATAAGTGAAAATTCTGATGCGATAGGATTTTTGTGGAACATGTATCTGTTGTAACCAGACATAGCAGTCCACGTTGTTTGCGTTGGGACAGTAAATTTTGATGCGATCTTGAGCTCGCCGTAATCTCCCCAGCTGTCTGTAATTGTGATGACGCCATTGATACCTTCTGGGGCCCAAAATTTTTCACTCGTTTTAGTAACGCACCCGGGGTTAATCGGTTCGTTGCAATTAACGCTCCACCCACCAGAGAATAAAGTGCTGTCTAGTGTTACTTCGCTCAAGCTCGCGGTGAACTTTGGAAGGTTATAGATGACACCACCAGACGTTGCAGTCGATTCTGGATATTTCACAGTCGAATTCAAAATTGTGGCGGTGTATTTTTCATTCCCTTTTTGAGTGACGGTGATCCCGAAATTTATCTGGATTGGTGCAGTTGTTGAAAGGCCAGGATCGGTATTAGGAATTGTTCCTTGCATATTGAATGTGGCGCTATCACTGTTAGTGGTGAGGCTTAGCGTGCCAGCAACGTCATATTGCCCGCCCGCTTTTGTGCCTGTCCAGGTGTAAGTTCCGGGCTGTACTTCCTGTAAGTCAACGGTTCCCCAGCTCAGCGTACGCTGACCTGTAATGCAGGTGCTTGTGCTGGTTAGTCCTCCAAATTCACAATGATTAGAGATGAATTCAAATGCATTTCGCACCGAGTCAAGTGTGGGGCTCACGCCATTTTGTCGAAAATAGTTTAGGCCTGAGTATTCATAAAGATAGCCATAGTGACCGAAATTGGTGTCCAGAGTTTTTATCGCGCGTTTGAGGTCATTTGCGTACTCTTCGAAGGTGAGTGCGGGTGTTGTTGGAGATGACGATCCAGCGCCAGTCGTTGAGCTTTGTGCTTTGCTAGCACCTGCGATGACAGTTTTTAATCCTTCGTCATTTGCAAACGCCGTCACTTGTGTCGTAACGCCTAAATCTCTGGTCAGCGTTTGATAGTCCGCGCTTTTTAGCGTGGCGCGAGCCGTGCTTAAATTTGTTAGAACTTGGCTGTTGGTAATCGTGACAGTAGTGTCTGAATTGATTGAAATTGCCGTACTGACTCTTGTGATGATGCAGTTGTATCGCTCACCGACTGTGGTGTAAGTTTTGCAGATGCTGTCATTGTCGGCAGCTACCGAGACGCCAAGCAATGCAGCAGTCATAGCCAGCTCGTTTGGGTTTTTAGATTTTGTGCTTACTGAAGGTAATGTGGCCACAGGGTCTATGCCATTGAGTAAATACGTTTTGACATACTGGTTAGTGATGTTGGCGTAGCTAGACAAGAGTTTTCCGCCTTGTATTGCAGACTTCATCGCCAAATCAGAGTAGGGATTGATGCTGAGGGTCGTGTCTGCTGCTGCGCCACCAACAACGGCGCTCATTTTGAAATCTGGTGGTAACGAAGAATCTGCTTCGCTTGGTTTTAAATCATTGGCGACTTTTGTTGTGTTATCCAGTGCAGGGCTTACCGTTGCTAGTACTGCCGTGGCTTGGGCAGGGATGCTCAGACTGTATGCACCTTTGCTATCTGTCTTAGTTGTTGCAATTGGTTGTGTACTGATATTTCCGTGGCTATCAGTCGTGTAAATCTGAACGACCCCGTTTTTGATTAGCCCCTTTGCAGCTACGCCGTTGAGCGTGACCATGGGGGGCGGTGATACGGCTGTTGTGCCTCCCCCCCCGCACGCTTGAAGAAAAATTACAGCGTATAGGGATACAGCTAATGTGACGCTACGTACTAATAGAGGTGACATGACGGATGAGATTTTTTTGGTATCTCATACTTGTCGGAATGAAAATAGATTTCTTTATTCATTTTATAAATGAATTTTGTGAAATAGCTCCTTATGGAGCTCCCAGACCAATCAATTGGAAATTAAGAGTGCTGCTCGAGTGCAATTTGGGCGAGTAAGTCAAGGAGCACGTCCTGCTCTCCCACGGCTGGCTGACAGCGTATTTCAACCAATGGATGTTCAACTCTAAGCAGATTGACGAGCTTGGGTAAGTCCTCGCGTGCATGTCTACCTACGCCCAAGAACATGGGCACGATACATAAACTAGTGGCGCCTTCAGATACCAATGTCTTTGCGACGTAAGGGAGATCTGGTTCTGTCAACTCGAGGTATGCGCAGCGGACCACCGTGCTAGGTGATTGCAGAGTAATTCGCGCAGCCACTGATTGGATTGGTTTATGCCAAAGCGGGTCACGAGAGCCGTGGGCGAACAGAATAATTGCGTGCATGAGACTTTATTGTCGAACGACTAACCAGCCAAAAGCTGCAAGAGAAGCCAGTGAATAGAGTATGCCTGGTGCTGCTGCGGCAAACCAGGGTGCCCAGTTATTGATGTTGCCGATATATCCAAAAACGTTGTTGAGAAGAAAAAAGCTGATGCCTGCCAATACACCACCAAATACGTGACTGGCAATGTTGCCGCTTCGGAAATGCAAATACGCAAAGGGGAGGGCTAGAACCACCATGACTAGGCAACTAAGTGGGTAAAACACTTTTTTCCAGAATTCAATTTCAAAGCGCTGTGTGCTTTGGCCATTGGAGCTCAGATGGCGGATATATTGAAACAGGTCGATAGTTCCCATACGCTCTGGCTTGAGCAAAGCGACCGAAACCATTTCCGATGTGATGCCTGTGTTCCACGTCTCGGTTGACGCATGCGTTCGTTGTAGTGTGGATTCGCCAGTAATGGCACGGTTGAGTTGGTTACGTTCGACTTGTTGAAGTGTCCAAGTGTCGTTGTTACCAATCAATCCATCACGAGCTTTAATCAGAGCAACCCATTGCCCATCTTTGTTAAATTCGAAAATACGAATGCCGCTTGGGTTGCCTTCTGGTGTGAGGGTCGTCACATTGACAGCGTAGTTGTTTTCGCCTTGACGTTCACGCAACCATGCACCTGTTTGTCCAACTTTGATTTGACCAAGGTAGCGAGACTTTAGTAATTGGCCGTAGCGGTCACATAAGGGCGATAGATAGTCCCCCACTGCAAAGGTTAGCACTACAAACGCTAAGCCCAGCCCGAGAAGGTTTCGCAACGCCAGCACAGGGCCAAGGCCACTGGTGCGTAGGATAGTGAATTCAGAGCTCTGTGCTAACCGCGCCATGACAAAAATGGTGCCAATTAGAACGGTGATCGGTAGCAACTCATACAAGTGGCTAGGGATTAAAAGTAGTACGTACGTCAGTGCGTGTTTGAGTTGATACGCCCCGTTGTTTTTTCCTACTCCTTGTAGCTCATCAACGAAGTCAAAGAAAAAGAATAAGCCCAAAAAACCAAGGGTGACAAACCCTACAGCCACCAATACTTCACCGTAAATCAATCGACGTAATGTTTTCATGAGCGAGTTGCTGTGTGATTTGTGGGGCGCAGCAATTGACGCCAGTTCCAGTTGTTATGCCGTACAGTGAGCCACATCAGTGCTACACAGAAAACGCCGCCGTGAAGAATAATCAAAAAGGGCGCAAATTGAACTTTTCCTGAGCTTATCCAACTTTGTCCAAGGTTGATGAAGTTGTAATACACCACGAAGATGAAAAGGGCTAGAGCCAAATTTCCGCCTCGCCCCACGCGATGGTTGGCGCTGGTGATGGCCAACGCAATCACGACAAAATTCCATGCGGCCATGGCCATCCCCAGACGCCAGGCTAGCTCGCCCAAGTTGCTAGGGCTAGGGTTTTGTATCAGTGTCAAAGTGTTTGTTGCTTTTGCGGGAGTGATTGAAGCTGCTTTGACGTCTTGACCGATGCGTGTGCCGTAGAGCTTGAACTCACTGATCTTGATTTCAGCTTCGCCGATTGTTTGTTCAACACGCTGTCCGTTGTCCAGAATCAGGAAGCGCTCATCATCGATCAGCTCGATGTGCCCTGTTTTTGACGATGTCATGGCTTGCTTGCCATGGTCGGTGGACGAGATGAAAACGTTTTTACCGGTTTTGTTTTCAACACTTTCTTTGTCGACAAAGAAAACGCGTAAACCATTGGCTGACTCTTGAAACTGCCCTGGTGATACACGCTCTAGGTCTCCACGTCGCTCAAAGCGCTCTTTGAGTTCGCTGATTTGCTGGTTAGACCATGGCCAAACCAGCAACACCAATACACCGACAGTAAGCAGCATGGGCCAAGCAAAGCGCAGCATGGGTGCCAAAAAAGCTCTCAACCCTTTGCCGCTGACCAGCCAAATGACCATTTCGCTTTCCAAATAATTGCGTGATAAGGTTCCTACCGACGCGATGAATAAACTCATGGTGAGCACAGTGGGTAAGTGCCCAAGCATGGTGTAGCCCATCACCAACCCCACCTCTGATGGATTGACACTGCCTTGCGAGGCCTGCCCTAATGTGCGAATGAGCATGATGGTCATCACAATGGTGACCAGTACCACTAAAGTGGCTCCAAAGCTGCGTGCCAGCTCGTTGCGAATAGAGGAATGGAATAACATTAGCGACAGAGGAAAACCCCAATTATGAACTTCGAGCTCAAGACCCTAGATTTACACGCAGCGGCTACGCACAAAACAGATGCTTTGATTATCTTGGTATCTGCTAAGGACAAGCCTACAAAAAGTGTTTTGGCGCAACTTATTTCTGAGGCCCGCAAAACTGGCGACTTGGATGAAACGCCGGCAAAGCAGCTCATAGTCTGGAGGCCTCAAGGCGTGAGTGCCATCCGTGTGGTCTTAGTGTCTTGTGCGGATGGCTCAGCCATTCAAGTGCGCAAAGCGGTGGCTGCTGCTGTGGCAGGAGTAAAGGCAACAAAGCCTTCACATTTGACCGTATATCTGCCTGATGCTGAAGACCAACGTTTGCTCGCTGCCGCTCAAGCTGTTGCAGATGCGAGTTATGTTTATACGACAACCAAGCCATCGTCACCGGCATCAACGCTCAAAAAAGTAACGTTAGCCTTGCCTAGCGCAGAAAAAGTCAAGGCTGCAAAGTTTGCTTTTGAATGGGCCAAAGCCCAAGTGGCCGGTGTATCGTTGGCAAAAGAGTGGGGCAACCGACCTGCAAATTATGCAACTCCCACACATTTGGCAGGTGTTGCCAAAACTTTGGGCAAAAAATCAGGTATCAAGTGTCAGGTCTTGGGGCCCAAAGAAATTGAGAAATTGGGCATGGGATCTTTCGCAGCTGTGGCACGTGGCTCAGTGGAGCCTTTGCGCTTTATTGTGTTGGAATACAACGGCGCAGCCAAGTCTGTGGCACCTACGGTATTAGTGGGAAAAGGCATTACTTTTGACACCGGTGGTATTTCGCTCAAGCCGGGGCCCGGCATGGATGAGATGAAGTTCGACATGTGTGGCGCAGCAAGCGTACTGGGCACGTTTGAAGCGTTGTCGCACTTGAAACCGGCCATCAACGTCGTTGGTCTGATTCCCACCTGTGAAAACATGCCAGACGGTACAGCCCTCAAGCCCGGTGATGTGATTACCAGCATGAGTGGCCAAACCATCGAGGTGCTTAACACCGATGCTGAAGGCCGTTTGATTTTGTGTGACGCCTTGACCTACGCTACGCGCTTCAAGCCTCGCGCCGTGATTGACATCGCCACGCTCACCGGTGCGTGTGTGATTTCGCTCGGGCATGTGCGCAGTGGCTTGTTCTCGCCATCTGACGAGTTGGCCAATGCGCTGTTTGCAGCTGGTGAAGCCGCGCTCGATCCTTGCTGGCGCATGCCTTTGGACGATGAGTACGCCGAAGGCCTCAAGTCAAACTTTGCCGATGTAGCCAACGTGGCTGGGCGTGAGGGGGGCTCCATTACCGCGGCCAAATTCCTGCAGCGTTTTGCCAACGATTACCCATGGGCACATTTGGACATCGCAGGCTCCGCATGGAAGAGCGGCGCTGCCAAAGGCGCAACGGGTAGACCTGTGGGTTTGCTGCTTCAGTACTTGCTAGGTACCGCCAAAGCGAAATGACCGAAATCGCTTTTCACTTCAACGCGCCCGACAAACTGGTCTACGCCTGCCGCTTGCTGCGCAAGGCTGTAGCCAGTGGCGCAAAGGTTGTGGTGACAGGTGCACCTGCATCCCTGCAAGCGTTAGACACACAGCTTTGGACGTTTTCGCCGCATGAGTTTTTGGCGCATTGCCGTGCGGGCAGCCCCGCCGAGCAGCTGATGGCTTCGCCCATTGTGCTGGCTGCCAAGATTGAAGGTGGTCCCGAGTTGCCGCACTACCAAGTGCTTTTGAATTTAGGCAACGAAGTGGTTGCGGGCTATGAACGTTTTGAGCGCACCATTGAGGTGGTCACGCTGGACGACGAAGATCGCCAGTTGGCGCGTCAACGCTGGAAACACTATGCCGATCGCGGGTATTCCATCACGCGGCATGATTTGAAGTTGAAGGAAACTTCGGCCTGATTTTTTCTCTGTGTTTAACCATTTAGGAGTTCTTGCATGCATCTCAATTTCAAACTGACAGCCGTTGCAACCCTGGCCGCTTTGAGCACCCTAGCTTCAGCGCAAGAACAAGTGGTCAAAATTGGCCATGTAGGCCCAGTCAGCGGTGCGATTGCCCATTTGGGCAAAGACAACGAGTGGGGCGCACGCTTGGCCATTGAGGAGCTCAATGCCAAGGGTGTGAGCATCAACGGCAAGAAAGTGAGATTCGAGTTGGTGGCTGAAGACGATGCCGCCGACCCCAAGCAGGGCACAGCTGCTGCTCAGAAACTGGTCGATGCCAAAGTCAGTGGTGTGATTGGGCACCTGAACTCAGGCACCACCATTCCCGCTTCCAAGATTTACAGCGATGCGGGCATTCCTCAGGTTTCTCCCTCATCTACCAACCCCAAGTACACGCGCCAAGGCTACAAAACAGCCTTCCGCGTTGTGGCTGACGACGTGCATCTGGGCGGCACATTGGGTCGCTATGCTGTCAATGAGCTCAAAGGCAAATCAATTGCTGTGATCGATGACCGCACCGCGTACGGTCAAGGCGTGGCTGAAGAGTTTGAAAAAGCGGTCAAAGCCGCAGGCGGCAATTTGGTCGCTCACGAGTTCACGACCGACAAAGCCACCGACTTCATGCCCATCTTGACCACCCTCAAGGGCAAAAAGCCGGACATCATTTTCTTTGGCGGCATGGATGCGGTGGGCGGCCCCATGATGAAACAAATGAAATCGCTTGGCATCAAAGCCAAGTTCATGGGCGGTGATGGTATTTGTACCAACGAAATGATCAAGCTTGCCGGTGACGCCATGGCTGATGGCCAAGTGGTGTGTGCTGAAGCAGGTGGCGTGGACGGTGCGCTGAAAAAAGGCATGGACGACTTCAGCGCCAAATTTAAAAAGCGTTTCAATGATGATGTGAAGCTGTATTCGCCTTATGTGTATGACGCAGTCTTTGTGATGGTGGATGCCATGCAGCGTGCCAAGTCCACTGAACCTGCGAAGTATTTGCCTGAACTGGCTAAGACGACAGGCTACAAAGGTGTAACGGGCACGATTTCTTTTGATGCCAAAGGTGATATCAAAAATGGCGCTTTGACGCTTTACACATTCAAAGCCGGCAAACGCGATCAAATTGCTGTGGTCCGTTGATCGTTTTGACTCATGAAAAAGCCACCTAAGGGTGGCTTTTTTACTGAGGTTTCTTCGGTAAATACTCAAAGACCATATAAGCGAACGGCTTTTCCAGAGGAAAACGCACGCCTTGACTTTTGACAACGATTGCTACTGGAGTGGTATTTTGCCCGTGAGAGACTAACCACGATTGCATGCGTTGAGGGCAGTCTGTGTCGATGGGGGTGCTCACCGGGCCCATGGGGCATAGCAATAACCCTGCTCTTAATTGCCAATTTGGCAAAGGGTTAACCGTGGCTGGAAATTGATCTGGTACATCTGGTACAACTTGCAATGTATCGTCGCCATAAAAGGCCAGCAAAGCACTTTCAGCCCAGTGACCACCCACCCATTCAAGTGACACACTTGGATGCCGCTCTTTCCATGTTTGCAAAATAGCTGTGGCTGCCTCGCGTCTTGGTAGATAGTGGTTTTCTGTGCCCTTTTGAGCTTGATGCCATGCGTACCACGGGCTAACTAAGACAACGATTACAAACCAGACCTTCAAACATTTGAGCAAGCGCTGAACTGCAAGTGTTGGCATTTGTTCATGATGGCTAAGGTTGCGCAGCCAAAGAAGAGAAAAGCCATATCCGATAGGGATAGCCCATGGCAGTGAGAGTTCTACGAATCCCGAAATGCCAAATAAGAGTGTGATGGCCCACGGCAACATAGCGAACCAAAACAGAGTGTCATCCCAACCTCTAGGGCACCAAGCACGCCACATACGCGAGGGCCAAGTACGAATTGTTTGCCTGATCGATGCTTCTTTTGGCGCAAGCAATGCCGTGCACAGCAGCCAAGGTATGAGCCAGTATCCGATGGGGGCAAAAGCAAACTTACTGAGCAAGCGCCAGTTCACACCATCTTCAATGCCCTGCTCGCTGACGTAATGAAGCGTCACAAAGTCATGCTCCCGTAGCCAATTGATGTGTGGAAGCAGGCAAAGACCAAAGACCAGCAAAGCTAGCCATGGTTTAAGCGTGATGAACCACCGGCGTCCTGCGCTCGAGGCCAAGGCTGCTAAAAATAGGCTCAATAAAAATACACCGCTGTAATATTTACCCAACATCGCCAAAGCCGACAAAATACCTAATGCTGCAGACCAAATAAGCCCTTCTCGACCAGCCTTACGAATGCTATGTACCCATGCCACCGTGACCCAGGGCCAAACGCTGAGCAAGATTGCGTTGGCATTGAATTTCACAGCCAAGGTACTGTATGGAAAAGCCATGCACAAGAGCAGCACGGCTGGTAACGCAAGGTCGGATCGATCGATGGCGTGAGCCAAGCGGTAGACCCCCAGCAAGCCAACTGCCACATTGATGTATGACAGCAAGTGATAAAACACATCCATGGTAGGCAAGAGGCCAAACCAAATGCCTGTAGCCCAAGCGAATAGAGGCGGGTGTTTCGCACTTCCCCACATGAGCTCTTGTCCCCATGCATAGTTTTCTAGCATGTCGGAATAGCTATCTAAATTAGTATCGGCTATTCCATGCGCTACGACCCAAGCTAAAACATGGCTACTTAAGACCCACCAAATCCATTTGTCATGCGTGTTCTGGCCCAGATCTTGGGGGGGTGTTAGGGCGTTTTTCAAGGTGTTTGATGGTGGAAGTTTGTAAAAAATTATAAGTAAATCAATTACTTATGTAAGCATCTGATATTTTTTTAAAAATTTGTACACCAATTGCAAAGCTGGTGCGTTGATTCTCTACAAAGTTCTCAGGAGCCTCAATTGGATAAATCAGTTGTTCAGATCGAATCGCCTAATGTTGCCGTGGAGCGTCGCTTCAAAATAGTTTCATGTGAAAACACCGGTATCAAAGCAACATTCGATCGTATTCGCGCTCAGCTGGCCCAAGAAGCCGAACAGCGCAGTCGGCCAGCTTCGCGCATGTATTCAGGATTCCGTGCGGTGAAAGCCTGATCCTTTGTTATTTTCTTGTGGCGCCCAAGGGCGCCATTTTTATTTGAACACCAATTTCTGAATACCAATTAGGTAATTTATTTTTAAATTCAAAGATTTATACGCCTTGCGGTGTATGGATCATTTTTGTTAATTTACCGATAATTTTGCGCGACGACTCCAGCACGCGAGGTTATTTTGTTTTCTAAATTTACTAAATTCTTCTCCACCGACATTGCAATTGACTTAGGCACGGCTAACACCCTCATTTACACAAAAGAGCAGGGCATCGTCTTAGATGAACCATCGGTGGTGGTCATTAAAAAAGAAGGCAAGTTCAACGGCAAGACTTCGGTGTTGGCGGTTGGCAACGATGCCAAAGCCATGTTGGGTCGCGTGCCTACGGGCATCGAAGCTATTCGCCCCATGAAAGACGGGGTGATTGCCGACTTCACCGTGACCGAGGTGATGCTCAAGCACTTCATCAAGCTGGCGCATCCGCACATGTTGTTCAAGCCCAGCCCACGCATAGTGATTTGTGTGCCTTGCGGTTCCACCCAAGTCGAGCGCCGTGCGATTCGTGAATCGGCTTTAGGGGCTGGTGCATCAGAGGTGTATTTGATTGAAGAGCCGATGGCCGCAGCCATTGGCGCAGGCTTGCCCGTGACCGAGCCCTGTGGCTCGATGGTGGTCGACATTGGTGGCGGAACCACCGAGGTGGGCATCGTGTCCTTGGGCGGCATGGTTTACAAAAACAGCGCGCGTATTGGTGGCGATAAGTTTGACGAAGCCATCGTCAACTACATCCGCCGCAACTTTGGCATGCTCATTGGCGAGCAAACGGCCGAGCGCATCAAGAAAGAAATTGCCAGCGCATTCCCTACTGGTGAAGTGATGGAGATGGAAATCACGGGGCGTAACCTCAGTCAAGGTGTGCCGCAAAGCTTTGTCATCAGCTCCACCGAAATCTTAGAAGCCCTGACGGATACACTCAACAACCTGGTGTCTACCGTCAAGATTGCTTTGGAAAGCACGCCACCCGAGCTCAGTTCAGACATCGCTGAGCGCGGCATCATGCTCACCGGCGGTGGCGCTTTGCTGCGAGATCTAGATCGTTTGATTTCAGAAGAAACTGGCCTACCAGTGCTCATTGCAGAAGACCCGCTCACTTGCGTGGCGCGCGGTTGCGGCATGGCGTTGGATCAGCTGCACAGCGTCAGCGGCATCTTCACGGCAGATTGATGAGCCGGTTGTTCAAGGTCCAGAGCCGCAAGGCTCTGGTTGCTTATTGCGCGCTCGTTTGCGGTCTGGTAGTGACTACCTCTGCACAGGCGGCGCGCAATGCGCAGTCGCCGAATATGTCGAGCGACGCTTCGCGCATGGTGTTCAAAGAAAACAAAAAGAACAAAAAAGAGCCCAGCTGTCAGCTCACGCTGATGCATGTGTACACCAGCAAGTTCAATAAAAAGCACACCCAGTTTGCGTTCACCGGTTCTGTCGTGGCCAAGCGTGAAAAAGGCAAAGATATGGTGTTGACGGTGGTCGGACAAAACCACCAGCTCACACCCGGCGGAAAAGACGTCAAACCGTTTCCCATTCCACGCATTGAGCTAGGTGTGGAAGACGTCAGCGTGCGACGCTACTCAGAGCATAAGCAAAAGTGTAAAAAAGGCCATGTGTGCGCTGAGTACAAAGACACCAAAAAGCATGAGCTTCAAACTTGGGTGAGCGATGAGACAAAAAATCTCAGCTTGTTGTTCCCATTGGTGACGAAGCAACCATCTGTGGTGGTAGACCTGTCTAAGTTTGGGCCTTCAGGCAAAGAGACTGAGCCACCCATGGCCCAGTTCAAAGCCTGCACAGCGGCCTTGCGCTGATCTAACTGGCTTTATGCCAGCTCAGCAATCAACTCAATTTCCACGCAAGCACCCAAAGGCAATTGCGCCACGCCAAACGCGCTGCGTGCATGAGCGCCTTTGTCGCCAAACACTTGGCCAATCAGTTCGCTGCAACCGTTGGTTACCAAATGGTGTTCGGTGTAGTCGGGGCTGGAGTTGACCAAGCTCATCACTTTGACGATGCGCTTGACTTTGTTCAGGTCGCCCACCGCAGCATGCAGCGTACCCAGCAAGTCCACAGCCACCGCGCGTGCGGCTTGTGCGCCCTCGGCAGTTTGCATGGTTTTGCCCAGTTGGCCGGTCCACACTTTGCCGTCTTGTTTGGCGATGTGGCCGCTCAAAAACACCAAGTTGCCTGTTTGCACAAATGGCACATAGGCCGCAGCCGGTACAGCCACGGGGGGGAGGGTGATGTTCAGGCCTTGGAGTTTGTCGTAAACGCTCATGTTGGATTCCTTGTTTGAATCCATTGATTTTAAGAGCGTGCGACGTGTGTGCCGAAGCTCAGAGTGCTTCGCTGTGACTTTGCGATTGCGACTGTGTTTGCGTTTGCACAGAAGCTGCTGCCAACTCAGAAGCCGGTTGCACCGTCACAGCCACTTCCAACGTGTGGCTAGCCCCGCCATGAATCACGCCACGCACAGGTGATACATCAGCATAGTCGCGGCCAATCGCCAAGGTCACGTAGTCGATGCCGGGTGAGCTTAAGCCCCAGCGGTTGTTGGTGGGGTCAAGGTCAAACCACTGGCCGTGTGTGGCGAGTGCGCCGGTCTTGGCGGTTTCAGCGGCATCGTCTAAGTCGTTGGGCACATAGACCGACACCCAGGCGTGCGAAGCATCGCTGCCAATCAAACGGGTTTGACCTTCTGGCACTTCGGTCACCAAATAGCCGCTCACATAGCGCGCCGCCAAACCTTGTGTGCGCAAGCAGCCGATGAGAATGTGCGCAAAGTCTTGGCATACGCCTTTGCGGTTCTTGAGTGCTTCAAGTGCTGGCGTGTTGATGTCGGTGCTGGCCGTCTCGTAGGTGAACTCTTGATGGATGCGCGTCATCAAATCACACGCAGCTGCCAGCACGGGGCGAGCGGGCACAAAACTGGCACGCGCGTATTCGGCAAAGTCGGGGTGAGGCTGCACGTAGGGCGATGCAAACACGTATTCGGTGGCGGCATCCCACGCAGCGCCTGAGTGATACACAAAGTGTTCGCGCACGTTTTCCCATGCGGGTGTGGTCAATGCCTTTTCGGGGGGGGAGGCGATGAAGTGGGTGTCGACTGTGCTCTTGGCCGTGATGCTGAGTGTGTCGTGCACCACAGGCAGCGAGAAGAAGGTGCGGTTGTTGCCAAACACATCCACATGCGTGCTGGTGGCTGCGGGAGTAGGGGTGATGTGCAGCTCGGCGTGTTGCACGGTTTGTGCCGCATTGCTGCGTGGTAGCAAATGCGCCATGTGCTGCGCGGTGTTGACCTGTGGCACATAGTGGTACGTGGTGGTGTGGGTGATGTAGAGCAACATGGCTTAGGCCCCCACGCTATCGGCATGGTCGGTGTGGCTGAAGTAACGCGCCGTGATGGCGTCCGACACTTGCCACGCGGCTTGCATGCATTCGGTCAGGCAGGCACGCAGTTGGGGGTGGTGGCCCACATCGTTGGGCGTGCAGAGTTGTTCTAAATCGGTATGTTTGAGGTCGGGCACTAAGCGGGCTAAAGCATCGGGCTCGCCCATGGGTGTGTCAGCCAGTTTGGACAAACGCCCGCGCAGCGTGCGCGCAACCCACGCGAGTGAACGTGGGTTGTCGTTGTCTTGCACCAGCAGCTCAATGAGCGGTGCGAGTTCGCGGCTTTGTTGGTACTGCGCTTGGAAGGTGATGGTGCTGTCAAACAGCGACAAGAGCGCTGCATAGTGCGAGCTGTTGTCATCGGCGTGGTTGGCATCGTCATGGGGGTTTTCAAACGCGCCCACTTCAATGGCCAAGTCGAGTGCGGACGACAAAAAGCCCAAGCGCTCCACATGGCGGCCGATGCTCAGCAGTTGCCAACCGTCGTCGCGTGTCATGCGGTCGGTTTGTGCGCCAGTGATGGCTGCCAGCGCAGAGCTGGCTGCATCGAGTGCTTGCAGGGCTTGCACGGCAGAGAACTCGCGCTGCGAACCCGACAGTGCACAGTCAGCACTGAACTGATCCACGCAATGCACGATGGCATTCCAGTGCTCGGGCGACAAGCGCTCGCGCAGCGATGACGCAGCTTGGTGCAAGGCGCGTAAGTTGTAGCCCACGCTGGTGCTGTGGTCGTCTTGGTCGAGGCAAGCAATGAGCGTGCGCTCAAACACACGGCGGCGTGCACCCATGCTGGGTGTGCTGGTGGTTTTCTCGTCACCCGCAGTGGCGAGTGCAGATGGCACGCCGGCAGGCACAAGCCCTTGGCGTTGGGTGAGCAGTTGCAGCCACGCCCATAGGCTGCGAGAGGCAGGGTCTTCGCCATTCAAGGCTTCGATGCACAGGCGCACCAAGCGCACCATGTTTTCGCTGCGCTCGGTGTAGCGGCCTAGCCAATACAAGTTTTCAGCAGCGCGGCTGGTGACCATGCGCTCGCGATGCTTAAAGCCAGAGGCTGCGGTGTACTTGGGCAGCAAGCTGCTACGGTCGATGTCGGCATGGGTTTGCACCCACACATCAGCGCTGCTGCCACCGCGTTGCATGGAGGCAATTTGTGCATTAGGCGCTGCTATGCGCGCCAAGCCGCCGGGCAGAACGCGCCAAGAATCTTTGCCATCCCCCGCGCTGTTACGCAACGCGAAAACGCGCAGCATGACCGAGCGTTGCACCACGCCTTCGGTGGTGTTTTTCCACGTGGGCATTTGCGACAGCGGTGTATACGCCTGCAAGGTGTAGCGGTCGGGTTGGCGCGTGATGCGACCCACCCACTCGTCGCGCTGTGCTTGGGTGAGCGTGCGGCCCAGCGTGGCATCAAACGTGCCGTGTGTGACCGATCCTGGGTAGGTGGGCTTGATGGCCATGTGTTCGAGTTGCGGCAGCACCGATGCCAACGCTGCGCGTTCGCCACACCACCAGGTGTCGAGTGCGGGCAGGTGCAGTTCTTCGTCCAACAGTTTTTTGCTCAGTGCTGGCAAGAAACCCAGCAGCGCGGGTGACTCTAAAAATGCCGAGCCCGGCGCATTGGCCACCACCACATTGCCAGCACGCACGGCTTGCAGCAAACCAGGAATGCCCAAGGTGGAGTCAGAGCGCAGCTCTAACGGGTCTAAGAACTCATCGTCCAAGCGTTTGAGCAACACATGCACAGGCTCTAGGCCGCGCAGCGTGCGCAGGTACACGCGCTCGTCGCGCACGGTCAGGTCATGGCCTTCGACCAAGGTCAGACCCAAGTAGCGGGCGAGGTAGGCGTGTTCGAAATAGGTTTCGTTGTAAGGCCCCGGTGTGAGCAAAGCCACGTGCGCATTGGCACCCTCGGGGCTGTGTGCTTTGAGTGACTCCACCCACACACGGTAGGTGGCGGCCAAGCGCTGAATGCTCATGGCCTCAAACGCTTGCGGGAACTGGCGCGAAATGAGCAAGCGGTTTTCAAGCAAATAGCCTAAGCCTGAAGGCGCTTGCGTGCGCTGCGACACCACGGCCCAGTTGCCGTCAGGCCCGCGTGCGAGGTCAAACGCAGCAATGTGCAAATGCGTGCCACCCACAGGTGCCACGCCATGCATGGCACGCAAGTAGCCGGGGTGGCCTTGCACCAAGGCGGGCGGAATCATGGCTTCGCGAATGAGTTGCTGCGAGCCATACACATCGGTCATCACGCGTTCGAGCAAACGTGCGCGCTGCTTCACGCCCACTTCAATTTGTTGCCAGCTGTCGGGTGTGACGATGAGGGGGAACAGGTCCAAAGCCCAAGGCCGCTGTGGGCCGCCTTGGCTGGCGTACACGTTGTAGGTGATGCCGTTGTCGCGCACTTGGCGCGCCAAGGTTTGGGTGCGGCGGTCGAGGTCGTCGAGGCCGGTGTTGCCGAGTTGTTCAAAAAACGTGCGCCAAGGTGAAGACAGGTCTTCTGCGATTGCTTTGGCTGTCGACGCCACCGCAGGCGAACAGATGCCTTGCAGCTCATCAAAGTGCCCGCTGTCGGCGGGATGGGCGAGCCCCTTCATCACGTCAACCAAACGTGGTGAGTTAACAGACGCTGAAGGGGGCGAGGAGGGCTTTTGCACAGTGGCTGCATTGTCTCACCGCCTTCAGGTTTTGCCATGGTTCGAACGGGCTGTTTAGACGCGTCGCAAATCCAGCGTGAACGGGAACTCTTTGCTCGCCGCCACGCCCACCGTGGCGGGTGGGATGGCCATTTGCCCAGCCGTGTGGCCCATGGGGAAGAAGCGCGCCAAGCGGCGGCTTTCGGCCTCGTAGGCGTTGACGGGGAAGGTGTCGTAGTTGCGCCCGCCGGGGTGGGCCACGTGGTACTGGCAGCCGCCGACCGAGCGCTTCATCCAGGTGTCCACGATGTCAAAGGTCAGTGGCGCGTGCACACCAATCGTGGGGTGCAGGGCCGACGCGGGCGACCACGCGCGGTAACGCACACCCGCCACGTATTCGCCCACGGTGCCCGTGGGTTGCAGGGGCAGCGCGTGGCCGTTGACTGTGAGGGTGTGGCGGCTGGGGTTGAGGCCCGTCACATGCACTTCGATGCGTTCGAGCGACGAGTCCACATAGCGCACCGTTCCGCCGCTAGAGCCTTCTTCGCCCATGACGTGCCAAGGCTCCAACGCATTGCGCAGCGTGAGGCTGATGTGTTGGCTGTGCAGCTCGCCTACACGCGGAAAGCGGAACTCGAAGTGCGGCGCAAACCAAGCTGGGTCGAACTGAAAACCGCAGTCGCCCAACTCGGTGAGCACATCGTCAAAGTCGGTCTTGACGAAGTGGGGTAGCAAAAAGCGGTCGTGCAGCTCGGTGCCCCAGCGTGTGGCTGGCGCTAGGTAGGGCTGCTCCCAAAAGCGCGCCACCAGCGCACGCAACAACAACTGCTGCACGATGCTCATGCGCTCGTGCGGCGGCATTTCAAACGCACGCAGCTCGAGTAGGCCCAAACGGCCCGTGCTGCTGTCGGGCGAGTACAGCTTGTCAATGCAAAACTCGCTGCGGTGGGTGTTGCCGGTGACGTCAATCAGCACGTTGCGCAAGGTGCGGTCGACCAGCCAAGGCGGCATGTCCGCGCCATAAATTTGGCGGTTGCGATGGATTTCGCGCAGCGCAATTTCGAGCTCGTAAATTTGGTCGTTGCGCGCTTCGTCCACACGCGGCGCTTGGCTGGTGGGGCCAATGAACATGCCGCTGAACAAATAGCTCAAGCTCGGGTGGTTGTGCCAGTAGAGGATGAGCGAGGCCAGCAACTCGGGCTTGCGCAAAAACGGGCTGTCGGCAGGCGTGGCGCCGCCCATGACGATGTGGTTGCCACCGCCCGTGCCGGTGTGGCGACCATCGGTCATGAATTTTTCGGCAGACAGGCGCGACTCAAACGCGGCCTTGTACAAAAACTCGGTGTGTTCCACCAGCTCCAGCCAGTTGTGGGCGGGGTGGATGTTGACCTCAATCACGCCAGGGTCGGGCGTGACTTGCAGCACCTTCAGGCGCGCATCGCGTGGGGGTGGGTAGCCTTCGAGCACGATGCGCACGCCCAGCTCTTCGGCGGTGGCTTCGACGGCGCTGAGCAAATCGAGGTAGTCCTCGAGGTGGCTGAGCGGCGGCATGAACACATACATCACGCCTTGTGGGGCATCCATCGCCGCACGTTCGACCCCGGGGCCGTTGGCACGCGAGGGGTCGCGCACCTCCACGCACATGGCGGTGCGCGTGATCCAGTGGGCCGACTGGTGTTTGTTCGGCATGGGGTGGCCCAGCTCGGTAATGCCATCCTCAAGTCCACCTTGCAAGCTGACCGTGCCGCCGCCTGCAAACCCGCCGCCCACTTGGTGGGCGTTGACATGTGCGTTGTAGTGCGTGTGACGGGCATGGTGCGCGTACTGCGCACGCAACGCCGCTGCGTGGGGCAGGGCTTTGCGTTCGGCAAAGGGGTCTTGCGCGTGGGTGTAGGGGTAGTCGCCTTCGCTCACCCAAGGCAACGAGTCGAGCGGCAGGCGATAGCCCATGGGCGAGTCGCCGGGCACGAGGTACATGCGCTCGTCGCGGAAGAACCACGGGCCGCTGCTCCATGTGCCGGTGAGGTCATTCGGCTGTAAGGGCAGCACATAGCCCACGGTGTGCTCCAGCCCTTGGCTGAACACGCGGCGCAGGCGCACGCGCTCTAGCTCGTCGTCGAGTTTGGAATCAAACGGGTCCACGTTCACGGGCAAACGGCGCTCGCGCCAGAGGTAGTACCACGTGTCTTCAAAGCCGGGGGTGATATGGTCGCCGCCCACCTTGAGCTTGTCGGCCAGCTTGGTGATGAAGCGGTGCGCGTCTTCGCTGGTGTAGTGGCTGGGCTCGCGCTCGTCGGCAAACAAGGCGGGGTTGTGCCAGCAGGGTTGGCCGTCGGTGCGCCAGTAAATGCCCAGCGCCCAGCGTGGCAACTGCTCGCCCGGGTACCACTTGCCTTGGCCGAAATGCAAGAAGCCGCCTTGGCCATACTGCGCACGCAGTTTGTGCACCAGCTCGGTGGCCAGCCCCCGTTTGGTGGGGCCGAGAGCGTCGGTGTTCCACTCTGGTGCATCGCGGTCGTTCACCGCCACATAAGTGGGCTCGCCGCCCATGGTCAATCGCACGTCGCCGTGTTGCAGTCGGCGGTCCACTTCGTCGCCCAAGGCCAGCACCTCGGTCCATTGATCTTCGTTGTAGGGCTTGGTCACGCGGGGCGATTCGAGCACGCGCGTCACCTTCATCTCGTGTTCAAACGTGACTTCGCATTCGTCAATCAAACCCTCAATGGGCGCAGCGCTTGATGGCTGTGGCGTGCACGCCAGCGGAATGTGGCCTTCGCCCGCGAGCAAGCCCGAGGTGGGGTCCAGCCCAATCCAGCCTGCACCAGGCAGATACACCTCGCACCACGCGTGCAAATCGGTGAAGTCCACCTCGGTGCCGCTCGGACCGTCGAGCGACTTCACATCGGGGGCGAGCTGAATCAAATAACCCGAGGCAAAGCGTGCAGCCAAACCGCAGTGGCGCAGCAGGTTGACCAGCAACCAAGCGCTGTCGCGGCACGAGCCGCTGCGCAGCGTCAGCGTTTCTTCGGGCGTTTGCACACCAGGCTCCATGCGGATGGTGTAGGCAATGTCTTGGTGCAACTGTTGGTTGAGTTGCACCAAAAAGTCGATGGTGCGGATGGGAGCTCGCTTCAAAGCCTTGAAGTCAATGGTCTTGAAATAGGCTTTGAACTTGGGCGTGAACCGGCTGGTGACCAAGTACGGCGCAAGCTCAAGGGCGGAGGACAAGCCGTAGTTGAAGGGGAAGGTTTCGGCGTGCGGCTCAAGGAAAAAGTCGAATGGGTTGTACACCGACATTTCCACCACCAAGTCCACCGTGACCTTGAATTCGGTCGTTTTTTCGGGAAACACCAAACGCGCTTGGTAGTTCGCAAACGGGTCTTGCTGCCAGTTGACGAAGTGCGTGGGTTCGATCTTGAGCGAATAAGAAATCACGTTGCTACGACAGTGCGGAGCAGGGCGCAGGCGAATGACTTGTGGGCCCAACTCAACCAAGCGGTCGTAACGATAGTGGGTGACGTGGTGGAGGGCAGCATGGATAGACATGGCAACTACCTAGCAAAACGTGAGCCAAGTTTTATGAGTGCGATGACATAAAGAATTAAATAGCGCTAGAAAAATATTTCTAAAAATAAATAAGAATTAAAAATGTCAAAAACATACATCATCGATGCACTGCGACTGCACCTCAAAGCCCGCAACATCACCTACAAAGAACTCGGTCAAGCCATTGGCCTATCAGAGCCCAGCATCAAGCGCTTGTTCACGGGCGGCGACTGTGGCTTAGACCGCCTAGAGCAAATTTGCCAATACCTACACCTTGAGTTCTCAGACCTTTTCAAAACCACGCCACGCAAACGCAAACTCATCACCCGATTGAGCTTGGCCCAAGAGCAAGAGTTTGCCCAAGACCACAAATTGCTCATGCTGGCCGTGTGCGCTCTTACCCAAGGAAGACTACAAGGGCGATAACATCACATCACTTTTGCACCCAGCGGGGCAACCTCTATTACTTGGCCTGATGCCCATAATTGAGGACTGGGTTAAATTAAATGCAGCAGATAGAAAGTTTGCAAATGCGCTGCTCATCCGACAAGATCGTTTTCAGTTGGTTTATCGCGAGCTGGGCCAAGAACCAACGATTTACGATTTAAAGATTGAGGCAACGTTGTCACGCAAACCTGATAGCGCAGGATTTTTTTCAGCGCCTCAATCATTCACTTGTGCGTGGGCGTCTGATGCATCTGCATCAATAACGCTAGATGATTGGAAGGCAAACGATTATGAAAAAGTAAAGGCAGCACAAAAGCTGTTTGTGGATGATTGTTTGCAACGTGTAAACAAGAATTTGAATGACTTGCTGGCTTCTTAGAAAGCCCTCATGACCAGCGCCATCACCTTTGCACAGAAATACAACCTGCACCCCGGCATTGCCTTGACCGCCCAGCAAATTGCTCAACTCACCAGTGACATCGTGTGGTTGGTGGAGCAAACAGTTACCTTGCCCGATGGCTCTAGCCAAAAAGTGCTCGTCCCAAAGGTGTATGTCAAAGTCCAACCCGGCGACTTAGATGGCAGCGGCACTTTGCTATCTGGCAAAGATATCAACTTCAACCTGAGTGGCGACTTGACCAACAGCGAGGGTGTCCGGAATTTTGTGTAAACGGTTCGATTTTTTCGCCAAAACTGGACGCATTATTTACTCAAGTTTCTGGTGGTCCCGCCGATACCTTATGCAAGTCAGTTTTATTACTCACACCTGCCATGCGTTCACACCGTTTTTCTGTTGTTGCTTTCGTGCTCATAAGCCTTCTGGCTTGGGCTGCGCCAGCTTCGGCCGAGTGGAGCGAGTTGGTCAAGGAAGAGGAAGCCACGTATTACTTTGACAAAGAGGCCGTCATGCCCGTGCACGTGTCCCGCTACGCTTGGGTGCTGACGGATTTGCCCAGGGCTGAAAAGACGCCCACGGGTGAGAGCTACAAGTCGATGATGTTGCGCGTGCGCATGTACTGCAAGAACGACACCGTGGTGCGCCTGTCTGTGAGCTACTTTGACAAGCAGATGGGCAAAGGCAAAGAGGTGGCTTCGGACGATGTGCACGAATGGCGTCCACGCGAATACCCGATTCGCCCCAACACTTATTTGGCCGCTTTGAAGAAAGAAGTGTGCGGCGGCTCTAAAGCGGCTTCGGGCTAAACCCCAGTCGATACCCCTTGGATGCGAAGCCCCTGCCGAAAGGTTGGGGCTTTTTAACTTGTGAGTCGGCATTGCGCACGCGCCTTTGTGTTGGGCTGAACATGCGGGCATGTTCTCTCTCATCACACCCTGGGCTTTGGGCTGGATTGCTGGCACGGCCTTGCAGCTGCAGCAGCCTCAGTTGTGGGAGGTGGCCGTGTATTGGTTTTGCTTGGCTGCTGCACTCGTCTTGCTGTGTATTGCATGGCGCGCACGCTTGTTTGCGGTTGCGGGGTTGCAAGTGGTTGTTGGTTTTGCGTTGGCAGCTGTGTTGGCCTTTGGCCAAGTGGGTGCACGTGCGAGCCACTATGCGCAAGGCGTTCTCAACCCAAAACTCGAAGGGCACACCCTGCATGTGGTGGGTGTGGTGGCCAATTTGCCGCAGCGCACCGAGGACAGTGTGCGGTTTCGCTTGGCGGTAGAGTCGGCCCGCGACGCCGATGGCATACAGGTGCAATTGCCACCGCAGTTGCTACTGGGCTGGTATGGCAACCGCTGGAATGGCCCGAGTGGCCAAGGTATGGGTGTGTGGGCCATGCGCGTGCCCATGTGGTTGCGGTGGTTTGGCGTGGTCTTGGTGCTGCCCGTGCTTAGTTGGCAAACACCGCGTCCCGCGCATGGCACGTTTGAATTGGTGGCGGCCGACATGGGGCAGGGCCATGCGGTGTTGGTGCGCACGGCCACGCACAGTTTGTTGTACGACACGGGGCCGCGCTACTCCGCCGAGACCGATGCTGGCCAACGCGTGTTGGTACCTTTGCTGCGTGCGTGGGGTGAGCGACTAGACCGCATCGTCATCAGCCACCAAGACAGCGACCACAGCGGTGGCGCACCTGCGGTGATGGCCATGCAGCCACAGGCAGATGTGTTGACGTCGATTGCCTCAGTGCACCCATTGCAGCAGTTGGGCCGCATGCAGCGCTGCGAACGTGGGCAGTCATGGGCATGGGATGGTGTGCGGTTTGAGGTGCTGCACCCGAGCGCGACTGACTACGAGCGCAAGCTCAAACCGAATGCGCTGAGTTGTGTGCTGCGTGACAGTGCAACGCACGCATCTGCCTTGCTGAGCGGCGATATCGAAGCGGCGCAAGAGCAAGAGCTGCTGCACAACGGACACGTGCAGCCAGCCGATTGGTTGCTGGTGCCACACCACGGTAGTGCCACATCGTCCACGCAAGCATTTTTAGAAGCGGTTGATCCCAGTATCGCCATCGTGCAAGCGGGGTACCGCAACCGTTTTGGCCACCCCAAGCCAGAGGTGATGCAACGTTACGCCGATTTGGGGGTGCTTGTGGTGCAAACGCCTCTTTGTGGTGCGTCGATCTGGCGCAGTGATGCCCCCAAGTTGGTGCAATGTGAGCGAAATCAAAGACAACGCTATTGGCAACACGTATCCTGAGAGCTGGCACTTTAATTGCGTAAGAGAGTGCAGGAGTTCCCTGATATGCACAAGTTCGATGAAATGTATGCCCAGCTGCCTTTTGTAGACAGCGCGGTTCGCCCCCACTACCGGAACTACTTGGATTGGCTCAATCGCCAAGACCCACAGACGATGCGCGACAGGCGCGAAGAAGCCGAGATGATTTTTCGCCGCGTTGGCATCACGTTTGCGGTGTATGGCGACAAAGACGAAGACGGCGCTGGTACCGAGCGCTTGATTCCGTTTGATTTGATTCCCCGCATCATCCCCGCCCACGAATGGACAAGCATGCAAAAGGGCTTGGTGCAACGCGTGAATGCGCTCAATATGTTCATTCATGACGTGTACCACGAGCAGAACATTCTCAAAGCCGGCCTCATTCCGAGTGAGCAGATTTTGAAGAACGCACAGTACCGCCCCGAGATGCATGGCGTGGACGTGCCGCATCAGGTGTATTCGCAAATCAGTGGCATTGACATCGTGCGTGCGCCCGATGCCCAAGGCAATGGCGAGTACTACGTGCTTGAAGACAATTTGCGTGTGCCCAGCGGTGTGAGCTATATGCTGGAAGACCGCAAGATGATGATGCGGCTTTTCCCAGAGCTGTTCAGCCAACACCGCGTGGCCCCTGTGGCGCATTACCCCGACTTGTTGCTGGAGACTTTGCGCGCCAGCAGCCCATCAACCACCGATAACCCAACGGTGGTGGTGTTGACGCCCGGCATGTACAACAGTGCTTACTTTGAACACGCCTTCTTGGCACAGCAAATGGGTGTGGAATTGGTCGAGGGCCAAGACCTGTTTGTAAAAGACGGCTTTGTGTACATGCGCACCACACGCGGCCCCAAACGTGTGGATGTGATTTACCGCCGCGTGGACGACGACTTTTTGGACCCCCACGTGTTCCGACCCAATTCGACTTTGGGCTGTGCGGGCTTGATGGAGGTCTACAAAGCCGGCCATGTGAACATTTGCAATGCAGTGGGCACAGGCATTGCCGACGATAAGTCGATCTACCCCTACGTGCCGCAAATGATCGAGTTTTATTTGGGCGAGAAGCCCATCCTCAACAACGTGCCCACATTCCAATGCCGCAAGAAGGAAGACCTCGACTACACGCTGGCGCACTTGAGTGAGCTGGTCGTAAAGGAAGTGCACGGCGCTGGCGGCTATGGCATGTTGGTGGGGCCCGCCGCCACAAAGGCTGAGATTGAAGAGTTCCGCCAAGTGTTGCTGGCCAAGCCTGATGGCTATATCTCCCAACCGACGCTGAGCTTGTCGAGCTGCCCCACGTATGTGGAGAGCGGCATCGCACCGCGACACATTGATTTGCGCCCGTTTGTGCTGAGTGGCAAGACCGTGCAAATGGTGCCCGGCGGCTTGACCCGCGTGGCGCTGAAAGAAGGCTCATTGGTGGTGAACTCGTCCCAAGGCGGCGGCACCAAAGACACATGGATTCTTGAGGTTTAACAATGCTGAGCCGTACCGCTGACCATTTATTTTGGATGTCCCGCTATACCGAGCGGGCCGAGAACACCGCACGCCTGCTGGACGTGAACTACCAAACTTCTTTGCTACCTCAGTCTGCCGAAGTGGCGCTGCTGGGCTGGGAAGGCTTGCTGTCCATCAGCGAGTTGTTGCCTGCCTATCAAGCGCGTCATGGTGACATCACGCCACAACGCGTGATGGAGTTCATGGTGAAGGATGAGAGTAACCCGTCCTCCATCATCTCGTGTCTGCGCGCTGCGCGTGAAAACGCACGCGCTGTGCGTGGCAGCCTCACCACTGAAGTGTGGGAAACGCAAAACCAAACTTGGTTGGAACTCAACCGTTTGCTGAAGAGTGGGTTGCTCGAGAGCGACCCGGGTGAGTTCTTTGAATGGGTCAAATTCCGTTCACACCTGTCACGCGGCGTGACCGTGGGCACCATGTTGATGGACGAAGCCTTGCACTTCATGCGCTTGGGTACCTTCCTTGAGCGTGCTGACAACACCGCACGCTTGGTGGATGTGAAGTTCCACGCTGTGCATGGCGACTTGTTTGCCGATGGCAGCGAGAAAGCTCAGCAACACGACTTCTACCACTGGAGCGCAATTTTGCGCAGTGTGTCTGGCTTCGAGATTTACCGCAAGGTCTATCGCGATGTGATCCACCCGGAGCGTGTGGCGGAGCTGCTGATCTTGCGAGCTGACATGCCGCGCTCGCTACATGCGTGCTTGAACGAAGTGGTGAACAACATCGCGATGGTGTCGGACGACCGATCGCTAGAAAGCTATCGCCGCGCGGGCAAGCTGTGCGCCGAGATGGAGTTCAGTCGCATTGAAGAAATTTTGGCCAATGGGCTGCACGCCTACCTCACCCAGTTCTTGGACCGCGTGAACGAAATTGGTGCGAGTATCAGTCGGGAGTTTTTGGTTCCGAATTAATTGGTAGTCAGCCAACAAAAAAGGCGTCAGCGGTAGGCATTTGGGCGACTTCCTGGCGCGAAAGCGACAGAGAGGCCAAGTGCCTACCGCTGACGCCTTTTGGCATCGTGCGGTAGCGAAAGCGGCTTAACCGCCGCGACGCATCATGTCGAAGAACTCGACGTTGGATTTGGTCGCCTTCATGCTCTTCAACACCATTTCCATCGATTCAATCTCGTCCATGTTGTACATGAACTGGCGCAGGATGCGGGTCTTTTGCAAGATCTCAGGTGGCAACAACATCTCTTCACGGCGGGTGCCGCTGCGGTTGAGTTGAATCGCTGGGAACACACGCTTTTCGTACAAGCGGCGGTCGAGGTGAATTTCGCAGTTGCCCGTGCCTTTGAATTCTTCAAAGATCACTTCGTCCATGCGGCTGCCGGTGTCGACCAAGGCGGTGGCGATGATGGTGAGTGAGCCGCCTTCTTCCACTTTGCGGGCTGCACCAAAGAAACGCTTGGGGCGTTGCAAGGCGTTGGAGTCCACACCGCCTGACAAAACTTTGCCCGATGAAGGCACGACGTTGTTGTAAGCGCGGGCGAGGCGGGTGATGGAGTCGAGCAAGATGACCACATCTTTTTTCAGTTCCACCAAACGCTTGGCGCGTTCGATCACCATTTCGGCCACGTGCACGTGGCGTGCGGCGGGTTCGTCAAAGGTGGATGCAATCACTTCGGCTTTGACCGAGCGCTGCATTTCTGTCACTTCTTCAGGGCGCTCGTCCACCAACAACACCATCATGTGGGCGTCGGGGTAGTTGGCCGAAATGGCGTGGGCGATGTGCTGCATCATCACGGTCTTGCCGCTCTTGGGCGGTGCGACGACCAAGGCGCGTTGGCCTTTGCCGATGGGCGCAATGATGTCGATGATGCGGCCGGTGATGTTTTCTTCGCCTTTGATTTCGCGTTCCAACTTCATCTGTTCGCGCGGGAAGAGCGGGGTCAAGTTTTCAAACATGACCTTGTGCTTGTTGTTCTCAGGCAGGTCGTTGTTGACCTTGTCGAGTTTGGTCAAAGCGAAGTAACGCTCGCCATCTTTTGGGATGCGCACTTCGCCTTCAATCATGTCGCCGGTGTGCAGGTTGAAGCGACGCACTTGGCTGGGGCTGATGTAGATGTCGTCTGTCGATGCGGTGTAGCTGGTGTCGGGGCTACGCAAGAAGCCAAAGCCGTCGGGCAAGATTTCGAGCACGCCGTCGGCAAACACTTGTTCGCCCGCTTTGGCGCGCTTTTTGATGATGGCAAACATCAGCTCTTGCTTGCGCATGCGGCCCGTGTTTTCAATTTCGAGGGCTTCGGCTTGTTTCAGCACTTCAGACACGTGCAGTGCCTTGAGTTCGTTCAGATGCATCTTGGGACTCCAAAACGGGAGTTCGTTAAACAAATAGGGTGGGGGGAGGTCGCTGCGAGGAGAGAAATACCTCTAGACCGGAATTCAAGCCCTGATGGGGAGCCGAGTAGCCTCATGGGCTGCAAGGTGAATTCGGTTCGAATTATGACAGGAAAAAAGCCCGCAGACGAACTATCTGCGGGCTTTTTGTTGGGGGCGTTTAACGCCGAATCAGGCCAATTGCTGGTTGATGAAATCAGTCAACTGGGCTTTGCTCATGGCGCCTACTTTGGTGGCAGCGAGTTGGCCGCCTTTGAACACCATCAGGGTAGGGATGCCACGGATGCCCAATTTGCCTGGGATGTCGCGGTTTTCGTCCACGTTCATTTTGGCGATTTGGAGCTTGCCTTCATAGGCAGTAGCCACTTCGTCCAAGATAGGAGCAATCATTTTGCAAGGGCCGCACCATTCGGCCCAGTAGTCCACCAAGACGGGTTTGTCAGCTTGCAAAACGTCTGCTTCAAAGCTGGAGTCGGTGATGTGTTTGATCAAATCGCTGGCCATGGTTTTATTTCCTCTTTCAATTGGCGATAGAGCTACAGTTAGGGGCATTGTGGCAGAAACCAAGTATCCCCATGAAAACTCTCACCATTGATGTTGTCTCCGATGTTGTGTGCCCCTGGTGCTATGTAGGCAAACGGCGCTTAGAGCGAGCTTTGGCACTTTTAGCAGTTCAGCACCCCGATGTGGACCCTGTGGTGCAGTGGCACACATTTCAGCTCAATCCCGACTTGGCCCCCGAGGGTATGGCACGTGCCGACTATGTTTCAAAGAAGTTTGGCGAGGAAGCGACCGCCATTTATGACCGAGTAGCGGGCGTAGGTAAAGAGGTGGGTATTGCATTTGCGTTCGACAAAATCAGCCGTCAGCCCAACACGGTGGTGGCGCATAGCTTGATTGCAGTGTCAGAGCCGGGCATGCAACAAGACGCCATGGTGGAAGCCTTCTTCAAGGCCTATTTCTTAGAAGGCAAAGACTTGACTGAGGCATCCGTCTTGATGGACATCGCTGAATCTGCGGGCATGGACCGCGCACTGGCTGAAGCGCATTTGCAAAATTCAGAACTGCACAGCCAAACGATTGACAGCGACAAGGCCGCGCGTGAGATGGGTATCACGGGGGTACCGTTTTTCATCTTCAACCGTCAAGTGGGCTTATCGGGCGCGCACGAAGCTGAAACCTTGCTGCAAGGCATGGAAGAGGCGATGAGCGCTGCGACCGACGATTAATTTTTCTCGATCAGCGGCGTTGTGGCTGGCAGTGCGGCTGCTGCCACGCGGTAAATGAGGTGGTAGACCAAGCCCACAAACACACTGCCACCCACGAGGTTGCCCAAAATTACGGGGCCTAAATTGCCAAACATGCCGCTCACTGTGAGCGTGTTGCCTGCCGCGCCAATGACATTCATCGCAGTGGCAGGCTCCGCGTATTGAATGATGAGTGCGAGCTGCATGAAATACATATTGGCAATGCTGTGCTCAAACCCCGCAGCCACAAAAGCAGTGATCGGAAAAACGATGGCCAACACTTTGTCCACCACGCTGCGCCCCGCCATGGCCATCCACACAGCCATACACACCAACACATTGCACAGCACGCCTTTGAAAAAGGCTTCGTGCCATACCAAGTTTTGCTTGGCTAACGCGATTTTTAAGACGGTATTGCCAATCGCACCGCCATTGGCGTGGGTGTGACCGCTCAAGTACACCAGCAAGGCCAAGCCTGTGGTGCCGACCAAGTTGGCCGCACACACCAGCACCCAGTTGCGCAGCACTTCGCGGCTGGTGATTTGCCCATCGGCCCAAGCCATGGCCAGCAAGTTGTTGCCCGTGAAGAGTTCAGCACCTGCGATGACCACCAAAATCAGGCCTAAGCAAAACACCAAGCCGCCGAGCAATTGGCTGATGGCGAAGCTCAGGCTCGCATCCGACTTGATGATGACAAAAAACATGCCGCCCAAGCCAATGAATGCACCCGCCAACAAACCGAGCATGAGCAAGGGCAGGGTGGCCATGTGCGCTTTGGCCACGCCCACGGTTTCAACTTTGAGGGCAATTTCTTTGGGGGCGTAGGCATCAGAGCCAAAGAGTTCGGGCATGACGGTCAGTAGTGAGTGTGTATTTGTCGAATTTACTACTTCAACTGGCAGAATTGCTGCACTCGTTTGTTTTTCGGAGCTCGCTTATGTCTGATACTTCTTCCAATATGGTTCGCGCCTTGGTTTTGCGCGAGCTTGAAGCAGGCAAGCGTGACGATGGCTTGTGGCTGCAGGCCATGTCCGAATCTAAGATGGACACAGCCAAAGCGCAGGTGCGCTATGTGGCGCTGCGAACGCAAGCCATGCAAAGCGATGTGAAGGGTTTGCTGCTCAAACAAATTCGTGGCGCAGTCGCCAAAGACAGTGGCAATGCTGGCGTGCGCCTAAGTAATGCGGGTTTGGCTGACTACCTCGCGTCAAAAACTACTTCTTCAGGGAATAAGTAGGCCTCAAATTGGGTGGCATCAGCAACACAGGAATGCACTTCTTTGGCTTGATTTGTGATTGCTTGAGCGACTCAAACAGTTTGGTTTGTGCCGAGGGAACAGGCAGCTTGAGTTCTTCGTAAAGCATGATGCGCGTGGTCGATGCTTTTCGCTGCAACAGTTGCGAGGTCATCATGTGCAGGTAGGCGTCTTTGGCCGTGTCTGACATGGCATCCCACTCTTCGCGGAATGTTTTGATGTGGGCGCGCAAAAACTTATCCAGCTCTGCGTCATCGACTTCGTGCTGAATGGTTTCGCAGGCTTTGTCGATGAAGGGCTGGATGGCGTCGGGCTCTTTTGTGGGCTCGGGCTCACTGGGTGCCGCTGATGTGTCTTCTTCAATGGGTGAATCAGCCGCGGTTGCGCTGGCAGCAGGTGCTGCGACCGTTTCTTCTGAAGGCTCTTCGCTTGTGCTAGCTGCATCTGCAGTTGTTTCAGTGCCAGCATCTGTGGCTTGAACTGCCTCAACGGGCGCGTCAATACCCTCATGCGCTTCGGGAGCGCTCGAGGCTTGTGCAGCAGGTGTTGATTCTTCGGCCATCACAGGTGTATCGGCACGGCTTGAGTCAGCTTGAGCGCTTTTTTGAATTTATTTTCAATATGTGGCGGCCCGAACACGGTCGACCTGCACAGGGCTGACTGCAGGGGCTTGGTTGCCCCATTGGCTGCGAATGTGGTTGAGCACATACGCGATCTGTTGATTGTTCAGTGTGAACAAATAGGGTGGCATCCCGAAGGGGCGAGGGCGGCTGTGGGTGCTCGGGCCATAGCCGCCATACAAAGCCATTTGAATCAGGTTGTCGGGCTGCGCCAGTACCACAGCAGGGTTGCCTGCCAGAGCGGGGTAACGACCAGCTTTGCCTTCGCCGTTGTCACCGTGGCAGGTGGCGCAATGGTTGGCGTAAATGGTTTGCGCAGCAGGTGTAGAGCTAGCCATGGCGGACTGCGAGGTTTTTGCTTTGTGGCTAGTTGGGTCAATGCGTGACTTGAGGTAAGTGGCAATGGCTAAACCATCCTGAGCCGATAGGTCCTGACCGACATGTTGCACAAATTCGGCCATGGGACCGCTCACGCTGGCCGAGGTGTTTTGGCCTGCACGCAGCAACAGAGAGATGTCTTCACTTGAGCTGCGAGATAGAGTCGTTTGTGCGGGGTCGAACAAGCTGGGGGCTACCCACATTTGCGAGGGTAAAAATCCGCCCGACAAGTCGTCCACCGCTGGAAAGCTGCCCAAAGCATTGCGCCTGCCATGGCATGCGGCGCAGTGCCCAGCGCTTTGCACCAAGTAAGCGCCGCGGTTCCATGTGTCTGATTGTTGTTCGTTGGATTTAAAGGTTGTGGGTGAAAAGTACAGCGAACGCCACACGGCAACGACAGGTTGAGTGCCCACAGGCCAAGTGAGTTGGTGTGCGGGACTTGCCACGTCAACGGGCTTGATGGATTGCAGCCAAGCAAACATGGCTTGTACATCTTCGGACGTGAAGACGCTGGTGTGGTTGTAGGGGAACGCCGGCAACAGCAAGCGTCCATCGCGTGAGCGCCCCCAGCGAAGCGCGTTTTGAAAATCGGCAAGTGTCCATGCGCCAATGCCGTGCGTGAGGGAGGGCGTCAGATTGCTGCTGAACACAGGCCCAAACGGTGTGTCAATGCGCCGTCCGCCAGCCAACGGTTCGCCTCCGTTGCTGCTGTGGCAGGCCATGCAGCCGCCGATGCGAACCAGGTATTCACCTTGCGCTAAGGTGTCAGGCGTGGGCGTGGTGGGCGCTTCGATGTGACGGCTAGCGTCAGTCAAAAATGAAAAACGCCCCCAGTTGTCCCAAGTGACCCAAGTCGTGGCCAAGACGAGGCTGCCGATGGTGACTTTCAGCGCCCAAGAAACAAGGGTTGGCATCTTGTTCATGGCTGACCTTGATGAAGGTCGGGTGCGCTGCCGCAGCGCAAATCGGCGGGTGCTTTGCTCACTTTGGCCAAGTTGACCGTCATGGGCACGGGTTGTGTGGCTAGCCACGCAGTCACGGCAGTGGCGTCGTCGGGAGAAAGTCGCCTTGCAATCTCGGCCATACAGTCTGGCGCAACCGTGCTGCGCTCGCCTTGCTTCCATGCCGAGAGTTGTGCACCTAGATAGGCCGCAGGCAGGCCCAGCAGGCTAGGGATGTGTGACGTTTGGCCCATCAATTGCGCACCGTGGCAGCTGGTGCAAGCTGGCAATTGGCGCGTTGCATCGCCCTCTAAAGCCAGCTGGCGGCCTCGCTGTAATTGTGTCGAGCTGAGATTGGTTTGAGGAGCAGGTGGTGGTGCGTAGGGGATGTGCAGGCCTGCAAAGTGATTCGCCATCTCGCGCTGATAGTCTGGTGACAGGGGCTCCATCATGCGGCGCATCATGGTGTAGCGGCGTCGCCCTTGAGAAAAATTCTCCATTTGGTTGTAAAGGTAGCCCGCAGGTTTGCCCGCTAAGCGCGGGTAATACCCATCTGGCCCCGCGCGACCTTGGCTGCCATGGCACGCCTCGCAGGGCTTAACCCGTTCTGACATATCCATTGCCCCAGCCAAAGGTGGCATAGCCAACAAAATGACGAGTTGAATCCCTGTTAGCCAATAGGTGCGCGTGTTTGTCAAAACGTGGCCTTGGTTAGTGCTTGGCGCGTTGAATTTGAATGCTGGTGTACACCGAGATGGCCAGCAAAACGGCCGCACCTGTGTTGTGCAGTACCGCCAAAGTCAATGGCCACTGTAGCCAAACATTGCTGATGCCAAGCGCAACTTGCGTCAACACGGCGATCAGCAACCATGTGCCCATGACGCGTGTCTCTTCTTCACGCCTGAGGCGCATCGCCAAAGCAATGCAGGCAGCCAGAACCACCAGTGCAAAGCTTCGGTGTGTCCAGTGAATGGCTGTCAAGGTTTGCAGGCTTAGCATTTGGCCGTCCGAGGTTTGACCGAGTTCACGGTTGAACACAAAAGCATGTGACCAATCGAGGTCGGCAGGCATCCATTGCCCTTGGCATAGCGGGTAATCCGAGCAAGCCATGGCTGCGTAGTTGGTGCTGGTCCAGCCGCCTAAGGCAATTTGCATGAAGATGAGCGCCGTCACAAGCCATGCCCCAACTTTGAGCCCCGAGCTGCTGATTTCAACCATGGCAGCGCTTTGTTGACCGCGCATGCCCACCAGCGTTGCAAGAATGAGCATGCCTCCCAATAAATGCAGCGTCACGATGACGGGTTTTAAAAGCCATGTCACCGTCAACATACCCAGTGCCGCTTGAACGCCGACCAAAGCCACCAAAAACATGTGTGGTCCTACCAAGGATGACTGGCGTCTGGGCCAAATGGCCAAAGCGGCCAGTGCAGCAATCACCAAACCTAGCCCGCCAGCCAAATAGCGATGAATCATTTCCTTCCAAGCTTTACCGACTTCAACGGGCGCATTTGGGAATGCACTCTCAGCATGACTGATTTCAGCATGGTCATCTGGCACACCCAAGAGCTTGCCGTAGCAGCCCGGCCAATCGGGGCAGCCCAAGCCAGCGTCGGAGAGCCTGACATACGCCCCAAGGCTGATGACGCAGAGCGTTAAGACGATGGCAAATGTCAGCAAGTGATGGCGAACGGTCTGCAACTTTGGAATCCCCTCTTTTTTCTAATGGTTTGTACTGTCTACAGAATGCATCCTAATTGCTAATAATGCTCATTGATTTAGATCAAACCCTAAAGGCATAGCAAATGATGAAGTTGATGGTCGGTGTTCTTGCAGCAGTTTTATTTAGCCCGATTTCCTCAGTTTATGCCCAGCAAGGCGACGCCAAAGCTGGCAGCCTCAAAAATGCGCAGTGTATTGGTTGTCACGGCATCAAGGGTTATCACACTGGTTTTCCAGAGGTTTACCGTGTGCCCATGTTGTCAGGTCAGAGCGCGGCTTACATCGTGAGTGCGTTGAACGATTACAAAACTGGCGCACGCAAACATCCTTCCATGGGAACCATGGCTTTGTCGCTGAGTGCGCAAGACATGGCTGACTTGGGGGCTTTTTATGAGTCCACGGGTTTGGCTGCGGAGACGCCCGCACAGCCGATTGATACAGCCTTGGGTGCAAGCCTGATTGAAAAAGGTGGTTGTGCCGCATGTCATGGGCAAGGTTTAAGCAAACCCATCGCCCCTAACTATCCCAAGATCGCAGGCCAATACGCCGACTATGTCTACGCCTCTTTGCGTGCCTACAAAACAGAAAACAAGCCACAAATCGGCCGATCCAACCCCATCATGGGTGGTGTGGTCAAGCAGTTCTCAGACAAAGAGCTGAAAGAAATAGCACGTTACGTTGAGAGTTTGCCCACCACCATGCAAACCATCCAGCCCAACCGTTTCCGCTAAGAGAACGCTATGACTGAATTGCAATTCACCTTGGCAGCGCGCGAGTGGCTGCTTGGCGCATCGGTAGTGATGTTTGCTGTGGTTTTTACGGCCATTCTGGCGTCGCATTGGCACCACCACAAACATGCCGATGAGCATTTCCATGCCTCGACATTCACCGAAATGGCCTGGTCTGTGGCACCGATGTTGATGGTGTTGGCCACGGGGCTTGCAGGTGTTTCTTCTGTTTTCAGCTTTTGAGCCGTTGGCCAGTTGAGCATTCAAAGAATTTATAAAAGGATAAAGTTATGCGAGGCTTGAATAAATGGATGGCAGGTGTGTTTGCAGCAGTGCTGGCGCACAGTGCATGGGCTGGGTACACGTGGAATTTCCCTGAGCCTGTTACGCCGATAGCACGCGAAACGCTGCATGTGCACAACCTGTTCATGATCATTATCTTGATCATCTTCTTCGGCGTGCTGGCCTTGATGTTGTATTCGTTTTGGGCGCACCGTAAATCGCAAGGCCATGTGGCCGCGAGTTTCACAGCCCCACGTTCAGGCAAGCAATGGTTTTTTGTTTTGGTCCCGTTTGCTGTGCTGCTGGTGATTGATTACGGTGTGTTTGGTATCCCTGCCTATCACGCGGTCAAGATGTATGAAGACTCCAAGAGCGACGCAGAGCTGGTGGTCAAGGTCACGGGTAGCCAATGGATGTGGCAATACGAATTTCCTGCCGAAGGCGTGAAATACACCAGCCGCATGACCACGCCGCGCGAGCAAATCGACAACAAAGAAGCCAAAGGCGAAAACTACCTGCTTGAGGTCGATAACCCCTTGGTGTTGCCAGTGGGTAAGAAAGTGCGCTTCATCACCACATCGAACGACGTGATCCACAGCTGGTGGGTGCCTGCGTTTGGTGTCAAGCGTGATGCAGTGCCTGGCTTCTTGCGCGAGTTTTGGGCCACGGTTGAAAAGCCCGGCACTTACCGCGGTCAGTGTTCAGAGCTGTGCGGCAAAGAGCACGCTTACATGCCTGTGGTGGTCAACGTCGTGCCTGAGGAAGAGTTCAAGGCATGGATCGCAAGCCGTCAAAAGTCTGGCACTTAATACATAAATTCGTCTCAAAGGAAAGTTCATGGCACACGATATGACGCACGATATGGCGCATGCAGGACACGATGAGCACCATCATCACAGTGGTATTCGCCACTGGTTACAAACGACCAACCACAAAGACATTGGCATCATGTACCTGATTTTTGGTATCACGATGCTGTTGATGGGTGGCGCCATGATTTTGGGTGTTCGCGCTGAGTTGTTTGTTCCGGGCTTGCAACTCATGCAGCCTGAGTTTTTCAACCAGCTCATCACCTTGCATGGTTTGATCATGGTGTTCGGTTTTGCCATGCCTGTGGCAACTGGCCTGGCCAACTACATGTTGCCCATGGTGATTGGTGCGCCTGACATGGCCTTGCCCCGTTTGAACAACTGGGGCTTTTGGATCTTGCCGCCCGCTGCCGTGATGCTGACCTTGCCTTTCTTCCTGGGGCTCGTCAACATCGGCCCAGGCGCTGTGGACACCGGTTGGACCATGTACGCACCTTTGTCGCTGCAAAGCGGCTGGGGCATGGACTTCGCGATTTTTGCGATTCACATGCTCGGTGTGTCATCGATCTTGGGCTCGATCAACGTGATTGTGACCATCGTCAACATGCGTGCCCCTGGCATGACTTTCATGAAGATGCCTTTGTTTGCGCACGGCTTCTTGGTGACCGCCATTTTGTTGATTTCCATCATGCCCGTGTTCGCCGGTGGCGTGACCATGGTGTTGATGGATCGCCACTTCGGTACGCACTTTTTCAACGCTGCAGGCGGTGGCGACCCCGTGTTGTGGCAACACATTTTCTGGTTCATGGGCCACCCTGAGGTGTATGTGTTGCTGTTGCCTATCACAGGTGCTATTCCTCACGTCTTGAGCGCTTTCACGCGCAAAGAAACTTATGGTTACAAAGCACAGGTTTACAGCATGTGGACGATTGGTGCTTTGGCTTTTGTCGTGTGGGCGCACCACATGTTCACCAGCGGCATGTCTGTGAATGCACAGATGTACTTCATGTACAGCACGATGCTCATTTCATTGCCTTTAGCGGTGCTGTTCTTTTGTTGGATCGCCACGGTCTGGCGCGGCTCTCTGACGTTTGAAACCCCGATGTTGTTCGCCTTAGGCTTCATCATCCTCTTCGGTTGGGGCGGTCTCACTGGTTTGGTGCTAGCCGATGCCGCTGCTGACCCTCAGTACCACAACGCTTACTTCATGGTGGCGCACTTCCACTATGCGCTGTATCCCACCACGGTCATGGGTTCGATGGCCGCCATCTATTACTGGCTACCTAAGTGGACGGGCCACATGTTGGACGAGAAGCTAGGTCGTATCCACTTTTGGATCGTCATGTTGGGCGTGAACCTGACATTCATTCCACAGTTCTTGGTGGGTCTGTCTGGCATGCCACGTCGTATCCCTGACTATCCCTTGATGTTTGCCGAGTGGAACAAGCTCTCCAGCGTCGGTGCTTTCATTTTGGGCTTGTCTCATTTGCTGTTCATCTACATCGTGCTCAAGTGCATTCGTGAAGGTGAAAAGTCGCAAGACCGCAGCTGGGAAGGCGCTACTGGTTTGGAATGGACCGTGCCGTCTCCTGCGCCGTATCACACCTTTGAGACACAACCCAAGATTGACTAAGAATGAGCAAAACCATGCACTTGGACTCTGAGCAATCTGCACCAGCCACACCGTCCGTTGAGGCCGATCAAGCCAACACGCGCCTGGCGGTCAAATTGGTGATGCTGGTGGCAGTGATCTTTTTGATCACGCTTTGGAAATTTCGCCCTGTCTAACCATGTCTAGCACTGAGCGCCGCGATCAGAAGAACATGCAGCTTGCCTACCGCTTAGCGGGGGTGGCGGTGCTGTTTTCGGCCTTGGGCTTTGGCATGGTTCCCTTGTATGACGTCATTTGCAAATGGACAGGCATCAATGGAAAAACCAACACCGAGGCTGTAGCTGCTGTGTCCAACACGCAGATAGATACCTCGCGTTGGGTCACAGTTCAGTTTTTAAGCCATGCCATGCCGGGGTCGGGCTTGGCTTTCAAGCCTGAGCAGTTTTCGATGCGCGTGCATCCTGGACAAATGGTCTACACCCATTACGAGGTGGAAAACGTGACGGGCCAGCGATTTGTGGGGCAGGCCATTCCAAGTGTGACGCCCGCCAACGGCGCGTCTTACCTTCAAAAGGTGGAGTGCTTTTGCTTTGATCAGCAAACCTTTGGTCCGAACGAAGTCCGTACTTTGCCCGTCGTGTTCTACATCAGCAATGACATCGATCCTGGCCTTGGAACTTTGACCCTGTCCTATACCTTCTTTGAGGCAGTCAAAGAGCAAGCCAGTCTGCCAACCAACAACAACAGCCAATTGAAACTGTGAGGAAATTATGAGCCATACAACAGGAGCCGATGCGAAGGGACATTACTTCGTCCCTGCCGCGAGCAACTACTCCACGACTTTGTCGATGGGCATTTTCTTCATGGCTTTGGGGCTGATCCTCAAGGTTAATGCGGTACCCGAGGGCGCATGGGCCATGCCAATTGGCGCGGCCATGATTGTGTATGTGTTGTTCGGCTGGTTTGGTGAAATCATTCGCGAGAACTTGAACGGCAGCTACACCCAATGGGAAGATCGTTCGTACCGCACTGGCATGGTGTGGTTCATCTTCTCAGAGGTGATGTTCTTTGCGTGCTTCTTCGGTGTTCTGTACTACGCACGCATGATTTCTTTGCCAGAGTTGGCCAGCTACGAAGAGGCAATTAACCCGTACAAGGGCTTCACCGCTGCTTGGCCCTCAAGCGGCCCGATGGGAGACGCCTTCACGCCCATGGGGCCTTGGGGCATTCCCGCAATCAACACCTTGTTGCTGCTGACATCGGGTGCAACCTTGACTTGGGCGCATTGGGGTTTGATTAAAAACAACCGTTCACATCTGATCTGGGGCCTGATCTTGACTGTGTTGCTGGGTGTGGTGTTCTTAGGCTTTCAAGTCTACGAATACATCCATGCCTACAGCGAGCTGGGCTTGACATTGGGTGCAGGCATTTATGGTGCGACCTTCTTTATCTTGACCGGTTTTCACGGCATGCACGTGACCTTAGGAACCATCATGCTGGCTGTTATCTTGGGTCGTTGCATGAAGGGCCATTTTTCAGAGCACAACCACTTTGCATTTGAGGCCGTCGCTTGGTACTGGCACTTTGTGGACGTGGTGTGGCTGATCTTGTTTGTGTTCGTCTACTGGCTCTGATTCAGCTCATAAGCGGCTCATCCTCTGAGGGGGATGAGCCCAAAATACGCGTTAGCAAATAACGCGATAAACAGGCCTACAGATAACCCTACGCGCAATGTCAAAGCCTTGACCACCGCATCGCTGTTGTCTTCTTTGTGGGTCAAACGGTAGAGCGCTGTGAAGAGGCTACCTAGAATAAATAGCAGCACCAACACTGTAAGGATTTTGCCCATCATCTCGTGTTCTCCGTGACATGTGATGCTTGCATTATCCGCACAATATCTCTCATGCACGCATTTCAATTCCGCTGGATTCCCCTCATTGCTACCTGCGCGTTGATGGCCGTTTTCTTGCGTTTGGGCTGGTGGCAATGGACCAAGGCGTCCGACGTGGAGCAGCAGGCGCTCACGCGAGTGGCGCAGTCGTCTGCCAATCCAGTTTTGTTAGGGGCTCAAATCCTTGACCCCAAAGCGCTGGATGGGGTGTCGGTGGTGGTACACGGTACGTTCGAGCCACAAGGGCAATTTTTTTTAGACAACCAACAACACCAGGGGCGTCCAGGTTTGCACGTCATCACGCCTTTGCAGATCGAAGGCACACCCACCCGTGTGTTGGTCAATCGGGGATGGGTCGGATGGGGCAGCTCGCGGGCTGAGCTACCACAAGTTGCCGTGCCAGCAGGGCGAGTGCAAGTGCAGGGCAGAGCCGTTGTGCCCATCGGCAAAGCGCCTGCCTTTGTGTCTGAGGCGGTTGGCAACTCCGAAACCTTACGCACACGTATCCGCTTGGATGACATACAAGCCCATGCCAATTTCCCTGTGCAGCCCGTTGTGATTTGGATGACTTCCAGCGACGTGGCCGATGGTTTGATCAGAGAGTGGCCCGAGGTGACCAACAAAGCGCCGATGCACAAGGGCTATGCGGCACAATGGTTCTTGATGGCGTTCTTGCTGCTGGCATTTTTTCTGCGCAGCAGCTATCGCAAAGCAAACGTTTAACCCTTTATGACCGAGCCAAAATCCAATTCTGCAGATGCGCCTTTGAGCATGGCCGTTCATTCACTGCCAGAGCCGCATTTGTCCAATCTGCAACCTTCGGGACGAGGCAAATTGTTTGCGATGTTCTTGGCGTGTTCGTTGCCAGTGCTTTTGGCCATCTTTGTGTTCTTTGTGCTCAAGCCAAAAGGCGAGGTAAGTTTTGGCCAACTGATTCATCCAGCGCGTCCAGTGCCCACCGTATCGCTGATCAATGCGCAAGGCCAGTCTGTGGAGCTGTCGCAGCTCAAAGGTCAGTGGTTGTTGGTGAGTGTGGGTTCTGGCGCATGTGCCGCTGACTGCGCGCAGCACTTGTTCATTCAACGCCAGCTGCGCGAGATGCTCAACAAAGACAAAGATCGCGTTGAGCGTGTGTGGTTGATCACCGATGACCAGCCCATTGCGCCAGACGTTCAACCCTTGCTGACTGAGACCACTATTTTGCGTGCCACTGATGCGGTGTTAAAGGCGTGGTTGGGTGAGATGCCTGTTGACGAGGCCAAGCAGCAGCTGTTTGTGATCGACCCCCAAGGCAACGCCATGCTGCGCATGCCTGCCGACATGCAAGGCAAGCAGGCCAGTGCAGCCAAAAGCATGATGCAAAAGCTGCTCATGGCCAGTGTGGTGTGGGACAAGCCCGGACGTTGATGGCGAGAACAGACATGCTGACCACCAACGTCATTCGCCAATACCACGCACTGACCAAGCCGCGTGTGATTCAGCTCATTGTGTTTTGTGCCTTGATTGGCATGGTGTTGGCCATTCCCGGATGGCCCAGCGTGGACGCATGGATTCGCATCACATGGGCCTGTTTGGGTATTTGGTTGGTGGCAGGTGCTGCCGCCGCATTCAATTGTTTGGTTGAGAAAACTCTTGACGCCAAAATGCGCCGCACTGCGTGGCGTCCCACCGCCAGGGGCGAGCTGTCTGATGTGCAAGCTTTGGGTTTTTCGGCGGCGCTGTGTGCGCTGGGTTCGTTCATCTTGTATGTGTTCGTCAATCCGCTCACCATGTGGCTGACCTTTGCCACCTTCATTGGCTATGCGGTGATTTACACCTTGGTGCTTAAGCCCATGACGCCGCAAAACATCGTCATTGGTGGTGCTTCGGGTGCCATGCCGCCACTTTTAGGCTGGGCGGCCATCACGGGCGAGGTGAGCTCGCAGGCGCTGATTTTGTTTTTGATTATTTTTCTGTGGACACCACCGCACTTTTGGGCCTTGGCGTTGTACCGCGTCGAAGACTACCGCAAGTCGGGCTTGCCCATGTTGCCGGTGACGCATGGCAACCGTTTCACACGTTTACAAATTTTGCTCTACACCGTGTTGCTCATGGCGGCTTGCTTGATGCCATTCGCAATTGGCATGAGTTCATGGCTGTATTTGGCCGTAGCGTTGGTGTTGAGTTTTGGATTTATTGGCTATGCCGTGGCCTTGATGCGCCACTATTCGGATGAGCTGTCCCGCAAAACATTCCGCTTTTCGCTCATCCATTTGTCAGCGCTTTTTGCGGCGCTGTTGCTAGACCACTACTTGTTTTAAGTCAGATAGGGGCGTGCTTGTTGTCGACAGGCTGCGCCAAGTAAAGCGTCAAGGTACAGGCAAAACTGATAGCCGCCCAAAACGCAAAAAACGCCAGGGTGTAAACGCCTTCGGGTGATATCCCCATGGCATGGTCAACACTGGGAAGCTCTCTGGGGTCAAGTACAGAAAAAACCAGCATTTCCATCAAAGCTGCGCCGATGGCGGATGGCCAAGCGATCAAAAGAAATCGGTGTAATTTCATAAGGCCCTCGCGTGCGATTGATATCCATCAGTCTAGGCTTATCTGCGAGGAGCGGCTATAGGGTTTGCGAGCGCAGTATGTGGCTCTTACAAGGGAGGTGACGGGCCCGACCCTCAGCACTGGCTCCACAGTTAGGGCTGCTTGGTTCCCCACCTGACCCGGTTGGCCGCTTCACCATGTGAGGAGGCCCGTCGAGAGCTATTGTAGGTCACATAGAATGCTTGGCTTATGTCGTACCTCGTGCTCGCTCGCAAATATCGCCCCAAAACCTTCACGGAGATGGTGGGGCAAGAGCACGTCGTGCAGGCGCTGACCAATGCGCTGACCACCCAACGTTTGCACCACGCTTATTTGTTCACAGGCACACGCGGCGTGGGTAAAACCACTGTGTCGCGCGTGTTGGCCAAGTCGCTCAATTGCCAAGGTTTAGACGGCACGGGCGGCATCACTGCTGAGCCTTGTGGTGTGTGCCAAGCTTGTACCGACATTGATGCAGGTCGCTTTGTCGATTACACCGAACTGGATGCCGCATCCAATCGTGGCGTGGACGAAGTGCAAAGCTTGCTAGAGCAGGCCGTTTACAAGCCTGTGCAAGGCCGCTTCAAAGTCTTCATGATTGACGAGGTGCACATGCTCACCAACACCGCGTTCAACGCGATGTTGAAGACGCTAGAAGAGCCGCCTGAGTATTTGAAATTTGTGCTCGCCACGACCGATCCGCAAAAAGTGCCGGTCACTGTGCTGTCGCGTTGCTTGCAGTTCAACCTGCGCCCCATGGCGCCTGAAACTGTACTGGAGCATTTGGGGCATGTACTCGGCCAAGAAAACATTGCCTCTGAGCCTCAAGCCTTGCGTTTGTTGGCTCGTGCGGCCCGTGGCTCGATGCGAGACGCACTGAGCTTGACCGACCAAGCCATTGCCTATGGCGGTGGCCAATTGCAAGAAGCAGCGGTGCGTCAAATGTTGGGCAGTGCAGACCGCTCACATGTGTTCCGCTTGATCGAAGCTTTGGCGCATGGCGACGGTAAATCGGTGGTCGAAACCTCTGAAGCGCTGCGACTCAATGGCTTGAGCGCCGCGGCCACATTAGAAGACATGTCGATGGTTTTGCAACGCATGGCCGTGTTGCAGGCTGTGCCCGACATGGCAGAAGCTGATGCCTCAGACCCAGAAGCCGCCGAGATGGCTCGCTTGGCCGGCGTCATGCCCGCAGACGAAACCCAGTTGCTCTACAGCTTGAGTCTGCATGGCCGTCAAGAGCTGGGTTTGGCCCCCGACGAATACGCGGCGTTGACGATGGTGCTGCTGCGCTTGCTGGCGTTCAAACCGCAAGCTGCAAGTTCCGCTTCGGCCTCGGCTGAAAAAAAAACTCTAATTAATCCGCAACGCGCCCCTCTGGTGTCTGCGTTAGCTGCGGCAAAACCTGTTGCGCAGCCACTGGCTCAATCACCTGCAACGCCAGTTCAAGTCTCACAGCCTCACATCACGGCAACGCCAACTTCTGCAGCAGCACCTGTACAAACGGTTGCAGTGCAATCGCCGCCCGTAGTTACACAGCGCCAACCCGAGCCCCAGCCTGCAGCCCCCGTGCAAGCCTTGCCCGTGCGCGACATGCAGCCGCGCGAAGTGGCACCTTGGGAGGATGACCCCAGCTACGACCCTGAAGGTGCTGATAGCCCGCAGTACGACCATGATTCGGATGCCGCTGTGGTTGCTATTCCTGTGCGTGAACAAGCCGAGCCCAGTGCAGCGATCGAGCTTCAAGCCCCCGCCACTGAAGTGCCTTTCATAGAGGCCACGCCAGAAGGTGAGTTTTGGCACAAGCTGGTGATGGAAATGTCGGCTGCTGAGACCATCAACGCCTTGGTGCGTGAGCTGGGCTTGCAGTCCCAGCTCGTCGCGCGTGACACCGATACATGGATGCTGCGCGTCGAGCGTGAATCGCTCAACAGTCCAACCAGCCGCGAGCGTTTGCAAAAAGCCCTTGAAACCGCAGGCTACCCTGTGCGCTTGAGCGTCGAGGTAGGCCGCGTGCAAGACAGCCCCGCCAAACGTAATGCCGCCGCCGCCGCGCAACGCCAAGCAGGGGCTGAGGCCATCATCTTCAACGACCCATTTGTGCAGAGTTTGATGCGCGACTACGGTGCCAAAATCGTGCCGGGCAGCATCAAGCCACTTTGATTTTTAGTTTGTAAAGGGAAGACACCATGTTCAACAAAGGACAACTCTCGGGCCTCATGAAGCAAGCCCAAGCCATGCAAGAAAACCTCAAAAAAGCCCAAGAAGAACTGGCTTTTGTGGAGGTCACCGGCGAATCAGGTTCTGGCTTGGTCAAAGTGTTGATGACGTGCAAGCACGACGTCAAACGCATCACCATCGACCCAAGCCTCTTGGCCGACGACAAAGACATGCTTGAAGACTTGGTGGCTGCCGCCTTCAACGACGCCGTGCGTAAGGCCGCTGAAACCAGCGAAGCCAAGATGAGCAAACTCACCGCTGGTTTGCCACCCGGTTTGAAACTGCCGTTCTGATCGCCTAAAGATGAGCGACACCTCCGTGCTCGAAGGTCTGATTCAGGCCCTACGCCGTTTGCCCGGCGTGGGTGTGAAATCGGCTTCGCGCATGGCGTACCACTTGTTGCAACATGACCGCGAAGGGGCGGAGGTGATTTCGCAAGCCCTGCACCAAGCGGCCAGTCTTGTCCAGCATTGCGAGCGTTGTCACACCTTCACCACTCAAGCTGTGTGCGACACCTGTTTGGACGAAGGGCGCGACACCACGCGCTTGTGTGTGGTGGAAACTCCGGCCGACCAATCGGCGGTGGAACGCACCTCGGCGTACAAAGGCCTATATTTTGTGTTGATGGGCCGCATCAGCCCCTTGGATGGGTTTGGCCCGAAAGACATTGGGCTGCAAAAGCTCATGGAGCGTGCCAGTGATGGCGTGGTGAAAGAAGTCATCTTGGCCACCAACTTCACCGCCGAAGGCGAAGCTACTGCCCATGTGTTGGGCGAAGCTTTGAAGAAGCGTGGCGTGCAAGTGACGCGCCTAGCCCGCGGCGTACCCGTGGGCAGTGAGCTGGAGTATGTTGATTTGGGTACTATCGCCCATGCGTTGGTTGATCGGCGCGACGCTTAACACAGCATTTTTCTGGCTGTGCTCATTTATTTCTTGGCGACCTTGGTGTCGCCTTTTTTATCGTTCTTGCCAGACGCCTGTTTTTTAGCTGAGCTTTTCACCGAAGCTGTTTTAGTGCCTTTGGCGTTCTTGCCGCCCTTGGCCGCAGCCTTGCGTTTGGCCACTGCTTCTGGCGAGAGGTCGAGTGTGCCGTTGTCAGCCACTTGAGCGGCGACATCACCCAGCATGTTGGCGCTGCGCGGTACCAGCAGGGCTGACCCCGCTTTGATCAGCATGCGTGGCGGGATGTTATTGACCGCGCGAAAGTCTGCCTCGCTCATGTTCACGCGTTTGGCGGCATCAGCCACCTTCATGGTGGTGGGTGCAACCCATGCTGTCCATGTGGCCATGCGAGCCATGGTGGAGGCTTCGTAGTTGCGTTGGAACACTTCAGCGTTGTCCCAGGGCAGCAAGATGTTGGGTGAGCCTGCGGCCAGCAGCACTGGGCGGTGCGCTGAGGGGTTGAGTGCTTTGAAGTCTTGTTCAGAGATATCAGCCAGTTTGGCGGCCACGCTCACATCCATGTCGCGTGGCAAGGGCACGCTTTGGAAATAGGGGTGGTTAGGAATGCTGGGCAGCACCACACCGTATTGAGGTGGGTTACCCACGATGTTTTTCATGGCTTGCAGCTTGGGCACATACATGCGTGTTTCCATCGGCATGTTCAGGTCGGTGTAGCCGGTGGGTAACCCTGCGCGTTTGTTGCGTGCAATGGCTTTGCCTACATTGCCTTCGCCCCAGTTGTAGGCAGCCAAGGCCAAGTGCCAATCGCCAAACATCTTGTGCAGGCGCTCGAGGTAGTCCAGCGCAGCGCGAGTAGAGGCTTGCACATCACGACGGTCGTCGCGGAAAGCGTTTTGTTTCAGGTCAAAGCTCTTGCCTGTTTTAGGCATGAACTGCCACATGCCACTGGCGCGTGCGCTCGATACGGCTTGTGGGTTAAAGGCGCTTTCAATGAAAGGTAGCAAAGCCAACTCGGTAGGCATCTTGCGGGCTTCGAGTTCTTCAACGATGTGGTACAGGTATTTGTTGGAGCGCTCGGTCATGCGCTGCAAATAGTCGGGTTTGGATGCGTACCACTGGGTGCGGTCGTTGGCCAAGTCGGTTTCCAAGTTGGGCATTTGGTAGCCCTTGCGGATGCGCTCCCACAAGTCGTTGGGCAAGTCGAGTTTGGCGACGCTGTCTCGTTTAACCGTGCCTTTGGTAATCGGGCTCAGGCCATCTGTGCTCTGGGGTTCAGCTAAGTTGGCGCAACCCGTCAGCAGGGTCAGGCTAAGGCTAAAAACAGCGAGTAGAAATCTCATTTGAATTCGTTCTTCCATTCGCGAAGGGCGGCAAAGACAGCCACATCGTCAGTTTGTTCGAGCGCTGAGAGTCCAGCGTGCAGTGCAACAGCGTGTCGCACATCAGGGTGTCGAGCCCGTAAAAACGGGTTGATTTGCAATTCTTTGCCAAGCTGGGCGGGTAGGGTGGGGACACCTTGAGCCCTGAGTTGCTGGCAGTGTGCTGCGTAGGTTTGCAAATCAGTGTTGCTGGGTTCTACGACGAGCGCAAATCGCAAGTTAGACAGAGTGTACTCGTGGGCGCAGCACACCCGCGTGTGCGCAGGAAGTGAAGCCAAAAGATCTAATGAAGCCAGCATTTGAGCAGGCGTGCCTTCGAAAATACGGCCGCATCCGCCTGAAAATAAAGTGTCGCCACAAAACAGCACGGGGCTCTGCGGCGCGTTGGGCAACACATAGGCCACATGGCCAGCGGTGTGGCCTGGCACATCGAGGACTTGTACGGTTTGGCCCAGCAGTTCAAACGCATCGCCATGCATGACTGGCGTGAAGGGCTCGGATATATCTTCACGTGCAGGGCCAAATACTTGGGCGCCTGTGGCGAGGTGTAGTTCACGCACCCCACCTACATGGTCGGCATGGTGGTGGGTCACTAGAATGGCCGCTAGTTTTAGCCCGTTTTGCGTCAGCGTCTGTAACACAGGCGCTGCGTCGCCGGGGTCGACCACAACGGCCAATCGGTCTTGTTGCCACAACCACAGGTAGTTGTCAGAGAACGCGGGCAGTGCAATCAGCTTCATGTCATCCACACCTTTCAAAAACGATAGTTTGCCTGACTGGCTGGCCTCACCTACTGGCCAGTATTTGTGCGCTTGGGAGCAAACCTACTTAGACCGTGCGGTGGCTGATGTGTTTGGGTTCCATGCCTTGCAGCTTGGCTTGCCCGCGCTCGATGGCTTGCAAGCCAACCGCATGCCGCATCGTTGGCTAGCCAGCGATACACACCCCGAGCCGTGGCCATTGGGACGTGATGTGATTTTGACCAATTACGAAGCCTTACCCTTTCCCAGCGCCAGCTTAGATTTACTGGTGCTGCCGCACACGCTGGAGTTGAGCTATGACCCCCATGCCACTTTGCGCGAAGTCGAGCGCGTGTTAGTGCCCGAAGGGCGAGTGGTGATTTGTGGCTTCAACCCAAATAGCCTTTGGGGTTTGAGCAAAAGCTTCAAGCGTGGTTTTTCACAAGTGGGAGACTTCATTGGTCAACGCCGCTTACGAGACTGGCTGCAATTGCTGAGCTTTGAAGTGGAGTCAACCAGCTTTGGTTGCTACCGGCCATTGGTGAAGACCGAACGCTGGCTGCAGCGTTGGGATTGGATGGATGAGGCAGGTGTGCGCTGGTGGCCCATTTTGGGCGCGGTTTACGGCATGGTCGCGGTCAAACGTGTGCAAGGCATGCGGCTGATGTCATCCGCGTGGAAAAAATCAGCGCCCAGAGCAGCATCCGTCGTGACCTCGGCTTCCAGTGCGGCCAACAATACGGCTGTGCATTCGGTGGTGAGCTCTGCATCAAAAGGAATGGAATGAACACGGTAGAGATATACACAGACGGTGCTTGCAAGGGCAACCCAGGTCCTGGTGGCTGGGGGGCATTGCTGCGCTCGCCCTCGGGCCAAGAAAAAGAACTGTTTGGCGGCGAGCTGGGCACGACCAACAACCGCATGGAGTTGCTTGCTGTGATTGAGGCATTGCGGGCTTTGAAGCGCCCCTGCAAGGTGGCTTTGTATCTGGACAGCGAGTACGTGCGCAAAGGCATCACTGAGTGGATTCACGGTTGGAAAGCTCGGGGTTGGCGCACCGCAGCCAAGCAGCCCGTGAAGAATGCGGACCTTTGGCAGCAACTCGATGAGCTGACCCATCAAGGCGACCATGACATTGAGTGGCATTGGGTCAAAGGACATGCTGGCCATGTGGACAACGAGCGTGCCGATGGTTTGGCCAACAAGGGCGTCGAGCTGGCCCTGTCGGGTCAGTGACCATGATTTAGCCTGCGGCGCTGGTACATTGCAATTTAACTTTCAGATCACCATAAAGAACTTCACCCATGGCTTTTAAAAAATTCCACACCGTCGTGGCAGTCGTTGGCATTGTGGGTGCCTCGACCTTGGCCTGGTGGTTGCAATCGCCCAAATCAGATGCTGGTGCTCCTGCTGGAGCTCGACCTTTGGGCGTGGAAATTGGTCAAGTCAAAAAAGTGACCTTGCGGGACGATGCCGAAGCGGTGGGCACTTTGCGGTCGTCGCAAAACATCATGCTGCGCCCTGAAGTGGCAGGTCGCGTGTTGGCCCTGGGTTTTGCCGATGGTGCACGTGTACGTGCTGGCCAAGTGTTGGTGCAAATGGATGACACCTTGCAACGTGCAGAAGTGCAGCAGTCACTCGCGCAAATGTCCATTGCCAAGGCTAACCACAAACGTAACCAAGAATTGGTAGCGCAAAACTTTGTCTCTCAGCGTTCACTCGAAGAAAGCAGTGCTGCTTTGCAAGTGGCCGAGGCTCAGTTTGGCTTGTCCTGCGCACGCCTAGAGCGTATGCGTTTGATTGCGCCGTTCAATGGTGTGGTTGGCATTCGCAATGTGAACGTGGGGGACTACGTCAAAGATGGCGCTGATTTGGTCAACCTCGAAAACATTGGCAGTTTGTATGTGGATTACCGCTTGCCCGAACGCTATCAAACCAAGGTCACCCCAGGACAAGTGATAGAGGTGAAGTTGGACGCGTTCAGTGGTCGCATGTTCAAAGCCAAAGTAGAAGCGGTAGACCCGTTGATTGATGCCAATGGTCGATCCATTGGTGTACGCGCGGTGCTAGCCAATACGGCAGGAGAGCCGCTGGCTGCAGGTCCAAACAAGGGATCTGGTGCATCCATGCAGGCCGCGTCTGCAGCGAAACCTCCTGCCTCATCTGCTGTTGCTCCTGCATCTATGGCTGGTAAATCTAGTGCCCCTGTCGTGGCGCTGCCATCAGCCAATCGCGGGGTGGTGTTGCCTTCGCCTCAAAATTTGGGCTGCCCAGCTAATACCTTTGACCGTACACGTATCAGTGCCGGTGGTGAACAAAGTGGGCCCTTGCGACCCGGCATGTTTGCCCGTGTGACGGCCGTGTTTGCGGTGAAGCCCAATGCTCTAGTTGTGCCTGAAGAGGCGATCGTCCCGCAGGGTGGCAAGCAGTTTGTGATCAAGGCCGTTGCACCTAGCGAGTTGCCTGCGCCTGCAGCCAGTGTTGCCAGCAGCGCCTCCGTTTTGCCACCAGATACCAAGCTTGTGTCTCAGCGGGTTGAGGTCAAGCTGGGCATGCGTCGTGGTGGTCAAGTAGAAATTACTGAAGGCTTGGCTGAGGCTGACACTATCGTGGTGGCTGGCCAGCAGCGCTTGCAAAAAGACGGTTCGCCATTGCGCGTGGTGGAGCTGGGGCGCGGTCCAGTCAACGCCGCTTCCGCACCAGCCTCTGCTGCTTCAGCTGCTAACAGCGCCAGCGCAAGCAGCTCAGCCGTTGCTGCATCGCAAGCCGCTAGTCGCTAAACGGAAATCCAAGAGCCCATATGCAATTGCCTGAGATTTCCATTCGACGCCCAGTGTTCGCCACTGTGCTGTCCTTGCTCATCGTGTTGGTGGGTGTGGTGTCGTTCACGCGCCTGAATGTGCGTGAGTACCCCAAGATCGACAACCCTGTGGTCACAGTTGAGACCAAGTACACCGGTGCTTCTAGTGCAGTGGTGGAGTCGCAAGTGACCAAGGTGCTGGAGGACTCTCTCTCTGGCATTGAAGGCGTGGATGTGATCACCTCGATCAGTCGCCAAGAACAAAGCCAAATCACGGTAAATTTTGTGCTCTCGCGTGATGCGGATTCAGCTGCCGCGGATGTGCGCGACAAAGTCAGCCGAGTGCGCCAACGCCTGCCCCAAGGCATTGATGAGCCAGTGATTGCCAAAGTGGAAGCCGATGCTTTTCCTGTGATTTGGTTGTCATTCAGCGCAGATACCTTGAACGTGTTGCAACTCACGGACTATGCCAATCGCATTGCCAAGCCTATGTTGCAAACAGCGCCGGGTGCATCGGATGTGCGGGTGTACGGCGAGCGCAAATACGCCATGCGTATTTGGTTAGACCCAGACCGTTTGTCTGCCTACAAGCTGACGCCGCAGGATGTAGAGGATGCGCTGCGCCGCTCCAACGTAGAAGTTCCAGCAGGCCGCATTGAAAGCAAGTTGCGCGAGTTCAACGTGAGTACCTCTACGGATCTGCGTACGCCACAGGAGTTCAATGGGGTTGTTATCAAGTCGGTCAACGGTATTTCGGTTCGTGTGGGTGATGTGGCGAGAGTTGAACTGGGACCTCAAGCGGAGCGCACAGCCACGCGTTTGAACGGCAAAGAAGCCATCACCTTAGGCGTGATTCGTAACGCCACCGCCAACCCACTCGATCTGAGTGCAGCCGTGCGTGGGATGATTCCCAAAATCAAAGAGAACTTGCCATCCGGTGTAGAGATTGAAGTTGCCAACGACAACTCGGTCTTCATTGATCGATCCATCAAGGCGGTGTACCAAACCATTGTGGAAGCGGCGATTTTGGTGGCCTTGGTCATCTTTGTGTTTTTGCGCACGCTGCGCGCTTCCATCATTCCACTGGTCACGATCCCTGTGTGTTTGATTGGTACTTTTGCTTTGATGGCCATGTTTGGCTTCACGGTGAACACGCTCACTATGTTGGCCTTGGTACTGGCCATTGGTTTGGTGGTGGACGATGCCATCGTGGTGCTAGAAAACATCTACCGCCACATTGAGGAAGGCATGTCGCCGTTTCATGCCGCCATCAAAGGGGCCAAAGAAGTGGGCTTTGCTGTGGTCGCCATGACCATGACCTTGGCGGCGGTGTACGCACCCTTGGCTTTCACGCCAGGCCGCACAGGTAAGCTGTTTACAGAGTTTGCGCTGGCGCTGGCTGGCTCGGTGGTGGTGTCAGGCTTTGTCGCGCTCACCCTGACGCCCATGATGTGCTCCCTCATGCTCAAGCACAACAGCAAGCCCAGCTGGTTTGATCGAACGATGGAACATCACCTTGTGCGTATGTCGGCGGCGTATGGTCGAGTTTTGCAATGGACCTTGTCACGCGGCGTGGTGTTGGGACGAGAGGTGTCGCGTCGTTGGCTGGTGGTTGCCGTCATGGTGTTGGCAGGCATTGGCACATGGACCTTGCTCAAAACCACCAAAAGCGAATTGGCGCCGATCGAAGACCGCGGTGTGATCTTGACCGTCATCAACGGTCCTGATGGCGCGACCATGGAGTACACCACGCGATACACCCTGGCCTTAGAGAAGATGGCCGAAAAGTATCCCGAGTTCGATCGAATTTTCACGGTGGTGGGTAACCCCACCGTGGCGCAGGGTAACGTGTTTTACCGTGCCAAGCCTTGGGAAGATCGCACGAAAAGCACGCTCGAAATCGCTCGCGAAATGACACCCGCTGTCTCAGGCTTGCCGGGGGTGAGTGCATTTCCCATCACGCCGCCTTCGTTGGGTCAGCCGTTTCGTGAGCGTCCGCTCAACTTCGTGATCTTGACCTCGGACAGCTACCAAAACTTGGCGCAAGTGGTGCGCAGCTTTCAAGAAGAAATTGCCAAGAACCCGGGCATTGTGAGTGTGGACACTGATTTGCGTTTGAATAAGCCTGAAATCAGCATGCAAGTGGACCGTGAACGCGCGGCCGATATGGGCGTGTCGGTGGATCAAATCGCCCGAGCGGTGGAAACCATGATGGGGGGGCGGCAAGTCACGCGCTTCAAGCGTGAGGGTGATCAATACGATGTGATTGTTCAAACTGGAGCCAGTGGTCGCGATACCCCTGACGACATTGAGCGTGTGTTTGTGCGAGGTAAGGGTGATGCCATGATTCCCTTGTCTGCTTTGATCACGACCAAAGAAGTGGTTGTGCCGCGTGAGTTGAACCATTTCAGCCAGCGTCGCAGTGCATCGATCAGCGCCAACTTAGCTCCCAATTACTCGTTGGGCGAAGCCATCGCCTTCATGAATGCAACGGCTCAAAAAGTGCTCAAGCCCGGTTATTCGACTGATCTGAACGGTACATCGCGCGAATTCGTGAAGTCTTCTGGCTCGCTCGTCGTGGTGTTTGTGCTGGCGCTGCTTTTTATTTTCTTGGTGTTGGCCGCGCAGTTTGAAAGCTTTGTGGATCCGCTGGTCATCATGCTGTCAGTGCCTTTGTCGATGGTGGGGGCATTGTTGGCACTGCAGTTCAGTGGCGGCACGCTCAATGTGTTCAGTCAGATTGGTTTGATCACCCTGGTGGGCTTGATCACCAAGCATGGCATTTTGATTGTGGAGTTCGCCAACCAACTGCGTGCAGAGGGTATGGAGTTGTTTGCCGCTGTGACCAAGTCAGCCACTTTGCGCCTGCGCCCGATTTTGATGACGACTGGCGCGATGGTGTTGGGTGCGATTCCTTTAGCGCTGGCCAGTGGCGCTGGTGCGGAAAGCCGCAAACAAATTGGTTGGGTGATTGTGGGTGGTATGAGTTTGGGCACTTTGCTCACCATCTTTGTCGTGCCCACCATGTACACCTTACTGGCGCGCAACAAAGTGCCGGGAGCAATCACCATCCGCCACGAGGATGAGGACGTGGGTGCCTGACACCCACGTCATTTTTGCGCTACACGCCTGACTTCTGATTCACGCTTGACGCCTTGCGGTTGATGCGCTTAAAAAGCGCCGTCAAACATCAGCACATCCACTTCGTCGCCCACGGCGACATTGCCTTGTTCGTGGTGCAGCACGATGAGGCCATTGCCTTGCACCATCGAGCTCAATACGCCTGAGCCTTGGTTGCCGGTGGTGCGCACGTGCAGCGTGCCATCGTCAGCACTACTGACAAAGCCACGTTGGTATTCGGTGCGGCCTACTTTTTTGCGCAGGGTCTCTAAGCTCTTGGCTTTTAAAAGTGGCGCAGGTTGGGCGGTGCTGCCCATCATGCGCAGCAGAGCAGGGCGCACAAAGGCGAGGAAGGTGACCATCACTGCCACGGGGTTGCCGGGCAAGCCAAACAGCACCGACTTGCCAATGCGGCCCACAGCCATGGGGCGGCCTGGTCGCATGGCGATTTTCCAAAACGCCACATCGCCGAGTTTTTTCATCATGGCTTTGGTGAAGTCGGCTTCGCCCACGCTCACGCCGCCGCTGGTGATGATGGCATCGGCTTCTTGTGCGGCTTTCGCAAAGGCAGCCTCTAAGAGTGCAGGATCGTCACGCACCACACCCATGTCTATCACTTCGCAACCTAGGCGTGTGAGTAGGCCAAATACGGTGTAGCGGTTGCTGTCGTACACAGCGCCTTCGCGGGGGGCGTCACCCAAGCTCAACACTTCATCACCGGTGGAGAAGTAGGCTACGCGCAAACGGCGGTGTACGCGCACATCGGGAAGGCCGAGGCTCGCGATCAGCCCCAAGGCTGCGGGGGTGAGGTGTTGGCCCGCCTTTAAGGCAGGTTGGCCTTGCATCAGGTCTTCGCCCAACAAGCGGCGGTTGTCACCTGCTTTCAAGATGTTGGGCGGTATGGTGACGGTGGTCACATCGTGTGCATTGTCGATTTGGCAGAACTCTTGGGGCACGACAGTGTCTAAGCCATCGGGCATGATGGCGCCTGTCATGATCTTGAGGCACTCGCCGGCATTCACTTTGCCTTGCCACGCTTTGCCAGCCAGAGCGGTTCCCACGACACGCAATGTCAGTGCTTGATCGGCTTGCAACTGTGCGGCATCCAACGCAAAGCCATCCATGGCCGAGTTGTTGTGCGCGGGCACGCTGATGGGGGAGATGACATCCTTGGCAAGTACGCGACCGAGGGCGTCGAACAAAAACACATCTTGCGATTCATCGACCGATACCGGTTGCACCAGTTCGTGCAAGAACGCGTTGACTTGGTCGACGCTCAACGCTTGTGGGTCGTAGCCTTGCAGGGCTGCTGCAATGTCGTCAATACTTTTCATGGCGCGGCGTTTTCCAAAGCTTGCAGTTCAGTCAAGGTGTTGACGTTGGCAAAAGCTAGCGGGTCATCGCTCTTGCTATTAAATGGAACGACAACCGTTTTGTGTTGCGCGGTCCATGCGTCAATCTTGCGGCCACCGCTGTGGGTGAACTTGACCAAGCTTTCTGACAGCTCAATCTTCATCAAACAAAATACAGGTTGTGTGCGAACTTGTGTGTGGCCGTGTTCGTCGGTTTCAGGTGCTGCGGCCATGGCAATGTCTGCGTCTTCACGGACCAAGGCTTCGGCCAAGCGCTCAGCCAAATCAAGCGGCAGACGCGGGGTGTCACATGGGACGGTGAGTACATAGGGCGTTTCAGCCCGCTCTAGCCCCACCAAGAAGCCTGACAAGGGGCCCGCAAAGTCAGCCGATGCATCAGGCCAGACGGCAGCCCCAAAGGACTCGTAGGCTGAGAGGTTACGGTTGGCGTTGACCATCACGCTTTGCACTTGCGGGCCTAAGCGCATGAGTGTGTGCAGGGCCAGCGGGATGCCATTGAAGTTTTGCAAGCCTTTGTCCACGCCGCCCATGCGGCTGCCTCGTCCTCCGGCCAAGATCAGGCCAGTGATGTCTTGAGGGGAGATGGTGTGTGTCATGTGTGTTTTGAATGTTCTGATTTCAACCGCCGATGTAGCTCATCTCAACGCGCCGCGCGCCGGTGGTGCTGTCAGCAGGCATCGAGGCGCGCAGTTCTGAATAGCGGTCATCACGGGCATACCAAATGTGGCCAATGGCTGAAGCGAGGTCTGCGTCAGAGGCTTGTGCGCCACGCATCAAGCTGCGCAAGTCGTAGCCTTGCGTGGCAAACAAACAGAGGTAGAGCTTACCTTCGGTCGAAAGACGTGCGCGGTTGCAATCGCGGCAAAACGCTTGGGTGACACTGCTGATCACGCCCACTTCGCCCAAGGCGGGGTCAAACACACCGTTGGCGTTGGCATAGCCCCAGCGCTGAGCGGTTTCGCCAGGCGCGCTGGCTTCTAGGGCCACGAGTGGAAATTCTTGCTGGATATGTTGGATGACCTCGGCAGAGGGCAACACCTCGTCCATGCGCCAGCCGTTGGTCGCACCTACATCCATGTATTCAATGAAGCGTAGCGTGATACCGCTGCCACGGAAGTGGCGGGCCATGGGTAAGATTTGATCCACATTGGTGGTGCGCTTGACCACCATATTGACCTTGAGACCCGTCAGTTGGCCTTTGGCGTCTAGCCCCAAGCCCACGTCTTTGGCGGCAGCGATGCCGTCGAGCACATCGGCCACCGGGAAGTCCACATCGTTCATGGCGCGAAACACAGCGTCGTCTAGGCCGTCTAGGCTGACGGTGACGCGGTTCAAGCCCGCGTCTTTGAGTGACTTGGCTTTTCGAGCCAGTAGCGAGCCGTTGGTGGTGAGGGTGAGGTCGAGCGGTGTGCCGTCGGGTGTTTGGATGTTGGCGAGTTGCTCGACCAAGATTTCAAGGTTCTTGCGCAGCAGCGGCTCACCGCCTGTGAGGCGAATTTTTCGCACGCCGTGGGCCACAAACACTTTGGCGAGGCGGGTGATTTCTTCAAAGTTCAGCAAGTCACCGTGGGGCAAGTAGGCGTAGTCTTTGTTGAACACCTCTTTGGGCATGCAGTAGTTGCAGCGAAAGTTGCAACGGTCGGTCACGCTGATGCGCAAATCGTGCAAGGGGCGCCCCAGACTGTCGCTCAACAGCCCCGTGGCCGCAATCGGGTGGGCGGGTACGGTTGCCTCGAGAGCTCTCAGGCGTTGGTCGACAAGGGGAATCACGCGTTCAGACATGGCCTGAATTGTGCCCGAGCCACGAATCCCCTAAGCCTTGATGTAGATCAGTGCGCCAGGCCCCTAAACAAGGCAAAGTAAGCGCATTGCAATACAGACAGGAGAGCTTCATGAAAGCATTGATCGACCTTTTTTCCACTGACTACGGCCTGATGAGCGTGGGCGTGATTGCCTTTGTTTTGGTGATGGCGGTTTACTTTTTACGCGTTTTCATGGGCTTGATGGACGAAACAGGCAAAAGCACCAAAGAATAAAAGCCACAAAAAGCACGCACAAGGCGCAAGCCCCGTGAAAGTAAAATCGGGGCTAATCCTCTGTGTTTCTTTTTCAACTTTTATAACCAGACACCATGTCCCTGAATCAAGTCACCCCCGGTAGCAAAGTTCCTGAAGCCTTCAACGTGATCATCGAAATTCCGATGAACTCAGACCCTGTGAAGTACGAAGTCGATAAAGAGTCTGGTGCTCTGTTCGTGGACCGCTTCATGGGTACGGCCATGCATTACCCCACCAACTACGGTTATGTGCCACAAACCATCGCTGGCGACGGCGATCCTGTGGACGTGTTGGTGATGACACCTTTCCCATTGCCTCCCGGCGTGGTGGTGCCTTGCCGTGCGTTGGGCATCTTGTTGATGGAAGACGAAGGCGGCGTGGACGGCAAAGTGTTGGCTGTGCCTACCGAGAAAATTTTGGCCCGTTACAGCAACATCAAGTCGTTGGCCGACATCCATGAGTTGCAATTGCAACAGATCGCCCACTTCTTTGAACACTACAAAGACCTCGAAAAAGGCAAATGGGTCAAGGTCAAAGGCTGGGAAGGCATTGAGTCTGCCCACAAAGAAATCTTGGACGGTATTGCCAATTACAAGAAGTGATTCTTGGTTGAGTCCATCGAAAGCCCGCTGCCAGCGGGCTTTTTTACGCCTGCGTTTTATTGGGGCTCGTAACGTTTGAAGGGGCTGCGCTCGGCCAAGTGGTTGAGGTAGTGGCTCACGCCTGCTGACTCGCGTTCAAGGTATCGCTCCACCGCATCTGCAAACGCGGGGTGGGCGAGCCAATGCGCGCTGTAGGTGGCCACGGGCATGAGGGCGCGGGCCATTTTGTGTTCGCCTTGCGCACCGCCTTCGAAGCGCTGTACGCCGTTGGCAATGCACCAGTCCAGTGGCTGGTAGTAGCAAGCCTCGAAATGTAGGCAATCCACGCGCTCTAACGCACCCCAGTAGCGGCCATAAGCGACAGCCTGTGATGTGCCCAAGTTTTGTACGGCCACCAAGCTGCTGGCGATGGCGTGGCCTTCGCGTTCGGCCACAAACAGTACCCAGTTGTGGGGCATGTGGTTTTGCATGTGCTCAAAGAAGTCACGGCTCAGGTAGGGTGCGTTGCCGTGTTCAAGGTAGGTGCGTTCGTAGCACTGGTAGAAAAAGTCCCAATCTGTCGTGCTGATGTCTGCACCCAGCGAGGTGCGAAACGTCACACCTGCATCGGCGACACGGCGACGCTCTTGCTTGATCTTTTTGCGTTTCTCTTGGGACAGGCTCGCTAAGAAGGCGTCGAAGCTTTCAAAGCGTTGGCCCTGCAGATCGGCGTTGTGCCAATGGAACTGCACGGTTTGGCGTTGCATGAGACCAAGGGCATCGCAGGCTGCGCGGTCGTCGGGGCTGGTAAAGAGCAGATGTAATGAGGACAACTGGTGTTGCTGGGCCACCTCCAGCATGGCTTTGAGCAATGCTTGGCGAGCGTTTGCATCCACAGCCAATAAGCGTGACCCAGGTACAGGCGTGAAGGGGACAGCACAAGTGGCTTTTGGGAAGTAGTTCAGGCCGTGGTCGGCATAGGCGTTGGCCCATGCCCAGTCAAAGACGTATTCGCCGTAGGAGTGGTCTTTGATGTACAGCGCACTGGCGGCGGCCAAGGCGTCGCCTTGCCAAAGAGTGACGAATTGTGGCGTCCAGCCTGTATCAGGTGTGGCGCTGCCGCTCGTGTGCAAGGCCGCGAGGTAGGCGTGCTGCATGAAGGGCGAGGGTGCGTCTTGCTGGGCCAGCAAATCATCCCACGCTTGAGCGGGGGTATCGAGCGGGCTTGCGTGGACGCGGATGACATAATCCATTTGCTTTTTTAGACCTGTTTTACTTTGGACACGTGCCTGCTGCCATGACTCTCAAAATTTGTGTTGCTCAATTGAATTTCGTGGTGGGCGACATGGCGGGTAACGCCCAGAAAATCATCGATTGCGCCACGACAGCCTATGCAGATGGTGCGCGGTTGGTGCTGACGCCCGAGTTGTCTTTGTGCGGCTACGCGGCGGAAGATTTATTCCTTCGCCCCTCGTTCATTCAAGCCTGTGATGATGCCTTGAAAACGGTGTCCGCTGCTCTAACCGGGTTAAAGGGCTTGCATGTGGTGGTGGGGCACCCATCGGGCGGTGACGAGCGCACGCGCTCGGTCTCTGTACAACGCCGTTTCAACATGGCGAGCGTGCTGTGCGAGGGCCAAGTGGTAACGTCCTACGCCAAACGCGAGCTGCCCAACTACCAAGTGTTTGATGAGCGCCGTTATTTCGTGGCGGGTGACAAGCCTTGCGTGTTTGAGGTGGCCGGCACCAAAGTCGGTCTGCTGATTTGTGAAGACGCATGGTTTGATGCACCAGCGGTGGAGGCCAAAGCGGCAGGCGCTGAGCTGTTGGCCGTGATCAACGCATCGCCTTTCCATGTGGGCAAAGGCGACGAGCGCGAGCAGGCCATGCGTGGCCGTGTGCAAGCCACGGGCTTGCCGTTGATTTACGCGCATTTGGTGGGTGGACAAGACGAGGTGGTGTTTGAAGGCCGCTCATTTGCGCTCAATGCCGATGGCACATTGGCTGCGCGTGCGCCAAGTTTTGAGGCAGCAGCATTCGCTATTGACGTGACGCATCAGCAGTCAGCGCAGACCACATCTGGCCTCGGCTCGGCGAAGATTCATTTGTCGGGTGAAGTGGCTGAGGATGGTTCACTCGAAGCCGATTTATGGCACGCCCTTGTCTTGGGCGTGCGTGACTACATCGGTAAAAACGGTTTCCCCGGCGCATTGTTGGGTTTATCTGGCGGCATTGATTCAGCCTTGGTGTTGGCCATTGCGGTGGATGCTTTAGGTGCAGACAAAGTACGCACGGTGATGATGCCATCGCCGTATACCGCCGAAATCAGCTGGGTCGATGCGCGGGACATGGCCAAGCGCTTGGGCGTGCGCTACGACGAGGTGTCGATCGTGCCGGAGTTCGAGGCGTTTTTGGGTTCGCTCAAAGCTGACTTTGAAGGCACGCAGCTCGATACCACTGAAGAGAACATCCAAGCCCGTATTCGTGGCACGTTGCTGATGGCGTTGTCGAACAAGTTCGGTTCCATCGTGCTGACCACAGGTAATAAGAGCGAAATGGCCACTGGTTATTGCACCTTGTATGGCGATATGGCCGGTGGTTTCGCCGTCATCAAAGACGTGGCCAAGACCTTGGTGTTCAAGCTGGCGCGTTGGCGTAATGTCCACGACCCTTATGGCACGGGTGCTGAGCCTATTCCGGAGCGCATCATCACGCGCCCACCCAGTGCTGAGTTGCGCCCAGACCAAACTGATCAAGACAGCTTGCCCGCTTATGAGGTGTTGGACGAAATCGTTGCGCGCTTCATGGAGAACGACCAAAGCTCGGACGAGATCATCGCAGCAGGGTTCGAGCGGGCTGATGTGGAGAAAGTGACTCGATTGATTCGCATCAACGAATACAAACGCCGTCAATCCCCCGTGGGAATTCGCGTCACCCATCGCAGTTTTGGCAAGGATTGGCGTTATCCTATAACCAATAAGTTTCGTGCCTGATCTCAGGCCTTTTCATTGAACCCAAGGACTCGAACCATGAAGCAAATCACAGCCGTTATCAAACCATTCAAACTCGAAGAAGTGCGCGAAGCATTGGCTGAGTGTGGTGTGACGGGTTTGACGGTGACAGAGGTCAAAGGCTTTGGTCGTCAAAAGGGCCATACCGAGTTGTACCGTGGTGCGGAGTACGTGGTGGACTTCTTGCCTAAAGTGAAAATTGAAGTGACGGTGAAAGCTGCCGATGTGGACAACTGCGTCGACGCCATTGTGCGTGCAGCCCGCACCGGCAAGATTGGTGACGGCAAGATTTTCATCACGCCAGTCGAGCGCGTCGTGCGCATTCGCACAGGCGAGTTGGACGAAACTGCGATTTAATTTAGACGCGTCGTTCCCTATGACAAAAACCGCAGCCTGCGAAGGTCTGCGGTTTTTTTGCGGGCTTGTCGGTCTAGAGGTCTGCCAGTTTAGGCTCAGGGGAAAAGCCCGCAGCTTGCACCAGCTCTTCCAATAAACTCACAGGCTCGGGCCCACTGCGAATCAAGTCCATTTGCCAATCGTTCAGAAAGCCTTGGTGGACGCTGTTTTGTGCAAAGGCCAGCAAGCCGTCGTAATAGCCTTGGGTGTTGAGCAGGCCGATAGGCTTGTCGTGGTAGCCCAACTGGCGCCAAGTCCACACCTCAAAGAACTCTTCAAAGGTGCCAATGCCACCGGGCAGGGCAAGGAACACATCGGCGCGTTCGGCCATCATGTGTTTGCGCTCGTGCATGGTGTCCACCACATACAGCTCGGTGCAGGCGGTGCGCGTGTTTTCTTTGGTTTGGAGTGCTTTAGGAATGATGCCCACCACACGGCCACCCGCATCGGCGGTGGCTTGTGCCACGAGGCCCATCAAGCCGTTGTTGCCACCGCCGTAGACCAACTGCCCATTGTGTTGGCCAATCCATGTGCCGACTTCGCGGGCGACATCTGCATATTTAGGCTGAGTGCCGTTGCGCGAGCCGCAATAGACGCACACAGAAAAAGCGGGGGTGATCATGTGGCCGATCAAGCGAAGTAGTTCGCGTGAATAGCAGCTGCCCACACCGCGATGCACAGCAACAAGCTCAGCAACACAGCGGCGCTGCCCGTGTCCTTGGCGCGCTTGGCGAGTTCATGCCATTCAGGACCAATGCGGTCGATGGTGGATTCAATGCCTGTGTTGAGCAACTCCACAATCATGACTAGCAAAACTGTACCAGCCAGTAGCGCAGTTTCTTGCCAGGTCTTGCCCACATAAAAAGCGAGAGGCAGCAAGAAGAAGGCGCCAACAGCTTCTTGACGAAACGCTTTTTCATGCCACGCAGCTTGAAGCCCGCTGAGGGAATAGCCGAAAGCGTGCCAGACGCGGTTCAGGCCTGTTCTATCTTTTTGGGGGTTTGCGCTCATGTGTTGAACTGTAATGCCTAGCTTGGCGGGGCTGAGCCATCAGCTTTTTCGACAGGCTGTGTATTGATCAAGCGCGTGCCTGCCCATGCGTCGTGCCAAAACTGCCGTTGGGGATGAAAGCGGCTGAGCAGAGCCCAGACCAAAACCCAGCCCATGAACAACACTGCAACTTCACCGCTCGAGAGGCTGTAGGGCGCGAGTATGGCCAGCGGAGGAATGAACCAAATCCAACTCAGCACATAGCGAACAAAGGCGCGTTTTTGGCTGAGTGAATTGCCCTCGATATCCACTACGCGGATGTGCCATGTTTTCATCGCCAAGGTTTGCCCCTTGTGGCCAAACCATGTGAAATAAATGCCGACCACTAAAAACAAGAAGGCCTGCAAGCCGTGACGGTTGTCTAGCGCATGGCGTGATTGGCTGAGCGTGCTGAACAAGTAACCTGAGATGAACAAGACACCGAACAAAAGTAGACCCTCGTAGATCCAGCAAGCCATGCGACGAAGCAGGCTAGGTGCCATCAATTCGGGGTTCATTGCGAAGTTTCGGCGCTTTCCGCAGAGGTTGCGGGTGCTGGTGCAGATGCCGCAGGGACAACAGGTGCTGGCAGCAGCGTCACTGGCGTGAGTTGTCCTGTGGCAATGCGTGGCAATGGTTTATTGCCCGTAGCGGGTGGGGGGGGGACCAATTTATTGTTGGCGGGGGGCTTGACTGCAATAGCAGCCCCGGCGATGGGGGGGGGCTGCTGCGCTGCTAGTTTTTGTTTGGCTTCAGGAGAGAGTGCTTGGTAGGCTTCCCACTTGGCTTTTTTGTCTTCCTGTGGCAGCTTTTGCACACCCGCAAAGTTGAGGCGGGCGGCGGCACGTTTTTGGGGGCTTAGCGCGGCCCATTCGCGCATGCGTCCTTGCAAGGTGGCTTGTTCATCGGCTGAGAGTTGGGTGAAATTTTGCGACAAAACTAGCCATTTGCGTTTGTGCGGCTCATTCATTGTGTGCCACTGCTCATACAAAGGACCCAAGGCCTGTTGTTGAGATTCGCTCAGGTCTGACCAAAGTGGACGGCCAGGCAGGCTGGGTGTAGCTGGCGTTGGCGTTGCGATTTGAGCCACAGCAGATGTGCTTAAGCCCAGCATGCCCAGACTTAGCGTGAGCTGGAGCACTAAAGCAGAAAAGAGGGCGTGAGACAAGCGCATGTGGCGGGGTCAGTCTGTGGACTCGTGAGCGATGGGGTTTTTCAAGAATTGCAAAAAGCCGGGATCTGCGTAGGCATCAGGTGGCAAGTCGTCAATCAAGAGGGCGGAGTCAATTTCGGCCAATTCGTTGGCGCCATCGTCATCCATGATGTTTTGGATGATGGTTAGACCAGCGATCAAAGCGATCAATGGCAATAGTGAGGCCAAGCGGCTCCAGAGGTTGAGCCCTTCATCACCGCCAAAATTAAGCACTGCCGCACCATTTTGGTGAGTGATGGACGAGCTGGTTTGCAATCGGGTCTGTGGCTTTAAGCGGGCTGCGACCGCACGTGTGCGTGCAGCGCGCAGGCGCTCGGAAATGTCATGGGGTAAGTCGAGGCTGGCAGAGTTCAAACGGGCAGCAATGCGCAAGCCAAACTCGTCTTGGGGGTTTGCGGTATGTGTCATGGTTGAAGTCCTTTGGTTTTGAGCGCTTTGCTGAGTGCTAAAACGGCCCGCGAGCAGTGTGTTTTGACGCTTCCTTCTGAGCAGCCCATAGCAGCAGCTGTCTCAGAAACATCGAGATCCTCCCAGTAACGCAGCAGGAAGGCTTCTCGTTGACGTGCTGGCAAATTTTGTATTTCTTCTTCGATATCTTGGACATTTGCCATGCTGGCAAAGTTGTCTTCGGCGCTTTGGGTAGTTTGAGTGTCATTGTCGACAGCCAAAGCCTCTAGGAGGTCAAATTCGCCATCGTCTTTGTCGGAATCGAAATCGCTGAAGTTGCTGAATATCGCTTTACGCGTTTTGTTGCGCCTAAACCAGTCAAGCGTGGTGTTAGACAAAATTCGATGAAACAACATGGGCAGCTCTTGGGCGGGCTTGTCGCCGTAATGTTCGGCGAGTTTCATCATGCTGTCTTGAACGATATCGAGTGCTGCCTCTTCATCGCGAACGTGATAGACCGAGCGTTTGAAAGCACGCTTTTCAACGCTTTTCAGAAAGTCTGACAGTTCTTGTTCAGTGGCCACTGCGAATGGGTTCGAGATTGAATCGGGCGCGATTATGTCATCTGTCAAGGGTTTTACGAGCTTGGGACGTAATTTCACTCAGGAAAGTGCCATAATCACAGGCTGCAATTCGACACAAAAGGCAAACGGGTCTGGGTCCGGCGCGAACCATGCGTCTATGGCTGAAGGTCCAAAGTCTTGATGCTGCCCCACAAGGGTTCGCAAAGAGGCACCCAAGGTTTTTCGTTGACGAAATTCACTCAGGTTAAAAGGTAAACATATGGAAACTACAAAGTCGGAATCGCATTCCGCATTCGCAACAGGCGGGCAAGTGCAAGAGCTGATGGGCGCCGAAATTTTGGTCAAAGCCCTCCAAGCTGAAAACGTCAAACACATCTGGGGCTATCCAGGTGGTTCAGTTCTCTACATCTACGACGCGCTTTACAAACAAGACACCATGCAACACGTGCTCGTGCGTCACGAGCAAGCAGCAGTTCACGCTGCAGATGGTTATGCGCGTGCCACAGGCGATGTTGGGGTGGCCTTGGTCACTTCGGGTCCCGGTGTGACCAATGCCGTGACAGGCATTGCCACAGCCTATATGGACAGCATTCCGATGGTGATCATCACCGGTCAAGTGCCGACGCACGCGATTGGTTTGGATGCATTTCAAGAATGCGACACCGTGGGCATCACACGTCCCATTGTGAAACACAATTTTTTGGTCAAAGACGTTCGCGATTTGGCCATGACCATCAAAAAGGCATTTCATATCGCGCGCAGCGGCCGTCCAGGCCCTGTGGTGGTAGATATTCCAAAGGATGTGTCGTTCAAAAAAGCGCCGTTTGAGGGCTATCCAGCCGAAGTTCAAATGCGCTCTTACAACCCTGTTCGCAAGGGGCACGGCGGTCAGATCCGCAAGGCGCTGCAGCTCTTGATGAGCGCGAAGCGTCCTTACATCTATACCGGCGGTGGTGTGCTGCTTGGCAACGCTTCGCAGGAGTTGCGTACCTTGGTCGATATGTTGGGTTATCCCGTCACCAACACCTTGATGGGCCTCGGTGCTTATCCAGCGAGCGCACCAAAGTTTTTGGGCATGTTGGGCATGCACGGCACGATTGAGGCAAACAACGCCATGCAGCACTGCGATGTGTTGTTGGCTGTGGGTGCGCGTTTTGACGACCGTGTGATTGGTAACCCCAAGCATTTCGCTCAGAACGAACGCAAGATCATTCACATCGACATCGATCCTTCAAGCATCTCCAAGCGTGTCAAGGTGGACATCCCGATCGTCGGCGACGTCAAAGACGTGCTGGTTGAAATGATCGACATGATCAAAGAGTCGGGGTTGAAGCCTGATGACGCTGCATTGAGTGGCTGGTGGGAAACCATTGAAGGTTGGCGCAAGCGCGATTGCTTGAAGTATGACCGCGAGAACACGCAAGTCATCAAGCCCCAGTACGTGGTGGAGACATTGCACAAGCTCACAAAAGGCACAGACACGTACATCACCTCGGATGTGGGCCAACACCAAATGTGGGCCGCGCAGTACTACGGCTTTGACGAGCCTCGCCGCTGGATCAACTCGGGCGGCCTGGGCACCATGGGCGTGGGTATTCCTTACGCCATGGGCATCAAGCTGGCCAAGCCTGACAGTGAAGTGTTCTGCATCACAGGTGAAGGTTCGGTGCAAATGTGTATCCAAGAACTCTCGACCTGTTTCCAGTACAACACTCCCATCAAGGTCATGGCTTTGAATAACCGTTACTTGGGGATGGTGCGTCAGTGGCAAGAGATTGAGTACTCTGGTCGCTACAGCAGCAGCTACATGGATGCATTGCCAAACTTTGTGAAGCTGGCTGAAGCCTATGGTCACGTTGGTATGCTGATCGAACGTCCTGAAGATGTCGAGCCCGCCATTCGTGAAGCTCGCAAACTCAAGGACCGCACGGTGTTCATGGACTTCCGCACCGATCCTACAGAGAACGTGTTCCCGATGGTGCAAGCCGGCAAGGGCATTACCGAAATGCTGCTGGGCAGCGAAGACTTGTGATCGGGGAGAACAAAACATGAAACACATCATTTCCCTGATGCTCGAAAATGAACCCGGTGCTTTGTCGCGCGTGGTGGGTTTGTTCTCTGCTCGTGGCTACAACATCGAATCGTTGACTGTGGCCCCCACAGAAGACGCCAGCATGTCTCGCATGACCATCCAAACCCATGGTTCGGATGACGTGATTGAGCAAATCACCAAGCACTTGAACCGCTTGATTGAAGTGGTGAAAGTGGTGGATTTGACCGAAGGTGCTTACACCGAGCGTGAGTTGATGCTTGTGAAAGTGCGCGCTGTTGGCAAAGAGCGCGAAGAGATGAAGCGCATGGCGGATATCTTCCGTGGTCGCATCATTGATGTCACAGAGAAGAGCTACACCATTGAGCTGACTGGCGACTTGTCCAAGAACGATGCGTTCTTGGAAGCCATTGACCGCAGCGCCATTTTGGAAACCGTGCGCACCGGTGCTTGTGGCATTGGTCGTGGTGAGCGCATTTTGCGCGTCTAAGTGCAACCCATTTTTTGAACGAATTTTTTAGGAGAACCCCGTGAAAGTTTTTTACGACAAAGACTGTGATCTGTCCCTCATCAAAGGCAAAACAGTGGCCATTATTGGCTACGGCTCACAAGGCCATGCGCACGCCCAAAACTTGAACGAAAGCGGCGTCAAAGTCGTGGTCGGTTTGCGCAAAGGCGGCGCATCATGGGACAAAGTGGCCAAAGCCGGTTTGACCGTGATGGAAGTCAACGACGCTGTGAAGGCTGCTGATTTGGTCATGATCTTGTTGCCCGACGAAAACATCCCTGAGGTGTACAACAACAACGTTGCGCCCAACATGAAGCAAGGCGCTACTTTGGCGTTTGCTCACGGTTTCAACGTGCATTACAACCAAGTGGTGCCACGCGCTGACTTGGATGTGATCATGGTCGCCCCTAAAGGCCCAGGCCACACCGTGCGTTCTGAATACCTCAAAGGCGGCGGCGTGCCTTCTTTGATCGCTGTGTACCAAGACAAGTCTGGCAAAGCCCGTGACTTGGCTTTGAGCTACGCCATGGCTAACGGTGGCGGCAAAGGCGGCATCATCGAAACCAACTTCAAAGAAGAAACAGAAACCGACTTGTTCGGCGAGCAAGCCGTGTTGTGCGGTGGCGCTGTTGAACTGGTGAAGATGGGCTTTGAGACTTTGACCGAAGCTGGCTACGCTCCTGAAATGGCTTACTTCGAGTGCTTGCACGAATTGAAGTTGATCGTGGACTTGATGTACGAAGGCGGCATCGCCAACATGAATTACTCGATCTCCAACAACGCGGAGTACGGCGAATACGTGACTGGCACCGAGGTGATCAACGAGCAATCTCGTGAAGCCATGCGCAACGCTTTGAAGCGCATCCAAACCGGTGAATACGCCAAGATGTTCATCTTGGAAGGTAAGACTAACTACCCAAGCATGACTGCACGTCGTCGCTTGAATGCCGAGCATTCCATTGAGAAGGTCGGTGCTCAATTGCGCGCCATGATGCCTTGGATTGCTAAGAATAAACTGGTTGATCAAACTCGCAACTAAGCATCGCTTATTGCAATGACAAGGGCCACTTCGGTGGCCTTTGTCATTTTTGTGTGCGCTTGACGCAGCGCTTACACTCTAAGAATACTTTTCGGAGCTCTACGAATGTCAGAACAACAAGATCAAACAGAGGAATTTGCGCCTCGCAAACCAAGCAAGGGTGTGTATGTTTTGCCCAACCTGTTTACCTTGGCCGCTTTGTTTGGTGGTTTTTATGCCATTGTGATGGCCATGAACGGCAATTACGAACTGGCGGCAATTGGTGTCTTCTGTGCCATGGTGCTCGACAGTTTGGATGGTCGCGTTGCCCGCATGACCAACACGCAAAGTGCATTTGGCGAGCAAATGGACTCCCTGGCCGATATGGTCTCTTTCGGCGCGGCGCCTGCTTTGATTTCGTATGAGTGGGCATTGAAGGGCTTAGGCCGCTGGGGCTGGGTGGCCGCGTTCGTTTACATCTCATGCGCCGCATTGCGCTTGGCGCGTTTCAACGTCAACACGGCAGTGGTGGACAAGCGCTTCTTCCAAGGTTTGCCTTCGCCGGCTGCTGCCGCTTTGGTGATGGGCTTTATGTGGCTCATGACGGAAATGGGAATCTCTGGTCCTGAGGTGGCCTGGCCGATGTTCGCTTGGTGTTTGTATTCAGGCTTGACCATGGTCACCAATGTTCCGTTTTACAGCTTCAAAGATGTCCAAATGAAGCAAAGCGTACCGTTTGTGGTGATTGTGTTGTTGGCGTTGACGATTGCTGTCATCACTATCCATCCACCGATTGTGTTGTTTGCTTTGTTCATGTTCTATGGCTTAAGCGGCTATGGCTTGTACGCTTGGCGTCGCGCCAAAGGCATGCAGGCCAGCGTCATCAGCACATCAACCGACGAGCCAGATGAAGAGGGCTTGCACAAATAAGACACCCCTGCGCGCATAGGGCTTTTCTTTGTGCTAAATTCGACACATGACAAATTTTTCGCTCGCTCTACTGCTTCTATCCCCCAACGGGCGGAGTTGGTAGCGCACGCGCAAACCCCACAAGGCCCGTATGCACTCGCAGCGGGCCTTTTGCTTTGGGGCTGAACCAAACGTTGCAAGTTTTTTTAGGAATCTAGGAGTCCTGACCATGACCGACAAGCTCATCATTTTTGACACCACCTTGCGTGACGGCGAGCAATCCCCAGGCGCCTCTATGACACGCGATGAAAAACTGCGCATTGCTCGTCAACTCGAGCGATTGAAGGTTGACGTGATCGAAGCTGGTTTTGCAGCAAGCTCTAACGGCGATTTCGAAGCGGTGCAAACCATTGCTAACGCGATCAAGGATTCCACGGTGTGTTCTTTGTCGCGCGCCAATGACCGCGATATTAGCCGTGCCGCAGAGGCGCTTAAAGGTGCAAACCGCGCACGTATCCACACGTTCATTGCAACCTCGCCCTTGCACATGGAGAAGAAGTTGCGTATGTCGCCTGAGCAAGTGCTCGAACAAGCCAAGCAATCGGTGCGTTTTGCACGAAATTTGGTGGGCGATATCGAGTTCAGCGCTGAAGACGGCTACCGCAGTGAGATGGACTTTTTGTGCCGCGTGGTGGAGGCTGTGATCGCCGAAGGTGCCACCACCATCAATATTCCAGACACGGTGGGTTACGCGATTCCCGAGTTGTATGGCAACTTCATCAAAACTTTGCGTGAGCGCGTGCCTAACTCGGACAAAGCAATTTGGTCTGTGCACTGCCACAACGACTTAGGCATGGCCGTGGCCAACTCCTTGGCCGGTGTGAAGATTGGTGGCGCTCGTCAGGTTGAGTGCACGATCAACGGTTTGGGCGAACGCGCAGGTAATTGTTCGTTGGAAGAGGTGGTCATGGCCATCAAGACCCGTCGCGATTACTTTGATCTCGACCTGAACATCGATGCCAAGCAAATCGTAGCGGCCAGCCGAATGGTGAGCCAGACTACGGGTTTTGTGGTTCAACCTAACAAAGCCGTGGTGGGTGCCAATGCCTTCGCGCATGCCTCTGGTATTCACCAGGATGGCGTGCTCAAAGCGCGTGACACTTACGAGATCATGCGTGCCGAAGATGTGGGCTGGAGCGCCAACAAAATCGTGTTGGGCAAGCTCAGCGGCCGTAATGCCTTCAAGCAACGTCTGGAAGATTTGGGTGTCCAGATGGAAAGCGAAGCTGACATCAACACAGCGTTTGCTAAGTTCAAAGAGTTGGCAGATCGCAAGAGCGAAATCTTCGACGAGGACATCTTGGCCTTGGTTAGCGAAGAGACCGTTGCAAGCGCCAGCGAGCAGTTTGGTTTTGTTTCTTTGTCGCAACACAGTGAAACCGGTGAGCGTCCCCACGCCAGCGTGGTATTTACGGTCGCCGGCAAGGAGGTGAAAGGGGATTCAGACGGCAACGGTCCAGTGGATGCCTCGCTTAAAGCGATTGAGTCGCATGTGAAGAGTGGGGCAGAAATGGTGCTGTATTCGGTCAACGCTATCAGCGGCTCGACAGAGAGCCAAGGCGAGGTGACGGTGCGTTTGCAAAATAGCGGGCGAGTCGTTAACGGCGTTGGTTCTGATCCAGATATTGTTGTGGCATCCGCAAAAGCATATTTGAGCGCTTTGAACAAGCTGCAAAGCAAGTCTGATCGCGTAGCTGCTCAAGGTTAAATCTCAAAATTTGATAGATGGCATCAATTTTGTTAAATAAGTCACGCAAGTCCTTGATCTTGCATGACTTTTCTTGGTAGACTAGATTCAATATGTTTTTCAAGCTTAAGGAACCCCTCTTGAAACGACTGCTGATTGCCGCCTCAATTGGATTGCTAGCCTCAATGTTCGGTATACACGTTCAGGCTTCTACGAACCAGAAAAAACCAACGGTTCAGAAATCGAAACCAGCAGTGGTTAAGACGCAAGTTCGTCGTGCCAAGATGGTTAAGTCTGTGCCTGTGGTGCCCTCATTTGGGCAAAAAGCTGGTTTGCATGCCACTACCGATGTGCTTGATTTGAAATCTAGCGTGGCCTATGTCATTGATCAAGATACGAACGAAGTGTTGCTGAGTAAAAATGACCAGGCTATCTTGCCAATAGCTTCCATAACCAAGTTAATGACTGGTTTGATCATCAGCGAAGCTAAGTTGCCTATGGACGAGTCCATCACAATTACACAAGATGATGTGGATACCGAAAAAGGTAGTAGTTCACGATTGCGAGTTGGTTCCACCTTAACCCGTGGTGAACTCTTGCATTTGGCCCTGATGGCGAGCGAGAATCGTGCTGCTCATGCATTGGGTCGCACTTATCCTGGGGGTATGTCAGCATTTGTGGGACTGATGAATTCCAAGGCAGCTCAATTGGGGATGCGTGATACACGTTATGTAGAGCCAACTGGTCTTTCAAGTAAGAACCAATCTAGCGCGAAAGACTTGGCGACCTTGGTTGGCATTGCATATCATGACGTGACCGTGCGTGAATTATCAACCTCTCCTAGTCACAAGGTCGAGGTCGGAAATCGTACGTTGCAATACAACACGACCAATCGATTGGTGAAAAATCCAAATTGGGATATCGGCCTACAAAAAACGGGTTACATTTCTGAAGCTGGACAATGCTTGGTTATGCAAGCCAAAGTTTCTGGTCGTAAACTAATCATGGTGTTTTTAGATTCTGCTGGTAAGTTAAGCCGTATTGCGGATGCAGAGCGCGTTCGAAAATGGGTTGAAACTAACCATGCTAGTACCGTACGTCCGCAAACTTAATCAGTCGCCCCAACAAAAAAGCCAGCATGCAAGCTGGCTTTTTTATTTTTTAAGCATTGTTTTCTTGAAAACCTAGTGCTCGGGAGATGGCTTGCGTGGTAGCTTGTAACTTTGGAAGCCATTCATCATCAAGTCGGTCCGCTGGGGCTGAAATTGACAAGCCGGCTACAAGTTTGCCTTGGTCATCATAGATTCCAGACGCCATGCAACGCACGCCAAGTTCGAGCTCTTCGTTGTCATGTGCCACACCATATTGGCGCACCTTAGATAGTTCTCGCTCGAGTGCGGTAAGTTGAGTCAAGCTGTTGCGTGTTTGTCCACTTAAGCCCGTACGCGTGCTGTAGGCGCGTACGCGTTGCGGGTCATCTAGTGCTAAAAACAATTTACCAACTGACGTGAGATGTAGCGGCGCACGACCGCCAATTGCACGCACCACTTGCATGCCTGAGCGCTCACTAAAGGCACGTTCAACATATACGATCTCATCACCTTGTCTAACGCTTAAATTGACGGGTTGCTGTATCAATTTATGCAACTCACGCATCGGCTGGAAGGCGACATCGCGGACGTTCAATCGACCTTTGACCATGTTGCCGAGCTCAAGCAAGCGCATGCCTAAGCGATAGCTGCCCGCTTCAGGCCTATCCACAAATCTGCCAACGGCTAGATCGTTCAGGATGCGATGCGTAGTTGAAGGATGTAGTCCTGTGCGCTCACTGATTTCCTTAAGCGAAATAGCCTCTTCTCTAGACGCTAAGACATCAATGAGCGTGAACATGCGCTCGATAACTTGGATGTTAGGCGTGGAAGGCACTGTAGATTTACGCATAATAATATTTTATCATGTGAAATCACCGGGTGCCATCATTTCTCTCCAGTTATCATCAATCAAACATTGGTGTGGATGGAAGTTGGCTTTGTAACTCATCTTTGGACTGTCCTGAATCCAATAGCCAAGGTAGGCATAGGGCAGGCCTAGCTTTCTGGCTTGTTCTATTTGCCACATCACGTTAAACGTGCCATAACTACTGTGTGGCTCTGGATCATAAAAAGTATAGACAGCCGACAGACCATCGCTCAACACATCAATGATGGATACCATTTTGAGTGAGCCAGGTTTGTCATTACATGCAGCTTGTCTGAATTCCACCAGTCTAGTGTTGATGCGGCTTTGTAGTAAGAACTGTGTGTACTGCTCTATGCTGTCTTCATCCATGCCACCTCCCGCATGACGCAAAGTTTGGTAACGTAAATACAAGGCGTAGTGTTCTGGGTCAAATCCAAGATTTAAGACGCGCACCTCTAAGTCATGGTGTTTCTTCCAAGCACGACGCTGGCTGCGGCTGGGTACGTACTTTGTCGTATCTACTCGCAGTGGAGTGCATGCTCTGCAACTGTCGCAATATGGACGGTAGGTGAAAAGGCCACTGCGACGAAAACCTTGAGATATCAGTTGCTGATAGATATCCGCTGATATCAAATGACTTGGTGTGGCGACTTGTGATCGTGCTGTTTGATTGTGCAGATAGCTGCATGGATAGGGCGCTGTGGCATAAAACTGTATGGCGTCAAATGGCAGATCATATGGATTTGTCATATCTTGTGCTGGTTGGGAATCAAAAGGTTCCAAGTTGCCGGATCGAAGTTCCACTTGCGTTGCGTATCTTTGCGGGCATGCTTGACAAGAGCTAGAAACTCAGTTCTTGATATCTCTTTTGCGCCCAAAGATGCCAGATGTTTTGTATTTTGTTGGCAGTCTATCCAACTCAAGCCTTGCGATCTGCTGAACGCAATCAACCCAGCCAAGGCTATTTTTGAGGCATCAGTCTGCTTTGCGAACATGGACTCGCCGAACAATGTGTCACCAATCGAAACGCAATACAAGCCGCCTACAAGTTGTCCATGAACCCATGTCTCGACGCTGTGTGCAAAGCCCTCACGGTGTAGCGATACATATGCTTGAATCATCTCTTCCAGAATCCATGTCCCGATTTGCCCTTTGCGAGTGCTTTTTGCGCAGTGACGGATGACGGATTCAAATGCGCTATCCATTCGAACTTCGCAACCTGCGTCTTTTTGAAAGTTCTTTAATGTCTTGCTCAGTGAGCGATGCAGTTTGAAATCATTGATTTTTAGAACCATACGAGGGTCTGGTGACCACCATAGCACGGGCTGTCCCTCGCTGAACCAAGGAAAAATACCTTGAAGATAGGCCTCATACAGTCTGCTTGTTGACAGTCCTCCTCCAGCTGCGACAAGTCCATCGAATTGCTCCCCTGACCGCAGCGCCAGCTCTGGTTTAGGGAGTGGCATGGTTTCGTCGATCCATATTATTTTTGCTGTATTTTTCATTTTTAAGTATTAAAATTAAATTAATTTTAAAAAAATAGTATCTTTATGATTCTTGATGTTTTGAAGTCGAAATTAACTGACAAGGAATGAGATTACTGCCTACAATTCTTGCTGAAACACAATGAAGTGAATCGCTGAATTCAAAATTCTCGGAGTTATTTATGCAATTAATGTGGGTATCAGGACCCACCGCCTCGGTGCGGACCATCTCCATCACGGCCAAGAAGGTGCTGGTGGCTATGTGCGCCTCGGCATTCGTGCTCGTAACTCTAGGGGTTTTGTTGCACTTCATCGGTTTTCGTATCGCTATTGAAATGAGCCCAAGTTTGGCCCGCAGTATGGGGGGGGTCACTACCGAAGCTGAGCAACAAAAAGTTGAGGCAGTTTATCGAGAGCGTCTAGACAATCTGCGCCAGACCATGAACGCCACTGTGCAGGAAATACGGCAGCTTGAAACTTTGAAGAATAAGTTCATGGAAGTCGCGACACCTGTGAATTTACGCGACAAATTTAGCAAAAAAGACGATGCGCGAGGAGGGCCTTGGGTTGCACCTCGTGTGCAGCATACGCCTTCGCACGACTTGAATGACGATTTCGAGTCAGCATTAGACGATTTCAAGCAAACGCAAATTGCTGTTAAAAACCTTACACAAAACTGGTCTAACCAGCTCAGTTGGCTACATGCGCTGCCTACCGGAGTGCCAATGGGCAAAGACTATCGCGTGACAAGTGGTTTTGGTATCCGAAACGATCCTTTTACGGGACAACTGGCAATGCACGAGGGCTTAGATTTTGTGGCAGATGTAGGCTCACCGATTGTCGCTACCGCTGCAGGTACCGTGACACGATCTGGATGGGACGGTTCTTATGGCAACGTGGTTGAAATCAGTCATGTTGAAGGCTTTACGACTCGATATGCACATCTGAGCAGAAGGCTGGTTGAGGTAGGTCAAAAAGTTCAGCGTGGTGAAACTATTGCGCAGTTGGGCAGCACAGGCCGCTCTACCGGTCCACATTTACATTATGAAGTCATGCGTAATGACCGCGTTCTTAACCCAACGCAAATGCTGACACAAACCACTGTTACCTCACAGTGAACCTCACGTCTCTCAAGAAAGCTCATCATGTTTGAAAAACTCAGAGACAAGTCACTGTCCCCATCGCAAGAGCGATTCGATACCATCATTGGCCGTACCACGCAGATTTATGGCCGCTTGGTGTTGCTCGATAGTGTGCGCATTGATGGCAAAGTGGTGGGCAATATCGAAACAACCAAAGACAATAAGGTCACGGTTGCTATTGGCAAAACAGGCGAGGTTTCTGGTGACATCACCGCCCATCGCGTGATGGTGGCGGGCAAGGTTGAAGGTAATATTTACGCTGCTGAACGCGTTGAATTCCATAAGGATTCTATTGTTCAAGGTGATATTTCTTATGGCTCGATTGCTGTTGAGCATGGCGCACGTTTGTTGGGTTTGGTCATCCAAAACCCAATCAGCTCAGCAGCAGCCAACAGCAGCACTGATGCAAAAAACGTCATCAAGAAAGCACAAGAGAGCAGCAGCTGAGCAGGTCTATGCTGAACGTATATTTTGCGATTGCAGCCAATCGCGTGATTGTTGACTCCATCACTAACCAGGTTTCGATCATCGACTTGTTTGAGCATTTGAAGTCATCTGCTTTTCCGGTCTTGGTTCCCAAGTTGACGCTGCTTTTTTACGTGAGTCGTGACAAAGGTGATCCCGATACCAAGGATTTATCTGTCGTTTGCAAGCTCAATGAAGCTGAAATTTTCAAAGTTGACGTCAAAGTTGACTTCAAAGGCGAGGAATCTACTCGCGTTGTACTGGGCGTTGACGGCTTGACTTTGAAAGAGCAGGGCGTTTTGCAGACGTTCTTAATGGATCAGGATCAATCATTGGGTGTTCTTGATCTTGCTGTTGAGCACCATGCTACGGCTTAAACGAAAAAGCCCCTGCTAAAACAGCAGGGGCTTTTGTTTTGGCGGAGCAAGCGGGATTCGAACCCGCGGTGGGCTATTAACCCACACACGCTTTCCAGGCGTGCGACTTAAACCACTCATCCATCGCTCCGAAGCCCAACATTGTAACAGTGGGCGAGTACACTTCGGCGCTGTTGTTTTTTTCAAGCTTGAAACGCTCGGAGTCCCGCATGAAATTTCGCTTCCCCATCGTCATCATTGACGAGGATTTTCGTTCTGAGAATACCTCAGGTCTGGGCATTCGTGCGTTAGCCGAGGCCATCGAGGGTGAAGGCTATGAGGTCATGGGCGTCACGAGCTACGGTGACTTGAGTCAGTTCGCGCAACAACAGTCACGCGCCAGTGCTTTCATCTTGTCAATTGATGATGAAGAGTTCACGCCCGGCCCCGACCTAGATCCTGCGGTTTTGAACCTGCGTAACTTCATCGAAGAAGTGCGCCGCAAGAACGCGGATGTGCCGATTTATGTGTACGGTGAAACCAAAACCTCACGCCACTTGCCCAACGACATCTTGCGCGAGTTGCATGGCTTCATTCACATGTTTGAGGATACGCCCGAGTTTGTGGCGCGTCACATCATCCGAGAAGCCAAGAGCTACTTGGAAAGCGTGCAACCTCCATTTTTCAAGGCCTTGCTTGATTACGCCGAAGATGGTTCGTACTCATGGCATTGCCCTGGTCACTCGGGCGGCGTGGCGTTTTTGAAGAGCCCTGTGGGCCAGATGTACCACCAGTTTTATGGTGAAAACATGCTGCGTGCCGACGTGTGCAACGCGGTGGAAGAGTTGGGCCAGCTGTTGGACCACAACGGCGCGATTGGCGAGAGCGAGCGCAATGCGGCGCGTATTTTTAACGCCGACCATTGCTTCTTTGTGACCAACGGGACAAGCACCTCAAACAAAATTGTGTGGCATCACACAGTTGCTCCTGATGACGTGGTGGTGGTGGACCGCAACTGCCATAAGTCGGTGTTGCACTCCATCATCATGACCGGCGCTGTACCTGTGTTCTTGAAGCCCACGCGCAACCACTACGGCATCATCGGCCCGATTCCGCAAAGCGAGTTTGAGCCTGCCACGATTCAAGCCAAGATCAAGGCCAACCCCTTGCTCAAAGGTGTGGATGCCAAGAAGGTCAAGCCTCGCGTGCTGACCCTAACGCAGTCCACCTATGACGGCGTGTTGTACAACACCGAAACTATCAAAAACATGCTTGACGGCTATGTGGCCAACCTGCACTTTGACGAGGCTTGGCTGCCTCATGCAGCGTTCAATCCGTTTTACGGCACCTACCACGCCATGGGTAAAAAGCGCGAGCGCCCCATGCACTCGGTGGTGTATGCCACGCAGTCCATTCACAAGTTATTGGCTGGTATCAGTCAAGCCAGCCATGTGTTGGTGCAAGACTCGCAGAAAACTAAGTTGGACCGTCACTTGTTCAACGAAGCGTATTTGATGCACACCAGCACCAGCCCGCAGTACAGCATCATTGCCAGCTGCGACGTGGCCGCCGCCATGATGGAGCCACCCGGTGGCACCGCCTTGGTGGAAGAAAGCATTGCCGAAGCCTTGGACTTCCGCCGCGCCATGCGCAAAGTGGACGACGAGTATGGCAAAGACTGGTGGTTCAAAGTATGGGGCCCTGATGAGCTAGTGGAAGACGGCATTGGTCGCGCAGACAGCTGGATCATCAAAGGCAAGGGCAAGTCATCCAAGTGGCATGGCTTTGGCAACTTGGCCGATGGCTTCAACATGTTGGACCCCATCAAGGCCACCATCGTCACGCCTGGTTTGGACCTCAACGGTAAGTTCGACAAGACCGGTATTCCAGCCAGCATCGTCACCAAGTTTTTGGCCGAGCATGGCGTTATCGTTGAGAAGACCGGCTTGTACAGCTTCTTTATCATGTTCACGATTGGCATCACCAAGGGCCGCTGGAACTCGTTGCTCACCGCGTTGCAGCAATTCAAAGACGACTACGACCGCAACCAACCCATGTGGCGCATCCTGCCTGAGTTCTGCCAAAAGCACCGCGCCTACGAGCGCATGGGCTTGCGCGATTTGTGTCAGCACGTTCACACGCTCTATGCCAAGTACGACATCGCACGTTTGACCACTGAGATGTACCTGAGCGACTTGACACCCGCCATGAAGCCCAGCGATGCCTACGCACAAATCGCACACCGCAACACCGAACGTGTGCCAGTGGACGATTTGTTGGGGCGTATCACGACCAGCTTGGTCACCCCATACCCACCCGGTATTCCGTTGCTCATCCCAGGTGAAGTGTTCAACAAGAAGATCGTGGACTACCTCAAGTTCGCCCGCGAATTCAACTTGCAATGCCCCGGATTTGAAACCGATATCCACGGTTTGGTGGAAGAGGTGGGCGCGGATGGCGTGAAGCGTTATTACGCGGATTGCGTCAAAACCTAGTGCTGGCTGCTGGCCTCAGCGCTCAATCGCTGGCCTAATCCGTACAAAGCTGGCAAATCGAGGTACGCCTTGGTCGGTCAAGCCGCGATAGCGATAAGTGACCCACTGGCCCACGGCTGGTGGGTTTTCTCTTTGGGTGTCTGTGAATCCCGTACCAAGTTTGAAGCGCAGGCCTTGAGGTGTTTCGACCATCAATGCGCCTAGACGTTGGGCGTGCTTGCCTTGGCCGAGCTCATGGCCAATCACCCTGGCTTCCGCATCCTCGTGGAGTTTGACTTTCAGGACATCTGAATTGCGCCCACTTTGGTACAGGCTGCTGCCACGATGCAGCACCAAGCCTTCGCCACCTGCTTGATCGGTTTTGTTCAGTAGAGCTCTCAATGCCGCATGAGATGGCGCTTGGCTTTGCGGCACAGCTTGAACCCAAGGTTTGCCAATCTGTCTGACGATACTTTGATAGCGCACGATGCGATCTGTGAACGTTTGGGTAGAGGTGTTGGCATCAAACACCATGAATCGCATGGTGCGCCATGCGCTGTCCGGCGCTTGTTTTTGTTGAATGACAGAAGCGGCTTGCTCAAACTGGCCGAGTCCCGCCCAAAGCTCGCCTTCAAAGGGCTGCGAAGGCCAAGCCTGGACAAACCAGGTGGGTGGGTTGAGTGTTTTGCCGCTTCGGCTCAAGAGTTGGCGACCATCCCAATAGCCGCGTATGCCATCGTATTTTTCACTCACCCAGTAATCATTGAGTATTTCATCGCCCTGATACGGGCTGGCCAGCCACAGCGCAGGCGGCTGTGTGGCCCTTGTGGGCAAAGTTACGAGGCTGCCGAGGCAGCCCAAGGAGAGGTGAGATAGCAAATCGCGGCGTTGCATGGTCGTCTCCTTGGGGCGCACAGCCCACACATGTGGCCACCCCGCGTGGCCAGGAGTGCCAGCTTACTCGGCGACAGGCTCTGCAATGCCACCTACAACTTGGCTAAATCCGCCGTCGACATAGGTAATTTCAGCGGTCACGCCAGCAGCCAAGTCAGACATCAAGAAAGCAGCCACATTGCCCACGTCTTCGATCGTCACGTTGCGACGGATGGGTGAGGCTTCAGCCACCACGCTCAAAATCTTGCCAAAGCCCTTGATGCCGCTGGCAGCCAAGGTTTTGATAGGGCCAGCGCTGATGCCGTTGGCACGCAGGTTGCGGCCTTTGGCGCCCAAAGATTCGGCCAGGTAGCGCACAGACGCTTCGAGCGAGGCTTTGGCCAAGCCCATGGTGTTGTAGTTGGGAACGGTACGAATGGCACCCAGGTATGACAGGGTCAGCACGGCCGAGTTGTCGTTGAGGTAAGGCAGAGCCGCTTTGGCCATCGCGGGGAAGCTGTAGGCACTGATGTCATGGGCGATGGAAAAGCCTTCGCGTGACAAGCCGTCGAGGAAGTCGCCCGCAATGGCTTCGCGCGGCGCGTAGCCGATGGAGTGCACAAAACCGTCAAATGTGGGCCAGTGGGCCGACAGATCTTTGAACATTTGGGTGATTTGCTCGTCACTGCTCACATCACAGTCAAAAATCAGTTTGGAGTCGAAGTCTGCGGCAAACTCTGTGATACGGTCTTTGAATCGCTCCCCCACGTAGCTAAAGGCCAACTCGGCTCCTTGGTCGTGGCAAGCTTTGGCGATGCCATAAGCGATGGAACGGTTAGACAACACGCCCGTGATCAGAAGTTTTTTGCCGGACAGGAAACCTGTTTTTTTACTCATGAAATCTCTCCAAAAAAATCTTGCAGAATTGTCGCATGCGTAGCTTCTTCATTTTGTTGGCGTTTTTGTGCTCTGGTCCTTCTTGGGCGGGGCATGCTTACGCCCAATTTGGGGACATTAAATACCCAGCTAACTTCAAGCATTTTGATTACGCCAACCCCATTGCCCCCAAAGGCGGCGAATTGATCTTGGTGCCTCCATCGCGTTTGTCTAGCTTTGACAAATACAACCCATTTACCCTCAAAGGCAATGCGGCCCCGGGGCTTACGGGTTTGGTGTTTGAGTCTTTGCTCACCGGAACGATGGATGAACCCACCACCGCTTACGGTTTGTTGGCCGAGGATGTGAGCGTGGCGAGTGATCGTCGCTCCGTCACATTCAAGCTGCGGCCACAGGCCCGCTTCCATACGGGCGACGCAGTGCTGGCTGAAGATGTGAAATATTCATTTGAACGACTCATCAGCAAACAAGCAGCGCCGCAATTTCGCACGCTGTACTCTGAGGTCGCTGCGGTCACCGTGCTTGACGCGCGAACCGTGCGCTTTGACTTCAAGCGCGTGAATCCCGAGTTGCCCCTGATCGTGGGAGGTATGCCAGTCTTCAGTCGTCAGTGGGGCATGGAAAATGGCGCTCCTAAACCCTTGGACAAAATCATCACAGACACACCGATTGGCAGTGGACCTTACAAAATAGGCCATGTGGTGTTTGGCCGCGATGTGAGTTACGAGCGCGATAACAACTACTGGGCGCGAGACTTGAATGTGCGCAAAGGCTTGTTCAACTTTGACCGCATTACCTATCGCCTCTACAAAGACAACACTGCGCAGCTCGAGGGCTTCAAAGCGGGGGAGTTCGATTTGGTGCAGTCTTTCATTGCACGTGAGTGGGCAAGGGGTTACACGGGCAAACAATTCGTCAACCGTGAGTTGATGAAGAGCGAGTTCAAGCACAGCAATGCGGGGGACTTTCAAGGGTTCATGTTCAACACCCGCTTGCCTAAATTCAAAGACGTCCGTGTGCGCGAAGCCATTGCTTTGGCGATGGACTTTGAATGGATGAACCGTCAGCTGTTTTATGGCGCTTACCAGCGTGTGCGGGGTTACTTTGTTGCCAGCGATTTTGAAGCCACGGGTATGCCTGATGCAGCCGAGTTGGCATTGCTCACCCCCTTGCGTGACAAACTCTCTCCGCATGTGTTCAGCGACGCCGTGCCGCAACCGCCCCGCACCTCGCTCGACCCCAAATCTGGTGAAACTTTGCGTGACCATTTGCGCCGTGCCAAAGCTTTATTGGCCGAAGCCGGTTGGACCTATCGCGATGGCGCTTTGCGCAATGCCAAAGGTGAGCCGTTCACCGTCGAATTCTTAGACAACTCAGGTGCGATGGGCCGTGTCATCACGCCCTACACCAAGAACTTAGAGAAGCTCGGCTTTCAGGTGAACTACAAAGTGATCGACTTTGCTATTTTGCAAAAACGACTCGATGTGTTTGACTTTGAAATTATCAGCAACCGCATCGTAGGTAGCGAGTCGCCGGGCACAGAGTTGATGGAGCGTTTTGGTTCTAAGGCAGCGGTTACCGAAGGCTCGGGTAACTTCATAGGCATTCAAGACCCCGCGGTTGATGCATTGCTAGAAAACGTGACCTCTGCCAAAACCCGTCCTCAACTCATCACCGCCGTGCGTGCGCTAGATCGTGTGTTGCGACACGGCCATTACACCGTGCCGCATTGGTATGGTGCTGTGCACCGTGTGGCATGGCGCAATGGCCGCTTTGAATTGCCTGCTGTCATGCCGCGTTACTACCAACCCGAAACATGGGCCTCGTCGACTTGGTGGGCCACTATTGACAATCGCGCCACCTTGGCTGCGATCAAAAGAGCGGAGCGTGCGCCATGAGTTCGTACATTCTCAGACGTTTGTTGTTGATGATCCCCACATTGCTAGGCGTGCTGCTGATGACCTTTGTGGTGATTCAGTTTGTGCCGGGGGGACCGGTTGAACAAATGGTATCGCAGCTGCAAGGTCGAGACAGCGGAGGCGAGGGCGCAGCGGTGGCTGGTGCTGGCTACCGTGGCCGTCAAGGCGTAGATGCTGCTCGCATTGAAGAAATTCGCCAGCAATACGGCTTTGACAAACCACCGACCGAACGCTTTGTGCAAATGATCCAGCAGTTTGCGGTGTTCGATTTGGGCAAAAGCTTTTTTTATCCTAAAACTGTGTGGGAGTTGGTGAAAGAAAAAATGCCTGTTTCCATCAGTTTGGGGTTGTGGACTTTTTTGTTGAGCTACCTCATATCTGTGCCGCTGGGCGTGGCCAAAGCGGTGAGAGCCGGCTCGTCGTTTGATTTGGTGACGAGTCTTTTGGTGCTAGTGGGCTTCGCGATCCCTGGCTTTGTGTTGGGTGTGGCTTTGCTGGTGGTGTTCGGTGGGCAATTGCAGTGGTTTCCCCTGCGTGGTTTGACCTCAGCCAACTGGGAGCAACTCACTTGGGGCGCCAAAATCACGGATTACCTCTGGCACATTGTGTTGCCTGTCACCTCTAGTGTTTTGGGGGCGTTTGCCGTGACCACGCTGCTGACTAAGAACGCCATGCTTGAAGAGATTCGAAAGCAATACGTACTGACTGCTCGTGCTAAAGGTTTGTCTGAACGACGTGTGATCTGGAACCACGTGTTTCGCAATGCGCTTATTCCATTGGTCACAGGTTTTCCTGCTGCGTTCATTGGCGCGTTCTTCACGGGTTCACTGTTGATTGAAACACTGTTCTCACTCGACGGCTTAGGACTCTTGAGTTATGAGAGCGTTATGCGTCGTGACTACCCCGTGGTGTTGGGGACTTTGTATTTGTTCACGTTGATTGGCTTGGTGACCAAGCTCATCAGCGATCTTTGTTATGTTTGGGTGGACCCGCGTGTCAAATTCGACTGAAGCCTCTCTGTCGCCCACTCAGCGTGCTTGGCTGAGGTTCAGGCACAACCGCCTTGGTTTTTACAGCTTGGTGATGTTTGTGTTCTTCTTCGGCCTGAGTTTGCTGGCTGAAGTGTTGTGTAACGACAAGCCCTTGCTCGCCCGCTACAACGGCAGCTTTTACATGCCCATCGTGCATAACCAGCCTGAGACTACTTTCGGGGGCGACTTCGAAACGCCAACAGATTTTTTAGATCCCTTCATTCAAGCGCAGTTTGATAAGCCCGGCAACTGGGCGCTGTATCCACTCATTCCCTATAGCCACGGCACGTTGAACTACTTCTCTGCGACGCCTAATCCAGCGCCACCCTCTGGGGCTAACTGGTTTGGCACAGACGACCGTGGTCGTGATGTGTTGGCGCGTTTGTTGTATGGTTTTCGCATCTCAGTGTTGTTTGCTCTGGCTCTGACTTTATTTGGGACAGTCATTGGCATCTTGACGGGCGCTTTGCAAGGTTTCTTCGGCGGCAAGACGGACTTGGCAATGCAGCGTTTCATAGAGGTTTGGAGTGCCATGCCTGAGCTGTATTTGCTCATCATCTTTTCGGCAGTCTTCGAGCCTAGTATCAGCTTGCTACTGATTTTGTTAGGACTATTTGGTTGGATGGGGCTGTCGGACTACGTGCGCGCGGAGTTTTTGCGTAACCGCCAACTCGACTATGTGCGTGCTGCTCGTGCCTTGGGTTTGTCTGATGTGCAAATCATGTGGCGTCATGTGCTGCCCAACAGCTTGACGCCTGTTGTCACGTTCTTGCCATTTCGCATGAGTGCAGCCATCCTGTCGCTCACATCCTTGGACTTTTTAGGCTTGGGTGTGCCTCCGGGCACCCCAAGTTTGGGTGAGTTGTTGGCGCAAGGTAAAAACAACATTGACGCATGGTGGATCTCGTTATCCACCTTTGCCGTGTTGGTCGTGACCTTGATGCTGCTCACCTTCATGGGTGACGCCCTGCGTGATGCGCTCGATCCCAGAAAGGCGCGCACATGAGACTGCCTTTGCTTCAAGTGCGCGATCTGCGCATTGGGTTTCAATCAGAGGATGTGGTCAAAGGCATCAGCTTCAACTTAGACCTCGGCGAAAAGCTCGCCCTGGTGGGCGAGTCGGGTTCTGGCAAAAGTGTGACCGCGTTGAGCTTTGTGAAGTTGCTCGAAGGTGCGCGTGTGTCTGGTCGCGTGTTGTGGACGGCGCAAGATGAAGACACGTTGCACCCAGAAGCTACCGATGCACCGCACACGCATGACTTGGTCAAACTGAGCGAGCGTGAACTCATCAACATTCGAGGCCAAGACATCGCGTTTGTGTTCCAAGAGCCCATGACGGCATTGAACCCCTTGTTGATGGTGGGCGATCAAATTACCGAGGTGCTTGAGTTGAAGCGCGGTATGACCAAGGCAGAGGCATGGCACGAGGCCGTGGAGTTGCTCAGCCTCACTGGCATCCCAGAACCGGTGCGACGCGCCAGTGCATATCCGCATCAGCTCTCTGGCGGTCAACGTCAACGCGTGATGATCGCCATGGCCTTGGCTTGTCGACCTCGTTTGTTGGTAGCCGATGAGCCCACCACGGCTTTGGACGTGTCATTGCGTGCGCAAATTTTGGATTTGCTCAGCGACTTACAAAAACGCTTTGGCATGGCGGTGTTGCTCATCACCCATGATTTGAATACCGTGCGTTACTTTGCGGATCAAGTCTTGGTCATGGAAAAAGGCGTGGTGGTGGAGTCTGGAGCGGTCAATTTGGTACTGACTTATCCCACGCACCCATACACCCAAAAGCTTATCAATAGTCAACCGCCTCGAGATGTGGTGGAAGCCAGAAGCAACGCTCCGACGGTCATGCAAGCGAGAGCCTTGCGTGTGAGCTATCCGATACGTCGCACGGGCTGGCAGGGTTGGTTCAGAGGTGCCAAGTTTGTAGCGGTCGAGGGCGCAAGCTTTGATTTGCACGCAGGTCAAACCATGGGTGTGATTGGTGAGTCGGGCTCTGGCAAAACCACCTTGGCGTTGGCCGCGCTCGGGCTGATACCCTCAGAGGGCTCTCTGACGATCGATGGCACAGCTTGGCAAGGTAAGGCTGCGCAAGATTTGCCTTTGCGTCGTAAGGTGCAGGTGGTGTTCCAAGATCCATTTTCATCGCTGTCGCCCCGCATGAACGTGCAAGAGCTGGTGTCTGAAGGGCTGACGCTGCATGCCCCTCAGCTAGACGATTTGGGCAGGCTGCGCCGCATTTTGGTGACCTTGGCTGCTGTGGGTTTGACCGAAACCGAGTTTCCGGGCTTGTTGCAGCGCTATCCGCATGAGTTTTCGGGGGGGCAACGCCAACGCCTGGCCATTGCCCGCGCCTTGGTCATTGAGCCGCAGGTCTTGGTCTTGGATGAGCCCACCAGCGCCTTGGACGCTACAACGCAGCTCCAAGTGATTCAACTCCTACAAAAGCTCCAGCGTGAGCGGGGGCTGAGTTATTTGCTCATCACCCACGATGTGTCTGTCATTCGTGCCATGGCACACCATGTCATGGTCATGCAGGCGGGCAAAGTGGTGGAGGCGGGCACGTTTGAGCAAGTTTTGAATAATCCGCAGGCCCCCTATACGAAGATTTTGTTGGGGGCTGACGCCTAAAAATACCATTTATCCTTTGATAATCAAGCATTTAGGCGCTACAATAAGTGCTTCACGACCAAACGGGCGGGTAATCACCGCTCGTTTTTTTTGGTCGTTTGTTTTTTGAACTTTGATTTTGAAGGCTACTTTTCGACGTGAGTTTGCAGCAAACCGTAGAACAAACTGTGACCGGCTTAGGTTACGACCTGGTAGAGATTGAACGCTCTGCAGGGGGTCTTTTGCGCATCACGATCGATATGCCTTGGGCAGCTGGCGAGCCCGTTCAAACCGTCAATGTTGAAGATTGCGAGCGCGTCACGCGCCAGCTGCAATTTGCGCTAGAAGTTGAAGGCGCGGATTACGCCCGTCTTGAGGTCTCATCGCCGGGTATTGACCGCCCCTTGCGCCATCAAGCTGATTTCGAGCGCTTTGTGGGAGAAGAGGTCGATCTGACGCTCAAAGCGCCGATCGGCGAAGCCGGCGGTGGTCAAGTGGCTGCTAACCGCAAAAAATTCCGTGGCACCTTAGAACGTACCGAGGATGGTGCAGGCTGGCAAATCACCTGGCGTGATGAAGTCAAGGCCAAGCCGGGGCAAAAAGTAAGCCCCAAAAGATTAGCCGAAATGCCAGTGCATGCACTGGGTTTCACGCTGGACGAATTGCGCGACGCGCGTCTGGCCCCGATTGTGGATTTCAAGGGCAAAAAGCCCCGTTGAACATAGGTAAGAGAAGGAGTAACCGATCATGAACCGCGAAATGTTGATGCTGGTCGAGGCAATCTCGCGTGAGAAAAACGTCGAACGCGATGTGGTGTTTGGCGCCGTCGAGTTGGCGTTGGCCCAAGCTACTAAAAAGCTGTACGAAGGCGACGTGGACATCCGCGTGGCGATGGACCGCGACACCGGTGAGTACGAAACATTCCGCCGCTGGTTGGTGGTGCCTGATGAAGCTGGCTTGCAAAACCCAGATGCTGAAGAAATGCTGATGGACGCTCGCGAGCGCGTGGCCGACGTCGAAGAAGGCGAATACATCGAAGAAGCTGTCGAGTCCTTGCCCATCGGTCGCATTGGCGCGATGGCTGCCAAGCAAGTGATCTTGCAAAAAATCCGCGATGCAGAGCGCGAAATGTTGCTCAACGAATTCATGTCACGCGGCGACAAAATCTTTGTTGGTACCGTCAAACGCATGGACAAGGGCGACATCATTGTTGAGTCGGGACGCGTCGAAGGCCGCTTGCGTCGCAGCGAAATGATTCCTAAGGAAAACTTCCGCAGCGGCGACCGTGTGCGCGCCATGATCATGGACGTGGACCTGACTTTGCGTGGCGCGCCGATCATCTTGTCGCGTTCAGCGCCTGAGTTCATGGTGGAGTTGTTCCGCCACGAAGTGCCAGAAATCGAACAAGGCATGCTCGAAATCAAATCTTGCGCCCGTGACGCTGGTTCACGTGCCAAGATCGCTGTGATTTCTCACGACAAACGCGTGGACCCCATCGGTACTTGTGTGGGTGTGCGTGGTACGCGTGTGAACGCTGTGACCACCGAGCTCGCAGGCGAGCGCGTGGACATCGTGTTGTGGAGCGAAGACCCAGCGCAATTTGTGATTGGCGCTTTGGCACCCGCCAACGTCAGCTCCATCGTGGTGGACGAAGAGCGTCACGCCATGGATGTGGTGGTGGACGAAGAAAACCTCGCCATCGCCATCGGTCGCGGCGGTCAAAACGTGCGTTTGGCTGCTGAATTGACTGGCTGGAAAATCAACATCATGGATGCTGCTGAGTCTGCGCAAAAGCAAGCAGACGAAACACACAGCATCCGCGAATTGTTCATGGCCAAGTTGGACGTGGACCAAGAGGTGGCAGACATCTTGATCGAAGAAGGTTTCACCAGCTTGGAAGAAGTGGCCTACGTGCCATTGCAAGAGATGCTGGAAATCGAAAGCTTCGACGAAGACACCATCAACGAGTTGCGCACCCGTGCCAAGGATGCGTTGTTGACGATGGAAATTGCACGCGAAGAGAGCGTCGAAGAGGTGTCGCAAGATTTGCGCGACCTCGAAGGATTGAATGCGGAGTTCTTGCCCAAGTTGGCTGAGAGCGGCGTACACACCCGTGACGATTTGGCCGATTTGGCCGTGGACGAGCTCACAGCCATCACCGGCCAAAGCGAAGAAGATGCCAAAGCCCTGATCTTGAAGGCACGTGAACATTGGTTCACGGGTCAAGAGTAATGGTCATGGAGAGGAATACCAGAAATGACCAGTACGACCGTAGCCGAGTTTGCCAGCGAACTCAAAAAACCCACCGACACCCTGCTTGACCAGCTCAAGGCAGCGGGCGTCGCCAAATCTTCGGCCAGCGATGTGCTGACCGAAGGTGACAAACAGAAGCTCTTGAGCCATTTGCAAGCCAGCCATGGCACAGCATCGCCTGAGCGCAAAAAAATCACCTTGGTCAAAAAATCGACCACCGAGATCAAACAAGCTGACGCCACAGGCAAAGCTCGCACCATTCAAGTGGAAGTGCGTAAAAAACGCACCTTCGTCAAACGTGATGAAGATGAAACGACTGAAGTGTCCGCTGCGCCAGCCGTGACTGAAGCGCCTGCCGCACCGTTGATCGACCACGCTGAATTGGCTCGTCGTGAAGAAGAAGCCCGTCGCCAAGCCGAGCTGATTCGTCGTCAAGAAGAAGAGCTGGCTGAAAAACGCCGCTTGCGTGAAGAGCAAGAAGCCAAAGAACAAGCCAAGCAAGAGGCTGCCAAAGCCAAGGCGCAAGCCGAAGCTGCCGAGGTCGTTGAAGCTGCGGCACCCGAAGCGAAGGCTGCAGCCGCAGAACCTGCGGTCGACGCCAAAGCGCAAGCTGCTGAAGCTGCGCGAGCAGAAGCTGCTGCTGCCTCTAAGGCCCGTGCAGACGAAGACGCTGCACGTGCTGTTGACCTAGACGCCCGTCGTCGCAAAGCCTTGGCCGAAGCCGAAGCCATCCGCTTGATGATGAGCTCGCCCCAGAAAACCATGGTGGCCAAGAAGCCCGAGCCCACACCTGACCCCAAGGCCATCAAGGGCACCTTGCACAAACCAGCAGGTACACCCGGCGCTCGTCCCGGTGCACCTGCTGCTCATGGCACTGCTACGCCAGGCAACAAAGAAGTCAAGAGCGCTAAGCTCTCTTCTAGCTGGGCCGACGAGCAAGCCAAAAAGAAAGCCATCAAAACGCGCGGTGACGCGAGCGGTGGTGTGGGGCGTAATAGCTGGCGTGGCGGCCCCAAAGGTCGCCGTGACCGCGACCGTGATGACGACCGCGCACCTCAAGCACCTGTCGAGGCGCGTGTGCTCGAAGTGCACGTGCCCGAAACCATCACTGTGGGTGAGTTGGCTCACAAGATGGCCATCAAGGCATCTGAAGTTATCAAGCAGTTGATGAAGCTCGGTCAAATGGCCACCATCAACCAGCCCTTGGACCAAGACACCGCCATGATCGTGGTGGAAGAAATGGGTCACAAGGCAGTGATTGCCGCGCTGGACGATCCAGAAGCCTTTACCGAAGAAGAAGCATCCGGACACCAAGCCGAAGCCTTAACACGCGCCCCGGTGGTGACGGTCATGGGCCACGTGGACCACGGTAAAACTTCGTTGCTGGACTACATTCGTCGCGCCAAGGTGGCGTCCGGCGAAGCCGGTGGCATTACCCAACACATTGGCGCTTACCACGTGGAAACGCCTCGCGGCATGATCTCTTTCTTGGACACCCCTGGTCACGAGGCCTTCACGGCCATGCGTGCACGGGGTGCCAAAGCCACCGACATCGTCATCTTGGTGGTGGCGGCGGATGACGGCGTGATGCCGCAAACCAAAGAAGCCATCAAGCACGCGAAAGCGGCGGGTGTGCCAATCGTGGTAGCGGTCAACAAGATTGACAAGCCCGGTGCCAACCCAGAGCGCGTCAAAGGCGAACTGGTGGCCGAAGAAGTGGTACCCGAAGAATTCGGTGGCGATTCGCCTTTCTGTGAAGTGTCGGCCAAGGTCGGTACAGGCATTGATGAGTTGCTCGAGCAAGTGCTCTTGCAGGCTGAAGTACTCGAGCTCAAAGCGCCTGTCGACGCCATGGCCAAAGGCTTGGTGATCGAAGCCCGTTTGGACAAAGGTCGCGGCCCAGTGGCCACGGTCTTGGTTCAGTCCGGTACGCTCAATGTGGGCGATGTGGTGTTGGCCGGCCAAACCTATGGTCGCGTCCGAGCCATGTTGGACGAAAACGGCAAGCCCATCAAGTCGGCCGGTCCATCCATTCCTGTGGAGATTCAAGGTCTCACCGAAGTGCCACAAGCGGGCGATGAATTCATGGTCATGTCTGACGAACGACGCGCCCGTGAAATCGCTACCTACCGTGCAGGCAAGGTGCGCAACACCAAGCTGGCCAAGCAACAAGCCGCCAAGCTGGAGAACATGTTCTCTGAAATGGCTGCAGGCGAAGTCAAAACTCTGCCCATCATCGTCAAAGCCGATGTGCAAGGTTCACAAGAAGCCTTGGCTGCATCGTTGCTCAAGTTGTCGACCGAAGAGGTCAAGGTGCAACTCGTGTACGCCGCGGTTGGTGGCATCAGCGAGAGCGATGTGAACTTGGCGATTGCTTCTAAGGCCGTCATCATTGGCTTTAACACCCGAGCTGACGCTGGTGCGCGCAAGCTGGCTGAGACCAGCGAAGTGGACATCCGTTACTACAACATCATTTATGACGCTGTGGATGACCTCAAAGCGGCGATGTCCGGCATGCTCACGCCTGACAAGAAGGAAGAAATCATCGGTAACGCCGAGATCCGCCAAGTGTTGCGCGTCAGCAAGATCGGTGCGATTGCGGGCTGTATGGTTACCAACGGTGTGGTGCGTCGCAACGCGAAGTTGCGTTTGTTGCGCAACAACGTGGTGGTATTCACTGGCGAACTCGACAGCTTGAAGCGTTTCAAAGACGATGCCAAAGAAGTGAAAGAAAACTTCGAGTGCGGTTTGACTATCAAGAACTACAACGACATCGTCGAAGGTGACGTGTTGGAATTCTTCGAGATCAAAGAGGTGGCACGTACGCTGTAAAGCGTTTGTGCGATGAGGCATGGCACGTAAACCGAGCAGCACCCCTAACCGCAGCTACCAAGTAGCCGACCAGATCCAGCGTGATCTGGCCGAGTTGATCGCGCGTGAGTTGAAAGACCCACGCGTGGGCATGGTCACGCTCCAAGGCGTGGAGGTGACGCCCGATTACGCCCATGCCAAAGTGCACTTCAGTGTGTTGAACGGTGACCCTGTGAAAACCGGGGAGGGCTTGAACCAAGCGGCAGGTTTCTTGCGCAATGGTTTGTTCAAGCGCTTGCACATCCACACCGTACCCACCTTGCACTTTGTGTATGACCGCACGCCCGAACGGGCATCAGACATGAACGCCTTGATTGCCAAGGCCGTCGCTTCCAAAGCGAAGGACGACTGACATGAGCGCCGTGGGGCAGTCACAAGGAAGCACGAAGCCTTCCAGCACACGTGTGCCGCGCGTCCGCGTGCAACGACGTCCTGTGCATGGCGTGTTGCTGTTGGATAAGCCCATTGGTTTGTCCAGCAACGATGCGCTGCAAAAAGCCAAATGGTTGTTACGTGCTGAAAAAGCAGGCCACACCGGTACGCTTGATCCGTTGGCTACTGGCGTGTTGCCTCTGTGTTTTGGTGCTGCTACCAAATTCAGTCAGCTCCATTTGGATGCTGACAAAACCTACGAAACCACTGTGCGCTTAGGTGTCAAAACCAGTACGGCGGATGCAGAAGGTGAAGTAATTTCGGAGCGTCCTATCACCTGTACCGTCGGTCAAGTGGTGGAAGTGCTAGACCGTTTCATGGGCCCGATCACGCAAGTGCCGCCCATGTACAGCGCCTTGAAAAAGGACGGTAAAGCTTTGTATGAATATGCACGCGCGGGTGAAACCGTTGAGCGTGAGCCTCGCCATGTGGTGATTCACGACTTGGAGTTGCTCGATATGCAGCTCGATGGCGACAAACCATTTTTGAGTTTGCGTGTGACCTGCAGCAAAGGCACGTACATCCGCACCTTGGGCGAAGACATTGCAGAAGCGTTGGGGTGTGGTGGTCATTTGAGCGCGTTGCGCCGAGTGGGCACAGGCCCTTTTGTGGCAGCGGATTGTGTGACCTTGGAAGACTTGACGGCGATGGACGAGCCTCAACGCGAAGCGCGTTTGATGCCTGTGCAAAGCTTATTGACCGATCACACGCCTGTCACGTTGGATGCAGAAAATGCAGGTCGCTTTTTAAGTGGCGTGCGTCGCCGTGGTGAATGGCCTGACCAAGACCGCGTATGTGTGTTTGGAGAACAACCACCGGCTTTGCTGGGCAGTGCCCATGTGAAAGCAGGGGAGCTGATACCGGGACGGTTGTTGAGTCCCCTAGAAATTCAACAAATTTTGGAAAGATCGCCTGTCAACCAGCCTTTGCTGGCCGAGCAGGCATAAAGGAAGAGAGAAGCATGAGTAAGCAAATTCGCAACATCGCCATCATCGCCCACGTTGACCATGGCAAAACCACCATGGTTGACCAGTTGCTGCGTCAATCGGGCACCTTCGCGGACCACGAAAAAGTGGTCGACACCGTGATGGACAACAACGCTATCGAACGCGAACGCGGCATCACCATCTTGGCGAAGAACTGCGCCGTGAGCTGGGAAGGTACCCACATCAACATCGTTGACACCCCCGGTCACGCGGACTTCGGTGGTGAAGTCGAACGTGCGTTGTCCATGGTGGATGGCGTAGTGTTGTTGATTGACGCGCAAGAAGGCCCCATGCCTCAAACTCGCTTCGTGACGAAGAAAGCGTTGGCTTTGGGCTTGAAGCCCATCGTTGTGGTGAACAAGGTGGACAAGCCTGGCGCGAATTGCGACAAAGTGGTCAACGCCGCTTTCGACTTGTTTGACAAACTCGGTGCGAACGATGAACAACTCGACTTCCCCGTGGTGTACGCCTCCGGCATCAACGGCTGGACGTCGTTGGAAGAGGGCGCCGCTGGCGAGCAGTGGGGCCCCGACATGTCAGCGTTGTTCAACACCATCTTGAAGCACGTGCCACCGAACAGCGGTGACCCTGAAGCACCTTTGCAGTTGCAAATCTCTGCGCTTGACTTCTCTACCTTCGTTGGCCGTATCGGCGTGGGCCGTGTGAGCCAAGGTAAGGTCAAGCCCGGCATGGACGTGTTGGTCATGGAAGGGCCTGATGGCTCATCTGTGAAAGGTCGTGTCAACCAAGTGTTGACCTTCCAAGGTTTGGATCGCGTGCAAGTGACTGAAGCTGGCCCCGGCGACATCGTGTTGATCAACGGTATTGCAGACATCGGCATTGGCGTGACGGTGACCGACCCTAACACTCCGATGCCCATGCCTATGTTGAAAGTGGACGAGCCTACGCTGACCATGAACTTCTGCGTGAACACTTCGCCTTTGGCAGGCCGTGATGGCAAGTTTGTGACCAGCCGTCAAATCTGGGATCGCCTGCAAAAAGAACTGCAACACAACGTGGCTTTGCGCGTGAAAGAAACCGACGAAGACGGTATTTTTGAAGTCGCCGGTCGCGGCGAATTGCACTTGACCATTTTGTTGGAAAACATGCGCCGTGAAGGCTATGAGCTTGCTGTGTCTAAGCCACGTGTGTTATTCAAAGATGTGAATGGTGAGCGCCATGAGCCTATCGAGTTGGTGACAGCCGACATCGAAGAAGAGCACCAAGGCGGCGTCATGCAAGCCTTGGGTGAACGCAAAGGCGAATTGGTCAATATGGAACCCGATGGCCGTGGCCGTGTGCGTTTGGAATACCGCATTCCCGCCCGTGGTTTGATTGGTTTCACCAACGAGTTCTTGAACTTGACCCGTGGTTCAGGTTTGATCTCCAACATCTTTGACAGCTACGAGCCACACAAGGGCGACATCGCTGGCCGTAAAAACGGTGTCTTGATCTCCATGGACGACGGCGAAATCTTCACCTACGCCTTGGGCAAGTTGGACGACCGTGGTCGCATGTTTGTGAAGGCGGGCGATCCTGTGTACGAAGGCATGATTGTGGGTATCCACAGCCGTGACAACGACTTGGTGGTGAACGCCACACGTACCAAACAGCTCACCAACTTCCGCGTGTCTGGCAAAGAAGACGCCGTCAAGATCACACCTCCGATTGACCTCACGCTCGAATACGGTGTGGAATTCATCGAAGACGACGAGTTGGTGGAAATCACGCCCAAGAGCGTGCGTCTGCGCAAGCGCTTCTTGAAAGAGCACGAGCGTAAGCGCAACAAGTGATCCACTTGTTTTGAAAAAGCCGAGGTTCGCCTCGGCTTTTTTACGTCTTAACTTTCCATCTGTCGCGCGGGTGCAATTCAGGTGTTTGCTGCGATATTGAATTGAAGAAAATACACACAAGTATTTGAAGAAGGTATCACCATGTCCACCTACACCACCGATGTGCACGCTGAGCGTGTGGGCCATTTAGGCCTCATCACCCTGAATCGTCCTAAGGCCTTGAACGCGCTCTCCCTGGCCATGGTGCGTGAGCTCAACCATGTGCTGCAGCAGTGGCAAGACGACGCGCAGGTGAGGGCGGTGGTCGTGCGTGGCAGCAACAAAGAAGGCCCATTCGGTGCATTCTGTGCGGGCGGTGACATTCGTTACTTCCATCAAGCAGCATTGAGTGGTGATGTGACGCTGGAAGATTTCTTCACAGAGGAATACAGCCTCAACCATTTGATTCAAAACTACCCCAAGCCCTACATCGCATTCATGGATGGCATCGTCATGGGCGGCGGTATGGGCATTAGCCAAGGTGCATCGCTGCGCGTGGTGACTGAGCGCACCAAGATGGCGATGCCCGAGACGCACATTGGTTTGTTCCCAGATGTCGGCGGTGGTTATTTCTTGGGGCGTTGCGCTGGTCCTGCATGTCCCGCCTACATGGGTGAATATTTGGCACTCACGGGCTATGTGCTGCGCGGCGGTGAATCGCTGCATGTGGGTTTGGCCGATGTGTCTGTCGATTCAACGGCCTTGCCTGCGCTGTGGGATGCGTTGCAGCAGCATGAGTGGGCCACTGGCGATGCTGTGGTGAAGTGGCTGCGCGAACAGGCGGAGGCCTCCACTGCGCAAGCATTGACTCAAATGCCAGCATGGCAAGGCGCCCGCATTGATCAGGTGTTCGGCTTAGCCACAGTGGCAGACATGGAGCAAGCCCTGCAAGGCGATGATGAATGGTCGATGCAAACCTTGAAGGCTTTACACCATCAATCGCCGTTGATGCTGTGTGTCACGTTAGAGCAAATTCGCAGAGGTAAGAACATGACGCTTGCCGATGACTTGCGCATGGAGCGCGATTTGGTGCGTCATTGTTTTCAGACCGACCATTTGTCTCGTCGCGGCGTCAGCAGTGAAACGGTGGAAGGCATCCGCGCTTTGGCGGTTGACAAAGATCACACACCGAAGTGGCAGCCCTCGCGCATTACGGATGTCACGCCAGAGATGGTGTTGCCATTTTTTGAAAGCCCTTGGCCTACATCAGCGCATCCATTGCGCCATTTGCGCTGAAGCACAAAGAAATACGCCCCTATTCAAGGGGCGTTTTCTTTTGGGGCACACGCGTATTCAGCGGGGCAGCGTGTGCAAGGGAATGTCTTTGCTGCTGGCCAGCTTGTCGAGTTGTGCGCGAGTTTGCGAGGCCAAGAACTTGGCAATCGCTTCATGCGTGCTGCGTTTGTGCATTTGCATGGCCGCTTGTTGGGGCAAGCCTGCGGCTTCACACAGACGTGCTGCAAAGTGCGGTTCTAGGGCGGCCACTGCGACGCGTCCATTTTTGCAGGGGTAAATCTTGTAGCCCGCATGTGCGCCACCTACATCACCGCTGGGCACTGTCAGGCCCCAAGTGCGGGGGAGCGCTAAGTAGGCTGATGCCTCGCACAACGCGACTTCGTGGAACACGCCTTTGCCGTGTGTGCGGCCTGGGCGTTGACGCAAGAGCAAGGCTTGCAGCACCGCTTCTGTGGCAAACAAAGAGCCACCCATATCGGCATACAAACTCGCGGGCATCTCCAACCCGTTCACCAAGCCGCTGTCTGCTTGGTAGGTCAAGTCGTGTCCTGCTTCTTCTGCACGTTCACCAGGTGCACCCACGATGCTCACCACACACAGCGCAGGGTAGCGCTTATGCAGTTCTTTCCATGCCAAACCTAGCTTCACCAACGCCGAGGGGCGAAACGAGGTGATGAGTACATCGGTTTGCGCCAGTTGTTTGTGCAGCGCTGCTTGGCCGCGTTCGGACTTCAGATCTGCTTGTAAAACCTTCAAACCTTGGTGCATCACCTCGTAGGCTGCAGGTTTGTAAATGCCCATCGGATCTGCTGTGCGCATCCCTTTGGGGGCCATAGGTTCGAGCTTGGTGCACTTCGCGCCCATGGCTTGCAGGCGCATCACGGCAGCCGGGCCTGGCAAGTTCAACGCGAGGGTGAGAACGCGTATGTTTTTGAGTACGCTGGCATGGTGTGTGGGCAAAGCAGTCATGCACGTATTATCTGAGGCCTGAGCGGCGAAATTTTGGTTTTTCGACAAGGGCAAACCACGGAATGAAAATAGACTTTGATGGTATTCAAGCGTTTGTAATGGTGGCTGAGATGGGGGGCTTTCACAAGGCTGCTGAGCGACTGAATGTGACGCAAACTGCACTGACCAGGCGCGTACAAAAGCTAGAGGCCTACTTAGATTTGAAGCTACTTGACCGCACCACACGCTTCGTCAAGCTCACGCCTGTAGGGGAGGATTTTTTACCGCAAGCGCGCTCAATTGTTTATGACATGTCGGCTGCAGTGACTAGACTCAAAGACAAGTCTAAACACTCAACGGGTAATTTCACGTTATCGTGTGTACCGACGATGGCAGCCTACATCCTGCCCAATCTGATCAAACTTTACGCCCAGAAGTATCCAAACAACCGAATACGCTTGGTCGACGCAACTTCCTACCAAGTGCGAGAGGCGGTGTTGGCAGGTCAGTCGGAAGTGGGTATTGCGATCCACGGCGAAAAGCACCCAGGTTTGATCGAAACACAGCTATTTGAAGATCCATTGATGTTTTTCTGTCGTGAAAACCATCCACTAAGCCAAAAAAAATCTGTGCGTTGGCAAGACATGAGTGACGCCAATTTGATTGTTGTGAGCAACTTTGTAGCGACACGTGTGTTCATGGACTATCAATTGGCTAAACGTGGCATTAGCCTGTCTGGGGCTTATGAGGTCCAGCATCATGCAACAGCAATTAACTTGGTGGCTGCAGGTGTTGGATGCTCAATCTTGCCGTCGTCATCGTGTGGTGAAAACGACCGCATGGGTGTGATTCGGATTCCTTTGGTTGACCCTGTGGTCAAGCGAAAAGTTGTCTTGATTCAACGAAAAGGTAGCACCTTGTCCCCGGCTGCATCCGCATTCTGTGATGTGCTGAAAAAGGCTTCAGTCGAATCTTTTGGAAAGAAAAAACGCAAGTCTCAGTGATGCGACAAACGCATCAATCTTGTCTTAAATTGCATTTTACAAAATTGGTCATGCAAGCCACCATATCCCTATTCGTTAACACATTAGGAGATATGAATGTTTACAAAATTTTTGAACACTGCAACAACCCGTAAGAAATTCTCACTTGCAGCGCTGGCATCGCCTTTGATCGTTGCGAGTGCTTTGAGCTACCAGTCGACGGTTGCTGCGCAAACTTTTCCTACGAAGACCATCACGATCGTTGTCCCAACAGCTGCTGGTGGCGCCAATGATGCGATGGCTCGCATCATTGCTCAAGGTTTGCAGGCCAAATTAGGACAGGCCGTGGTTGTTGATAACAAGGCTGGTGCAAACGGTGCGATTGCTGCTGAGTTTGTGGCCCGTGCGCCGGCGGATGGTCACACGATTTTGTTCGGCTACATCGCAACTCACGGCATGAACCCTGCATTGCAAAAGCTGAAATACGATCCAATTGCAGATTTTGAACCCATCGGTTTGGTGGCCAGCTCTCCTACATTGATGGTGGCAACCAACTCTTTGCCAGTCAAAAATGCCTCCGAATTTGTGGCTTTGTCTAAATCCAAACCCGGCGTGATGAATTACGCTTCAGCGGGTAAAGGAACAGCACCTCACTTTGCTGCCGAGCTTTTCAAAATGACCACAGGTGCAGATATGGAGCACGTGCCTTACAAGGGTTCAGCCCCTGCGATTGTTGACACGATTGGTGGCACAACACAGATCATGTTCCCAAGTTTGTTCACTGCCTATCCTCAAGTCAAAGGCGGAAAAATCAAGGCCTTGGGCTTGGCTGGTGCAAAACGCTCTCCATTGATGCCAGATGTGCCGACCTTGGCTGAACAAGGTATTCAGAACGTGAATGTGGGGCAGTGGTATGCACTGTTTGCGCCTGCCAAAACACCCGCTGCTGTGATTCAGCGCTTGAATAAAGAAGTCAACTTAGTGTTGAACGACAAAGCTAATGAAAAGAAGATTGAAGATCAAGGCGCAGAAGTTGAAACAGGCACGCCTGAACAATTGAAAACATTGGTTCAAAAAGAGCTCGTGCGTTGGAAGTCGGTCGTCAATACTGCCAAGATTACGGCTGACTAATTGCCAGCTCATCGCTTAGCCCCACTGTTTACTTTTGACGTTTATGACTATTTCTTTGCCTTGTGTTTTGATGCGTGCGGGCACCTCCCGTGGTCCTTTTTTTTTACGCGATTGGCTGCCAGAGTCTGATGAAGCGCGTGATCAAGCTTTGATCGGCGCGATCGGTGCTTCGGACCCGTTGCAGTTGGATGGTTTGGGAGGGGGCAGCACGCTCAATAGCAAGGTGGCGATTGTTTCTAAATCAAGTCAGCCAGATTGCGATATTGATTATTTGTTTGCGCAAGTGGCTGTGGGGCATCCGTCAGTCGACACACGTCCGAATTGCGGAAATATGTTGTCTGGCGTTGCGCCTTTCGCCATTGATCAAGGATTGATCCCAGCTCAGGACGGGTTGACGAAGGTGCGTGTTTACAACGTCAACACGAAGTCTCGCATCGAAGTGACCGTGTGCACGCCAGATGGCAAGGTGAGCTATGAAGGTGATGCACGTATTGATGGTGTGGCAGGTACAGCCGCGCCCGTCTTGCTAAATTTCTTAGATGCTTGGGGTGCGGTCACAGGAAAAGTCTTCCCAACAGGCAATCGCATTGATGTGATTGATGGCATGGACGTCACCTGTATCGATGCAGCGATGCCATTGATGATTTTGCGTGCCAAAGACTTCGGTTTGACTGGGCGTGAGCGACCCGCTGAGTTGGATGCCAACAGAGCCTTTTTGGATCGTTTGGAGTCCTTACGCTTGAAGGCTGGGCAAATGATGGGCTTAGGCGATGTCTCAGGTAGCGTGATTCCCAAGCCTGTATTAGTGAGCGAAGGAGACTCTGAAAACAGCATCACCTCACGCTATTTCACACCGCACAAATGTCACGCTTCTCATGCGGTGACGGGGGCTATTGGCGTCGCAACTGCATTTGCGCTGCCTGGAACGGTGGCCAGTCGGGCCGCCATGAAGCCAGGTCGCCATGCGTTGGTGGTTTTGCACCCAGCCGGTCAAATTGATGTAGAAGTTGAATTGGAAGGTGAGGGTGAGAGCGCGGCACTAACCAGCGCCGCACTGGTGCGTACGGCACGAAAAATCATGCAGGGCATTTTGCATTTACCGGGTTATGTATTTACACCCAAAACCTAAGACGTTGGGGACACCAATCCACTTGATTTCAAACTAACCACCTCATGGTTTACTCGCCACTCAGTCCCAGTCGGTTGGGTTGGCGTTTTTCTACTGTAAAGCGCAGCAAGGCAGCAGTTCTGAAAATACCGTGCGCAAATTTGCTGTAGGGCAGGGTGGCAAACAGCGCCATGACCACGCCCAAGTGAATGGCCAACAATGCAGGCATCGCGATATGGCCACGTGCTAACCACAAAGCCAAGCCAGAGGCACTTGTGAAGAAAAGTAGCGCAATGAAACCGAGGTCCATCGTCTTTTGCTCTGGATCGCCATGTAAAGGGTGTCGACTCATGTTGAGCTTGAATAAACCAGCGGTGCCCAACAGCAAACTCACGCCACCAATTGCACCCAGTATTTTGGGTAATTGAGGTAAGTCATACGGAGCGACCCAGCCAAAGGCATAGTGGTAAATCGTCGCCACGCTGGTGGCTGCGAAGCAAAGCATGAATCCATAGAAGGTGAGGTGATGTGCGCGGCGTCGAGAGAGTGTGAAGGCGTCATCTTCGTTGTTGCATCCATCTCCATGTCCACCGTCAAGGTATTTCAAGCGCAAGGCGGCGTTTGTTGCCTCAGCGCTTGCATCAATGCACAGTGGTGCGCCGCTGGTTGCTGGGGTGACCTTTTTCCAAAAATGTCGCACACCTATGGTCAATGCCAAGGTGGAAAATAAAAAGACGGGGGCAAACAAACTCACCAGCAAGTTGTGTGGAAACAAGTCGTAAAAATTATGATTTACGTCTGCACGCCACAAGTTTCCATTGAGTTGCAACGCCATCAACAAGAAAATAGACAAGCTCGCAGCCAATGCCAATGAAAGCGCGAGGCCGTTGTGCTTGTAAAGAGTGCCTAAGCTTTGGGGCCATGCATAGTCAGCGTAAGTTTGAACGCGAACTTTCGCCATAGCTCTTGGCACATTGATGGCAAAGTCATGGGGGGGCGCATACTGGCAGGAGTGCAAACAAGCACCACAGTTGTGGCATAGATTTGCCATGTAATGAATATCGGCCTTGCCGAATTCAAGTCGACGTGTCATGGCTGGGAAAACAGCGCAAAAACCTTCGCAGTAACGACACCCATTGCAGATGTGCATTTGTCGAGAGACTTCAGCCTCACTGGCGGACAAACTACCTTGTGCCAATGCCACGGCTTCCTGTGTCAGGGTTTTAAGCGTTTGCATGGTGAGCCCCTGAATTCAAAGCAGCTTTTGCCGCTTGTTCGCCAGCGATGCGGCCAAACGCCGTGCCAATCGTCATGCCAACACCCGCGGTGTAGCCCTTGCCAAGTACATTGCCAGCCATCATTTCACCAGCGACAAATAAGTTTGAACTTGCTTTTTTATTAAAGTGCACGGCTGCTGTTTCGTCAGTTTGAAGCCCCAAATACGTGAATGTGACGCCTGGTCGAACTGCGTAGGCGTAGAAAGGAGCCGTGTCAATCGGGCGTGCCCAATGTGTTTTTTCAGGGGTTGCGCCTACTGTATGGCAGTCATCAAGTGTGGTGTGATCAAACGTGCCAGATTGACATGCCGAGTTGTAGTCGTTCATGGTCTGCATAAATACGTGTTCATCCAATCCCAATTTTTGAGCAAGCTCAGGCAGGCTGTTAGCTTGTGTGCCTTCAAAGACCGGAGGCATAAAGCGTCCCACAGCTTTTGCATCGATGATGGAGTAAGCAACCTGTCTAGGCTGCTGAGCGACCAACCGTCCCCAAATGGCGTAGCGTTTAGGCCAGAAGTCTTCGCCTTCATCGTAAAAACGTTTGCCCTCTACGTTAACGACTACACCTAATGAAACACAATCAATACGCGTGCAAATGCCACCGTCATACATGGGCGCTCGTGCGTCAATCGCCACCATATGCGCTTGGGTAGGATCACCAATCGCATCAGCCCCTTGTGCCAGCATATGTTTGAGCAGCACGCCTTGGTTGTAACGCGTGCCACGGATCAGAAATTGATCAGACGGGTATTCGCCTCGCTCATTCTTACCCCAGGCCTCGCGCAGCCATTCACGATTCGATTCAAATCCGCCTGATGCCAAGACACAAGCTTTGGCTTCGATGCGTTCGCGGCGAATATCTCCGTTTGGCAATTTATGCATCACTGAGGCCGCTACAAAGCGGCCGTTATCTAGTTCAACTTCGTCGACCTCGGCGTTGTAATCGATTTGGATACCTAGACTTTCAGCGCTTCTGTAATACGCATTCATGAGCGCTTTGCCACCGCCCATGAAGAACGCATTGGTGCGTGCCGTGTGCAGCGCACCAGAGAGCGAAGGCTGAAATCGCACGCCGTGTTTGACCATCCAAGGTCTACACGTCGCGGAGTGACGAATGACTAAACGCGCTAATTTCTCATCCGTCAAACCGCCCGTGACTTTGAGCAAGTCTTGCCAGAACTCTTCTTCGGGGTAAGCATCAACCAAGACGTCTTGTGGGGCGTCGTGCATGCAGCGCAGGTTACGTGTGTGTGCCGAATTGCCCCCACGCCATTCACGCGGTGCGGATTCCAGCACGCGAACACGCGCACCTGCTTCGCGTGCCATCAATGCAGCACACAAGGCCGCATTGCCGCCACCAATCACCAAAACATCCAAGCTCATTGACTAACTCCGAAGAAAAGGAAGCGACTGATTAATCGGGTTTGATGCCCGCGCGTTTGACGATATCGCTCCAAATCGCTTGTTCGCTTTTGATGAATGCTGCGTATTCGCTAGATGGACCACCACCACCTACTGCGTTGTCAGTCGCAAAGCGCTCAGTCACAGCGCTTGATTTGAGGGCCTTAAGGGACTCTTCTTGCAAGCGTTTGACGATTTCAGGTGGCGTGCCGGCTGGAACGTGAATGCCGTACCACTGTGAGGTTTCAAAGTTTTTAAAGCCCATCTCAGCCACTGTTGGGACATCAGGCATGGAGGGGATGCGCTGTTGAGTGCCCACTGCAATTGCGCGCAGCTTGCCGCTTCGAATGTGGGCGCCAAGAGCAGGCATACCAGCCGATGAGGCTTGCGTGCGGCCAGCCAGCAAGTCGGTGAGTTGCGGGCCAGTGCCGCGGTAAGGAATGTGCGTGATGTAGGTCCCCGTTACCAGCTTGAGGTATTCCATCGCCAAGTGTCCAGCACTGGCATTACCTGCTGAGCCGTAATTGAGCTTGCCTGGGTTGGCCTTGGCATAGGCAATGAATTCTTTGAAGTTTTTGGCGGGCACATCAGGATGAATGACAAAGACGTTTGGTACCTTCGCAAGCAGAGTCACGGGCACAAAATCTTTGTTGACATCGTAGGGCTGGTTGCTCAGCATGTAAGGGTTGACAGCCAAAGTGCCTACGTGTGTGAGGATGATGGTGTGACCATCTGGCGTAGCTCTTGCCACTTCTTGCATCGCAGTCACGCCAGCACCACCTGGTTTGTTTTCGACGTAAACGCTTTGACCCAGTTGCTTGGTCAATTCAGCTGCGACGGAACGGGCCACTACTTCACTAGTGCCACCCGGCGCGAACGGAACCACAAAACGAATGGCTTTTGTCGGCCATGCTGGTGTTTGAGCTTGTGCTGCTGCGGGCACAAGAATGCCAGCACAGGTTGATAAACAAGCTGCCATTAATAAGCGGCGAGAGTTGGTAGTCATGGTTGTCTCCTTTTTATAAAAACTGCACTTTAGTCGCATTGACTAAATTCGTGAAGCGGTACTCATGCATGGGGGTATCACAATAAGTAATGCCCTAGACCGTAACAAATACTAACTAGTCAAGGGCAACACCTTGCCAAGCTCCTTCTTTGACCAAAGAGCTCACGCAGTCATGGATGACAACCCGAGCAGCAAGGGCTGCAGGGGATAGTTCGCTGTCTGATAGGCCACAGAGCAAGTTCACTCGTTTGACCTTGTGGTCGCTGATACGCGCCATGTAAAGGTTTTTTTCAGGGCCATTCATACGAGCAACTGCGGCCCAAGGTTGCAAAGTTGCCCCTAAACCCGATTGCACCGCGTCCATTAACATGGCCAGTGAATCAATTTCCAGTGTCACTTGCGGCGTGATATTGGCCCGTGCAAATGCTGCGTTGAGCGTGCTCCGCAAGCCATGAGGGCCAGTCGGGAGAATCAATGGTTCGTCAATCAGTTGCGACATGCGAAGACTTTTGGGTGCACTGGGCGACCGTGTCTGGCGATTGGCTATGAAGAAAATATCCTCTTCCAATAGTCGCTTCACACTCCAGCTGCGTGCAGTTTCGATGTGTTGACTCGCTCGAATAGGTGAGTCGAACAACACCGCCAAATCAAGTTGTCTGGCATTGAGCATGGCAGATAAGTGGCCAGACAGGCTTTCAATCATATGCAAGCGCACATTAGGATACCGCTCACGCATCGCTTTCATGAGCGGTAACCCCAGCACTGCAGCAGTTGTTGGGGCTAGGCCGACGCTGACCGTGCCTGACAATCGTGCTAACTTGGCAGAGCGAATAGCCTGTTCAGCATGTCGAAGGGTGAGCTGTGCTTCACGAAAAAAAGCAACGCCAGCATCCGTGGGGGTGACGCCGTGAGGATGGCGCTGCAGCAAACGGGTCGACAAACTGCCTTCTAACTTCGTCATTTGCTGGCTCAATGCGGATTGAACTAAGTTCAAGTCCAACGCTGCTCGGCTGATGCTTCCCAGTTCTACGATTCGAACGAAGTAGCGTAGTTGTTTGAGTTCCATATCACTTTCTACTTTGATTCTTGATGCTAGGGTTGAAAACTCGATTTTCATCCTATTCGATTCAAAAAACGGGGATTTGCGAGTTACAATGCTAGCTTCGGGGCGTAGCGCAGCCTGGTAGCGCATCTGGTTTGGGACCAGAGGGTCGTAGGTTCGAATCCTATCGCCCCGACCATAAAAGTAAAAAAGGCCTCGTTTTCGAGGCCTTTTTTCATTTCTGTCCGTAGCTCAGTTGGATAGAGCAACAACCTTCTAAGTTGTGGGTCACAGGTTCGATTCCTGTCGGACAGGCCATTTCTCTCAGTCGCTATCAGTTAAATAGCCAGTCTGGGTGTAAGGCCACATAGCAGTGCTTTTCACCCAAAAATTGCCCATCTGGACTGACGCAAAAATTGCTGCGGCGAAATTTCTTTTCGTCGGTCAAGACGTATGAGCGATAAAGCTCTTTGCTTTTGAGGCCCGTTTTGTCTTTTGGAAAAAGCATCATGAGCCGTGTTGAGCCGCATTCGCCCATCTTGATGCATTGCTTCTCCGCTTGGACATCCGTGTAGAACTCAATATAAATAGCGCCGGGGAATTTGGTATTGGCCTTGGCAACTTTGATCATGCAAGGCATGTCTTGTGCACGTGGCAACCCCATGCGATCAGCAAAAGTGTTCATTTCAGCCAGTACCGTTTCTTTGTACTTGGCTTTGATTGTTTTGTAGCAGACGAAATAGTCCGCAAACTTATTGCTAAAAACCACCGGGGTTAATGGACGGTTGTTCCCATCAAGTTTGATGATCGCAGGGTCGTAAACCGAACTAACGACAGAGGCAGCAGGTTTTTTGGCATCTTTGCCATGTCCGCCACCGTGACCATCGTTCTTCTTCTTATCCTCTTTTTTAGGGGGAGCACCATGGCCATCGTCTTTTTTCTCTTCTTTCTTAGGCGCACCATGATCATCCTTCTTGCCATGGTCGTCTTTCTTTGGCGGCTCAGGCGGTTCTGGTGGTTCAGGGAATGGGGCCTTGGGAATCGGTTCTGGCTCTTCAAACTTTGGCTTTGCTACGCGTTTGTAGACGTAGCCGCTGCGGCCTTTTTCGCCTTCTTCTTCGACGTAGTCGAACTTTGGCTTGGGTGGCTCCTCTTTGGCTGCAGGCTTTTTAGGGGCGTCGCTCGCTAACGCTGGCGAGCCCATAAGGCTTGTCAGTACAAGGGCAGCTGCAATTAGTGAAGAGGAAGAAAAACGCATATCTCTAGAGAATCGGCTTTTCAGGGATGGGCTTTAGCCCAGCGGGTAAAAAACCCTTAGGGCACCGTGTAGCAGGTGGTATCGGGGTGCAATTTACCTTTGTCAGTCACACATTGCTGAGAAATCAGTTTGCGTGACATGTCGGACAAGAAGTAAGAGCGATACAGCACTTTGTCCTTAGGAATCAAACTGACGCTACGAAACACAGGGCATTGCTCGTTACGAACGCAAGCGGTTAAGCGTTGTTCATTCACATAGAGGTGAATGTTGATGCGTCCTGGGGTGAGACTTTTTTCTGTACCGATGCTCACCACGCACGCGTCACCTTTGACGAATGGCAACTCCACCAATTCGGCAAAGTAGTTCATTTCGGCCACCAGCAACTCACGAAACCAAGGGGCCACAATACCTTTGCAATCAAAGTAATCAAGCTTGGTGGTGTGCACCATGATTTCTGTGTACGGACGATTTTTGGGGCCCAGCAACAGCATAGGCTCAGGACCAGATTGCGGAGGGCGGGCCAAAATGGCGCGTGATGCAGCGGGTTTATCTTGTGCGAGCACGCCCGTGCACACAGACAGCAGCAGGCAGGTCAACAGGAAAAACTTCTTAAACATGACGTATTCAAATCGGTTGCAACAGGGCTAACTTTATCAGTTTGTGGTTGGCGCATGAAGTTCTATCAAGTAAAGTGCTTCGAGGTCGATTCTGGTAACAAGATGAAAAACATATGGTCCATATCAATGCTGTTAATCAGCAGCGTTTTGTTCGGTTGCGGCGGTGGTGGGGGCGGCGGTACGCCTGATGCAGAGGGAGGCAATTCCCCCGCCTATGTCTGGCCCACAGGTAGCACGCCTTTGACGGTTGCAACGTCCTCTTACGAAAACAAAAATGCAGCTGAACTCGTGAGAACGCAACTTGAGAAATTTGACCCCAATGTCAGTTCGGTCTCGGTCACATTTGGTGATTTTTTCCAAGATGGCCAATTTTCAGCGTTCATCGTCGTGAACCAATCAGGCGCCGCTGGCAAGGTTTATTTCCTGAGATGGAAAACAACAACCTCGGCTTGGGTGGATGACACAGATCGCATACTTGCCTCAACTGAGCGTGCCGCTTGCGTTTCTAGTCAATACGCCATTACGGCAGATTTCAATGGCGATAAAAAACCGGATGTTTATTTGTCCTGTGCTGCTGTACAGCAGCAGCCTGTGGCTCAGCTCTTGTTTTTGAGCCAATCGGATGGTAGCTACCGTCAAAAAGCGTCCAATATCAATGTGGACGGTAAGTCTGCTGCCGCTTTAGATATCGATGGTGATACAGACCTTGATTTGATTGTGAGTAATTCAACATCCACAACGCGTGGAGAACCTCAAGTTTATTTCGGCAATGGTAGCGGTACGTTCACGCTTCAGGCGGCAGGCCATGCATTGGTTGCACAAGATACGCAAAGCAACTGTGGTGGAGACAGCATTCCAACATCGATCGACAGCATCAATACAGTTCCAAGTGCAAGTGGTCGGTTTGATTTGATTTTGGGTTCGACAGGAGCCAGTAATTCGATTATTTGGCTCAAGGATTTGTCTTCATCGTCAATGCCACGTTATTCGGTGTGCACATCTAAAGTCTTTCCCAATCTAACGGATGCAGCCACGCTCACAGATGTTTATGCAACTGTGAGCGGTAACGCAGCGAATTTTTATTTGGCTCGTAAGAGCTCGCCAGACGTCATGAGCATTACAAAGTTTTCGCTCGCAGAAACCCCAGGTAATGGCGGCTTGTCGACGACTTACACGCTCACAAAAGGCTTGCAGCCTGTTCGTTTGACGGCGACAGGTGGTTTGCCTGATTTATTCAAGCTTAAAGGCAGTTCTTTTCAAGCGTTTGATGCGGGTTGCTCGACACAGACAGTGCGTTGCTCGAGTCTCAGTGTTGCGTTATCTGCGATCAATTAACGCTTTAGGAATTGCCCTGACCCAAACAACGTATCCTTCGCCTTCTCATCGGTCAAAGGCTTGCGCAAATCCGCCAACACCTGCACACCACGTTGCACCGCAGGGCGTGCAGCAATCAAATCAAACCAAGCTTTGAGGTGAGGGTAGTCAGCCCAATCGATGCCTTGGTTTTGCCAACTGCGCAGCCACGGAAAGATGGCGATGTCAGCAATGCTGTAGCTGTTGCCGCCAATGAACTTGCGGGTCTGTAAACGCTTGTCCATCACGCCATACAAGCGCTTGGCTTCGTTGGTGTAGCGGTTATAGGCGTAGTCAATTTTCTCGGGCGCGTAAATGCGAAAGTGGTGGGCTTGTCCGAGCATTGGACCCACGCCACCCATTTGAAACATCAGCCACTGCAACACTTCAAACTTGGCGCGGTCGCTCTTGGGCAGTAGCTTGCCTGTCTTGGAGGCGAGGTAGAGCAAGATAGCACCCGATTCAAAGACGCTGATAGGTTTGCCATCAGGTCCATGGGGATCAACCAAGGCTGGAATTTTGTTGTTGGGGCTGATCTTCAAGAATTCAGGCTTGAACTGATCACCTTGGCCAATGTTGACGGGGTGTGCCACCCAATCGCGGCCCAGTTTCAAGCCGCACTCTTCAAGCATGATGTGGACTTTGTGTCCGTTAGGCGTGGCCCATGAGTAAACGTCAATCATGTGTGCTCCTTAGCTGCCGCGCGTGATCGGCATGTCAATGTCTTGTGGGGTGCTGGCGATGTGCCGCGCGAGCTCGAGTTTGGCGATGGACTGACGGTGCACTTCATCAGGGCCATCGGCCAAGCGCAGCCAACGCTGGGTGGCGTAGGCATAAGCCAATGGGAAGTCATCCGACACACCCGCTGCGCCATGAGCCTGCATGGCCCAGTCAATCACTTGGCTGGCCATGTTGGGTGCAATCACCTTGATCATGGCAATTTCAGAGCGTGCTTCTTTGTTACCCACTGTGTCCATCATGTAGGCCGCTTTGAGCGTCAACAAGCGCGCTTGCTCAATCATGATGCGCGACTCGGCAATGCGTTCGTGCCATACGCCTTGGGCCGACAAAGGCTTGCCAAATGCCACACGGCTGTTGAGGCGTTTGCACATCAATTCCAGCGCGCGCTCGGCTGAGCCAATGGTTCGCATGCAATGGTGAATGCGTCCAGGGCCCAAACGACCTTGTGCAATTTCAAAGCCACGGCCTTCACCCAGCAACAGGTTGTCAACGGGCACACGCACATTCGTGAGACTCACCTCCATGTGTCCATGTGGCGCATCGTCATAGCCAAAGACGCTCAAGGGTCGAATGACTTTCACGCCAGGCGTATTGGCAGGCACGACGACCATGCTTTGCTGGGCGTGCTTCGGCGCAGTGGGGTCTGTCTTACCCATCACGATGTACACCGCACAGCGTGGATCGCCTGCGCCTGAGCTCCACCACTTGGTGCCATTGATGACGTAGTCATTGCCATCGCGCACAATGCTGCATTGGATGTTGGTGGCGTCAGACGATGCCACGGCTGGCTCCGTCATCAAAAACGCGGAGCGGATCTCTCCGCGCAGCAAGGGCTCTAGCCATTGGTCTTTGAGGGCTTCACTGGCGTAGCGTTCCAATGTTTCCATATTGCCCGTGTCGGGGGCGGAAGAGTTGAACACTTCAGCCGCAAAAGGGACGCGACCCATGATTTCGCACAAAGGGGCGTACTCCAAGTTGCTCAGACCTGTTGGGGCGCGCGGGCTGTGGGGTAAAAACAAATTCCACAAGCCTGCTTTTTGCGCGAGTGGTTTGAGCTCTTCTACCAGTTGGGTGGGGACCCAAGCATTGCCCTTGGTTCGGTTGGCGGCAATTTCTTCGAAGAAGCGTTGTTCGTTCGGATAGATATGTGCGTCCATAAAAGCCAGCAGCCGAGCTTGTAGGTCTTTAACTTTGTCGCTGTAATCGAAGTTCATTTTTGTTTCCTTGTCTCGTTTTTCTTTTAGGCTTGTTGTGCAAATTTCCACGCCAGTTGGGCCATGGGGCGTGCGCCTGCACCGTTGGCTTTGGCTTGATCGCTAGAGGCTGTGCCAGCCTCCACGCGCTTGGCAATGCCTTGCAAGATAGCAGCCATGCGAAACATGTTGTAGGCGAGGTAAAAGTTCCAGTCAGCTTTCAGGTCGGTGGGTGTGGCGAGACCTGTATGGTTGCAATAGCGATGGATGTATTCACTCTCGCTGGGAATGCCAAGTGAGGCAATGTCTACACCGCCAATGCCTCTGAATGTGCCAGGTGGAATGTGCCAGCCCATGCACTGGTAGCTGAAGTCTGCCAGCGGGTGGCCAAGGGTCGACAGTTCCCAATCGAGCACAGCCAAAACGCGAGGCTCGGTGGGGTGAAACATCAGGTTGTCGAGGCGGTAGTCGCCGTGCACGATGCTCACCTTGCTCTCATCTTTGGCGCTGTCAGGCATATTGGCTGGCAGCCATGCCATGAGCTTGTCCATCTCATCAATTGGCTGGGTGACGGACGCGATGTATTGTTTGCTCCATCGGCCGATTTGTCGCTCAAAGTAATTGCCGGGGCGACCGTAGCTCTCTAAGCCACGATCTGCAAACTTCACAGTGTGCAGGGCCGCAATCACGCGGTTCATTTCGTCATAAATCGCTCCGCGCTCTGCGTTGGCCATACCAGGCAGAGTTTGGTCCCACAGCACACGTCCCTGTACAAACTCCATCACATAAAAGGCACGCCCGATGATGGACTCGTCTTCGCACAACACATGCATTTGTGGTACGGGGACCTCTGTGCCGTACAGACCGTGCATGACCTTGAACTCTCGTTCAATCGCGTGGGCCGAAGGCAGCAGCTTGGCGACTGGGCCAGGCTTGGTGCGCAGCACGTAGCTGCGCTTCGGTGTGATGAGTTGGTAGGTGGGGTTGGATTGGCCACCCTTGAATGTCTCTAGCGAGAGCGGGCCTTCAAAACCCGGCAGATGTGCGCTAAGCCACGCTGAGAGCGCCGCTGTGTCAATGCCCTGCGTCGCGCGCATGGGCTGGGAAGTGTGTGTGTCGTCCCGGCTCATGCGTGGGCTCCTGTCAGTGGTCGGCTTCGCTGATGTGTAGCAAGGCGTCGCGGTTGCGAATCACCAAGCCGCCTGGTTCGATGCGAATGGCATCCTCGCGCTCCATGGCTTTGAGTTCTTGGTTCACGCGTTGGCGTGAGGCACCCAGGAGCTGCGCCAGTTCTTCTTGAGCGAGTTGCAACCCAATGCGAATTTCTTGCCCATTCGTGAGGCAAGGCACGCCATAGCTTCGCGCCAAGTGCAAGAGTTGCTTGGCCAAGCGCGAGCGCAGAGGCAAGGTGTTGAGGTCTTCCACCAAGCCAAACAGCTGACGAATACGACGCGCTTGGAGGCGCAACATGGCGTCGTAAAACTCCACATGCTGGGCGAGAATTTTTTGAAAGTCCGCTTTGGCCACACAAAGAATGGATGTGTCGCCATGTGCGTACACATCGTGTGTGCGTCGGTCTCCGTCCAAGATCGCCACGTCGCCAAACCAAATGCCGGGCTCTACATAGGTGAATGTGATTTGCTTGCCCGACAGCGAGGTCGAACTCACGCGCACTGCGCCCTTGGCGCAAGCCATCCACTCGTCGGCGGAGTCTCCGCGAGCTGCAATCAAGTCGCCGTCTTTGCATCGTTTGACGTAAGCGCATCGAAGAATGTCGTGCCTGAGTGAAGGTGAAAGAGATGAGAACCAACGTCCTGCGTTGATGGCCTCGCGTTCTTCGATGTTAAGAATAGGATCGTCCATAGCCTGTCTTTTGTGTGACCTGAAAGTAAGAATTTGTCACTCTGGAGACCCGAGGTTGATGTGGGTCTTCGAGCTGAGATTTATTTGTACTGTGGTGCTTCTTTATTGAGGAAGGCTTGTATGCCAATGCCTGCATTGGTGTGATGCAAGTTTTTCACAAACTGATTGCGTTCTTGTGCCAACTGTTGTGTCATGCTGTTGACGGAGGCGTCGTTGATGAGTTCTTTGATGCTGTTCATCACGTTCGGTGCGCGTTCGTTGATACGCTCAGCCAAGGCTAAGGCTTGTGTCAATGCGTGACCTGAATCAACTACACGGTTGACCACTCCTAGTTCATGCAAACGTTGCGCGCTGATGCGATCGCCCAAGAGCAGTAGCTCAGCTGCCAATTGGCGCGGCAGTGCGTGGGGCAAGTTCCAGCTTGCTCCCGCATCGGGCGATAAACCTAAATTGCTATAGGCCATGGCAAACACGCAGTTGTCTGCTGCCACGATGAGGTCGCACATCAAGGCGAGCGAAAAACCAGATCCCACGACTGCGCCTTCTACCGCTGCAATGACGGGTTTGGGAAAGGTATGAATCGCTTCCATCCAGTTGTGCAAGCTTTCAATCGTTTGGGCTTGCACTTCGGCAGACTGTTCGCGATTGGCTTGAAGTCGGTATACGTCGCTACCAGCGCAAAAATGTGCGCCTTCGCCAGTGATGACCACGCTGCGAATGTCAGGGTTCGTCTCAGCCACATTCAGCGCTTCAATGCCAGCGGCATACATGGCAGGCCCCATGGCGTTGCGCAGCACGGGGTCTGACAAGGTCAAGATCAGCGTTTGACCTTGGTTGGTGCTTTTGAGTTGAGCGCTCATGGGGCGTTAGCTTTCAATGTGCATCAAGCTCAAGCCCAGTGCGCCACGACGGCGCAGCCATGGGCTAGGGCGGTAGCGTGTGTCGCCATAAACGGTTTGCACGTTGAACAGCACTTCTAAGATTTCCGTCGGGCCATATTTGTTGCCCATGGTCAGCGGCCCCATGCTATGGCCCAAATCGGCGGCTCCTGTGGCTTCGATCTCTTCGGGCGTACACAAACCCTGTTGGCACATATCGCAGGCGATGTTGATGATGTTGGCCACCACGCGCTGGGTCACAAAACCACCGCTGTCACGAATCACCGAGACCGCCTTGCCATCGCGGGCAAACAAGGCGTGAGCGGCATCACGCATGTCCGCACGTGTGGCGGGGCTGGTGGCCAGCACGCGGCGTTGGGTGAGCTTGTCGTCAATTAGCATGTCGATGCCAACCGTGCGTGCAGGGTCGAGCCGCTCAACAATGGCAACGGTGGTCACATCAAAGCCCAAGGGCGCAACGATGGACAACGCTTGTGCCGAGGGCGATGCACCGGTTTCAATCTTGGCGCCCAAGTCTTTGAGCAATTGCAGCAGCTCGGGGCGGCGCATGGCGCGGGTAGATACCCACACCGGAGGCATCTCTGCCACGATTGGGGTGGCTTGCTCGGCGGGCATTTGCGCTTCGCCATTTGCGTAGATGTAAAAACCTGCACCAGTTTTCTGACCCAGCTTGCCTTCGTTGATACGTTGCGCTGCGATGTCGCTTGGGCGGTAACGGGGCTCGTTCATGTACTGTTGGTACACAGAACTGATGGCCTCGTGTGCCACATCAATGCCTGTGATGTCGAGCAACTGAAAGGGTCCAAGCTTGAAGCCCGCTTGGTCGCGCAAGATACGGTCAATGGTGGCGAAGTCGGTCACGCCCTCGGATGCGATTTGCAGCGCCTCTGTCGCGCCTCCCAAAATGCCTATGGTTCTGTAGATGGAATTCATGGCGAAGATTATGGCCGAGCAGGCTTGGTTTTTTGAGTTACGCATAGGTGACTAGGTCAATGCCCTTACAAGCTTACGCTGGCAGATGCTATGCAAGAATAAATTCAAACTTCACTTATCGGAGCACCTCCATGACCCTCAAACTTTGCGGTTTTGCTGTCAGCAACTATTACAACAAGCTCAAAATCCAGCTGCTTGAAAAAGCCGTGCCGTTTGAAGAAGAGCTGGTGTGGGTCAAGCCAGCCGCACCTGAAACCTTGCTGCGCTCGCCGATGGGCAAGGTGCCATTTTTAGAAACACCTCACGGCTGCATCAGCGAATCGACGGTTTGCGCTGAATACATTGAGCAGGCTTATCCGCACCACCCCTTGATGCCCGCAGATCCGTTCGAGGCAGCCAAGGTGCGTGAAATCATCACCTACATTGATTTGCATGTGGAGCTCGTGGCCCGAGAACTTTACCCACAAGCATTCTTTGGTGGTCAGGTGGATGAGGCTACGAAAAAGCGTGCGCACAAACAGCTCACCAAAGGTGTGGCAGGTTTGACCAAACTCTTGAAGTTTTCGCCCTTTGTTGCGGGTGACACCTTCACATTGGCAGATTGCTCAGCCATCGTGAGCTTGCCCTTGGCCTCTCTCGCGTCCAAATCTGTGCTGGGCGAAGATCTGTTGGCGCATCTGCCGATCAAAGCCTATGGTCAGCAAATGGCGCAACGAGCCTCGGTGCAAAAAGTCAACGAAGACAAAAAGGCTTGCATGGCCTTGATGGCCGAACGCATGGCCAAGAAATCCAGCTAAGCCGCGAGGCGTTGACTCAGCGGCGCACTTGCAACGCGCCTGGGTTGACGATGTTGGTCGGTGTGCCTTTGATGAAGTTCACCACATTGTCAAACGCCGTGCCGAAATACAGCTCGTAGCTGTCTTGTTCCACGTAACCAATGTGGGGCGTGCAAATGCAGTTTTCCAAGCGCAGCAGCGCTTGGCCTTGCATGATGGGCTCGCTTTCAAACACATCAATCGCAGCCATGCCGGGGCGTCCTCGGTTGAGTGCAGTGATCAAGGCATCAGGCTCAATCAGTTCTGCGCGTGAGGTGTTGACGATCAGGGCTGTGGGTTTCATGCGGCTCAAATCTGTGAGCTTCACGATGCCGCGCGTTTCATCGACCAAGCGCAGATTGAGTGTGAGTACATCCGACTCTTCAAAAAATGCTTCGCGTGAAGCAGCCACATTCAAACCGTCTTTGGCGGCACGTTCGCGAGAAGATTCGCTTCCCCACATCACCACACGCATGCCAAATGCCTTGCCGTAACCGGCCAGCAACTGGCCGATCTTGCCGTAGCCCCAAATACCCAGTGTTTTGCCGCGCAAGACTTGGCCAAGGCCAAAGTTGGTGGGCATCGAGCCTGCCTTAAAGCCAGATTGTTGCCAAGCTCCATGCTTGAGGTTGCTGATGTATTGAGGCAGCCGGCGCATAGCAGCCATGATCAAAGCCCAAGTCAGCTCGGCGGGTGCAATGGGTGAGCCCGAGCCTTCAGCCACGGCAATGCCGCGTTCGGTGCAAGCCGCCACATCCACATGGCTGCCGACTTTTCCGGTTTGGGAAATGAGTTTGAGTTTGGGGAGCTTGTCTAGCAACTGGCGTGTGATGTGGGTGCGTTCACGGATCAACACCAGCACTTCGGCATCACGCAGCCTGACTGACAACTGGCCAACACCTTTGATGGTGTTGGTGTATACCTTGGCGGGATAAGCTTCTAATTTGGACGCGCAATTGAGTTTGCGCACGACATCTTGGTAGTCGTCGAGTATGACAATGTTCATCCCTCAATTGTGCCTTGTGACACATGGCCTCACACGCTGCGTGAGGCCATAGACGTACATCAGTGACGGTTTTCGAGTTCTGCCAAGCGGTCGAGTTCGGCGCACACATCGGCCATACGCCCCGAGATGACCATTCGGCCTGCTTGGGCTCGGTTGTGTTGGGCTTCCATCACGCGGGCAACGCGCAAAGGCAAAGGGCGGCGGGTGCTTTGCAAAGCTTGCGCAGGGATAAAACCGCGAACTACATTTTGCAGAGGGTTCAAGAGGCGGTAAGCGCCAAAAAGTGCGAGGCTCATGGTCGTGTGCTTTCTTTACATCATCATGGTGTTACGGATCAGGCCGACGGCCAAACCCTCAATTTCAAAAGGCTCGCCTGGCTCGACCACAATGGTTTTGAAGTCGGGGTTCTCGGCGAGCAGCTCGATGTGGCTCGCGGTTTTGCGAAAGCGTTTGACGGTCACGTCTTCGCCCAAGCGGGCCACCACGATTTGGCCGTTCTTGGCGTCGCGGGTGGATTGCACGGCCAGTAAGTCGCCGTCCATGATGCCGGCGTCGCGCATGGACATGCCACGCACGCGCAGCAGGTAGTCGGGCTTACGGGCAAACAAGCTGCTTTCGACAAAATAGGTTTGGTCCACATGTTCTTGTGCCAAGATGGGTGACCCTGCTGCCACGCGGCCCACGAGTGGCAGAGAGAAACCTGAAGGTGAAGCGCTAAAGCTGCTTTCTTGGTGGCTGCGTTGGTTGCCCCCTTTGAGGCGAATGCCGCGAGAAGTGCCGCTTACTAACTCGATGGCGCCTTTGCGCGCCAAAGCTTGCAAATGTTCTTCAGCGGCGTTGGCAGACTTGAAACCAAGCTCTGCTGCAATTTCTGCACGGGTAGGGGGCGAACCGGTGTTGGCAATGGCAGACTGGATAAGTTCCAGGATCTGTTGCTGACGGGCGGTAAGTTTTGGCATTTCAATCATCGGTTCGACTCCTGCACAATGTGTGTCTTGGGTGGTGTGACTGTTTGCACATCCAGTAACTGTATTTTTAACCAGCTTTTTGAGTTTGGCAAGCCATGAATGCGAAAAAAACTAAAAAAATCGTTGTTTTAGCCACAGGCGGCACGATTGCGGGCCTGACGGACGACCAAAGTGCGCCGCACAACTACCAAGCTGGACAAGTTGAAGTCAATGCGTTGATGACCGATTTCAACACAGGGGGCATCGATTGGGTGTCTGAGCAATTGGCCCAAGTTGACAGCAAAGACATGTCGTTTGCTCTGTGGCAGAAGTTGCTAGAGCGCATCCAATACTGGCTGGCTCAAGACGATGTGCAAGGCATCGTCATCACCCATGGCACTGACACCGTGGAAGAAACCGCCTACTTTTTGCAAACCGTGTTGTCACCCAACAAGCCTGTGGCGATCACTTGCGCCATGCTGCCAGCCAATGCGCCTGACAGCGATGGCCCAGCCAACCTAGAAGAGGCCATGTCATGGGTTCAGCGCCATGATGTATTTGGCGTGGCCTTGGTCTGTGCAGGCCATGTGCACCCAGGCGATGCCGTGCAAAAGCTGCACAGCCAGCAACGTAACCCGTTTGTCACAGTTCAGTCCGCAACACCGCATCTACCTTGGGGCATCCCCAGTGTGGAAGAAGTGTTGTCGGTTCGTGTTTGGCCACGCGTGGAGATCGTGCTCAACCACGCAGGTGCAGATGGTCGTTTGGTCCGAGCCTTGTGTGCTCACGATGCCCCCGACGGTTGGGTGGTAGCCGGCACGGGCAATGGCACTTTGCACCATGACCTGGAGTCTGCATTGCGCGAAGCCCAAGCTCACGGCATGCGCGTGGTGCGTGCGTCGCGTTGCGCCATGGGCGGCGTGCAGTCACGCAAGGGCGATGTGTTTGAACACGCGGGCTCACTCACGCCAGTGCAAGCGCGTGTGGCGCTGATGTTGGAGCTGATCAAAGAAAAAGCCGCTCAGTGAACTGAGCGGCCTTGGCTGAGGCCTGGTGTTCAAGCCTCTCTTGCTCGACGCAAACTTAAGCTGCCAGAGCGTTGAATGCGCGTTCTTTGATTTCTTCCACAGTGCCTGTGCCGCTGATGGCGCGGTACTTGGGTGCAGCAGCAGCATCGGCTTTCGCCCAGCCCGAATAGTAGTCCACCAAGGGGCGTGTTTGGGCGCTGTACACGTCCAAGCGCTTCTTGACGGTTTCTTCTTTGTCGTCGTCGCGTTGAACCAAGGGCTCGCCTGTCTCGTCGTCTTTGCCTTCAACCTTGGGAGGGTTGAACTTGACGTGGTAGGTACGGCCAGAAGCGGGGTGTGAGCGGCGGCCGCTCATGCGCTCGATGATGGCGTCAAATGGCACGTCGATTTCGAGCACGTAGTCGAGCTTCACGCCAGCCGCCTTCATGGCGTCGGCTTGAGGAATGGTGCGAGGGAAACCGTCAAACAAGAAACCATTGGCGCAGTCGGGCTGAGCGATACGCTCTTTGACCAAATTGATGATGAGGTCGTCGCTCACCAAACCACCCGCGTCCATCACTTTTTTGGCTTCCAAGCCCAATGGGGTGCCGGCTTTCACCGCGGCGCGCAGCATGTCGCCAGTGGAGATCTGGGGAATGCCGTATTTTTGGCAAATGAAGGTGGCCTGTGTGCCTTTGCCAGCACCGGGAGCGCCCAACAAAATGAGTTTCATGGTTTGGTCCTAATGGTCGATTTTGAAAACAGAAATTAAAACGAGGATAGCACGCGCATGCCTTCTAAAGGCTTACGCAGCCAGGCTAAGCAGGGTGCGAACGCGCTCCAAATCCTCAGGTGTATCCACGCCAGGGCCGGGCGCGTGCTCGGTCACGTGCACCGCAATGCGGTGACCATGCCACATGGCACGCAATTGCTCGAGCGACTCTGTGATTTCGATGGGCGCTTGCGCCAGTTTGGGGAACTCGCGCAAAAAGCCCACGCGGTAGCCGTACAAGCCAATGTGGCGAAGTGGGGCGGGGCTGGGTAGGCTGGTCACGCCTTGTGCAAAGCCGTCGCGCCACCAAGCAATTGGGGCGCGACTGAAGTACAACGCGGTGTTGCGGGCGTCGAGCACCACCTTCACCACATTGGGGTTGGCAAAGTCGGCCACGTTGTCAATCGCGTGGGCGAGGGTGCTCATGCTGCAGTCGCTGCGTGTTTGCAGGAGTTGGGCTGCGGCGTCAATGGAGGCGGGGTCAATCAGCGGCTCGTCCCCTTGCACATTCACCACCACATCGGTGTCTTGCAGCTTCAGCAGGTCGCAGGCCTCGGCTAAACGGTCGCTGCCAGAAGGGTGGTCGGTGCGGGTGAGTACAGCATCAATGCCGTGGGCTTGGCAGGCGGCGGCGATGCGTGCATCGTCAGCGGCCACCACCACACGCGCTGCGGCAGAGAGTTTGGCGCGTTGCGCCACGCGCACCACCATGGGCAAGCCTGCGATGTCAGCCAGTGGTTTGTCGGGTAAGCGCGACGACGCCATACGCGCTGGAATAAGAACGCAAAACGACATTTACGCTTCCAGCTCGGCGTCGGTCAGAGTGCGGGCTTCGTTTTCCAGCAACACAGGAATGCCATCGCGAATGGGGTAAGCCAAGCGGGCGCTGCGCGACACCAGTTCTTGTGTGTCGCGTTTAAATTCCAATGGGCCTTTGGTCACGGGGCAGACCAAGAGTTCAAGCAGTTTGGTGTCCATGGGGTGATGATAACTTTGCGTTTTGTGCAGCCGTTAGATGCAAATCAATCGCGGCCAATAGTTCGGTGGGCAATGTGGTGTGAAGGGGCACAGCCCACGCCTGTGGGTGATGCGCCCAGAGCTTGACCGCATCTTTTTCGGTGCACAGCACATCGCCTTGTGCGGCGTCGATGTGCAAAGCTTGCAAATCGGCGTGGTCGGGCAGGGCTTGGGTGTGCACCACATTCAGGCCTTGCTCGCGCAACATGGCAAAAAACACCTCAGGCTTGGCAATGCCTGCCAAGGCTTGGACGGGTGTGTCCCACCAACTGCTGAGCGAGCGTTTTGTGCCATCGGCTTGCAGTGCATAGTTAGCCAAATGGCGCTGCACCGCAAACTCGTTCGGGCCAGCTTCCCCGCCTGTTTTCAGCACCAAACAAGGCACGTCGGGTTTCAATGCTTTGCGTGGCCACGCTTCGCGCAGCGGTCCTGCGGGCAGCATGTGGCCGTTGCCGACGCCACGTTCATCAAACACGCATAGCTCAAGGTCGCGGGCCAGAGGGCCATGCTGCAAGCCATCGTCACACACCAGCACTTGCACATCGCGGTGTAGCCTCAGCAGAGCAAGGCCTGCGTCCACACGGCTGTTGCCCACAAACACGGGCACTTGGCAGCTGCGTGCAATCAGCAAAGGTTCATCGCCCACGTTGAGTGATTGGCTTTTGGGCGACACCGCCAAGGTGCTGGTCGTTTTGCGGCCATATCCGCGAGACAACACGCCCACGTGCAAACCTTGCGCTTTCAGGTGGTTCACGACGGCCATGGTGATGGGCGTTTTCCCCACGCCACCCACCATCACATTGCCCACCACAATCACGGGCACTGGCAGTGTTTCTTGCTTGTAAACACCTCGTCGATAGAGTTCACGACGAATCGCCACCGCACCCGCAAACAGCCAGCTGATGGGCAGCATCAAAGCCACCAAGATTTGCCCCAACACATGGGGGGGCACTGTGCTGCGTCTGTTCCAAGCTTGCACCAACGCTTGCAACAGCTGCTGCTTAAGCGTCATGGTGGGTTGGTCGTTCATGCGCGTCAGTCGGCTTTGCCGCTAGACGACTGGGCTGCGAACGTGAGCTGGTTCAGCCCATTGCGGCGTGCCGCTTCCATCGCCATCATCACCGATTGGTGGCTGGCCTGTGCGTCAGCGCTGATGATGATCATGGGGTTCTCAATGCTTTGTGTGGCTGCAGCTAAAGCTTGGCTGAGGCCCTGAACATCACGCGTGTTCACCAAATTGCGGTTCACGCTGAAAGCGCCTTCGCTGCTGATGGACACAATCACCTCATGGGGGTGTTCTTTGGGCGCAGCCGCATCAGCCACGGGCAAATTCAGCTGCATTTCTGTGAACTTGCTGTAAGTGGTGGAGAGCATCAGAAAGATCACCACCACCAACAAAATGTCGATGAACGGGATCAGGTTGATCTCGGGTTCGGGGCTTTTTTCGCGATGAAATTTCATGGCTTGTGAAATGCCTGGTTACTTCAAACGTGCACGCATGGCAAGCAAGTGGCGTGCAAAACGCTCGGCATCTAGCTCCAAGCCCAACACATACGCATCCACACGGCCGCGCAGGTAGCGCCAAAACATCAGGGCAGGAATGGCAATGATCAAACCAAACGCCGTGTTGTACAGCGCAATCGAAATACCTTGCGCCAGCTGCACAGGGTTGCTCGTGCCTGGGGCTTGCGAGCCAAAAATATCAATCATGCCAATGACCGTGCCCAGCAAACCCAGCAGCGGCGCAGCAGAAGCAATGGTCGCCAAGGCCACCAGATACTTTTCCAGTTCGTGGGCGGCTTTGCGGCCAGCCGACTCCATGCTCGCGTGCAAGTCCTCGGAGCCAATCAGTGGCTCATCCTTCATGGCATGCAGGCCAGAGGCCAAAACGCGGCCCAAGACCGAGTTGTCGTGCAACTGCTGCATGGCTTCTTCGGAGGGTAGGTTGTTCTGCGAGGCCTTGAGCGCTTGTTCTAACAAACCTTCGGGTGCTACCAAATGCGTGCGTAGGCTCATCATGCGCTCAATGACCAAAGCCAAAGCCACGACAGAGCAGATCAAAAGTGGCCAAATCGGCCAGCCAGCCGCTTGTATGATGGTGAACAAAGCCAACACTCCAGAGAAAATTGTGTAGGCTAATTATGGCCCAGCCACCCATCCACATGAACTGTGGATAACTTTGGGGATAAGCTTTGTTCGCACCCCTCGCAAGCCGCATCACAGGGGCGATTCAACAGATTGACCGAAAATTGAGCGATAAAAAACCGTTACAAATCAATGACTTACTACGCAGATTCGTGATTTTGTTGGTTTATTGTTTAAATTGAGGTCAAAATATTTTTTGTGGATGAGTCGTCAATGGCAAGCCCTGAATCGCTAGGTTCGACGCCCCGTATCTGGGCTGTTGGAGCGCTATGCCGCGCCATTGCTGATGTCTTGGACGGCCGCTTTAACCCCGTGGCCGTTCGGGGCGAGATTTCTGGCTTCACGCGGGCGGCCAGTGGTCATTGCTACTTCACCCTCAAGGATGCAAGCGGGCAGTTGCGTTGTGCCATGTTCAAGCGCGCCGCCCAAATGCTTGACTTTCGCCCTGTGGACGGCGAACTCGTCGAAATCAAGGGCCGTTTAGGTGTATATGAGCCGCGTGGCGAACTGCAAATGGTGGTCGAACACATGCGCCGTGCGGGGCAGGGCGCATGGTTTGAACAGTTCCTCCAGCTCAAAGCCAAGCTCGAAGCCGAAGGCCTGTTTGATGCCGAGCGCAAGCGCCCCCTCAAAACCATGCCGCGTGGCATTGGCGTGGTCACCTCACTCGGTGCAGCCGCCTTGCACGACGTAGCCACAGTCTTGCAGCGGCGTGTGCCGCACATTCCCGTGGTACTCGCGCCGTCCTTGGTGCAAGGGCCAGATGCGCCACCCACCTTAGTGCACGCCTTGCAGCAACTTGGCCAGCAGCCCGACATTGACGTGATCTTGTTGGTCCGTGGCGGCGGTTCGATGGAAGACCTGTGGGCTTTCAACGACGAAAACCTCGCCCGCGCCATCGTCCACAGTCCCGTGCCCATCATCAGTGGCGTGGGCCATGAAACCGACTTCACCATTGCCGATTTCTGCGCCGATCTGCGCGCCCCCACGCCCACGGCCGCTGCCGAAATGTGCGCCGTGCCGCAAGCCGAGCTGCTATCGAATCTGCAGCTGTGGGGCAATGCCCTGCAATCCACAGCGCACCGCCAGCTTGACACCCATGAGCAACGCCTAGACCGAGCCCAAGCTCGCTTGGGTCGCCCATCTGAAGGGCTTAATACAGAAAAAATGCAGATCTTGCGCCTGCAGCAGCGCTTGGGCCAAGCCATGCAAAATCGCACCCAACGCTGTCATAACGAGTTGGCCAACCTGGCCAGTGGCTTGGCCCGTGGTGTGCAACAAACCCCAGCCACAGCCCGCGAGCGCTTGCACCGCGCTGAACTGCGCTTGCAGCTGCTCGACCCCAAGCTTGTGCTGCAGCGCGGCTTTGCATGGCTCAGCGATGCCGATGGCCAAGCCATCACATCCGTGGCGCAAACGCAGGTGGGCCAAGCCGTGCAAGCAACCCTTGCCGATGGTGTGGTTGATTTGCAGGTCAAGCCAAGCCATCACATTTAGTTTCTACAATCAAGCCACTTTTCGAAAACCACCACAGAGGACAACATGGAACACACCTTGCCCGCACTGCCTTACGCCATCGATGCTTTGGCCCCTCATTACTCTAAAGAAACCTTGGAGTTTCACCACGGCAAGCACCACAACGCCTACGTTGTGAACCTCAACAACCTGCAAAAAGGCACTGAGTTCGAAGGCATGGCCCTCGAAGAAATCGTCAAGAAGTCCAGCGGCGGTATCTACAACAACGCTGCCCAAATCTGGAACCACACCTTCTTCTGGAACTGCATGAAGCCCCAAGGCGGCGGCGAACCTACAGGCGCTTTGGCTGCTGCCATCAACGCCAAGTTTGGCAGCTACGCTGCATTCAAAGAAGCCTTCGTCAAGAGCGCCGTGGGCAACTTTGGTTCAGGCTGGACATGGTTGGTCAAAAAGGCCGATGGTTCTGTGGACATCGTCAACATGGGCGCCGCTGGTACCCCCTTGACCACTGGCGACAAAGCCTTGTTGACCGTGGACGTGTGGGAACACGCCTACTACATCGACTACCGCAACCTGCGTCCTAAGTTCGTCGAGACTTTCCTCGACCACTTGGTGAACTGGTCTTTCGCTGAAGCTAACTTTGCTTAATTCAGCACGTTGCTTCAGGCTCAGAGCCTGTTGAAATGCAAAAAGCCGCCTCGATAGGCGGCTTTTTTGTGGATGCGAGTTCTGGGGTTATGGCTTAAATGCCACCCCACTCAATCGGCTACCTGCCTTCAGTCCTTTTTTGGCAAACCACCCTTGGTTCATCTCCAACACAAAGCGCACCGGCTTTTCTGAGCAGTGCGAGTCGGTGGTTTGCGGCTTCATGTCCACCAAGTTCACGATGGTTCCATCGTCGGCCACAAAGGCAGCGGTGAGTGGCAGTAATGTGTTTTTCATCCAAAAGCACTGGGTGGCAGGCTGTTCAAACACAAACAACATGCCTTCGTGCTGCGGCATCTCTTTGCGAAACATCAGGCCCGTCTGACGCTGCGCCTCGGTTTGCGCCACCTGTGTGTCGATCTGATACATGCCCGCTTGCAGCTTGATGCGGGGCAGGTTGGTTTGTGGTGTGTCTTGGGCCAAAGCCGCAAAAGCCAAGCCAGAAAAGAGGAGGGTGAGCAGTGCGCGTTTCATGCGTGAGACTGTATCGCAAGGCAAAGCTCGCTGAGATGGGCTTTACAGTGCTTTGAGTGGGTTGGCGATCGCTAGAATCGGAAGAGAAATTTTCACATTCCCACAGGAAACCGCTGCTCATGTCTTACCAGCACATCCAAGTGCCCGCTGCAGGTCAAAAAATCACTGTCAATGCAGACGCCTCGCTGAACGTGCCCGACCAGCCCATCATTCCGTTCATCATGGGTGACGGCGTAGGTCAAGATGTGACGCCTGTCATGCGAAGAGTCGTCGATGCTGCTGTGGCTAAAGCCTATGGCGGTAAGCGTCAAATTCAGTGGATGGAGTTGTTCGCTGGCGCCAAAGCCACCCAGGTGTATGGCCCCGATGTTTGGTTGCCCGAAGAAACCGCCCAAGCCATGCGTGAGTACACGGTATCCATCAAAGGCCCTCTCAACACACCTGTGGGTGGTGGCATACGTTCGCTCAACGTGGCCTTGCGCCAAGCGCTTGACTTGTTCGTATGTCTGCGCCCCGTGCAGTATTTCAAAGGCGTGCCTTCGCCCCTGAAAGAACCCGAAAAAACCAATATGGTCATCTTCCGCGAGAACTCGGAAGATATCTATGCTGGCATCGAATACGCCGCACAAAGCCCCAAAGCCAAAAAGCTCATTGAGTTCTTGCAAACCGAAATGGGTGCCAGCACCATTCGCTTCCCCGATACCTCAGCCATTGGCGTCAAGCCAGTGTCTATCGAAGGCACAGAGCGCTTCATTCGCAAAGCCATTCAATACGCCATCGACCACGACAAGCCCAGCGTCACCATCGTGCACAAGGGCAACATCATGAAGTTCACCGAAGGTGGTTTCCGCGATTGGGCCTTGGCTTTGGCACAAAAAGAATTTGGGGCAACGCTCATTGACGGTGGACCTTGGTGTCGCGTCAAGAACCCCAAAACTGGCAAGAGCATCATCATCAAAGACGTCATTGCCGACGCCTTCTTGCAGCAAATCCTCATGCGCCCAGCCGAATATTCGGTGGTGGCCACCTTGAACCTCAATGGCGACTACATCTCTGACGCCGTGGCCGCGCAAGTGGGAGGGATTGGCATTGCACCTGGCGCCAACATGTCAGACACCGTGGCTTGCTTTGAAGCCACCCACGGCACAGCGCCCAAGTACGCGGGCAAAAACTACGTTAACCCAGGTTCCATGATCTTGTCTGCCGAGATGATGTTGCGCCACATTGGCTGGACTGAGGCGGCTGACACCATCATCCAAGCGATGGAAGCCGCCATCGCCACCAAACGCGTCACCTACGACTTTGCCCGCCTCATGGACGGAGCAGAGCAGGTGAGTTGCTCTGCTTTTGGTGATGTGATGATTGAGCAGATGTAAAGCCCATGCCTAGCAAAAAACCTACCCCAAAAGTCCAGCTGCCCGACCGTGACGATGGCGGATCGGTCGTTTTAGAGCGCCTGACGCAGCGCACCAAGCCGCCGCAATTGTTTCAGGTGGTGATGCTTAATGACGATTTCACGCCCATGGAATTCGTGGTGGTGGTGTTACAAGAGTTCTTCAACAAAGACCGCGAAGCCGCGACGCAAATCATGTTGCAAATCCACTTGGATGGCAAAGGCGTGTGTGGCGTGTACAGCAAAGATGTGGCGGCCACCAAGGTGGACCAAGTCATGGATGCAGCCCGCAAAGCAGGGCATCCGCTGCAGTGTGTGGCAGAACCGATTGAATGAATCATGGTTTGCACTAAAGAAACAAACCTATTGAATAAATGGCTTTTGTTTCCATATACATTTGAATCTCAGTTGCAAGCACCGAAGGAAAACACATGATTGCCCAAGAACTAGAAGTCAGCTTGCACATGGCCTTTGTCGAGGCCCGTCAACAACGACACGAATTCATCACCGTCGAGCATTTGCTGCTCGCCTTGCTAGACAACCCCAGCGCTTCTGAGGTGCTGCGTGCGTGTTCAGCCAACATCGACGATTTGCGCAAGTCGCTGGCCAATTTCATTGCAGACAACACGCCTCAGGTCTCTGGTACCGAAGAGGTGGACACACAACCCACGCTGGGCTTTCAGCGCGTGATTCAGCGCGCCATCATGCATGTGCAGTCCACCGGCAACGGCAAAAAAGAAGTGACCGGCGCGAATGTGCTGGTGGCCATCTTTGGCGAGAAAGACTCGCACGCGGTGTACTACCTCCATCAACAAGGCGTGACGCGTTTGGATGTTGTGAATTTCATTGCTCACGGCATCAAAAAGAGCGACCCACCTGAGGCTGTCAAAGGTGGCGAGTCGCAAGCCGAGCAAGAAGAGGGCAGTGCTAGCGGTTCCGAAAAGAACGAAAAGGCTTCTCCACTCGAGCAGTTCACCCAAAACCTCAACCAAGCTGCCAAAGACGGCAAGATTGACCCGCTGATTGGCCGTGATTACGAGGTGGAGCGCACCATCCAAATCCTTTGCCGCCGCCGTAAAAACAACCCGCTGTTGGTGGGTGAGGCCGGCGTGGGTAAAACCGCGATTGCCGAAGGTTTGGCCTGGCGCATCACCCAAGGCGATGTGCCTGAAATCTTGGCGGAATCCATCGTGTACTCGCTGGACATGGGCGCTTTGCTGGCCGGCACCAAATACCGTGGCGACTTTGAGCAACGCTTGAAAGGCGTGATCAAGTCGTTGCAGGGCAAGACCAATGCGATTTTGTTCATCGACGAAATTCACACGCTCATTGGCGCGGGGGCAGCGTCTGGCGGAACCTTGGATGCCTCTAACTTGCTCAAGCCTGCACTGTCCAGCGGTCAGCTCAAGTGCATTGGTGCAACCACGTTCACCGAATACCGTGGCATCTTTGAAAAAGACGCGGCCTTGAGCCGTCGTTTCCAAAAGGTCGATGTGGTCGAGCCCACCGTGCCTGAAACCGTGGACATCCTCAAAGGCTTGAAGTCGCGCTTTGAAGAGCACCACAACGTCAAGTACGCTTTGGCCGCACTGCAAGCCGCTGCTGAGTTGAGCGCCAAGTACATCAACGACCGTCACTTGCCCGACAAGGCGATTGACGTGATCGACGAAGCCGGTGCGGCGCAACGCATCTTGGTGGCGTCTAAGCGCAAGAAAACCATAGGCAAGGCCGAGATTGAAGACATCGTGGCCAAGATTGCGCGTATTCCGCCCGCCAATGTGTCCAACGACGACCGCAGCAAGCTGCAAACCATCGAGCGCGATTTGAAGAGCGTGGTGTTCGGCCAAGACAAGGCACTCGAAGTGCTGGCCTCTGCCGTGAAGATGGCGCGTTCGGGCTTGGGCAAAGCCGACAAGCCCATTGGCGCGTTCTTGTTCAGCGGCCCCACGGGCGTGGGCAAGACCGAAGCGGCCAAGCAGTTGGCCTACATCATGGGCATTGAGCTGATTCGCTTTGACATGTCCGAGTACATGGAGCGCCACGCTGTGAGCCGCCTGATTGGCGCGCCTCCCGGCTACGTGGGCTTTGACCAAGGTGGTTTGCTGACCGAAGCCGTGACCAAGAAGCCGCACTGCGTGCTGTTGCTCGACGAGATCGAAAAAGCGCACCCCGACATCTTCAACGTGCTGTTGCAGGTGATGGACCACGGCACTTTGACCGACAACAACGGTCGCAAAGCCGACTTCCGCAACGTCATCCTCATCATGACGACCAACGCGGGCGCTGAGACCATGAACAAGGCCACTATTGGCTTTACCAACCCTCGCGCGCCTGGCGACGAAATGGGCGACATCAAGCGCTTGTTCACGCCTGAGTTCCGCAACCGTTTGGATGCCATCGTGGGTTTCAAGGCCTTGGACGAAAACGTCATCATGCGCGTGGTCGACAAGTTCTTGCTGCAACTCGAAGGCCAGTTGGCCGAGAAGAAAGTCGAAGTCACCTTCAGCGACACGCTGCGCAAGCACTTGGCCAAGAAGGGCTTTGATCCGCTCATGGGCGCACGCCCCATGCAACGCCTCATCCAAGACACGATTCGCAAGGCCTTGGCCGACGAATTGCTGTTCGGTCGCCTCACCGAAGGTGGCCGCTTGAGTGTGGACATCGACGACAAAGAAGAAGTGCTGCTCGACATCACGCCTTTGCCGAAAAAGGAAAAACCTGCGAAGGGCGAGCACACGGCTTCTGAGGAGCCTGCAGCGAGCTAAGCCTTCTGCGGTTTTTCAAACCGCGCTGATTCAGCCGTGTCAATAAAAACGCCGTCTGTGTTGCCACAGGCGGCGTTTTTTATGGGCTTGTTTATTGGGTTCGCGAAGGCGGTTTAGCGCTTGCGTCCACCCAAGATACTGCCCATCACCCCACGCACAATCTCTCGTCCAACAGCTGAGCCGATGTTGCGCACAGCCGACTTGACCATCATTTGAGCCAGGCCTTGGCGTTGACCGCCGCGCGGGCCGGTGGAGCCAAACAGGGCGTCGCCCAAGCCTGACAGCACTTGGTCGGTCACAGTGGCTTGAGCTGGCCCTTGGCCTGCGGGGGCAGATACGGTTCCAGCAGCAGCGCCAGCCGCTGCAGTCGAACCACCCGCGGCAGGCGCTGCGCCTTTGAGGCGCTCATAAGCCGATTCACGGTCCAAGGTCTGTTCATACACCCCAGCCACCAACGAATTGGCCAGCAAGGCCTGGCGTTGCTCTGGGGTGATGGGGCCAAGTTGGCTGCCGGGCAGCAACACATAGACCTGTTCAGTCTCGGACGGGCGGCCTTTGGCATCCAGCAAACTCACTAAGGCTTCGCCTACGCCCAGCTCGGTGATCGCTTTTTCAATGTCTAGGCCCGCTTTGCCGCGCATGGTTTGCGCGGTGGCTTTGACCGCTTTTTGGTCGCGTGGTGTGAAGGCGCGCAAAGCGTGTTGCACACGGTTTCCCAACTGTCCCAGCACGGTTTCGGGCACGTCCAGAGGGTTTTGGGTGACAAAGTACACGCCCACGCCCTTAGAGCGAATGAGCCGCACCATTTGTTCGATGCGCTCCAGGAGCACTTTGGGCGCTTCGTTGAACAGCAAATGCGCTTCGTCAAAGAAGAACACCATCTTGGGCTTCTCAACGTCGCCAATCTCAGGCAGTTGCTCAAACATTTCAGACAGCATCCATAGCAAAAACGTGCCGTAGAGGCGCGGGGCGTTCATCAGCTTGTCGGCGGCCAAGAGGTTGATCACGCCCATGCCTTTGGCATCGGTTTGCATGAAGTCTTGGATGTTGAGCATGGGCTCGCCAAAGAACTGGTCGCCGCCTTGGGCTTCAATCTCGAGCAAGGCACGCTGAATCGCGCCAATGCTGGCGGCGCTGACGTTGCCGTATTCGGTGGTGAACTCGCGGGCGTGTTCGCCCACATATTGCAGCATGGCTCGCAAGTCTTTGAGGTCAAGCAGCAGCAAGCCTTGGTCGTCTGCAATTTTGAAGACCATGTTGAGCACGCCCGCTTGGGTGTCGTTCAAATTGAGCATGCGGCCTAACAACAGCGGCCCCATGTCGGTGATGGTGGCGCGCACGGGGTGCCCCGACTTGCCAAACACATCCCACAGTGTGGTGGGGCAGCCAATGGGCTCTGGCATGGGCAGGCCGCGCTCTTGAACCGCCGCAGCGAGTTTGGGTGGAATGCTGCCAGCTTGGCTGATGCCAGCCAAATCGCCTTTGACGTCGGCCATGAAAACGGGCACGCCGATTTTGGAGAAGCCTTCGGCCAGCGTTTGCAGCGTGACGGTTTTGCCCGTGCCGGTTGCGCCCGTGATGAGGCCATGGCGGTTGGCCAAGGCTGGCAACATGTGGCATTCAGTCGTATTGCGACGTGCAATCAGCATTGGTTCGGCCATCGAAAGTTCTCCATCACTTGAAAAGTAAAATAACCAGATAAGGTTAATTCAATTCAAGAGGATTTTTCGATGGCTGGCCACAGTAAATGGGCAAATATTCAACACCGCAAAGGGCGTCAAGACGAAAAGCGCGGCAAGATTTGGACACGCATCACGCGTGAAATCATCGTGGCGGCGCGACAAGGTGGCGGTGACTTGAGCATGAACCCCCGTTTGCGCTTGGCCATCGAAAAAGCCAAAGCGGCCAACATGCCCGCTGACAACATCAAACGCAACGTCGACAAGGCCACTGGCAACTTGGACGGGGTGAACTACGACGAAATTCGCTACGAAGGCTACGGCGTGGGCGGCGCAGCCATCATCGTGGACACCATGACCGACAACAAAGTGCGCACGGTGGCTGAGGTGCGCTTTGCCTTCAGCAAAAACGGCGGCAATATGGGCACCGAGGGCTCGGTGGCGTTTCAGTTCAAGCATTGCGGCCAGCTGGTGTTTGCGCCGGGCAGCAATGAAGACCAAATCATGGAAATCGCGCTCGAAGCGGGCGCTGACGATGTGATCACCGATGACGACGGCGCGATTGAAGTGCTGACGCCACCGGCCAGCTTTGAGGCTGTGAAAAACGCTTTGGAAGCCGCTGGCCTGAAGGCCGAGATGGCAGAGGTGACTTACCGTGCAGACAACACCATCGAGCTCGAGGGTGATGACGCTGCAAAGATGCAAAAACTTTTGGATGCGCTGGAAGACCTTGACGATGTGCAAGAGGTCTATCACAACGCTGCACTATGAACGTACTCGTTATTGGCGGCGGTGGCCGCGAACACGCTTTGGCGTGGAAAATTGCCCAATCCAACAAGGTGCAAAAAGTGTTTGTGGCCCCCGGCAACGGCGGCACAGCACGCGACAAGCGCTTAGACAACATTGACATCACCGATGTGGTGGCCTTACGCGAATTTGCGCAAGGCAACGGCATTGAGCTCACGGTGGTCGGCCCCGAAACCCCTTTGGCGGTCGGTGTGGTGGACGAGTTCCGCGCCCACGGTCTGCGCATTTTTGGCCCCACCAAGGCCGCTGCGCAGCTGGAAAGCTCTAAAGCGTTCAGCAAAGCGTTCATGAAGCGCCACAACATCCCCACAGCTGAATACGAAACCTTCACCGACGCGCAAGCCGCACACGACTACGTCAACGCCAAAGGTGCACCGATTGTGGTGAAGGCCGATGGTTTGGCCGCAGGCAAGGGTGTGGTGGTGGCGATGACGGCCGCTGAGGCGCACGAAGCGATTGACTTCATGTTGCTCGACAACAAGCTGGGCGTGAGCCACAACGAAGGTGGCGCGCGCGTGGTGATTGAAGAGTTTTTGCAAGGCGAAGAGGCCAGCTTCATCGTCATGTGCGATGGCAAAACCGTGTTGCCTTTGGCCACTAGCCAAGACCACAAGCGCTTGCTCGACGCCGATCAAGGCCCCAACACGGGCGGTATGGGCGCGTATTCGCCAGCGCCCGTGGTCACGCCTGAGGTGCATGCCCGCGCCATGCGCGAGATCATCTTGCCCACCATCAAGGGCATGGAAAAAGATGGGATTCCGTTCACCGGCTTCTTGTACGCAGGTTTGATGATTGACCCACAAGGCCATGTCAAAACCCTCGAGTTCAACTGCCGCATGGGCGACCCCGAAACCCAGCCCATCATGGCGCGCCTGAAAACCGATTTGGTTGATGTGTTGCTGGCAGCTACGGCCAACCACGCGGAAACCCGCTTTGACGATTTCGAACTGGAATGGGACCGCCGCACCGCCATTGGCGTGGTGTTGGCTGCACACGGCTATCCCATGAGCCCGCGTAAGGGTGACGTCATCACTGGCTTGCCACAAGACACCGACGATGTGGTGGTGTTCCACGCCGGCACACAAATGAAAGACGGCCAAGTGGTGACCAGCGGTGGCCGCGTGTTGTGCGTCACCGCTTTGGGCGGCACTTTAAAGCTGGCGCAGCAGCAGGCCTACGACACCATCAAGGGCATTCACTTTGATGGCGTGCAGTACCGCAGCGACATTGGCTACCGCGCGATTGCGCGGTAAGCGGTAGACCATGAGTAGCGAATTCGCCAAACCTCTTGCCGTGCAATGCAAGCCCCAAGCGTGGGCGGCATGGTTGGTCAAGCTCATGGGTTGGAAGATCGAGTTTGACGGCTTGCCCACGAAACAAGGCGTGCTCATTGGCTACCCCCACACCAGCAACTGGGACTTCGTCACCATGATGCCGGTCAAGTGGGCGGTGGGTTTGCCAGTGCAGTTTTTTGCAAAGGAGAGCCTCTTTCGCATCCCGCTGTTTGGCCGCTGGATTCGCTTCATTGGCGCTGTGCCGATTGACCGTTCATCCCCCAAAGGTGTGGTGGGCGAGATGGTGGACGCCTTGAAGACCCACAAGCAAAACGATGGGTTTTTGTGGATTGGCCTGTCACCCGAAGGCACGCGCAAGCTGACCGATGGCTGGCGCAGCGGCTTTTACCAGCTGGCTTTGGGGGCCGATGTGCCGTTGCTCATGCTACGGATTGACTATGGCCAAAAAGTAGCCAAGATCAATGACTTCATGCGATTGAGCGGCGACGTGCAAGCCGATTACGCCCACATTGCCCAGGTGTACGAAGGCGTTCAGGGCTTTCACATCCACCAAGCTGCCCCCATTCGACCTTTGCCACCGCGTACCCCTGCGGCCAGCGACGCGTCGACAACTCGATAAGCCACTCACGATGACCACCACGCCCCACGAACCTAGCCATGCACACGTTGTAGCGGCTGCCCGCGACTACCTGGTTGGCCTGCAAAGCCGCATCACCGATGCGATTGAGGCCAAAGATGGGCAAGCCAAGTTTTTGACTGACCATTGGGAAAAAGGCCCAGGCGAGCAGCTGCAAGGTAACGGCATCACCAAAATTTTAGAAAACGGGCCAGTGTTTGAGCGCGCGGGCTGCGGGTTCTCGCATGTGCGTGGCCCCAAGTTGCCGCCCTCGGCTACCCAGCACCGCCCAGAGCTGGCAGGAGCGCCGTTTGAGGCCATGGGCGTATCGTTGGTGTTTCACCCACGCAACCCCTATGTGCCCACGGTGCACATGAACGTGCGCATGATTGCGGCCACGCCCGCCAACGGCCAAACCGTGGCGTGGTTTGGCGGTGGCATGGACCTCACGCCGTATTACGGCTACGCTGAAGACGCCAAGCATTTCCATCAGGTTTGCCACGATTCGCTGCAGCCGTTTGGCGCAGAGTTGTACCCACGTTTCAAAACTTGGTGCGACGAGTATTTCTGCAACAAACACCGCAACGAGCAGCGCGGCATTGGCGGCATCTTTTTTGACGACTTTTCTGAGCTGGGCTTTCAGCGCAGCTTTGAGATGCTGCAAAGCGTGGGCGATGCCTTTTTGCAGGCCTATTTGCCTATCGTCGACCGCCGCGTGAACACGCCTTATGGCGAACGCGAGCGCAACCACCAGCTGTACCGCCGTGGCCGCTATGTGGAGTTCAACCTTGTGTGGGACCGTGGCACGCACTTTGGCTTGCAGTCGGGTGGGCGCACCGAGTCCATCTTGCTGTCTATGCCACCCTTGGTGAGTTGGTCGTACCAGCACCAGCCCGAGGCAGGCACGCCTGAACACGCTTTGCTGCACGACTTTTTGCAGCCGCAGGACTGGCTGGCGCGCCAGCTTTAAACCACATAGAACATGAGCCACAAGCCACGACTCGGTGTGTTTGGCGGGGCGTTTGACCCGCCGCACATCGCGCATCTGGCTTTGGCGCAGCACGCCATCGCACAGTTTGGCTTGCAGCAGCTGCGCATCATCCCCACGGGGGACGCTTGGCACAAAGACCACACGCTCACCGCGTCGCCACATCGCTTGGCCATGGCACGATTGGCTTTTGAGGGCCTGCCGCTGGTGGTGGTGGACGAGCGTGAAATCAACCGCGCAGGTGCCACCTACACCTATGACACCTTGCGAGAGCTCAAGGCAGAGCATCCCGATGACGACGTGTACTTGTTCATTGGGGCTGATCAAGCCAACGCGTTCAAGACTTGGCAACGCTGGCAAGACATTTTGAAACTCGCCACGTTGGTGGTAGCGCAGCGGGGTGGGGCGGCGCAGTGGCACAATGCGGTATCGCCCGATGTGCAGCGGCTGGACATGCCCAGCCTCAAGGTGAGCGCCACAGACATTCGCGCCCACTACGCCCAGCACACGGTGGCGCAACCGCCTTTTTCAAATTGGTTGCCCGCTTCGGTGCAGCATTACATTGAACAACACAGCCTCTATAGATTGAACCGATGAACGATACAAG
>JBEGSC010000003.1:0-233220 GCA_041180165.1 Pseudomonadota bacterium | reverse complement strand
ATTCACCAGCGATCGAGTTACTCCAAGTCAGGTCACTGATCACCACATCCGTGCTTGCTGCAGCGCGTCTTAAATACAAGCGTGCATCAAGCAATGAGCGATTGCCCCCTTGGTCTAACGGCAAGGGTCGTGCTTTTCCCGACGCCACCTTTTTGGCTAGTCACCAAAACCTTAAAGCTTGCTTTTTCTCTCATGCTTTGATTATGAGATAAAAAGGTTAATTTTTATTTAGTTTCTAATCCGCATTTACGATTCATAAACTTTACATAATATACATCGTATTAAATTAAAGCCTGGTCAAGTTAATGATCTGTATGAGCCCAAAGCAGCAAAGCATCGCGTTCTTCAACCACCAAATCGATCTTCTGGCCCACAGGCAAACACAGTTTGGTTGGTACATGTCCAAACGGCAAATCTGTTAACACAGGGATTTTGATTTGTGTACGCAGCCAATCAACAACGCTTTGAAGTTTGAAGCCCTTGTCATGCGGTGTGAGTTTGTAACTACTGAACTGGCCCAACACGATTGCTTTTTGATCAGCCAACACACCTGCATGCAATAACTGAGTGAGCATGCGTTCAATGCGGTAAGGGTGTTCGCCCACATCCTCTAAAAACAACACGCCTTTTTTGTTCTGTGGGAAATAGGGCGTTCCAAGCAAAGAAACCAAAACGGCCAAATTGCCTCCCCACAAGACAGCATCGTGCGCCCAAACACCAGGGCGCCGCTTCTCGTTAGCCAAAGCACAAACTTTAGAAAGTTGCCAACCCGCGCCCTCGCCCTGCCCGCTGACCATGTCGTCAAAACAGGCTTCCATGATGTCATCGGGTTGTTCAGCCCCAAAGTCCTCGCCAAGAGCCGGGCCAGCCCAAGTGATCGCGCCCGTTTTCGCCAGCATGGCGTTTTGAAAGGCTGTGAAATCACTCAAGCCCACAAACTGCGTGCCTTTGGCAATCGCTTTGGCCACTTGCTTGTATTGGATATTGGGCAAGATGCGTGTGAGGCCGTAACCACCACGACTGATGAGCGCCACATCTGCACCACTGGCGGCTGCACGGTGAATGGCGGCCAAACGGGTGACGTCGTCTCCGGCAAATCGGGTGTGGCTACTCAGGACATCGGCATCCAGTTCGACCTCGTGACCTAGTTTTTTAAGGCGAGCCACGCCACGTTTGAAAGCCGCTTTGTCGCGCACTGCGCCGCTGGGGGAATAGATGTAAATGTGAGCCATGCGCACATTGTCGCGGCAAATTAACGCGATGAAATCAACTGCGCTTGTAGTGCAGCAAGCGGCCACGATAAGCACTGAGGTCTTCTAAGGGCTCGTTAATGATGATTTCAGTCACACCAAAACCCATGTTGGCCATGTCTTTGTGAAACGCGCTGCGGTTGCCACGGTTGGGGTCAACGATAAGTACCTCAGCACCCTCTGCTGCATGTTCTTCGATAAAGCCCGCGAGCTGCGCAGGGTGGCTGCGCTCGTACAACACATCGCTGGCAATCAGCAAATCAAATGCCCCTAGCCCCTTGTTCACTCTGCCCCAGTTACCCGTTTCGTAATGCAGAGGCGGCAAGTCGTTGAGCAAGACATTGGCTTTTAGAAAAGTCTCCGTCAATGGATGGCAATCACTCGCCGTGATGTTGCCTTCGCGGCGATGCACCACCAAGCTGGCCAAGCCTAAGCCGCACCCGACTTCCAGCACACGCTTGCCATTGATATCCCACGTTTGCATGAGGTCAGCCAACTTTTGAGCAGATGGCCAGACCAAACCAAACAAAGGCCACGTCGCCGATGAAATGCCGGCATCCAACGCCAAACCCAATGGATCGTAAAACTGCTGCTTGTCGAGCAACGAGCGTATTTGCAAATCAGCCCCGCCTCCGACACCGACCCTCTGAAACTTCACTTCGTAACCGATGGGTGGTGTGGCGTTGGACATGATTAACTTCGTTTCGGTGTCGGTGTGGGGTCAGCCAACAAGGTGCTCAAGGCACGAGGACCTGCCATGTGGCCACGGTCGGGATAAGGGGCGTCACGCAAGGCTGCAGGCAACGTGAGCGATTCGATCCAATGAATAGGCAACGCCAGTTTGGTCAACAGCGGGGCCATCACACGCGGTGCATGCAAAGCAACAGGCGCAGGTTGCAAACTGGCCAAAAACTCGCTGAGCACTTGGGCGTGCCAAGCAATGCGGTGTGCCACCACTTTTTTGGGCTTGTCGGACAAGCCAAAGCCTGGCAAATCCAAAGCAATCACTGGCTTTGTTGATTGCAGCTGAGCCATGTATTGCACACTCCAACCATCTAGTCCATGCAAGTAAACATGCGGCGCTGCTTGGCCGTCTTTGCGGTTGTCAAACCAATGCAAACGCAAGCCTTCTAAAGCTGGCAAATCAGCTGTGAAGTACGACATCGTCAAGGGCACATCCAGCCCCGCAAACGCAACATCGGGCGTGCGCAAAGCATCTTCACGCAGCGGCACCTTGCTGAGTTGCTTCTGAGCACGGCGCTGCTCAAAAAAACCTTGCAGCACGGCCGCACATTCGTCGGCCAACACACCACCCGTCACTTGGGTTTGGTGGTTGATGTGTTCGTTTGCAAATAAATTGAGCACAGAACCCGCTGCACCTGTCTTTGGCTCGGTCGCACCAAACACCACGCGCTTGAAACGCGCATGCAGCGCTGCGCCGCTGCACATGGCGCAAGGCTCTAACGTCACATATAAGGTGCAGTCGTCCAGTCGGTAGTTGCCCAGTGCTTGGGCCGCAGCGCGCATGGCATTGACTTCGGCATGTGCCGTGGGGTCAAGGCTGGCCAGTGGCGCGTTGTGGGCCGAGGCAATCACCTGCCCTGCCCTCACTACTACCGCGCCCACCGGCACTTCGTCTGCATCAGCGGCGGCTTGCGCTTGGCGCAGTGCCAGCTGCATGAAGCCAATGTCTTCTGGCGAATGCGTCATGGTTGAACCATGCCGAGTTTGACCATCCACTCGGCCAAAGCTTGCTCATCCGAGCTGCCCTGCGCATACGCAGCATGCATGGCTGCGTGTGATTCGGGTCGGTGTTGGTTGAGTTTGAGCTTGCATTGCAGCTCAGTGATGCGTAGCTCGAACGCCACAATGGCGCTGAGCATCTTGTGTTGGTAGTCTTCACCCAAACCACGCCACTGCGCAGCATAAGGCGGCTCGTGATCGCCAATGAGTTGCTTGAGCAAACGGTCTTTCGCTTGTGGTTCTTGTACCAGCGAAGCTTCCACCTTGGCATGCACGGCCAAATAGCTCCACGTCGGCACCCGTGTGAGGTCTGGGTAGACCTTGGGCGACATATAGGCCTGTGGCCCCATGAAGGTCACCAGTGCTTGAGGGCGAGCTTGCAAGTAGCGCCAATGCGGATTGGCTTTGGCGCAGTGACCGAGCAGCACGTGCTGGCCATCTATCTGTGTCAAATAAAGGGGGATGTGTGTGACGCATGGAAAACCATCGTCGTCCACACTGATGAGATTCGCAAACGGATGCGCCCGCATGATAGCGAGCGCATGTGCCTCATCTTTGGCCTTGAACTGCGGGGGCAGGTACATGCCAAACGACCGCAGAGGGCCTGCTTAGAAACGACGCTTGACGGCTGGGCCGCCTGGGGCTTTGCCCTCGATGTGACGGAAAGTCACGCGGGCTTTGTTCATGTCGTAAGGCGACAGTTCAACCGTGACCTTGTCACCTTCGATGATGCGGATGCGGTGCAGGCGCATTTTGCCAGCGGTGTATGCGATCAGGGAGTGACCGTTTTCCAGAGTGACGCGGTAACGAGAGTCGGGCAAGACCTCGGTCACGACACCCTTCATTTCGATCATTTCTTCTTTTGCCATGTACTTCTGTGTTCTCTAATTTAAAAATCTGGCCCAAAGCGGGCAACTAACGTTAGCCTCCGATTGTAGGCTGTTCGACTTGAGGTCTTATTCCCACTCAATCGTCGCTGGCGGCTTGCTAGACACGTCATACGTCACGCGGTTGATGCCACGCACTTCGTTGATGATGCGTCCAGACACTTTCTTGAGCAGCGCATAAGGCAGCTCGGCCCAGTCGGCGGTCATGAAGTCGCTGGTCTGAACAGCACGCAAGGCCACCACATAGTCGTAAGTGCGGCCATCGCCCATCACGCCCACGCTCTTGACAGGCAAGAACACGGTGAAGGCTTGGCTGGTCAGGTCGTACCAAGTTTTGCCAGTCGCTTCATCGGTGAAGTTGTGCAGCTCTTCAATGAAGATGGCGTCAGCTCGGCGCAGCAAGTCGGCGTATTCTTTTTTCACTTCGCCCAAAATGCGCACGCCCAAGCCTGGGCCTGGGAAGGGGTGGCGGTACACCATCTCGCGGGGCAATCCTAATGCCACGCCGAGTTCGCGCACTTCATCTTTGAACAAGTCGCGCAAGGGCTCCAACAGTTTCAAGCCCAATTGCTCGGGCAAGCCGCCCACGTTGTGGTGACTCTTGATGGTCACAGCTTTTTTGCTCTTCGCGCCACCGCTCTCGATGACGTCGGGGTAAATCGTGCCTTGGGCGAGGAAGGTCGCACCTTTATGCCCACCATCGCCCGCTTTGAGCTTGGCCGCTTGTTCCTTAAACACGTCCACAAACAAGCCGCCAATGATTTTGCGTTTGGCTTCTGGCTCGCTCACGCCCGCCAACTTACCTAAGAACAGGTCGCTCGCGTCGACACGAATGACGCGGGCGTGCAACTTGCCCACAAACATGTCCATCACCATGTCGCCTTCATTCAGCCGCAACAAACCATGATCCACAAACACGCAGGTGAGTTTGTCGCCAATGGCGCGGTGAATCAGAGCTGCGGCCACGGATGAATCCACACCGCCCGACAGGCCCAAGATGACCTCTTCGTCACCCACTTGTTTGCGAATGGCGGCCACTGCTTCTTCGATGTAGTCGCCCATGATCCAGTCAGGGCGTGTGCCGCAAATATCCAGCACAAAGCGGTTCAACAACGCTTGGCCTTGCACGGTGTGCGTGACTTCGGGGTGGAACTGCACCGCGTAAAACTTGCGCGCTTCGTCGGCCATGCCCGCGATGGGGCAAGCTGGCGTGGATGCCATGACTTTGAAACCTTCGGGCAGCTGGGTCACTTTGTCACCGTGGCTCATCCACACCTTGAGCATGCCATGGCCTTCGGCCGTGGCGAAGTCTTCGATGCCTTTGAGCAATTCGGTATGACCATGCGCACGCACTTCGGCGTAGCCAAATTCACGTGTCGTGCCCGCCTCCACCTTGCCGCCCAGCTGAGTGGCCATAGTTTGCATGCCGTAGCAAATGCCCAGCACGGGCAAGCCCAGTTCAAACACGGCGTCAGGTGCGCGGTCGTCCACCTCATACACGCTGGCGTGGCTACCTGAAAGGATGATGCCCTTCAGGTTGCCGTCTTTGGCGTATTCGCGCACCCAATCGCTGGTCACATCGCAAGGATGGACTTCACAGAACACATGGGCCTCGCGCACACGGCGGGCGATGAGTTGGGTGACTTGAGAGCCGAAATCGAGGATGAGGATTTTTTGATGCGACATAAATAAAAAAGGGCCTTCAAATGGCCTAGCCCGCTATTGTCTCAAAAAACAAAGCCACCCCGAGGGGTGGCCTGTGCGAGAACACTAAAAGCTTATTCGGCGCTTATTCCGCCCGATAGTTCGGTGCTTCTTTGGTGATTTGCACGTCATGCACATGGCTTTCGCGAATGCCGGCTGCAGTGATTTCCACAAACTCCGCCTTGTTGTGCATCTCCTCAATCGTGCCGCAACCGCAATAACCCATGCTGGCACGCAAGCCACCTGCCATTTGGTAAATGATGGCGACCACAGAACCTTTGTAGGGCACGCGGCCTTCAATCCCCTCGGGTACGAGCTTGTCAGCGTTGGGGTTGCCGGTGCTGGACTCTTGGAAATAGCGGTCTGCACTGCCCTGCTGCATAGCCCCGATGGAGCCCATGCCACGGTAGCTCTTGTAGCTGCGGCCTTGAAACAGGATGACTTCGCCTGGTGCTTCTTCCGTACCCGCAAACATGCCGCCCATCATCACCGTGCCCGCGCCTGCGGCGATGGCTTTGGCGATGTCGCCGCTGTAACGAATGCCGCCATCGGCAATGAGTGGCACGCCTGTGCCCTTCAAGGCAGTGGCAACGCTATCGACCGCCATGATTTGCGGCACGCCCACGCCCGCCACGATGCGGGTGGTACAGATGGAGCCTGGGCCAATGCCGACCTTGACACCATCAGCACCTGCTTCAACCAAGGCCAAAGCGGCAGCGCCCGTAGCAATGTTGCCGCCGATGACTTCGATGTGCGGGTAGTTTTGTTTGACCCAACGCACGCGGTCGATCACGCCTTTGCTGTGGCCGTGCGCGGTGTCCACCACGATGGCGTCAACACCCGCACGAGCCAGCGCTTCTACGCGCTCTTCAGTGCCCTCGCCTACGCCCACCGCAGCACCTACGCGCAGCTTGCCTGCGGCGTCACGGGCGGCATTGGGAAAGTTGAGTTGTTTGGTGATGTCTTTGACGGTGATCAAGCCTTTGAGCTCAAACGCATCGTTCACCACCAGCAAGCGCTCGAGCTTGTGTTTGTTGAGCAGCGCTTTGGCTTGCTCAGGGGTGGTGCCTTCAGGCACCGTGACTAAACGCTCTTTCGGCGTCATGATTTCGCTCACGCGTTGGTCGTAGCGGGTCTCAAAACGCAAATCTCGGCCTGTGACGATACCCACCACTTTGCCGCCTTCACACACGGGGAACCCTGATACGCCCAACTCGTCAGACAAGGCCATGACCTGGCGCACCGTGGTTTCGGGTGTGATGACCACAGGGTCACGCAACACGCCTGATTCATAACGCTTAACCTTCGCCACTTGAGCGGCTTGTTCTTGTGCGGTGAGGTTTTTGTGCACGATGCCAATGCCGCCTTCTTGTGCGATGGCAATGGCCAGTCGGGCTTCCGTCACGGTATCCATGGCCGCAGAGACCAAGGGCAAGTTCAGGCGAATGTTGCGAGTGAATTGTGTTGCGAGAGATGTGTCCTTGGGCAGGACTTCAGAGAAGGCGGGGACGAGCAAAACGTCGTCAAAAGTAAGGGCTTTGCCAAGCAGGCGCATGTTGATAGCTCCAAAAACAGCATTGTACGTAAGGGGTAAATACGGCTTGTATACAGCGCCTAGATTCAACTATTCCTTAATGAATGGATGGCATTGGCGCTTCTACGACAATGTTGCATCAATTTGAGAAATCTGCACCAAGGTGATTCGTTTGACAATGCGACCTACAAAACAACTAACCGCCCTACTGCTTTGTATCTCTGCCACGTTTGGTAATCTGGCATCTGCAGAATCCAACAAGCTCAGCTTGCCCGATTTGGAAGCTTTGATGTTCAGCCAAAGCCCTGCTGTCCTGGCTGCGGCCAATGCGGTGGATGCCGCGCGTGCTGCAGTGGCTACCGCTCGCACCCTTCCCAACCCGCAAATAGAAGTGTTGAATGGCACACGTAATCCACGCGTTGGATCTAACGCCGTTGGCACAGATGCACGCCTCAAAACCATCAGCGTCACCCAAGACCTAGACATGCCTTGGCACCGCTTTCCGCGTGTAGATGCCGCACTCGCAGGCCTCAACGCAGCACAAGCCAACGAAACATCATTCAAGGCCAATATGCAAGCCCAGCTGCGCTTGCGCTATTACGACCTCGTGCGCCGCACTGCTGAAAACCGTGTGGCACGAGAAGACGTGAAGCTGATGGAAGGCATTCACAAGCGCATTGCCTTGCAAGTAGAAACTGGTGAAAAAGCCCGCTTCGAATTGGTCAAGGCTAACGCAGAATTGTTGAATGCACAAAAAATGCAAGAGTCAGCCAATCTTCGTGTGCGCCAATCGCGTGGTGCCTTGCGGGCTTTGGTTGGTGTGAATTTGCCTGAGTCATTTGAAGTCAAAGAGCAAACCCACGTCTTTGCACCACCTTCGCCCTTGAGCGAGGTACGCGATGCCATTCTCAAATCCAACCCCGAACTGCAACGCACCCGCGCTGAACGCCAGCAACTCGACCGCAAGTTGAGCGAAGAAAAAGCCCTGCGGTTTCCTAAATTTGCCCTGCGCGCCGAACAAGACCAAGATCCCGAATGGCGCAGCAAACGCGTGGGCGTGGCCATGAACCTGCCACTGTGGGACTGGCGCGGCGGCCCCGTGGGCGAAGCCGCAGCGAAACTCTCGCAAACCGACAACCAACTGGCTTACCAAGAGTTTTCTTTGCTGCAGTCGCTAGAAGCCGCTTACCAGCAATATGAAATTGCCAACGCGCAGGCCATCGCCCTCGAAGGCGGCATTGTGCGCAACGCCGCCAATGCCCTGCGCATTGCCGAGTTGGCCTACAAAGCTGGCGAAAAAAGCTTTTTAGAAGTGATGGATGCACAACGTGTCTACCGCGCTGCCCGTAACGAACTCATCACCGCCCAATTTGAATTGGCCAGTGCGTGGGCTGAGATTGAACGCCTGCGTGCCAATGCACCCTGATATGAAAACCACCATGACCGTGAAACATCACAAACTCAAGATCCTCAGTGCGATTGTTTTGTGCAGCGCATTAGCGCTATCAGCTTGCAAAAAAGCGACCGTGCAAGAAGCCGCGCAAACCGAAACTGATGCACTACAAGTATCCGTACCCGAAAGCTTGAGAGCGCAAATTCAAGTGACTGAGGTCGCCAGCGAAGACATCTCAGACACCCTGCGTGTCGCAGGACAAATTGATTTTGATGAACAAGCCTTGACGCGCATTGGTGCAAGCGTGACTGGTCGCGTCACACAGATTCAAGCCTCGCTGGGACAAATCGTGAACAAGGGCGACACCTTGGCCTTGATCAACAGTAGCGAGCTGTCGGGTTCTCAACTGGCTTATCTCAAAGCTCGATCAGAAAAAGAGCTGCACCGCCGCAATATGGACCGCGCTAAAACTTTGTTTGAAGCAGATGTGATTAGCGCCGCAGAAATGAACCGTCGCGAAAGCGAATATGAAATCGCAGCGGCCGAAACCCGTGCAGCCCAAGACCAATTGCGCGTCCTGGGCGTGAGTGCTAAATCCATCGAACGTTTGGCAGCCACAGGTACGATTGACTCGGTGGCGAGCGTAGTAGCCACCATCAAAGGTGTGGTGGTCGAGCGCAAGATTGCAGCAGGCCAAGTGGTGCAGCCATCCGATGTGTTGTTTGCCGTGGCCGATTTGAGCCGCGTTTGGGCGGTGGCACAAGTGCCAGAACAGCAAATCAGCCAAGTCAAAGTGGGACAAGCGGTCAGCATCGAGGTGCCGGCGCTCGAGAACGAAAAGCTGGTGGGCAAGCTCATTTATGTGGGCCAAACGGTCAACCCTGACACGCGCACCGTGTTGGTTCGTACGGAGCTTGACAACAAAGGGGGCCGACTCAAACCCTCGATGCTGGCATCGATGTTGATTCAATCCAGCCCCGTGAAACGCGTGGTGGTACCTGTGACAGCTGTGGTGCGCCAAGACGACACAGACCATGTGTTTGTGGAAGAGGCCGAAAACCGATTCAAACTCACATCTGTCAAATTGGCAGCCGAACAAAACGGCCAACGTGTGGTACTGGAAGGTCTCAAGCCAGGAATGCGTATCGTCTCTGATGGCGCATTCCACGTGAACAACCATCGCAATCTCGCTGAGATGGAAAACGGAAACTAAGCCATGCTGGAATCCCTCGTTCGTGGCGCGCTTAAGCAGCGCTTGGTGGTCTGCGTCATCGCCGTTGTCCTGTTGTTTTTTGGCTTGAACGCAGCCACCAAACTCTCCGTCGACGCCTTCCCTGACGTGACCAACGTGCAGGTACAAATTGCCACCGAAGCACCAGGCCGATCACCCGAAGAAGTGGAACGGTTTGCCACCGTGCCCATTGAAGTCGCCATGACGGGCTTACCCGGCTTGACGGAGCTGCGATCGCTCAACAAACCCGGCCTCTCCCTCATCACCTTGGTGTTCACTGACAGCACGAGCGTTTACTTTGCGCGTCAGTTGGTGATGGAGCGCTTGATGGAGGTGAGCCAACGACTGCCCCAAGGCATTACGCCTGTGCTGGGCCCTGTCTCATCAGGTCTCGGCGAGGTTTACCAATACACGCTTGAACACGCCAACGACGGCAACCGTGAGCTGAGCGAAGAAGAACTCACCCAACGCCGCGTCGTACAAGACTGGGTGCTGCGCCCGCTGTTGCGCTCCATCCCAGGTGTTGCCGAAATCAACTCACAAGGTGGCTTTGTCAAGCAATACCACGTGCTGGTCAACCCCGAGCGCTTACGTCATTACAAGATCAGTTTGTCTGAGGTTTACGACGCCGTTTCGCGCAACAACGCCAACTCCGGCGGCGGTGTGCTGCCGCAAGCGGCCGAGCAATATTTGATTCGTGGCGTGGGTTTGATTCAAGGCGTCGGTGACCTTGGCCAGATCGTATTGAAAGAAGTCAACGGCACACCTGTTTACATGCGAGATGTGGCTGAAGTCAAACTCGGACACGATGTGCGCCAAGGCGCTGTCATCAAAAACGGAACGACTGAAGCCGTTGGTGGGATTGTGATGATGATGACCGGTGGCAATGCCAAAGAAGTGGTGAGTCGCATCAAGAAACGCGTGAAAGAAATCAATGACCGCGGCATGCTACCCAATGAACTCAAAGTCGTGCCCTACTACGATCGTTCTGAGTTGGTCGATGCGGCGCTGTGGACCGTCACCAAGGTGCTGATTGAAGGCGTGGTGTTGGTGGTGGTTGTGTTGTTCTTGTTTTTGGGCGATGTGCGCTCTTCACTCATTGTGGTCGCTACGCTGGTGCTGACACCGTTGCTCACATTCATGGCCATGAACAAGCTAGGTATCTCGGCCAACCTCATGTCGCTTGGGGGTTTAGCCATTGCGATTGGTTTGATGGTGGACGGCTCGGTCGTGGTGGTAGAAAACGCCTATGCCCGTCTAGGCCGTGCCGCTGAGTTGGGCGAAAGCAAAGTGCGCGGTATTTTGAATGCGGTGCTTGAAGTGGCCACGCCGGTGATCTTCGGCGTAGGCATCATCATTTTGGTCTTCTTGCCCTTGATGACCTTGCAGGGCATGGAAGGCAAGATGTTTGCCCCCCTCGCCTACACCATCGCCATTGCGCTGGCCGTGTCGTTGGTGCTGTCGATGACCTTGTCGCCTGTGCTGTCCTCGTACTTGCTCAAGCCGCCAGAAGGCGATGGCGACCATGACACGCCGCTGATCAAAGCCTTGAAGACGCGCTACTTGAAACTGTTGGACTTGGCCATGTCCAATCAAAAACGCACGGTGCAAGCGTCCTTGGGGGCGTTTGTGGCCGCAGTGCTGGTGCTGCCGTTTTTAGGGACGGCCTTCATTCCAGAAATGAAGGAAGGCTCTATCGTGCCTGGTATCAACCGTGTGCCCAACATCTCGCTGAACGAATCCATCAAGATGGAAATGCAGGCCATGAAGTTGGTCATGACCGTGCCAGGCGTCAAGTCAGCCATATCAAGCTTGGGCCGTGGCGAATCACCTGCCGACCCACAAAGCGTGAACGAATCCACCCCCATCGTCAGCTTGAAGCCGCGCAGCGAATGGCCCTCGGGTTGGGACCAAACCGACATCACCAACGCCATGAGCGAAAAGCTCAAGGTCTTGCCTGGCGTGCAAATTGTGATGGCACAACCCATCTCTGACCGCGTCGACGAAATGGTCACAGGTGTACGCTCAGACATCGCCGTGAAAGTGTTTGGTGACGACTTAGATGAGCTCAAACGCGTGGCCAACCAAATCGCCAAAGTGGCGCAAGGCATTCAAGGCGCGCAAGACCTGCGCGTGGAGCGCATCTCAGGACAGCAGTATTTGCAAATTGACATCGATCGCCAAGCCATTGCGCGATTAGGGTTGAACGTGTCCGATGTGAATGACATGATTGAAACCGCGATTGGCGGCAAGGTCGCGTCCGAGGTGTTTGAGGGCGAGCGCCGCTTCTCTGCCGTAGTGCGTTTGCCCGAAAACTTCCGCAACAACATCGAAGCCATTTCCAACATCATTTTGAATTCTTCACATGGCGCGCAAGCCCGCTTAGACGATGTGGCCAAAATTCACGTGCTAGATGGCCCAGCACAGATTTCACGCGAAATGGCAAAGCGCCGCATCGTGGTGGGCATCAACGTGAAAGACCGCGACCTGGGCAGCTTTGTGACCGAGCTGCAAGACAAAGTGGGTGACAAAGTCAAACTACCCGAGGGCTACTACTTGGAATGGGGTGGACAGTTCCAGAACATGGAACGTGCCTTGGGTCACTTGAAAATCATTGTGCCGATCACCGTGGCTGCGATTTTCTTCTTGCTGTTCTTGCTGTTCAACTCGGTCAAGTTCGCCACGCTGATCATCACGGTGCTGCCGTTTGCATCGATTGGTGGCGTGATTGGTTTGTTCATCGCGGGGGAATATTTGTCTGTGCCTGCGTCTGTGGGCTTCATCGCTCTGTGGGGCATTGCGGTGCTCAATGGCGTGGTGTTGGTGTCGTACATCCGCAGCTTGCGTGAAGGCGGCATGTCCGTCAAAGACGCGGTGCTAGAGGGTGCACGACAGCGCTTCCGCCCTGTGATGATGACGGCCACAGTGGCCATGCTAGGCCTCATTCCCTTCCTCATTTCCAGTGGCCCCGGCTCTGAAGTGCAACGCCCATTAGCCATTGTGGTGATTGGTGGCCTGATCACCTGCACCTTGCTGACCTTGGTGGTCGTGCCCACGATTTATCACTGGTTTGACGAAAAAGACCCCGAAGCTTGATTGAAGAAAAGAGACTGATATGAAAGAAATCAAAGCCATCATTCGCCCTTCCAAGCTACCGACCCTGCGCGAAAAGCTGCGCAGCTTGCCTGGCTTTCCGGGGATGACCGTGAGCAAGGCCGAAGGCTGCTCAGCCCCTAGCCTGCACAGCCCCGCCAATTTGAAAGAAGAGTTGACTGACTACACACCCAAGGTGCGCATTGAAATCGTGGCGCCTGACGAGGTGTGCGACAGCATCGTGGACCTGATTGTTCACACCGCGCAGATTGGCCAAATTGGTGATGGTCTGGTGTGGGTCACTGACATCACACGTGCGGTGTTCTTGTACAAGTCAGTGGCAGGGCCAATTGAACGCCCCTAACCCGACCTGGCAATGCCGAAACAAAAAGCCAAGCTTTGCGCTTGGCTTTTTTCATGAGCGTTTAGCAAGCGGTAAATTGAGCAGCAAGTTTTGCGGTTTGAGTTTCAAGCGCTGGTTAGCATCCACCGCCATCGCCAAATACACGGGCTTGCCACGCACCTCAGCCAGCATGTCGTTGGGCTCCACAAACTCCAGCTTAAAGAGGCACAGCAATCGCTCCATGCGCTCTATCTCCACTTCTTTGCCTTGGTATAGGTCGTTCAACACACCGCTGGCTTGGGCATCAAGGCCCACATGCCATACCCAGTGGTCGTCGTTGATTTCACGCTCCGTTTGAATGCGCACCTGCACACCTAAAAAGTGCTGCACCCACTTGGCCATCACCTCGCACAGCGCGTTCAGCGAGGGCTGGCCACGGTTGAGGCTCACCACCCAGTCAAAGCTCTCGCTGCGGGGCCAATATGCGTCTTGGTTGTCATCGTTGAGCACATCCAAGTCCACGCTGCGCAGTTTGATGCCGCCTTGCTTGAGCAATTCACCGATGGAGCCAAAGCTGCTTTGCGTGGCGTGGCGCTCGACGGTTTCGTCATCTGCTGCCATCACCGCACCGTCTTCAAGCACGGTGATTTTTTGCGTACGCATCAGCATCTCAGCCGCACGCGCTTGCATGGCCGTGGGGGCTTCACCCAACACATGGCGCAACAAGATGTGCGTGATGTGTTGCACCAACAACGGCGGCACGTCAACACCCTCGCCTTTGAACAAGGCGATGTAGCTGGCCTCTAACGTCGGCAATGTGGTGATGCGTTGACGAAAGCGTAACCACACGCCGTAGTTATCGGCGGCGTCCTTGTCTGCGAGTGCTCCCAATTCTTGGGTTGTCACTTCACGACGTGGTTGTTCGAGCAAGCTATGGTGCAACGCCACTTCGGCAGCACATGAACTTGCAATGGGGGCCAGCTCAGGACGTTCTAGAAGAAACCGCAAAAAATCATCGGTCACCACCAAGTGGCCTGCCTCGTTGGTCATGAGCAGCGAATAGCCACAGGTGGGCCAGAGTGGTTGTGTCATGGTGTTTGCCAGAATTAGACGGCAATCAGTAGCCGGGCTTAGCGCCTACGCGACGCTTAGAGAACAAGCCAGCGCGGCTGGTGCCTTGTTTTTGGAAACGCTCACGCCGCGCCACTTTAGGATCAACAGTGAGTGGGCGGCAAATTTCAATACGGTCTAAATCGCGCAGCACATGGTTAGGCGTGGTCTTCTTGCCCCAAATGCAAACAGTAAAGGCTTCGGGCTGGCTCAGGTCAATTTCTGGGCATTCAGTCAGCAATCCACTTTGCTGCACAGCTTGCATCACGGTCACGCCTAGGTTGAGATCTAGCACACGTTCGTGCACTACGCGAGGCGCGGATGAATACATGACAGTGATCTGCAGGTTGCTCACGCGACGTACACCTGTTCTGCACGCTTGACAAAGGCATCCACCAAGGTGGCAGCGATTTTGTCGAACACGGGGCCAACCAAACTGCCAAACATGCTCTCAAAGGCGTAATTCAAGGTCAGCTCAATGCGGCAAGCGCGTTGCGGCTCTTGCGTGTTGGGGTCGAGCAGCGGATGAAAATCCCATGTGCCATCCAAATGTTTGAAGGGCCCGTCGACTAGCTCTAGCTTGACTTGGCGACCTTCGATGTGCACGTTGCGCGTGGTGAAGCTTTTGTGAAAGCCGCCAAAGGTCATGCCCACTTGCGCTGTCACGCCATCGGCATGGCTTTCGAGTACACCCGCACGGTCGCACCAAGGCAAAAACTCTGGATAACGGGCCACATCAGTGACCAGCGCAAACATTTCTTCAGCGCTGAACCAAATAAGAACGGACTTGTTAATGGTTTTCATAGAATGGTCCACATTGTAAGAAGCTCTACTGTCCCCACATTACCTAAATGGCTACCAAAAAACCTGCAACTCCCTCGCGCATCGCCGACAACAAAAAGGCGGCGTTCAACTATTTCTTCGAAGAAAAGTTCGAGGCAGGCATGGTGCTGGAAGGCTGGGAGGTCAAGGCCGCCCGTGAAGGCAAGGTGCAGCTTACCGACGGCTATGTGGTCATCCGCGATGGCGAGCTGTTTTTGATTGGCTGCCAAATCAACCCCCTGCACACGGCGTCGAGCCACGTTACACCCGATAAAGTGCGAACCAAAAAACTGCTGATGAAGAAAGACGAAATCAAGCGTCTCATCGGTAAGGTCGAGCAAAAAGGCCACACGCTCGTGCCCGTGAACCTGCATTGGAAAAACGGCAAGATCAAATGCGAAATCGCGCTGGCCAAAGGCAAGGCCGAGCACGACAAGCGTGACACCATCAAAGACCGCGAAGGCAAGCGCGAGGTGGAGCGTGCCATGAAGTCACGCCACCGCTGATTACTTCTTCTTGCGCGGCGGCAAGCCCGTGTGTTGCGTGAGCACACGGCCCCTCACCACCTTGCCAGCCCCTACCGCTTTGGGTGCGCCCGTGCTGTTCTTGCGACGCGCACTGGTATAGGCCCCATCGGTTTGAGGCTGATAGGTGGGGATCAAATGCTGTTTACCGTTGCCAATCAGGTCTGCACGGCCCATGGCCTTTAACGCCTCACGCAGCAACGGCCAGTTGTTGGCATCGTGGTAGCGCAAAAAGGCTTTGTGCAAACGGCGGCGGCGCTCGCCGCGCACGATGTCTACGCTCTCGCTGGTGCGCGTGATGCGCCCTAGCGGGTTGCGCCCCGAGTGGTACATGGCCGTGGCCGTAGCCATGGGGCTAGGGTAGAAGGTTTGCACTTGGTCGGCCCTGAAACCATTGCGCTTGAGCCACAAGGCCAAGTTCATCATGTCTTCGTCGCTGGTGCCGGGGTGCGCCGCGATGAAGTACGGCACGAGGAACTGCTTCTTGCCTACCTCTTCGCTGAACTTGTCAAACATGGTTTTGAAGCGGTCATACGTGCCGATGCCGGGCTTCATCATCTTCGACAGTGGGCCACCTTCGGTGTGCTCAGGCGCAATCTTGAGATAGCCGCCGACGTGGTGCTGCACCAGCTCTTTCACATACTCGGGCGATTTCACGGCCAAGTCGTAACGCAGGCCTGAGCCGATCAAAATCTTCTTGATGCCCTTCAAAGCACGCGCACGGCGGTAGATGTTGATGAGCGGCGTGTGGTTGGTGCCCAAGTTTTGGCAAATGCCGGGGAACACGCAGCTGGGTTTGCGGCAGGCGGCCTCAATCTCGGGGCTCTTGCAACCCAAACGGTACATATTGGCCGTGGGACCGCCGAGGTCGGAGATGACGCCCGTGAAGCCCGACACTTTGTCTCGGATGTCCTCGATTTCGCGAATGACCGACTCTTCGCTGCGGCTTTGGATGATGCGGCCTTCGTGCTCGGTGATGGAGCAAAAGGTACACCCGCCAAAACAGCCTCGCATGATGTTGACGCTGAAGCGAATCATCTCCCACGCGGGGATTTTGGTCACACCGTCATGGCTGCCGTTTTCATCAGCGTAGGCAGGATGTGGACTGCGCGCGTAAGGCAAGTCAAACACATGATCCATCTCCGCGGTGGTGAGCGGGATGGGCGGTGGGTTAACCCACACGTCACGTGCGGTGTGGCCTTCGCCGTGGGCTTGCACCAAGGCGCGGGCGTTGCCGGGGTTGGTTTCTAAATGCAGCACACGATTGGCGTGGGCATACAGCACGGGGTCAGACTTGACTTGCTCGTAAGACGGCAAACGAATCACGCTGCGGTCACGCGGCGGCACTTTGAGTGCACCTTTGCCTTGGAAAGCGGGGTTGGGCACAAAGTTCAAGGGCGAAACGGTAAAGCCTGCATCTGCCTTCGCCCCGGCTTTGGCTTTGGCGTTAGCGGCATCCGCCACCGCATTGGCCTCGTCTTCACGCGCACAAGTTTCGCCTTGGGCTTTGGCCTGTTCGCTCACCATCAAATAGGGGTTGACGTGAGCCTCTACCCTGCCCGGTGTATCAATGCTGGTGGAGTCAATCTCAAACCAACCCTCAGGCGTTTCGCGGCGCACAAAGGCGGTGCCGCGCACATCGGTGATGTGGTGCAACGGCTCTTTGGCGGCCAATCGGTGGGCGATTTCCACAATCGCGCGCTCAGCGTTGCCGTACAAGAGCAAATCGCATTTGCTGTCCACCACGATCGAGCGGCGCACTTTGTCAGACCAATAGTCGTAATGCGCAATGCGGCGCAACGAGCCCTCAATGCCGCCCAACACAATCGGCACATCGTTGAAGGCTTCTTTGCATCGCTGGCTGTACACCAACGCCGCGCGGTCGGGGCGCTTGCCGCCCACATCACCTGGGGTGTAGGCATCGTCGCTGCGAATTTTTCGATCAGCCGTATAGCGGTTGATCATCGAATCCATGTTGCCGGCGGTCACGCCAAAAAACAGGTTCGGTTTGCCTAAGGCTTTGAAGGGTTCGGCGCTTTGCCAGTCGGGCTGGGCAATGATGCCCACGCGGAAACCTTGGTTCTCCAGCATGCGGCCAATGACTGACATGCCAAAGCTCGGGTGGTCCACATACGCATCGCCCGTGACGATGATGATGTCGCAGCTGTCCCAGCCGAGTTGCGTCATTTCCTCGCGCGACATTGGTAAAAACGGGGCCGTGCCAAAACGGGCAGCCCAGTACTTGCGGTAACTGGTCAGCGGCTTGGCGTTGCGTGGAAATAGGGAGACGTCGGCGTAGGCATTCATGAAGGCCCCAAGTGTACGGGCTAGGCCCTTTCCTTCAGGTTTCAGGGGCTATCGCCAAGGCCCTTGAAAAGTTCTTTTCAGGCGGTAATTCAGGGCAGCGCTTGCACCGTGAGTGGCTCGTCCCACAGGTGCGACATCACAGCTTGCGCCTGCGCCACATCACCCGAGGTGAAAAAGCGCACCGAGCCTGACATGCTTGCGCTAGACAAAGTGCCGCCTTCATCCAAACGCCGCACCAACTCACGGGCCACGGCCTCCGCAGGGTCGATCAGCGTCACACCCTCACCCACAAGACGCTGAATGGTGTCACGCAAAAAAGGGTAATGTGTGCAACCGAGCACCAAGGTGTCAGCGCCCTGCTCTAGCAACGGCGTGATGAACTGACGCAGCAAGTGCTCTGTCTCAGCGCTGTGCAAATCAGCACGCTCCACCTGTTCAACAAGACCAGGGCAGCCTTGCAGCAAGATGCGTTTGTCTGCGGCATACAAGGCCACAAGCCTAGCCACCGCCGCGCTTTGTACCGTTTGGCGCGTGGCCAGCACACCCACCACGCCGCTGCGCGTGAGCGCCACCGCGGGTTTGATGGCGGGCTCGATCGCCACCACGGGCAAATGCGTTTGCTCGCGCAAGGTTTTGGCGGCCACCACCGTCGCGGTGTTGCACGCGATGGTGATGCCTTTCACACCTTGCTCCGCCAGCCAGTTGCCCACGGTGAGCGTGCGCTGGGTGATGTGATCTTCCGATTGATCGCCGTACGGTGCATGTCCAGAATCGGCCACATAGACCAAGTGCTCGTGCGGCAGTGCAGCGCGGATGGCACGCAGGACGGACAGGCCGCCTACGCCTGAATCAAACACGCCAATTGCGCCAAGCAGGGGTCGGGTCACACCAGCCTCACACCGTCGAGCCACGCACCACCAAGGACGTGGGCAGCAATTTGGAATCAGCGATTTGACCGTCCAGCACCTCTTGCAATGAGTCCATCAACACACCACCCGCAACATCGATGGGCTGGCGAACAGTGGTGAGCGGCGGAAAGCTGTGAGACGCCATGTCAATGTCGTCATAGCCCACCACACTCACCTGTTCTGGAATAGAAACACCCTGCCCTTTGAGTACGCCCATGGCATTGATCGCGATCAAATCACTGGCCGCAAAAATGGCATCAAACGCGACACCACTTTGCAAAAAGCCTAGCAGGGCAGTTTGCGCTTCTTCAGCTGTGAAAGGCGACTTGATGTAAAGCTTCGGATCAACCGGCACACCCATTTTTTTATGCGCTTGCAAATAGCCTTCGTGGCGCTTGGCGGCTTCGGGCATCTCGGTGTCGCCCATGAACACAATGCGGCGACGGCCCAAACCCAGCAAATGCTCTGTGGCCAGCGCTCCACCTGACTTGTTGTCGCTACCCACACTGCAATACAGCTGACGCGGCAATTGCGCACCCCACACGGCCATAGGCACATGGCGACGGGCCAATTCATTGAGCTGGTCGTGATGCCCCCACTGACCAATCACGATGATGCCTTTGGCTCGACCCGTGTCGTACAACGAAGCCATGTCGTCCAGATGATCAGCATCCACACGAGACAGCAACAAATCGTAGTTACGGTCCGTCAATGCATCGGCCAAGCTACCCAACATGCCCAAGAAGAAGGGGTCAGAAATGTGCTGACGGGTTTTACTGTCATAGGGAATCACCACGCCGATGGTGCGGTTGTCGCCCATGCGCAAGCTTTTGGCACTTTGGTTGATGGTGTAGTTCAGAGAGCGGGCCAACTCGATGATGCGCTGACGCGTTTCATCGTTCGTCAACGAGCTGCCGTTTAACGCACGCGATACCGTAGATGTCGACACGCCCGCCATGCGAGCAATGTCGATCATCTGAATTTTGCGTTTGTCGTTGTCTGAACTGGCCATGCGTTTGGAATTTGGTTTCACCACTTGAATACCTTCCAATCATAGGGCGTCATTTCGCCAAAGAGATCCAGAGCTTGGCCATTTGCACCACAGAGGCATCTCCCGCCACGCTTTGCAGCATGGCTTTGGCTTGGTCAGCTTGTTTGGCCTTGAGTAAAGCGATGCCGCAATGCAGTCTTGCATCCGCCTCACGCTTGAGACCGCCTTTGCTCAAAGCTTTTTGGTATGCCTCGGCAGCCTCGGTCCACTGCCCTTTTGAGAGCAACACATCGCCCAACTGCACCAACAGGGGGCCGTTGTCAGATGCCATGGTGAGCGACTTGAGCGCTTTGTCATCCTCGGCAGCGCGTTGCTGGGCTTGCTGTTTGAGCTTGGCAGCACTCGCTGCGGTGGCACCTTTGTACAAACCTGCAGCTTGGCCTTGATCTAAAAAGCGCAAAGCCTCGTAAGGCAAGCCTGCCTTGATGGCGAACTGCGCAGTGTCTAAATAGTCTTCAGCCTCTTCCATCGTGCCAGCAGCGTCCATCAAACGCGATACATCGAGTTGTGTGCGTGCATTGATGCCAGGAGCACGACCCATGCTGTTGAGCAGGTCCGACCAATAGTCTTTGCTTGGAAAACGTGTCACCAACTGTGTCAAGGTGCTGGCATAACCCGCATCGTCCTTGAGTTGCTTTTGGCTAAAAGCATAAATGCGTAGCTCAGATTCCTCCGCTTGATAGCCAGCAGCTTTGTAGGCCTCTTGCATTTCTTGCAGAACGTCTTTGTGCAAACCTTGCAACGCCAAAGCCTGCACTTTCATGATGTGCACGCGTTGGTTTTTACCGCCCTCTTGCGCATAACGACGCGCCCATTGCACCACTTTGGCGTGGTCTTTGTTGCGTTGACTCACGCTCACCATGGTTTCTGTCAGCGTGGCTCGATCGGCCGCTGAAAGTTCTTTGTTTTGCAGCAAGTACTCCAGCGAGCTAGAGGCCACATCAAACTTTTGCGCGTTCATCGCTGCCACGACTGACAAACGCTCTAGGTACATTTTTTCGGGTTCGGTGAGCTGAGGGGTGGCGCGCACCTCTTGAATTTTTTGCAGCGCGACATCGGGCTGCTTGGCTTGAATCGCTTCTTGCGCTGCTTGCAAAGGCTTAGACACTTCTGGACGCATATTGACTTGCGCCACCGAATGCAAGGCCACACCCAACACGCTCAATGCAAACAATTTTTTCCATGATGTTGTCATTTGCATACTCCTTAAAAAAATGCCTCTTCCGGTGAGGGAAGAGGCAAAGGGTTTCCCTCTTGAAGAAACCTTGAAGAAATTAATTCACAAACTGCTCAGATCCCACGATACCGAGCTTGTTCAAACCCAATCGTTGTGCATTGGCCATCACTGCCGCCACAGCCTCGTATTTAGCTTTGGCGTGAGAGCGCAGATGCAACTCAGGCTGCGGGTCCATCTTGGTCGCTTCTTGCAGCTTGAGATCCAAGTCTGCACGCGTTGCCAAAGGCTTGCCGTTCCAATTGATCACGCTGTTGGCGTCCACATCAATCTTGATCACTACAGGGTCGACCTTCTTGGTGGGTGGCTTAGACACTGGCATGTCCAAGTTCACGCTGTGCAACTGCGCAGGGATGGTGATGATCAACATGATCAACAGCACCAACATCACGTCAATCAAAGGCGTGGTGTTGATGTCCATCATCACTTCGGGTTCACCGCTGCCTGATCCTTGGCCTACGTTCATTCCCATGTCTTACTCCTTAGATCAGTTTGGCTCGGTGATGAAACCGACCTTGACAATGCCTGCACGCTGCACGGCATACATCACGCGCCCCACCGATTCAAAATCGCTGCGAGCATCGCCGCGAATTTGCACTTCGGGTTGTGGGTCTTTCACCGCAAAAGTTTTCATGCGGTCAACCAAGTCAGCTGAGTTCTTGATCGGTGTGTCGTACAGGTAAATATTGCCCTGCGCATTCACCGAAATGATCACGTTTTCTGGCTTGGTTTCTCGGATCAGGTTTTTCTCCTTGGGGAGGTCCACCTTCACCGATGTGGTCACCACGGGAATGGTGATCAAGAAGATGATCAGCAGCACCAACATCACGTCCACAAGGGGGGTGGTGTTGATCGTGCCGATGATCTCGTCATCTGCATCCGATCCAACGTTCATGGCCATGATGGTGACTCCTGTAATTACTTACCGTTGGTGCCGAGCAGCACAGAGTGCAAGTCAGAACCGAAAGCGTTCACATCTTCCATGGCCGACTTGTTACGGCGCACCAACCAGTTGTAGCCGAGCACTGCAGGCACAGCCACAGCCAAACCAATGGCCGTCATGATGAGCGATTCACCCACAGGACCAGCCACTTTGTCGATACTGGCTTGGCCAGACATACCGATCTTGACCAAGGCGTTGTAGATACCCCAAACCGTACCAAACAAGCCCACGAACGGAGCTGTTGAACCCACGGTAGCCAACAAAGCCAAGCCATCTTGCATGCGGCTTTGCACGTTGTTGATCGCGCGCTGAATGCTCATGGTCACCCAGTCGTTGAAGTTGATCGCGCCCAACATGCCTGTGTGCTTGCTTGCGCCTTCCAAACCTTTTTCAGCGATGAAGCGGAAGGGGCTGTCTTCGGCCAAAGTATCTGCACCTTGGCGCACATTGCCTGCAGTCCAAAAGCTTTCTTGCGCTTCTTTGGCAAAGCGGCCAATCTTGGCTTGCTCAAAGTACTTCGTGAAGATCACATACCAGCTACCCATGCTCATGATCACCAAGATCAGCAAAGTGCCCTTGGCCACCACGTCGCCTTGCGCCCACAAAGCGCTCAAGCCGTATGGGTTTTCTTCGCCTGCGTGAGCTGCTGCAGCGGGTGCTGGCGCAGGTGCTGCGACAGGCGCAGGTGCGGCCACTTCTGTAGCTGCTGGTGCAGCGGCAGGGGCTTTGTCTTTGGCTGCTTGCGCTTGGCCGACCATGCCAAACAGCAAACCTGCTACCAGGCCAGCGCTTAGCGCGAGAGTTTTGAGTTGTTTAATCATGATGAATGACTCCTAAGAAATTTATTGAATTCGGTGGTTGTTGATGTGCCGCTTATTCCAAGCGCCATGTGTATTTCATGCTGGCCCAGCTTTGCTCGGCCTTGCCGTTGAGCGTGCCAGGCTTGAACTGGCAACGAGACAAGGCAATGCGAGCTGCCTCGTCCAATCGTGTGAAGCCAGAGCTCTTCTCAACTTGCGACTCAATCACTTGACCTTCTGTGCCAATCAAGAAGCGCAACTGAACCGTGCCCTCTTCTTCATTGCGTCGCGATGCGCTTGGGTATTCAGGCTTGGGGCAACTTGCGGCAGCATTGATCACAGGTGCAGTACGCACAGGCGCGGCCGACACAGCAGCAATCGCATTCGCACCTGCAGTAGCGTTGACCGCGATATCGACGGGCGGCACGTACTCAGGTGGCGGGGGCGCACTCTTTTGTGGAGGCGGTGGAGGTGGCGGTGGAATGTCGGGCTTGGCATCTTCAATCAGCTGAGCCTCAACTGGCCCCTTGATCACTTTGACGAACTTCTTGGCCAAGCCAGAACTGATCGCCCAAAACAAGATGATGTGCAACAAAACCACCAGACCCAATCCGACAATATGCTTGCCTGGATTGCGTTGTTGACTGGCGTAGTCTTTCATGTGTGTGTGGCTCCTGGTTATCAAATGCCGCAATAGAGCCATGCGACTCTTTGCAAACGATTGCAATTCTATTTTCAAGAAAATTATCCAAACACTGGGACAAACCCTCACTCACAAAAATAATTTGTTGCACCTTGATGACACTAGGGAAAGTCCCAGTTTTCAATGGTTTTACAAGAAAAATCAAAGACTTAAACAATCTTTAGAGATTGCACATTTATTTACAACAAGCAAATCACCTCAAATATTGTTGCAAACGTTTGCAAATGAAAACAAAATTCACATCACTCATTGCAATGCATCCAAGGCACGACAAAGAGTCATCCATCCAGAGCGCTTGAAGCACAAGCAAATCTGGGGTTTTATCAACTTGTTAAGGAGACGTTTGTGAAAACAAACAAAAAGACTATCAGTCCAAAAACGATTGCAGTAGCAGCCTCACTGGCAGCCATGCAAATTGGTGCTGTGTATGCCCAAAACTTAAACCTTGATGAAGTCGTTGTGACAGCCTCCCCAACAGGCCGTACAAAGATGAAGTCAAGCGACTCTGTTACTTCCGTTGGCGAAGAAGCCATCATGCGTAGCGGTGCAACTAGCGCAGCGGAAATCTTGCGCTCAGTTCCTGGTATCCGAGCTGAATCATCAGGCGGCGAAGGTAACGCCAACATCACCGTTCGTGGTGCACCTGTGTCTGCAGGCGGTAGCCGCTATGTGCAAATGCAAGAAGATGGCTTGCCAATTTTGCTGTTTGGTGACATCGCATTCGGCACACCTGATCAATTCCTGCGTACTGACTTCACAACCGATCGCGTAGAAGTGGTTCGTGGTGGTAGCGCATCTACCTTGGCCAGCAATGCACCAGGTGCGATCGTTAACTTCGTCAGCAAATCAGGTCGCGATGTCGGTAACGCCGTTGGCGTGACAACTGGTGTGGGCTCACGTCTGAATCGCTACGATTTCAACTTTGGCAGCGCATTGGGCGCGGACACTTACTTCAACGTGGGCGGCTTCACCCGTCAAGGCGAAGGCGGTCCTTTCAAAACTGGCTTCAACTCACAAGATGGTGGCCAATTCAAAGCCAGCGTGACCAAAGAGTTTGACAAAGGCAGCTATGTTCGCGTGAACTTCAAAAACTTGGACGACAAAACGCCAAGCAACATGCCAGTGCCGACACGCCTCTCGAATGGAAGCATTCAAACGATCGCAGGTGTTGACCCACGCAATGCGTACTTCATTAATCCAAACATCACTCGTGACACAACCATCGACCGCAATGGCAACCAAGTCACGAGCAATCCAGCGAACGGCTTGCACGTCACAAGCCGCTCTATCGGCTTGGAAGCCAAGTTGAACCTTGAGAATGGCTGGACCGTTGAAGAGAAAATGCGCAAGAGCGCGAACAGTGGTCGCTTTATTGCCATGTTCCCTGCTGACAACGGCAACGGTGCAGGCGGTGCATTCACAGGCACGATGTTCAACACGTCACTGGACAACATGGACAACATGTTCAACGACTTGAAGGCATCTAAGTCCTTTGACATGAACGGTGGCAAGTCTGTATTCACCGGTGGTTTGTTCACAGGTTCACAAAACTTGGGTCAAACATGGTTCTGGAACCAGTACACAGTTGGCACCGATGGCACCTACTCAGCACCCGTTTCAAGTGGCTGGAACACATGGGGCAACTGCTGCGCACGTACTTACGACGTCAAGTACAACGTAACAGCACCTTATGCTGCTTTGAGCTGGGAAAAAGACAAGTTGACTGTTGAAGGTAGCGTTCGTAAAAACGAAATGTCCGCAACAGGTCAAACCTTCAAAGGCACTACGCCAACCAACGCAACCGCACTTTCCGCAGCTTCGTGGGATGCTGGCTCAGCTGACACTGTCAACTACAAGCAAAACAAACTGTCCTCTTCTGCTGGCGCTAACTATGCTCTGACAAAAGACACATCTTTGTATGGCCGCATCAGCGATGGCTACAACTTTGCAGCAGACCGCAACATGTACGGCACACGTGGCGCTTTGAATGGCAGCAAGCCCGTGTCATTCAACCGCTTGAAGCAGCAAGAGTTTGGCGTGAAACACCGTCAAGGCAACTGGAACTTGTTCGGCACTTACTTCATGGCACAGACCGACGAGTCAAACTTTGAAGCAACCACCCAAAAGTTCACGACCAACAGCTATGACGCGAAGGGTTTCGAACTGGAAGCTAGCTACCGCTCAGGTGGATTCCGCTTGGGCGCTGGTGCAACCATCACAGACGCAAAGATCACAAAATCTTTGAACGCAGCTGAAGTGGGTAAGAAGCCACGTCGTCAAGCTGATGTGGTGTATGCATTGTCACCCTCATATCGCACTGGCGACCTCGAGTACGGCGCTGCATTCATTGGCTCAACCAAGTCCTTTGGCGATGATGCAAACACCATCACCATGGATGGCTACATGATCACCAACTTGTTTGCGAACTATCGCATCAACAAGCAAACTTCTGCCATCTTCAGCGTGAATAACGCATTCAACAAGCTGGCATACACAGAAGTTGAAGGTGACGGCCATGCTGCTCGTGCACTTGCTGGCCGTAGCGCAAAAGCAACTTTGAAGTACGAGTTCTAAGTACTTCTCTCAAACCCAAGACATGCAAATGTCTTGGGTACTTCACTTGAGAATCAACTGCGCTGAACCCAAAAGGTTCAGCGCATCTCTTACCGAATTGTGAACATCATGTCTCTTACCGAAGATTGCCCCGTCGCTGACGGACAGGCTCATCTTCCAGCTCGTATTTCTGAGCTGCTTGACCAAGCCCCCGCCGCTCGCGCAGCTGTGTTGCGTGAACGCTTGACAACCGAATTCCCTGTGCTGCAGGACAGACTCGCACGTCTGTATGGCTGCCACGACAATTTCTCTGACTGGCTGAGCCAAGTGGTTGCTCAGGCAGTCAAACTCGCGCTATCTCGCCCCGACGATTTGTGGGCTTTAGATGTGAAGCGCGCTTCGCAACCCAACTGGCATTTGAATGGTTCATTGGGCTATTGCGCCTACGTTGATAAGTTTGCGGGTAACTTGTCTGGCGTGCGTAAACGCATTGCCCATCTGCAAGAGTTGGGCGTGACCTACTTGCACTTGCTACCCTTCTTAAAGCCCGGCACGCCGCCCAACGATGGTGGGTTTGCCGTAGCCAGCTATGACGAAGTTGATCCAGCGCTGGGCACCAACCAAGATTTGCAAACACTCACCAAGGAGTTGCGTGCTGCAGGCATCAGCCTGTGCAGTGACTTTGTGTTGAACCACGTTTCACACGAACACGAATGGGCGTTGAAAGCGCGTGCAGGTGATGCCCACTACCAGTCGTATTTCCATTGGGCACAGACACCCGAGGAAGTGGCTGCGCATGAAAAAAATCTGGTTCAAATTTTCCCCAACACAGCCCCTGGCAACTTCACCTTCATTCCTGAAGTGAAGGCTTGGGCATGGACCACGTTCTACCCCTACCAATGGGATTTGAACTACACCCAGCCCGACGTGTTTGCAGAGATGGTTCAATCACTCTTGCGTTTGGCCAACTTAGGCGTGGAAGCTTTCCGCTTGGATTCCACAGGTTTCTTGTGGAAGCGCCCAGGCACCAATTGCATGAACCAACCCGAAGTGCATTGGATTTTGCAAGCCATGCGCAGCCTGACCAACATTGCCGCACCCGGCGTGTTGCTCAAGGCCGAGGCCATCATGCCCACGCAAGATTTGCCGCCCTACTTTGGTCTTGGTGAAACCCAAGGTCCAGAGTGCCATGTGGCCTATCACTCCAGCCTCATGTCTGCAAGCTGGGTGGCACTGGCTGAAGAGAACACACAAATCATTCAAGACGTGCTGTCTCACACCCCTGCCCTGCCCGATGGCTGCGCATGGATGACCTATGTGCGCTGTCATGACGACATTGGCTGGAATGTGTTGCGCCCCGAGATGGATGCACGCGGCGCTGACCAACGCGCACGCCTGTTGCATGCATCGAAATTCTTTGCAGGCGAAGTAGCTGGCAGCTACGCGCAAGGCGCGGCTTTCCAAGCGAGCGACCCCACAGTGGTGCACGGCACCAACGGCATGGCCGCAGCTTTGGTGGGTTTAACCTCGGCACAAACACCTGCAGAACAAGAAGCTGCCAAATCACGCTTGGTGATGATGCAAGCCTTGTCCCTGTTTGTCGGCGGCTTGCCGCTGATTTATATGGGCGACGAATGGGGCCAAGGCAACACCTCAGAACAGGAGATTGCTCAGCGTCAAGGCCCCGATGGCCGTGAGTTGCATCGCCCCATGTTTGATGAACAGGGTTTTGCCAATCGCCATGACACGTCGACGGTACAAGGTCAAATTTACGCAGCTTTGCGCACCTTCATCCGAGCCAAAAAACAGCACCACAGCTTGAACGCCACACACACGCTGAGCATTTGGAACACCGGCACAAGTGCTGTACTGGGCTTGAAGCGTGGTGCCAATACCCTCGGCTTATTCAACTTCTCGGGACAAACCCAAACCTTGTCGTTAGCACCAGCGATCACGCAAAATTGCATGACGCATGGCACTGATTTAATTTCAGGCAAGGCCCTCGATCTGCAAGGTTTGCAGCTCGAACCCTACTCAGCCGTTTGGCTAAAAAAATGAGCACACACCTCAAACCGCATCTGTCGTTTTGGCAAATCCTCAGCATGAACTTTGGATTCTTCGGAATCCAATACAGCTTTGGCTTGCAACAAGCCAATATGAGCCCCATTTACAAATACTTGGGTGCTGACGAGGCAAGTTTGCCTTTGCTATGGCTGGCAGGCCCAATGACAGGTCTCCTGGTGCAACCCATCGTTGGCGCGATGAGTGACCGCACCATCAGCAAGTGGGGGCGTCGCACCCCGTACTTCATGATTGGCGCAATCTTGTGCAGCATTTGTTTGCTGTTCATGCCATTCAGCCCCACCTTGTGGTTTGCTGCGAGCTTGTTATGGATTTTGGATGCCGCCAACAACGTGACCATGGAGCCTTACCGCGCCTATGTGAGTGATCGGCTCAACACCAACCAACACTCATTGGGCTTTTTGACCCAAAGCGCATTCACTGGTCTGGCTCAAACCTTGGCCTATCTCACCCCCTCGCTCTTGTTCTGGTTTGGCCTGAACAAAGATGCCGTGAATGAAAGCAATATTCCACACATCACAGTCATTGCATTTTTGATTGGCTCCGTCCTCTCATTGACGACAGTGTGGTGGTCTGTGCATTCAACCCCTGAACTGCCATTGACAACCCAAGAGCGTGAGGCCATCTTGGCCAAGCCTACCGGTATCAAAGCCACGCTGACCGAAATTGTGGAAGCTGTGCGCGACATGCCCCAAGCCATGCGCCAACTTTGGTGGATGAAGTTGTTCCAGTGGTACGGCATGATGTGCTACTGGATTTACATCGTGCCCTCTGTCGCCAAGTCTGTGTTTGACACATCGGATGCCTCGTCACAAGGCTTTCGTGATGCAGGGTTGCTGAACGGGCAAATTGGTGGCTTCTACAACTTTGTAGCTTTTGTGGCGGCTTTCGCGCTCATTCCAGTGACACGACGCTTTGGCCCCAAGGTCGTCCATGCTGTCTGTTTGTCGCTCGCTGGCGTTGGCATGTGGTGTTTGCCAAACATCCAAGACACAACATTGCTATTCGTACCTATGCTGGGCATTGGCTTGGCATGGGCCAGCATCATGGGCAACCCATACATCATGTTGGCCCGCAGCATCCCACCTGAACGCGCTGGTGTGTACATGGGCATTTTCAACATGTTCATTGTCTTGCCCATGATCATTCAAATGCTCACATTGCCGCTGTATTACGACAGTTTGTTGGGCAGCGACCCAAGACACGTCATTCAATTGGCTGGTTGCTTCTTGGGCATTGCGGCATTGCTCACGCTACGTGTGAAAACCAATGACTAAGCCGATTCATGTTGCGCTCGCGGGTGAGGCATTGATTGACCTCATTGCCAGTCCTGATGGAACCTTCACGCCATGTTTGGGGGGGGCGGTGTACAACTTGGCACGCGCACTGTCTCGCCAAGGTGTAGGGGCGATGTATCTCAACCCTCTGTCGTCAGACCGCTTTGGCCGTTTGCTAGCCCAGCAACTCGAACAAGATGGCGTCGCCCTTGCTCAGCCTGCACCCGTACAGGAAGTCACCTCGCTGGCTGTGGTCAACTTAGACGAAACAGGACACCCCGATTACGCCTTCTACCGCGAAGGTGTAGCTGATCGAAAAATCACCGCAACATCGTTACAAGACAGTTGCAATCAACTCCCAGAACTCAAGATGGTTTGCACAGGCGCACTTGCCCTTGATGCACGCGACCAAGACCATTACTTGCCATGGCTGAGCACTCAAAAGCAGGCCGGTCACTGGGTGGTGGTCGACGCCAACCTTCGCCCATCGGTGATGCCTGACTTACCAAGCTACCGCGCAGCCATTCAAAAGGCTTTAGCCGTGGCTGACATCATCAAGGTCAGTGATGAAGATTTGGTACATCTCGGATTAGATGGAACCTCCCCCGTTGAGAGTGCTCAGCAATTGCTACGACAAACCTCTGCGCAGCTCTTAGCCCTGACATTGGGTGAACACGGTGCGTGGCTGATGTCTGCCAATGGCTTGCTGTGCTTTGGACGTGAAAGCACGAAACTGGCTATTGCCGATACGGTGGGTGCAGGAGACAGTTTTTTAGCTGGCTTGCTCGTTGCCTTGCTCAATCAGAACCTAGACCTCAGCAGTCAGGCAATGCTTGAGCAACTCTTGCGGCATGCCATTGCCAGCGCCAGTTTGTGTGTCCAAGAAAAGGGCTGCGTACCACCCTCTTGGAGTGAAGCACACGCTTGGTCTGTGGCTCATCCATTGAATTTTTAACAACACATTGCTTCGAATGACAAATAGCGCTTGCCATGTAACTTAATTACATTAAAATTTAAAAATCAATTTAATTCAGTTACAACCATGCTTGACCGAATCCAGTCTACCTTGCAGTCATTGGCACCCGCCGAGCAACGGGTAGGAAAGTTATTGTTGAGCGACCCGCGCAGTTTTGCCAGTTCACCCGTCGCAGACTTGGCAGAACGCGCCCAAGTGAGCAAACCCACTGTGGTGCGCTTTTGCAGAAGCATGGGCTACAAAGGTCTCAGCGATTTTAAGCTCAAGCTCGCAGGCAGCATCAGCGAAGGCGTACCCTTCATCCACCGAAACGTAGGCGCGCAAGACAGCAGCAACGATGTGCTGGTCAAAGTCATTGACAACACGGTCACTGCGTTTTTGAAATACCGCAACGACGCATCATCCGCCGCTATCGACAAAGCCGCTGAGGCCATCGCACTCACCCATAAAAAAGGCAAACGCCTGGAATTTTTTGGTGTGGGCAACTCGGGCATCGTGGCACAAGACGCACAGCACAAATTTTTCCGCCTGGGTTTTCACACCATCTCACATAGCGATGGCCACATGCAAATCATGAGCGCCTCGTTGCTCGGCCCCAGCGACTGCTTGGTGGTGTTCTCAAACTCAGGCCGCACACGCGACTTGTTGGATTCGTGTGAGATCGCCAAAAAGAACGGTGCGACAACGATCGTGGTGACAGCCTCGGGCTCACCCTTGGCCGGCGCCGGAAAGATTCACCTCGCGGCTGATCACCCCGAGAGTTATGAAAAGTTCAGCCCCATGGTGTCGCGCTTGCTGCACCTGATGATCGTCGACGTGTTGGCCACCGCCGTGGCACTGCGCATTGGTAGCACACAACTGCAACCTATGCTGCGCAACATGAAACAAAACCTCCTTAACAAACGTTACTCATGACACACACTACCCCACCAGCAGGTACGCTGGACATCGTGATCTTTGGCGGCGCTGGCGACTTGTCGTTTCGCAAACTCTTACCCGCCCTCTACATGGCGCATTTGCATGACAAGCTCGATCCCTCAGCTCGAATCGTGGCTGTGGGCCGTCAAGACTGGACACGCCAAGAATATTTAGATTTCATCGATAAAAACTCACCCGCCTTCATCGAAAAAGAAGCGTTCACCAAAGAAGATTGGCAAAGCTTTTTAAACCGCTTGGCTTATGTGAGCATGGACGTCACCAACGACAGCGACTTTGCCAAGCTCAAAGACCTGTGCCACACACCCGCTTTGCGTGTTTACTACTTGGCTACTGCACCTAGCTTGTTCACACAAATTTGCGCCAATTTGTCAGGCGCAGGTTTGGTCGATGCCCAGTCACGCGTGGTTCTCGAAAAACCGCTGGGCACTGACCTTGCCTCTGCCCGTGAAATCAACACCAATGTAGCCCGCTACTTTGACGAGCAACAGATCTACCGCATCGACCACTACCTCGGCAAAGAAACCGTGCAAAACCTGATGGTCTTGCGTTTTGGCAATGCCATTTTCGAACCCCTGTGGCGTGCACCTTACATCAAGAGCGTGCAAATCACGGTGGCAGAAAGCGTAGGCGTGGGCAGCCGTGCAGGCTTTTACGACGGCGCAGGCGCCATGCGCGACATGATTCAAAACCACTTGTTGCAGCTCTTGTGCATCGTGGCTATGGAGCCGCCTATTTCATTGGGCGCTGACGATGTGCGTGACGAAAAGCTGAAGGTTTTGCGCTCGCTGCGCAAGATGGATCTGACCGACATCAAACGTGACACCGTGCGCGGCCAATACACCGCCGGTGCTTCCGAAGGCGCAGCCGTCAAAGGCTATTTGGAAGAAGACAACGTGCCCGCCAACAGCCGCACCGAAACCTTTGTGGCCTTGCGCGCGCAGATCAACAACGCGCGATGGGCCAACGTGCCGTTCTTCTTGCGCACCGGCAAACGCATGCAGCGTCGCGAGTCGCAAATCATCATCGAGTTTGCAGACCAACCGTTTTCTATCTTCGGCACAAGCGCTCAGCATGAACCCAACCGACTCATCATCACCTTGCAACCCGAAGAGTCCATTCAGCTGGAGATGATGGTGAAAGAACCAGGGTCTGGCATGTCACTGCACCCCGTCAAGCTCGGTCTTGACTTGCAACAGTCCTCTGACAAACGGCGCGCCGAAGCGTATGAGCGTTTGTTGATGGACGTCATCAAAGGCCGCTTGACGCACTTCATGCGCCGCGACGAATTGGAAGCAGCGTGGATGTGGGTCGAACCCATCATCAACGGTTGGGTCGAGTTGGATGACAAACCTCGTGCCTACTCAGCCGGTAGCTGGGGTCCCGCCGCATCGTCGGCCTTGATGGCTCGCGAAGAACTGTCGTGGTTTGAGGAAGCCTGATGACCCACACTTGGCATCCAGAATCGCGCGGCACGCTGACGGTACACACCGTCAGCCCAGCCGAGTTGAATGTGCGCTTGGCGCAAGACATTGCACAACGTTTAGCCTCCGCCATTCAAGCGCGTGGTTTTGCGGTGCTCAGTGTGTCAGGCGGCAAGTCGCCCGTGGCTTTGTTTGAAGCACTGCGTGTGATCGACATCGATTGGTCTCGTGTGCGCATCACTTTGGTCGATGAGCGTTGCGTGCCACGCATTCACCCCGACAGCAACGCATTGCTGGTGCAAACCCATTTGCTGCAGGACCTCGCAGCCAAAGCGCAATTGGTATTTATGGTGGCCAGCGCAGCTGAGCCATTGGTAAGCCCCGCTGTACAAGCCAAAGCAGCCAGCCTTGCACTGACCGCTGCGGGCGTGGCTGATGTGTTGGTGCTAGGCATGGGTGCAGACGGCCACACGGCATCGCTGTTTCCAGAAGCGCCTAATTTGGCCGACGCATTGGACCTGCGCAACACACAAACCTGTGTGTCCATCGAATTGGCGCATCCCCCCGCTAATGCGCCCTACCCACGCATCACCCAAACCTTGGCACAAATTCTGTCGGCACGTCACATCGTGTTGCCGCTCACGGGCACAGACAAACTCAACACCTTGCAGCAAGCTTGGAAGCAAGCCACACCTGCTCTACCGATTTCTTTTGTGTTGCAACAAACCCAAACGCCTGTGGCGCTTTGGCTTGCGAACTAAACCACCATGACCACACCTGCACACACCACACCTTTGCATCCCACGCTCGCGGCTGTCACCGCACGCATTGAGCAACGCAGCGCCCAAACGCGCCAAGCCTATTTGGAGGTCTTGGCCAAAGCCAAAAAGCCAGGCCCGTATCGCGGCGGCATGGGATGCGCCAATGCCGCTCACGCTTATGCCGCCATGCCTGCCAACGACAAGCTGGTATTGCGCCAAGAGCGTCAACCCAACCTAGGCGTCATCACAGCCTACAACGACATGCTCTCGGCCCATCAACCGTATGAGCATTACCCCGAAAAAATTCGTGCGGCCGCACGCGCCGCAGGGGCGACCGCCCAAGTGGCAGGTGGCGTACCCGCCATGTGCGATGGCGTGACGCAAGGCGAAGACGGCATGGAGCTGTCGCTGTTCTCACGCGATGTGATTGCGCTGGCCACCGCCGTGGGCTTGTCGCACAACGTGTTTGATGCTGCGTTGTTCTTGGGTGTGTGCGACAAGATCGTGCCTGGCCTGTTCATCGGTGCGTTGCAGTTTGGCCATTTGCCTGCGGTGTTTGTGCCGGCTGGCCCTATGACATCAGGCTTGTCGAACGACGAAAAAGCCAAAGTGCGTCAGCAATACGCACAAGGTTTGGTCAGCCGTGAGGTATTGCTCGAAGCCGAGCAAGCGGCCTACCACAGTGCAGGCACCTGCACGTTTTACGGCACGGCCAACTCCAACCAAATGCTCATGGAAATCATGGGCCTGCACTTGCCCGGCTCATCGTTTGTGAACCCCGGCACACCGTTGCGCGAAGCGCTGACGGTGGAAGCCGTCAAGCGTGCCGTGGCTTTGTCACAAGACAAAGAAGCGGGCGTGGGCTACCAAATCAACGCCAAAGTCATTGTCAATGGCATCGTGGGTTTGCTCGCTACCGGCGGCTCCACCAACCACACCCTGCACATTGTGGCGATGGCACGCGCCGCAGGTCTGATCGTCAATTGGGATGACTTTGCTGAGCTCTCAGCTTGCGTGCCACTGCTCGCCCGCGTGTACCCCAACGGCAACGCTGATGTGAACCACTTCCAAGCCGCAGGCGGCATGGGCTACTTGGTGGCTCAGTTACTAAGCGCAGGTTTGTTGCATGACGATGTGCACACCATCATGGGCGAAGGTCTGCACCGCTACACCGTCGAGCCTTGGCTCAACAACGGCCAACTCGATTGGCGCGATGTGCCTACGCAATCTGCTGACGAAGCTGTGTTGCGCCCCGTGACGCAACCGTTCAGCGCCGATGGTGGCTTGCGTTTGTTGCAAGGCAACTTGGGTCGTGCGGTGATCAAAGTGTCTGCCGTCAAACCCGAACACCGACAAGTGCGCGCACCTGCCATCGTGCTGACGGATCAAAAACAACTCAACGAACTGTTCAAGGCGGGCAAGCTCGAACGCGACTTTGTGGCCGTGGTGCGCAACCAAGGCCCACAAGCCAACGGCATGCCCGAACTACATCGCCTCACGCCCGTGTTAGGCGTGTTGCAAGACAAAGGCTTCAAAGTGGCCTTGGTCACCGATGGCCGCATGTCGGGTGCATCAGGCAAAGTGCCTGCGGCGATTCACCTCAGCCCAGAGTCTGTGAATGGTGGCTTGATTGGCAAGGTGCAAGACGGCGACATCATCACCCTCGACTGCAACACACAAACTTTGCAGCTTGAGGTGAGCGATGCAGAGCTTGACGCACGCACCGCCCCCACCCCTGATTTATCGGGCAACCAACACGGCACTGGCCGTGACATCTTTGCCTTGTTCCGCGCCAATGCCGCGCTGGCCGAAGAAGGCGCGTCGCCTTTGTTCTCTCACCTCTGAGCACCCACACATGACACAACACAACCCTGCCTTCACCCGCCCCGCGTTCAAATCGCGTGTGGTGCCTGTCATCGTCATCACCCACCCCGACCAAGCCGTGCCCATGGCCAATGCCTTGTACGAAGGCGGCATTGATGTGATGGAAATCACCCTGCGCCACGCCGCTGGTTTGCCAGCCATTGAGCAAGTCGCCAAGCACGTGCCACACATGCACGTGGGCGCAGGCACCGTCACACGCGCCGAAGAAATGGCGCGTGTGCAAGCCGCAGGTGCCAGCTTTGCCCTCTCCCCCGGCATGACCGATGCACTTGTGCAAGCGGCTGTGCAATGCAAGCTGCCTTTCATGCCCGGCGTGATGACGCCAGGCGAAGTGATGGCTGCACGCGACTACGGTTTTAGCTTGGTCAAGCTCTTCCCCGCTGCGCAAGCCGGTGGCTTGGCCATGCTCAAAGCTTTGGGCGGCCCATTGGGCGATATGCGCTTTTGCCCCACAGGTGGTGTGTCACTCGCCAACATGGGCGAATTCTTGAAGCAGCCCAATGTGGCGATGGTCGGTGGCTCATGGCTCACACCGGTGGATGTGGTCGAGCGTGGCGATTGGGCAGAGATTACACGTCTCGCGCGTGAAGCCACAGACGCTGCTGCTGTTTAAGTTAATTCAAGCACCCGATCAAAAGTTTCATTCGCTTGAGCCAATAAACCCAATAATTTTGACGAAAATCCGAACATGACTGCATTCGTCCCCCCACACCAACGTCAAGCGTGGCAAGCCCTACAAGCCTTGGCACAAGGCCCACAACCGCATTTGCGTGAGTTGCTGAAAAACACCGAACGCAACGCAGCACTGCATGCCAGCGGCGCAGGCATCAGCATCGACTACGAGCGTCAGCGTGTCACACGCGAGGTGATGCAACAGCTCTTGGCCTTGGCCGAAGAATCGCAAGTTATGCCACAGGCGCAAGCCATGTTCAAAGGCGAGCCCATCAACGCCACTGAACAACGCGCGGTGTTGCACGTCGCCCTGCGCGGCAGCCATGTGCCCAACCCACCATGGGGCCATGAGATTTCTAAGCAAGTCGCGAACGAGTTGCACCGTGTGTGCACCTTTGCCGAGAAAGTGCGCGAAGGCCAAATGAAAGGCTTTGGCGGAGAGTCCATCACCGACGTGGTCAACCTCGGCATTGGTGGCTCAGACCTCGGTCCGCGCATGACCACCGAAGCGCTCAGCCACCTCACACGCGACAGCTTCAAAAACAAAGTGCGTGTGCACTATGTGTCTAACGTGGACGCGTGGAGCTTGTACACCGCGCTCGCTTACCTCAACCCTGCGCGCACGGCGTTTGTGGTGCAAAGCAAAACTTTCACCACGCAAGAAACCATGACCTTGGCCGCATCGGCCAAACGTTGGTTGAGCGATGGTGGTTGCCCCGAAGAACAATTGGGCAAGCACCTCATTGCTGTAACCGCCAACCCACAAATTTCTGCAGCACAAGGCTTCACACCCGAACACACCTTTGGTTTTTGGGACTGGGTGGGTGGACGCTACTCGGTTTGGTCGGCCATCGGTTTGCCCTTGGCCATCTCCATCGGCGCGTTTGCCTTTCAAGACATGCTCTTGGGTGCACGCGCCATGGACGAACACTTCATGACCGCGCCGTCTGACCAAAACCTGCCTTTGCTGATGGCCTTGTTTGGCATATGGAACCGCAACTTCTTAGGTGCCACCACCCACAACATTGCGCCCTACGCATCGCCCTTGGGCAAGTTTGCCTCGTTCTTGCAGCAGATGGACATGGAGTCCAACGGCAAAGGCACGCACATTGATGGCAGCCCTGTGCAAGTGGCTACCGCACCCGTGTTGTGGGGTGGCTTAGGCATCGACGGCCAGCATGCTTACTTCCAACTCATTCACCAAGGCAAGCACTTGGTGCCGATGGACTTCATTGGCTTGCGCACCGAGCGCAGCCCCTTGCCGTTTGCAGCAGAGCACCACCGCGTGGTCTTGCTCAATATGCAAGCCCAAGCGCAAGCCTTGGCCATTGGCCGTACACCCGAAGAAACCATGAAAGAGCTACGCGACAGTGGCATGGACGAAGCAGAAGTGCAACGCTTGGCCCCACACCGCAGCTACCCTGGCAATGTACCCAGCACCACCATTTGGGTCGATGCACTCACACCACGCAGCATGGGCGCACTCATGGCCTTGTACGAACACAAAGTGTTCTGCCAAGCCGCGATTTGGGGCATCCACGCGTATGACCAATGGGGTGTTGAGCTGGGCAAGAAAATGGCCAAGGACATCGAAGCAGCTGAAGCTGCACGCCTGAAAGCCTGATGCATGTTTGAGTCTCGCGACCCAAACGTGGCCCACGTTGCCCCCTATCCGCGCTTGCTCGGCGACATCGGTGGCACCAATGCTCGCTTTGGTTGGCAAGCGGCTGAAGATGCCCCCATCACCCACGTGCAAGTGCTGCCCTGTGCCGAACACGAATCGCTGTTGATCGCTGCACAGACGTATTTAAAAGATCAAGGTCTCAGCGCCCCACCCTGCGCAGCCTTTGGCATTGCCAACCCCGTCACCGGCGACCAAGTGGCCATGACCAACCACCACTGGAAGTTTTCAGTGAATGCCTTGCGCGAAGGTTTGGGTGTGTCGCGCTTCTTGTTGCTCAACGACTTCACTGCACTCGCTCTGTCACTCACGTTGTTGCCTGATGCGCAAAAGCGCCAAGTGGGGGGCGGCAGCGCTGCTCCCAATGCCGCGATTGGTTTAATCGGCCCAGGCACCGGCTTGGGCGTGTCGGGCTTGTTTCCCGTCGGCTATCAAAACAAGTGGATTCCTATCGCAGGTGAAGGCGGCCACGTGAGTTTGACGGCGACCACTGAACACGAATTTGCAGCCATCCAGCAATTGCAAAAACGCTACGGCCATGTGTCTGCCGAGCGCGTCATCTCTGGCGCAGGTTTGGTGGATCTGTACCACGCCCTGTGTGACTTGAAAGACGGTCAAGGCCGTGAAATCACCACACCCGCTGAGGTGTTGGAGCGCGCACAAGAAGTCCCCACATCCACAGCCAACGAAGCGCTCGACATGTTCTGCGGCTTTTTAGGTTCAGTCGCTGGCGACTTGGCCTTGACCCTCGGGGCTCGCGGCGGCATTTACATCGGCGGTGGCATCGTGCCGCGCTTGGGCGAACGCTTTGATGCGTCACCATTTCGTGAGCGCTTTGAGGCCAAAGGTCGCTTCAAGAAGTATTTGCAAGAGGTGCCGACGTGGGTGATTCACAGCCCTGTGTCGCCGGCTCTGCAAGGTGCGTCGCAGGCTTTGTCTCTTACGCAATGGCAGTAATTTCCTTTTTCTCCGGCTGTAATGCAACGCCGCAGCTTGGCTGCAGGGGAATGCGCAGGTGACGATTTCTGGTACTCCAGCATGAGGAACCTGCGCATTCCCCTGTAGCCAAGCGAGCCCAGCCATCAAACGCAAGAACCAAATTCAAACATCACAAACTAGAGCACCCCATGACTGACAAAACTTCAGCCAAAGCCAAAACCACTGCAGCAGCCAGAGCCGCGCAGCAAGCCAAAGAAAACGAACGTCCATTGGTTGAAGACATTCGACTCTTGGGCCGCATCTTGGGCGACGTGATTCGCGAACAAGAAGGCAAAGAAGCCTATGAGTTGGTGGAACAAGTGCGCAAGCTCTCCGTGGCCTTTCGCCGCGACTCAGATGCCAATGCAGACAAGGCCCTGAAAAAGCTCTTGGCTTCGCTCAGTGCCGAGTCAACTGTGAGCGTGATTCGCGCCTTCACCTACTTCAGCCACTTGGCCAACCTCGCCGAAGACCGCCACCACATTCGCCGCCGTGCTGTGCACGAGCGTGCGGGTGACACGCAAGAAGGCAGCTTGCAAATGGCCTTGAGCCGCTTGAAAAATGCTGGCATCGCACCGCGCAGCATTGTGCAAACTCTGGCGCACAGCCATGTATCCCCCGTGCTCACGGCCCACCCCACCGAAGTGCAACGCAAAAGCATCTTGGATGCAGAGCGTGGCATTGCCCAGCTCTTGGCCTTGCGTGACGACATCAAATCGCGCTCTGCCCTGCATGCGTCCAGCAAAACGCCAGACGCCTTAGCGGCACGTGAACTCGCAGCCAACGACATGCAAATTCGCGCACGCGTGTTGCAGCTGTGGCAAACACGTTTACTGCGTTTCACCAAGCTCACCGTGTCCGATGAAATTGAAAACGCGCTGAGCTACTACGAGTCCACGTTCTTGAGCGAAATCCCCAAACTCTATGCCGACCTCGAAGCGGAGTTGGGCCACGCCCATGTGCACAGCTTTTTGCGCATGGGCCAATGGATTGGTGGTGACCGCGATGGCAACCCTAACGTCAACGCCGACACACTGCGCTTTGCCCTGCGCCGCCAGTGCGATGTGGCCTTGCGCCACTACCTGACTGAGTTGCATTACCTCGGCAGCGAGTTGTCCATGTCGGCCATGTTGGTCGATGTCACGCCCGAGATGCATGCTTTGGCAGACCGTTCGCCCGACACCAACGCCCACCGCCAAGACGAACCTTATCGCCGAGCCCTCACCGGCATGTACGCACGCTTGGCCGCGACACTCAAAGAGCTGACCGGCGGTGATGCCGCACGTCATGCAGTCGCGCCACAAAACCCTTATCTGTCAGCCCAAGAGTTGCTGGCCGATTTGCGCGTGATTGCCAGCTCGTTAGAACATCAACACGGCAGCGCGTTGATGGCCCAACGCCTCACCCCACTCATGCGTGCAGTCGAGGTGTTTGGTTTTCACCTCGCCACCGTGGACTTACGCCAAAGCTCTGACCAACACGAGTTGGTGGTGGCCGAGCTGCTCGCCACTGCAGGTGTGGAAAAACACTACGCCAAACTCAATGAGCAGCAGCGCATTGATGTGCTCAATCAGCTACTGCATGACGCACGCCCCTTGCGCGTGATGGGTGCTCAATATTCAGAGTTGGCGCTCAAAGAGCTGGCGATTTTTGAAACCGCACGCGAGATGCTGGAGACCTTTGGCAAAGACGCCATTCGCCACTACATCATCAGCCACACCGAAACCGTGAGCGACTTGCTGGAAGTGTTGTTGCTGCAAAAAGAAACCGGCCTCATGCGCGGTACCTTGGGCAGCAAAACATCGACCTGCGATTTGATCGTCGTGCCCTTGTTTGAAACCATCGACGACCTGCGCCGCGCCGCCGACATCATGGGTGGTTTCTATGCCATCGACGGTGTGGCACAGCTGGTCAAACGCAGCGGTGCTGAGCAAGACATCATGCTCGGCTACTCGGATAGCAACAAAGACGGCGGCATCTTCACCAGCAACTGGGAGCTGTACCGCGCCGAGATTGCATTGGTCACCTTATTTGATGGCTTGTTCAAACAACACGACATCACCCTGCGCATGTTCCACGGCCGTGGCGGCACCGTGGGGCGTGGCGGTGGCCCGAGCTACCAAGCGATTTTGGCCCAGCCCCCAGGCACTGTGCGCGGGCAGATTCGCCTCACCGAGCAAGGCGAAGTCATTGGCTCGAAATACGCCAACCCCGAAATTGGCCGTCGCAATTTGGAAACATTGGTAGCTGCAACGCTCGAAGCCACGATGCTGCAAACCACCAAGCCTGCACCGCAAGCATTTTTGGATGCCGCGCAATGGCTGTCGAACGCGAGCATGGCCGCGTACCGTGGCTTGGTGTACGAGACACCGGGCTTCACCGACTACTTCTTTGCCTCCACGCCTTTGCGTGAAATTGCCGAGCTCAACATTGGCTCGCGCCCTGCCGCACGCCCTAAAAATGGCAACGCGCAACCACGCATCGAAGACTTGCGGGCGATTCCTTGGGGTTTCAGCTGGGGCCAATGCCGTTTGACCTTGCCCGGTTGGTTGGGCTTTGGTGCGGCGGTGGATCAGTTCATCCACCAACACCCCACGCTCAAACCCAAAGACGCGCTGGCCTTGTTGCAAAAAATGCAGCGCCAGTGGCCGTTCTTCCGCTCACTCTTGTCTAACCTCGACATGGTGCTGTCCAAGAGCGATTTGGGCCTGGCCTCACGCTACGCCGAATTGGTGAGCGACACCAAGCTGCGCAAAAAGATTTTTGGCTTAATCGAAGCCGAATGGCACCGCACGTCCGATGCCTTAAAGCGCATCACGGGCGACAAGCAACGTTTGGTCAACAACGCTGCACTGGAACGCTCCATGCGTCACCGCTTCCCCTACATCGACCCACTGCACCATTTGCAAGTCGAGTTGATTCGCCGCTACCGCGAAGGCAAGCGTCCGCAAGACCGTGATGAGAAAGCCCAACGCGGCATTCACATCTCGATCAACGGCATTGCAGCAGGTTTACGCAACACCGGCTAAACCACGCGACAGACAAAAGAAAAGCCACCCTCGGGTGGCTTTTCTCATGCGGTGTTAGAAATTACTTCTTGGCGCGCAAACGTGTCAGTTCTTTCTGTGTGTCATTCCACAAGTCCATGCCCACGTTGGTGGCAATGCCTGCGTTGACATGCGTCAGCTTGTCACGCATGCGGTTAACTTCAGCCACCGACAATTCGTTGATTTGCATGCCCTTGGCTTTCAAATCGCCCAGAGCTTTGGCAGCTTCGTCACGGGTGTCTTTGCGTTCAAAGTCGCGGCTCACGCGTGCTGCGTCGAGCAGGATTTTTTGTTCGGTCTTGCTCAAACCATCCCACCACTTTTTGCTCACAGTCACGATCCAAGGGCTGTACACGTGGTTGGTCACGCTCAAGTACTTTTGCACTTCGTAGAACTTGCTTGACAAAATGGTGTTGTAGGGGTTCTCTTGGCCGTCCACCGTTTTGGTTTCCAGGGCGCTGAACAACTCTGAGAAAGGCATCGGCACGGCGTTGGCGCCCAAGAGCTTGAAGCTATCAAGGTACACGTTGTTTTGCATCACGCGCAGCTTGACGTCGTTCAAGTCTTCCAGCTTGGTCACAGGACGCTTGCTGTTGGTCAAGTTACGGAAACCGTTTTCCCAATACGCCAAACCGACCAAGCCTTTGTCTTGCAGCTTGTCCATCACCTTTTGGCCGATAGGACCGTCCAACACAGCATCGGCTTCTTTGACGTTGTTGAACAAGAACGGGGTGTCCCACAACGCCATCTCTTTGGTGATGCCCACCAAAGTGGCGGTGGAGCCCACCATCATCTCTTGTGCGCCGCCAATCAAAGCTTGTTGCATTTGTGTGTCTGGGCCCAAAGCGGCTGCACCAATGGCGCGCACTTTCATCTTGCCGCCAGAGGCTTTTTCCACTTGTTCAGCAAACACCTTGGCTGCACGGCCTTGGTTGCTTTGCTCGTTCAAGCCGTAGCCAAAGCGAATCAAGCGAGGCTTGATGTCTTGCGCAAAGGCAGAAAATGAGGCGCTGGCCACGGCCACGGTGGCTGCAGCAATCAGGGTTCGACGAAGAAAAGTCATGGGAAGTCTCCTTGGGTTAAAAACTTATCGCATCCACGCCACAGGGGCGGTCACGATTTGTGGGAACAAAACAAACGCAGTCAAGATGATGAGGTAAGTCACCAAAAACGGATTCACCCCTTTGATGACTTGGTGCATGGACAAACGCCCCACACCCGCCACCACATTGAGCACCGTGCCCACTGGCGGCGTGATCAAACCAATCGCACCATTGAGCACAAACATCAAACCGAAATACACGGGGTCAATGCCTGCCTTCACCGCAATGGGCAGCATCACGGGCGCAAAAATCAAAATCGTGGGTGTGAGATCCAACGCCGTGCCAATCAGTACCAGTGTGATCATCATCACCGCCATCAACACACGGGGGCTTTCCACCAGTGGGCCCAACCAACCGGTGAGCACCGTGGGCAAATCAGCCAAGGTGATCATGTAGCTCGCCACTTGTGCGCCTGCGCACAAGAACATCACGACGGCGGTGGTTTTGGCTGCACGCACCAAAACCTCGTGAATCTCGATCAACTTCATCTCGCGGTGAATCACCAACGCGACGACCAGGGCGTAGAACGCCGCGACCACCGCCGCCTCGGTGGGCGTGAAGATACCCGTCTTCATGCCGCCAATGATGATGAGCGGCATGAGCATGGCCCAGAATGCTTTGCGTGTGGCGTGCAAGCGCTCGATCAAGGGCAGCTTTTCACCTTGAGGCAAATCCATGTCACGCAGTTGAAGCTTCCAAGCCACGATCAAACCAATGCCCATGATCAGTCCGGGCACGATGCCAGACAAAAACAAAGAAGAGATGGAGGTGTTGGTGGTCACGCCATAAATCACAAAGGGCATGGATGGCGGAATGATGGGGGCAATGATGCCGCCCGACGCAATCAAACCTGCCGAGGTGTGCATGGGGTAGCCCTGACGTTTCATCATCGGCAACAAAATCGTGGCCAATGCCGCGGTATCGGCCAAGGCAGAACCACTCATGCTGGCCATGAGTACCGCAGCACCAATCGCCACAAACCCCAAACCACCGCGGATGTGCCCCACCCAAGCTTGCGCCATATCGATGATGCGACGGCTGATGCCACCTGAGTTCATCAACTCACCAGCCAAGATGAAAAAAGGCACAGCCAACAACGGAAAACTGTCCACGCCCGCGACCAAGTTTTGCGCGAGCAACTGGGTGTCCCAAAAGTCGAGCACCCACGCCATACCTGCACCCGTGAGAACCAAGGCAAATGCCATGTTCAGGCCAATGCCCATGAGCAACAACATGCCCGCCGAAAAAACAATGAATGCTTGTGCTTCTGCTGTCATGCTGTTTACTCCACGTCCACGCCGTGGTCGAAATCCATAGCTTTGTTTTGCATCAATTCTTTGAATGCCATCAAGCCAATCGCCAATGAAGACAACAACACGGGCAATGGCAGCAACCAATTGGGGTAACCCAACACCACCGAATTGCTGCTGAGGCCAACTTCCACCTGCTGCCATGCACCACGGCCCAACATCACACAACTCACGATCACCAAAGCACGAATCAATATCGTCAAGGCTTGGAGCGTTTTGGGGTAATGGCGTAAACCGGCCACGAAGCTGGTGAAAGCCATGTGCTCACCCGCTGGGTACGCAGCGGTAGCACCAATGAACACCATCCACACAAACAACAAACGCGAGAGCTCTTCGCTCGCCGCAATGCCGCTACCAAAACCGTAGCGCAGCACCACATTGAAAAACACGGCGACCGCCATGACGCCCAAACACGCGGCCATCAGCATGTGTGCAATCGATTGGCTGCGTGAGGTGGTTTCATTCGAACTCATACCAACTCCTTCGCTTGTAACCAAGCGCATACCTTCGCTTGGATAGTTTCAATGCTTTGCGTGGCATCGACAGTCAACACGCCTGCTTCGTTTACGGGTTTTTCCAAGACCGCAAATTGACTGTCCACCAACGCAGGTTGAAAGTAGTGACCGGGACGCTGCGTGACACGGGCGATGGATTGATCACGCGTGAGATCCAAGTGCACAAAACGCAAGGCTGGCACGCTTTGGCGCAAGCGATCGCGGTAGGCCTTCTTGAGTGCGGAACAGGTCAGCACCGCATGTGGGCCTCGTTGAACAAGCTCATCCGCCAACACATTCAACCAACCCGCGCGGTCTTTGTCTGTCAGTGCAACGCCTGCACGCATTTTGTTGACGTTTTCTGGAGGATGAAACTCATCCCCTTCAATCAAGTCCCAGCCTAAGGCTTGCGTCAACGCCGCTGCAAAACTGGACTTACCGCAACCGGCCACACCCATGATGACAACAGGACCATTCATTTTCGAATTTTGGATAGCGCTATCCCAAAAGATTAAAAAGGAGAGCGTCCTGAGTGATAACCATCACATCAGCCGCTCTTGGATAGCGCTATCATAAACAAAACAAATCCTGCGCAACCTAGCAAAAACCCGTAGCACTATGAAATCGAAAAGTCCACGTTCACGTGCCACAGGCCGCGTCACACTGGCCGATGTCGCGGCTTTGGCAAAAGTCAGCCCCATCACGGTATCGCGTGCGTTACGTGGTGAACGTGCCGTGGCCAGCGATTTGACCGAGCGAGTCAAAGCCGCTGCTGTGAAGCTGGGCTACACGCCTGACCCTGCCGCACGCGCCCTTGCCTCTCGCCACAGCGACCACGTGGCGGTGTTGATTCCGATGCTGTCGAACAACTTGTTTGTGGACGTGCTGGAGTCCATCCAAAAAACACTGCGTCAAGCGGGGTACCAAAGCTTGATTGGTATCACCCACTACAACACCCAAGAAGAAGAGCAACTCTTGCGTGAGCAGTTGCAGCACCGACCTGCCGGCATCTTGGTTACCGGTTTGGACCGCAGCGATGCGGCACGCACATTGATTGAAAAAAGTGGCATTCCCTGTGTGCACATGATGGAACTGTCGCAATCACCCAATGTGCATAGCGTGGGCTTCTCGCAAACAGAAGCCGCGATTGCCTTGACCGAGCATTTGTTAAAACGCGGGCGTCGACGCATCGCCTTTGCAGCGGCACAGCTCGATCCGCGCACCATGCAACGCTTAGACGGGTGGCGCAAAGCCTTGAAAACAGCCAAGCTGTATGACAAGACGTTGAGCTACACCAACAAGTCAGCGTCTTCCATGGCCTTAGGTGGCGAAATGCTGGAGCACATCCTTGCGAGCGACCCCAGCATTGACGCCATCTTTTTCTGTAACGATGACTTGGCGCAAGGCGCACTGCTGGCCGCACAGCGTTTGAAAATCAAAGTGCCACAGCAGTTGGCCATTGCAGGCTTCAACGACCTCACGGGCAGTGACTTGATCGGCCCTGGTCTGACCACGATCCGCACACCACGCGCTGCCATTGGTGAAGCTGCGGCACAGATGCTGCTGAGTTTGATACGCGAAGTGGATGTGCCCATGTCCAGCGTGGACGTGGGCTACGAATTGATGGTGCGTGGCAGCACCTGAGTCACCTCAACGACGCGGCAAATGAAGATGCTTGATTACACTCAGCACATGCACTCTGACACTCCCACTCCCTCCCATCGTCTTGCTGGCAAAGTCAGTCTCATCACAGGCGCCGCACAAGGTATTGGCTTAGCAACAGCCGTCAAATTCGCGAAAGAAGGCGCCATCGTCATCGTGTGCGACGTGAAGCAAGCTGCCGTCGATGAGGCTGTCAAACAATGCCTTGCGACAGGCGCTCAGGCTGTGGGTTTTGTGGTGGATGTGACGCAACGCGAGATGGTGGATGCCACCGTCAAAACCGTGCTCGAACAATTTGGTCGCATTGACGTGCTAGTGAACAACGCAGGCATCACCCAAGACGCACGCCTACAAAAAATGACGATCGAACAGTTTGACCGCGTGATCGATGTCAACCTGCGCGGTGTTTTCCATTGCGCACAGGCTGTGACGGATGCCATGGTGGCACAAGGCAGTGGCGTCATCTTGAATGCTTCGTCGGTGGTGGGCATTTACGGTAACTTTGGTCAAACCAACTATGCAGCCACCAAGTTTGGCGTGATTGGCTTCACAAAAACATGGAGCCGTGAGCTCGGGCCCAAGGGTATTCGCGTGAATGCCGTAGCACCTGGTTTCATTGCCACGCCCATCCTCAATACCATCCCCGAAAAAGTCATTCACGAGATGCAAGACCGCGTGCCCTTGAAGCGCTTGGGCCAGCCCGAAGACATTGCCAATGTGTATGCCTTCTTGGCAAGCGACGAGGCGGCTTACATCAACGGCACGGTGATTGAAGTAGCCGGTGGCTTAACCGTATGAGTCAAGTCCCCCCAGTGCATCAAAGCACTGCCCCCAACGCACCTAAAAACAAAACTGATTTGTTTGTGTCATTCACTTTGCTGGCTTTACAAGGGTTTGGCGGTGTATTTGCTGTTGTGCAACGCGAATTGGTGGAAAAAAAACAGTGGCTCACTCTGGATGAGTTTGTTGAGGACTGGGCAGTTGCCCAAATCTTGCCAGGCCCCAACGTGGTCAATCTTGCCCTGATGTTTGGCGCACGTCACTTCGGTATTCCTGGCGCACTGGCCGCTTTAGGTGGATTGCTGCTGGCTCCTATGGTGCTTGTGCTGTCGCTGGCAGCCACCGTTGCGGGTGTCGCAGATACCCCCGTGGCTCAAGGGATGTTGCGCGGCATGGGGGCGGTATCGGCCGGTCTCATCGCAGCTGTCGGTATCAAGCTCATGGCCGCGCTCAAAAACAATCCCATGGGCATGTTGAGCTGCGGTGTGATTGGTGTCTTCACCTTTGCAGCGATTGGCCTGCTTCGTTTGCCTTTGGCTTGGGTTTTACTATCACTTGGCCCCCTTGCCACAGTATGGGCCGCCTATTGCATCAAGCAGCGAGGTCAAGCATGAGCATCACACTGACCTTGGCCGATTGGGGCTCGCTCTTTTTGCACTTCATCTCCCTCTCACTCTTGGCTGTGGGTGGAGCCATCACGACCGCGCCTGACATGCACCGTTACTTGGTGGATGAAGCGCATTGGCTCAACGACTCGCAGTTCACATCAGCCATCGCCTTAGCACAAGGTGCGCCCGGCCCTAACGTGATGTTTGTTGCGCTGATGGGTTGGAACGTAGGACTCAATGCGGGAGGCGGATTGGCCGCAGGATGGCCTGCCGTAGCTTTGGCCTTGTGGGGTGTTCTCATCACCATGGTGGGCATCATGATTCCATCATGCACCCTCACCTTCGTCGCTACGCAGTGGGCACACCGCAACCGCGAGATGCTGGCTGTGAAAGCCTTCAAAAGCGGCATGGCCCCCATTGTGATTGCACTGCTGATCGCGACAGGCTGGCTCCTCACGGGCAACCACGAAGATCCTGCACGCGATTGGCCTCTGTGGGTCTTAGCGGGTACCTCGACCCTCATCGTTTGGAAAACCAACGCGCATCTGTTGCTGCTGCTGGGTTTCGGCGCTTTGTTGGGCGCGCTAGGCTGGATCTAAAAATCAGCCAGCAGTCCGCTGACGCCTTGCCTCATACAAGCACACGCCACTGGCCACCGACACGTTCAAGCTCTCCACACCACCACACATCGGAATGCTGATGAGCTCGTCACACGTTTTGCGTGTGAGCTGACGCATACCGTCGCCCTCAGCGCCCAACACCAATGCGGTGGGGCCTTTGAGGTCGACTTGGTACAAGGTCTTTGGTGCATCATCGCTGGTGCCGATGATCCAGATATTGCGTTCTTTCAGCTCATTCAAGGTGCGGGCCAAATTGGTCACCATGAAATACGGCACTGTCTCAGCAGCGCCACTGGCCACTTTGGCCACTGTGGCGTTGATGCCCACAGCGTGGTCTTTGGGTGCAATCACCGCATGCGCACCTGCGCCATCGGCGCAGCGCAAACACGCGCCCAAGTTGTGCGGGTCGGTCACGCCATCGAGCACCAAGATCAAGGGAGCTTCGACTTTTTCAATGCCTTCAAGCAATTCATCCAGCGAATGCACTTGTTTGATTTCATTCACACGCGCCGCCACACCTTGGTGGCCGTGACCACCTGAGAGCTTGGCCAAACGTGGGCCGTCAGCCTCAATCAAACGCACACCTGCTTCGGTCGCACGCTCGATGAATTGACGCATGCGTGCATCGCGGCGCGTGGGGTCAAAGTAAATTTCAATGATGGATTGCGGCGCTGTTTTGACGCGCACGCCAACGGCATGAAAACCGAAGAGAACTTTTGGGGCTGAAGACATAGGGCTTGATTATCCCTTGCCTACCGTTTGATCTGCCCCGCCTCAATCGTGATGGCCTGATCGCACTTCGCCGCGAGTTTCAAATCATGCGTCACCAACACGAGCGTGGTGCCCAGTTCTTTGTTCAACTCAAACATCAAATCCATGATGCGTTCGCCGCTGGCGTGGTCCAAGCTGCCTGTGGGCTCGTCAGCCAGCAGCAGCGCGGGTTTGACCACGAAGGCACGGGCCAAGGCGACGCGTTGTTGTTCGCCACCCGAGAGGACTTTGGGGTAGTGGCCCAAGCGCTCACCCAAGCCCACACGCACCAGCATGTCTTTGGCGGCTGTGCGTGGATTGGGCACTCCGGCCAATTCCAAAGGCAGCATGACGTTTTCAAGCGCGGTCATATTGCCCAAAAGCTGAAAGCTTTGAAACACAAAGCCGACTTGGCGCGCACGCAAGGCGGCGCGTGCGTCTTCGTCCATTGCAAACATGTCCACGCCGCCCAAATACACCGTGCCTTGGGTGGGTGTATCCAAGCCCGCCATGATGGACAACAAGGTGCTTTTGCCCGAGCCCGAGGCGCCCACGATGGCCAAAGACTGTTGCGGCGAAAGCTCAAAGTCGATATCGCGGAGAATGTCGAGTGTGCCCGTGGCGTCTTGCACCGATTTGGACAAATGCGAGACGACCATCAAAGGCGATGTGGAAGATGTTTGAAATGAGGCTGTGGACATGAAGCGCAAAGGTTTGTTCAGGCGTGACTTTAACTTGGGTGCACTCAGCGCCTTTTGGCTAGGGGCTTTGGGAGTCAGCTCGGTTTCGGCACAGCAACAAGTCATCACGTCCACAGGGCAAGGCCAGGAGGGCGAAATCACATCTGCGGGCCCGCACCGCCGTCGCGGCCAGCCCTCTCAGGGCATGGTGCCGCCACCTGGTTCGGCCCCAGCACCAGGCACAGTACCTGCCGCCACCATTTTGGTGTTGGGCGACTCACTCAGCGCCGAATACGGCATTCCACGCGGCAAAGGCTGGGTGGCTTTGCTGGCCAACAAGCTGCAAGCCGAGCGCCCCGATGTGCGCGTGGTCAACGCCAGTATCAGTGGCGACACCACTGCCGGTGGGCGCTCCCGCCTGCCCGCCATGCTCGACCAAGTGCGTCCCGTGTTGGTTGTGATTGAACTTGGCGGCAACGATGCGCTGCGCGGCCTCGACCTCAACAGCACACAAAACAACCTTGAGGCCATGATTCAGGCTTGCCGAGCCATCAATGCTCGCGTGGTGCTGGTGGGCATGCAAATACCGCCCAACTATGGGCCTGACTACAGCGCCAAGTTCAGCGTGATGTTTGCCAATTTGGCCAAGCAATACCGCACGGGCTTGGTCCCGTTTTTTCTCAAAGGCATTGCCGATGCGCCTGATGCAACGGCCATGTTTCAACCCGATCGCATTCACCCCAAAGCCGAAGCGCACCCGCGCATGCTGGCCAATGTGTGGCCCGAAATTAAAAAGAATTTGTAAAGCATGAGCGTCACTTTTATCTCAGCGCAAGACGCGCTCGAGCGCATGGCCATTCCTTTGGGCGAACCCGGCGGTTTTAGCACCATCATCGATGCGCGCAGCGAAGACGAGTACGCACTCGACCATTTACCTCACGCTGTCAACTGGCCTTCGCTCAACAACGAAGAACGCATTTTTGTGGGCACCATGTACAAACAAGTCAATGCGTTTGAAGCCCAAAAGCACGGTGCAGCGATGGTGACAGCCAACATTGCCCGCCACATCCAACGCGAAGTCTTAGAGCTACCCAAGAACTGGCAACCGTTGATTTACTGTTGGCGAGGCGGCAAGCGCAGTGGTTCGCTGTCATTGGTGCTGGGGCAAATTGGCTTCAAGGTGAATTTGATCGAAGGCGGCTACAAAGCGTTTCGTGCAGCCATGGTGGAGGACATTCCAAAGCGCGTGGCCCCGCTGCAATTCAAAGTCATCTCTGGCCCCACGGGCTCGGGCAAAACTCGGTTGTTACATGCTTTGGCGACTGAAGGTGCGCAAGTGCTCGACCTAGAAGATTTGGCCTGTCACCGCAGCTCGGTGCTGGGTCACATTCCTGGCCAGCCGCAACCCAGCCAAAAACGCTTTGACACTTTGGTGTGGCAAGCCCTGCGCGGCTTTGATCCTGCACGCCCTGTGTTTGTGGAATCAGAGAGCCGCAAGGTGGGCAACTTGTCAATTCCCGAGTCATTGATGCTGGCCATGCGCGACAGCCCTTGCTTTGAGTTGCAGCTCAGTTTGGACGAGCGGGTGGCACTGCTGATGGAGGACTACCCCTTCTTTGTGAACGACACGGCGCTGTTTTGCCATCGACTCGACGCCTTGGTCGCCATTCGCGGCAAAGCAGTGGTTGAGGCTTGGAAAGAACTGGTTTACACGGGACACATTGACCAAGTGGTGCGCGAGTTGCTGACCCTGCACTACGACCCAACCTACGCCTCGTCAATGGTGCGTAACTTCACCCACAACGACAAAGCCACAGCTTGCGTGGCGGCCAATCGAAGCCCAGAGGCTTTACGTAAAGTTGCTCGACAACTGTGTGAACGTGTCAACGCGTGATGCTCAAGCCTGTTCGGCTTCTATGACCATCACCGAGCCTCGGTAGGCATGCCAACTGGCAAAGCCCAGCCAAGGACCAACCACCAGCAAACCTGCAGCCGAAGGCCACATGGCCAAACCCACCAGCAACGTGATGAGCGCACCCCACCACACAGCTACAGCGGTGCGATCAAAGAACACCCGCAGGCTGGTAATGCCTGCTGTGATGGCATCGGTGTCACGGTCCAAAATCATAGGGATTGACACCATCATGGTGGCAAACACCAAGCCTGCGAAGAAGCCACCGACGCACACATAGGCAACCACAAACTCCCAGTTTTGCGGGTTGAGCACTGCGTCGAGTGCAGTAGCCGTGCTGGGCAATCCGCCGGTGTTGAAGAACACCGCAAACACCACCAACGATGCACGGCCCCACAACAGCTCTAGCAGCAACACAACCAACACCAGCATGCTCATGCTGCGAAGGTGTGGTTTCCAACAGGTGAGCGAGCTGCGAAAACTGGGGCGCTCACCACGCTCAAGATGCATGCTCACGTCGTACAAACCCATCGCTAAAAATGGGCCGAGCAACAAGCTGCCCGAAATGGCCGACAGAGTGTACTCAGGGTTGTTTTGAAAAATAGAGCCAACCGCGAGTGCCATGCCCCAAAAGCAGAAGCCGTAAAACAAGGCAATCCAAGGCTGGGCACGCATATCAAGCAGACCTCGCCCTAACCATTGCAAGGGTGCGAGCAGACCGATGGGTTGAATCTCAATGCGTTCGCCTAGTGTGGGTGTGTCGTGAGGCTGCATGAGATTCCCTTGAAACTGTTTAGCTTTGTAAGCCTGATTGCTTTAAGGCCTGCAAAATGTCTTTTTGTAAATCGCTCACGTCTTCTAAGCCAATGCAAAAACGCACCACCCGTCCACGCTGCAAATGTTCGGTGGATCGGTGGCGGCTAGAGGCCATGTTGTAAGGCATCACCAAACTCATGGGGCCGCCCCAGCTGTAACCGATCTTGAACAGTTGCAGGCTATCGCAAAACGCATCCACTTGGTGAGCGGGGAAACGCGCATCCATCACCACACTGAAAATGCCAGCAGCTAGGCCTTGTGGGTTTTGCGGCGTTACACACAGCTGCTGCCAATGGTTGTGCCCAGGTGAATCACTGAGCGCCGGATGCAGCACTTGGCTAAACGCTGCTTGCGATGCGCACCATGCGGCCAAGCTGCGTGCAGCAGTGTCTTGCGCTTGGTAACGCAACGGCATAGACGCTAAGGAGCGTAACACCATCTCGGCATCGTTCGCACCCACACCCGTACCCAAACGCATGTGGCTGAGCTTCAACACACGCGCCAACTCATCGCTGCGCGTGACGATGCTACCCATCAACACATCACCGCCGCCACTGGGGTATTTGGTGAGCGCGTGGATGGTCAAGTCCACACCCAGCTCGCCCTGCCCTGGTGTGAGATCAAACGCGTTGAACGCGAGGCCTGCACCCCAGGTGTTATCCAACGCGCACAGCACGCCGCGTGACTTACAAAACTTCACCAAGGCGATCAGGTCTGGAAACTCCATCGTCACCGAACCCGCTGCTTCGAGCCACACCAAGCGCGTGCGCTCGGTGATGCGTGCGGCCAAGTCGTTCACATCCAACGGGTCGTACACCTGATGTGTGATACCAAACCGCGCCAACTCGCCCTCGGCCAAGGACTTGTTGGGTGCATAAGCGTTGTCGGGAATCAGCACCTCATCGCCCGTTTTGAGCAACGCGAAATCCACATGCGCAATCGCCGCCAAACCGCTGGGCGTGAGGATGCAATGCGTGCCACCTTCTAGCGTGGCCAAACGCTCTTCGAGCGTGAACGTGGTCGGCGTGCCATGCAAGCCGTAGGTGTAAGCCGACTTGTCCATCCACTCGCGCGTGCGCATGGCGGCCACATTGGGAAAGATCACTGTCGAGGCTTTGAACACACCGACTTGCGGCGCTTCAAATTCGGCGGGGGGTTGGTAGGCGTGGTGAATGAGGTCGGTGCTGCGGGTCATAAGCGCATATTACGACAGGCAAAAAAAACTCCGCCGAAGCGGAGTTCAGATCGACAACCCGCAGTCAAGCGGTGAAGTCTGTGTTCGATGTGGCGATTTTCTGGCGCGCAGCGACTGATGAGCCACAGCGCGCACAGGCTTTGCCGCTTGATGGAGCGAACACAGCTCGCCCAAGCGGAACTCTGCCTATTAAACCTTCCACTTCTCCATCAAAGCCGCAGGACGCATGCTGTCATAGGGCTCAAAGGGTTGGTGAATCCAAGGGTTGGTTGGCAAGTAGTCCACGGAGTAGTCAGGCTTGAAAGACGACACGCCTTTGGTCCAAATCACAGCCGTACGCAACTCGGTGATGGGCTTGTAGTTGTTCTTGAGTTGGTCCACCACAGCCTTCAAGGTGTGGCCGGTATCAGCCAAGTCATCGACCAACAACACACGACCAGCGATTTCGCCTTTGGGTGTCGTGATGAAACGGGCGATGTCTAAGTGACCCTGCACGGTACCTGCATCGGCGCGGTACGAGCTGGTAGACATGATGGCCAAAGGCTTGTCAAAGATGCGAGACAAGATGTCGCCTGGGCGCATGCCGCCACGGGCCAAGCACAGGATGGTGTCGAATTCCCAGCCAGATTGGTGAATCTTGATGGCGAGTTTTTCAATCAGGTTGTGGTACTCGTCATAAGACACGTACAGGTGTTTGCCGTCTTCGGTCAACATGGTTTGGTCCTTTTTAAAATTAAGCGATATAAGGGTGGGTCAGCAAAATCGTGTGGTCACGGTCTGGGCTGGTCGACACCATGTGGATAGGCACGCCAGTGGTTTCGGCAATGCGGTTCAAGTAGTGCTGAGCGGCCTTGGGCAGCTTGGCGTAATCGGTCACGCCCACAGTGCTGTCAGTCCAGCCAGGGATGGTTTCGTAGATGGGTTTACAACGAGCAATCTCGTCAGCGCCCATGGGCAAGATGTCGATTTTTTCGCCGTCCAATTCGTAGCCCACGCACAAGAGTAATTCGGTCAAGCCGTCGAGCACGTCGAGCTTGGTGATGCACAAACCTGTGAGGCCGTTCACCTGTGCGCTACGCTTGAGCAACGCGGCATCGAACCAACCGCAGCGGCGTGAGCGGCCAGTGGTAGTGCCCTTCTCTGCCCCCACGATCGACATGTGATAGCCAGGTGTACCTTCTTTTTCCCAATCGAGTTCGGTAGGGAATGGGCCACCGCCTACGCGTGTGCAGTAGGCCTTGGTGATGCCCAAGATGTAGTGCAGCATGCCAGGGCCAACGCCTGCGCCTGCAGCGGCGTTGCCGGCCACACAGTTGCTAGAGGTCACGAAGGGATAGGTGCCGTGGTCCACGTCGAGCAAGGTGCCTTGTGCGCCTTCAAACAACAGGTTAGCGCCGGCCTTGTTGGCTTCGTTCAACTCGCGTGACACGTCGGCCACCATCGGCAAGATTTCTTTGGCATAGGCCATGGCTTCGTTGTACACAGTGTCGAAGTCCACAGCGGGCGCGTGCAAGATGTCGGTCAACACATGGTTGTGCAGCTCAAGGTTCTCGCGCAGTTTGGTGGCAAAGCGCTCTGGGTGCTTCAAATCTTGCACGCGCAAAGCACGGCGTGCAATTTTGTCTTCGTAGGCGGGGCCAATGCCGCGGCCTGTGGTGCCGATTTTGGCCGTGCCAGCCTTTTCTTTGGCGGCTTCACGGGCCACGTCGATGGCAGCGTGGTAAGGCAAGATGAGTGGGCAAGCTTCGCTGATGCGCAAGCGTGAGCGCACTTCAACGCCGGCTTTTTCGAGGCCCGCAATTTCTTCGAGCAACTTCGGTGCAGACAACACCACACCGTTGCCGATGTAGCACTTGACGCCGGGGCGCATGATGCCGCTGGGGATCAAATGCAAAGCGGTTTTCACGCCATTGATGACCAAGGTATGGCCTGCGTTGTGGCCGCCTTGAAAACGCACCACACCCGTGGCGGTTTCGGTCAGCCAGTCGACCAATTTACCTTTGCCTTCGTCACCCCATTGGGTGCCGACTACGACGACGTTACGGCCTTTGGTAGCGGCCACGGTTTGTCCTTGGGTAGTGCTCATATCTACTCGATGATTTAAAAGATTAAAGGGCTTGCACAGCCCACTGGCCGGCGACTTCGATCAGTTCACGATCGCAATTGAATTCATCCACTTCGCTCTCATGGCCTGGCAACACGCAGACCACAGTTTCGCCATTGGCACGCAAGGTGGCAATGGCTTCGCGCAAACCTTTGGCGGTGCCCCAAGGCGCACGAATAGCGGCTTTGAGGGCGCGCTCGGGCACCACTTGCACCAGCTCCTTGAGGTCCAAGCTAAAGCCTACTGCAGGACGCTTACGTCCAAACACCGCGCCCACTTCGTCATAGCGGCCACCGCGCACCAAGGCATCGCTGGCACCTGGCACAAAGATGGCAAAGCGCACACCGCTGTAGTAGGCATAGCCACGCAAATCAGCCAAGTCAAAGGTGATGGCCACATCGTGCATGTCTGCCGCGATTTGGCGTAACTCGCTCAAAGCTTGCAGGACCACGGGCCAAGCAGCAAATGCTTTTTCAGCTTGCGCCAACACAGACGCATCGCCATACATGCCAACCAGTGACACCAAGGCTGTGCGCACATTGGCAGGCAGGTCTTTGGTGAGGGCTTGAACACCCGAGGTGTCCTTCGCAGCCAGCGCAGCGTGCAAAGCATCGCGATCTTGCGCAGTCAGACTCACACCGGCCAGCAAGGCGGGCACGATGCGCGCATCGCTCAAGTCAAGAGTGAAGTGTTGAAGCCTAACGGCCTTCAAGCTGTCCAAAGCCAAATGCAATACTTCTAAATCGGCTTCAAGGCCAGCGTGTCCATAAATTTCAGCGCCAAATTGCAAAGGTTCGCGGGTGGCAAACGGACGGTCTGGGCGTGTGTGCAGCACGGGGCCGCAGTAGCACAGGCGCGTCACGCCTGCGCGGTTGAGCAAATGGGCGTCGATGCGGGCGACTTGCGGTGTGGTGTCAGCTCGCAGACCCAAGGTACGACCTGAGAGTTGGTCAACCAGTTTGAAAGTTTGTAAATCGAGTGCGCGGCCTGTGCCAGACAGCAAGGATTCGAGGTATTCGAGCAGTGGCGGCATGACCAGCTCGTAGCCGTAGCCTCTGGCTGTGTCGAGGTAGAGACGACGCAGCTCTTCAATGTGCCGGGCCTCAGAAGGCAGAACATCGGCGATGTGATCCGGCAGAACCCAAGCAGACATGAAATTAAGGGAGGCTGTTAAAAACGCGATTTTACAGGGCTAAACGCCCTCAACCCAGCCACCACAGCATCAAAACGCCTGCGAGCACACAAACCAAGCCAAAAAAGCGGATCTGACCGTCCTCCAACACCATCAGCTGAGCCATTTTGTCCCGCCAACCATGAGGCGAGACAAACGGGAAGATGCCCTCAAAAATAAGCATCAAGCCGAACGCTACCCACAGCGTATCGCTGTCAAAGCTCATACGCGGGGCCTTTTACTTCTTGGGTGCTGGGGCGCTGCCGCCACCACTGCCACGCAGGGCTTTGAAGAAGTCGCTGGATGGATCAACCACCATCACGTCGCTCTTTTTGCTGAACGTGGTTTTGTAGGCTTCTAAGCTGCGATAGAACTGCGCAAAGTTGGCATCGCGGCCAAACGAATCCGCATACAAACGAGCGGCTTCTGCATCGCCCTCGCCTTTGATTTTTTGGGCTTCGCGGTAGGCGTTGGCCAAAGTCACTTCACGTTGGCGATCGGCATCTGCGCGGATCTTTTCGCCTTCGGCTGCCCCCGTGGAACGCAACTCGTTGGCCACGCGCTTACGCTCGGCTTCCATACGACGATAGACCGATTCGGTGATGGCATCCACATAGTCCGCACGGGTGATGCGCACGTCAATCACGTCCACGCCCCATGGCTTAGATCCTTTGACTGAATTCAATACTTCACGCTTGACGTCAGCCAGCAACTCTTCGCGCTTCAATGAAAGCAGTTCTTTCACGGTGCGCTTGTTGATTTCTTCTTGGAAGGCGTTACGCACCACACGGGCCAACTGCACTGCACCCGCGTTTTCATCCAAACCAACGTTACGGATGTACTGTGAAGGGTCTGTGATGCGCCAACGGGCATACCAGTCAATCACCACACGTTGCTTTTCAGCGGTGAGCATGGGCTCGGTGTCAGCGTTATCGAGCGTGAGCAAACGCTTGTCGATGTAGCTCACGTTTTGAAACGGTGGCGGCAGCTTGATGTTCAAGCCAGGCTCGGTGATGACATTCTTGATTTGGCCAAACGAGTACACCACGCCAAACTGGCGCTGGTCCACCACAAACAAGGTAGAGCTAAGCAATGCCAAAGCCACAAAGGCTGAGGAAATATAAAAACCGATTTTGTTTTGTTGCATGTTGGTCTCCCCTATCAACGGCCATCACGGTCGCGAGAGCGGCCATCACGCGCACGGACATCAGCCGCAGGTGCGCTTGGGTTGGCTGGCGTATTGGCTGCACTTGGTGCTGCATCAGCAGCAGCTGTTGTGCCATTGTTTGGGTTGGTTTGCTGAATGATTTTGTCCAGCGGCAAATACAGCAAGTTAGAGCCTTGCTTGGTATCCACCAACACCTTGGTGGTGTTGCTGTAAATCTGTTGCATGGCATCGATATACATGCGGTCGCGCATGACTTGCGGGGCTTTTTGGTACTCGCTCACAAGTGACTTGAAACGTTGCGCATCACCCTCGGCTTGCGCCACGATGCGGGCTTTGTAGCCATCAGCCTCTTGCTTCAAACGCGAAGCGGCACCCACTGCGCGTGGCACCACGTCATTGGCATAGGCTTCAGCTTCGTTCTTCGCACGTTCGCGCTCTTGACCGGCCTTGAGCACATCGTCAAATGCCGCTTGCACTTGCTCAGGCGGGCGTACACCACCTTGTTGCAAATTGATGCCCACCACTTCGACGCCAACTTTGTACTGATCCAAAATGGCTTGCATGATGGTGCGAACGCGTGGACCAATTTGGTCGCGTTCTTCAGACATAGCCGCATCCATCTTCATCTTGCCCACCACCTCGCGTACAGCAGTTTCGGCAGCTTGCACCACCGTTTCGGTAGGGTTTTTGGTTTCAAACAAATAGGCACGTGCGTCGGTCAAACGGTATTGCACGGCAAATTTGATTTCAAGGATGTTTTCGTCCTCGGTCAACATGGCCGACTCACGCAGGCCTGTGGACTTGACAATGGTGTCACGCCCCACATCGACCGAGCGAATTTGGGTCACAAACACCAGCTCTTGGCGTTGGAATGGATAAGGCAAGCGCCAGTTGAAACCTGCGCCCACCGTGGAGTGATAACGACCAAACTGTGTGATCACCGCTTGCTGACCTTCTTGGACGATGAAGAAACCGGTGCTGAGCCAAATAGCCACAGCCACAGCACCAATCACGCCAATGCCAAAACGTGCGGCCTTGAAATCGGGGCCATTGGGACCACCGCTGTTGCCCGGCGGCTGCGAACCACCGTTTTTATTGCCGAATAACCCACCCAACTTGGCGTTGAAGTCGCGCCACAGCTCATCCAAATCAGGTGGACCACCAGCGCCTGCAGGCGGACGTGGCGGCTCTTGCGGTTTTTTATCATCGCCCGAGGCTCGAGGCGGTTGCGTACCGTTAGGGTCGAAGGTGGGGTTGCCTTCTTTGTCGCGGCCCCAGCGGCCATCGTTGAGGTTGAACATACCGAGCAGTCGCGCACGCCAAGATTTGGGGCTGACCGTGTGGGGAGTTGAATTCATACGCATTGTTGTTTCTTCTCTGAAGTCTTTGATTGTGCCTAAGGTTTCAGACCTCATTCCAATTCCTGCGGATTTACATGGTCTTCGGGCAACGTAGACACCGCTTCTGAAGCCAAAAACTCCCGCAAAGCAGCCAAACCCTCGCCTGTTTGGGCGCTGACGAAGTAACGCGGCACATTTTGGCCATCCACCATGTAGTGGTCGTTCAGCTGCAAAGGCCGGTTTTCTGGACTCATGGCATCAAGTTTGTTGAACACCAACACCTGGGGCACGTCAGCCGCACCAATCTCGGCCAACACTTTTTGCACCTCATCCATTTGCTCGGGGTAGTTGGGGTTGGAGGCATCGACCACGTGCATCAGTAGCGTGGCGTCCGCCGCCTCTTGCAAGGTAGCTTGAAAGGCATCAATCAAGCCGTGAGGCAAATCACGAATAAAGCCGACGGTGTCAGACAGTGATACGGAACGGCCAGTGCCATCGGCATGGCCCAAATACAGCTGGCGTGTGGTGGTGTCGAGTGTGGCGAACAGCTGGTCAGCCGCATACGCACGGGCTTTGACCAAGGCATTGAACAGCGTGGATTTGCCCGCGTTGGTGTAGCCCACCAGCGAAATGGTGAAGGCATCGCGGCGGTTGCGCTGGCGGCGCTGGGTGCTGCGTTGCTTTTTGACTTTTTCAAGCCGCTCTTTGGTGCGCTTGATGGCGTCGTTGATCATGCGGCGGTCTAGCTCAATCTGGGTCTCACCAGGGCCGCCACGCATACCAATACCGCCGCTTTGGCGCTCCAAGTGCGACCAACGGCGCACCAAGCGCGTGCTGAGGTATTGCAATTTGGCCAGCTCGACCTGCAACTTGCCTTCGTGGCTGCGTGCACGTTGGGCGAAGATTTCCAAAATCAACAAGGTGCGGTCGTTCACCGCCACGCCCATGTGACGCTCAAGATTGCGTTGCTGCGCGGGGCTCAGAGACTGGTCAAACAAAATCTCGGTGGCACCATGCATGAGGGCCAACTCTTTGATTTCGTCAGCTTTGCCGCTGCCCACAAACAGCGCGGCATCTGGGGCTTTGCGCTTGCAGGTGATGCGCGCGACAGGCTTCAAGCCTGCGGTTTCGGCCAAAAGTCCAAGCTCCTCTAGCTCGCCATCGAAATGCGGCAAGCCGAAGTCGACCCCCACCAAAATGGTGGAGCCTTCATTTTTTGGGGGATGTTCGTTCAAGTGGTGAGTCTAAAAACAGGACATAAAAAAAGGGCTGAAACAGCCCTTTTTGCAGAGCCCTAAAGCTCAGGCCTCAGGCGAACTGCCTGTGCCGTCGGTGGGGTTGAAGTTCACAGCACGGCCTGGCACGATGGTTGAGATGGCGTGCTTGTACACCATTTGAGTGACTGTGTTGCGCAATAAGACCACATATTGATCAAAGGATTCAATTTGGCCTTGCAACTTGATGCCGTTGACCAAGTAAATGGACACGGGCACATGTTCGCGGCGCAGGATGTTGAGGAAGGGGTCTTGCAACAGTTGGCCTTTGTTCTTTGAGTTGTCGGTGTTCACGATATGCTCCGTGTCTGTGTGAGTTGAAAGAATCTGCACCTTACCACATCGACGCAAAGCCTTTGAAATCAATCGTCTTTGTCGGCGTAAGGATTACTTGAGGTCTTCATCTCAATTCGCAAGGGGGTGCCTTCCAAATTAAAGGCTTTGCGAAAGCGTCCTTCTAAGAAGCGCTTATAGGCATCGGTCACGTGCTCCAAGGAATTGCCGTGAATCACGATGATGGGCGGGTTCATTCCGCCTTGGTGGGCATACCGCAGCTTGGGACGGTACATGCCGCCGCGCTGGGGCGACTGGAATTGCACAGCCTCCAACAACAAACGGGTCAGCATCGGTGTGGGCATCTTGCACATGGCTGCACGGTGTGCCTGCGCAATTGCGCCCCACAAGGGGCCCAAGCCTTGACGCTTCTTAGCCGAGATGAAGTGCATGGCAGCAAACTTCAGAAATGGCAAACGCGTCTCAATCGAGCGCATCAGCAATTCGCGTTGGTACGAGTCGACGGCATCCCATTTGTTCACCGCCACCACCACGGCACGGCCGCTTTCCAAGATGTAGCCAGCAATGTGTGCGTCTTGATCGGTCACGCCTTGTGTGGCGTCGAGCAAGAGCAACACCACGTTAGCCGACTCAATGGCTTGCAAAGTTTTGACGACCGAGAACTTTTCAATGGCTTCAAACACCTTGCCTTTGCGACGCAAACCTGCGGTGTCGATGAGTTCAAACATCTGGCCGTTGCGCTCGAACGGCACGCTGATGGCATCACGCGTGGTGCCCGGCATGTCAAACGCAACCAAACGTTCTTCACCTAACCAAGTGTTGATGAGAGTCGATTTACCAACGTTGGGACGGCCCGCCACGGCGAGCTTGATGGTGCCATCGTCTTGCTTGTCGGCATCGTCATCTGGCTCAGCCAAGTTCAACGGTGCCAAGGCATTGGCCATCATGGTGCGAATGCCTTGACCATGAGAGGCCGATACAGGCAACACCTCGCCAAGACCCAGTTCGTAGAACTCGACCAACTGAGCGCCCTCTTTCATGCCCTCGGCTTTGTTGGCCACCAAAATGGTGGGCTTGCCTAAGCGGCGCAGGTAGTTGGCAATGTCGTGGTCTTGGGCCGACAAGCCTGCACGGGCATCCACCACAAACACCACCACATCGGCCTCAGCCACGGCTTGCTGAGTTTGACGCGCCATCTCTTTGTAAATGCCGTGGTCGGCCGTAGGCTCGAAACCGCCCGTATCGATGACGATGAATTCGTGCTTTTCGAAACGGGCGTTGCCGTAGTGACGGTCACGCGTCAGACCCGCGAAGTCGGCCACGATCGCATCACGCGATTTGGTCAAACGGTTGAACAACGTGGACTTGCCAACGTTGGGACGGCCCACCAGAGCCAATACGGGTTTCAAAACTTAATCCTTTAACTTTCCCAATTACGGGATTTGGAGGCCTGTCACGCGACCTTCGCGTGTCACCACCACATAGCGACCGCCAGCAAACACAGGGGCTGTCGCTAATTCATCTGAGTCGAGTTTGATGCGGTTGAGCAATGCGCCATCGGCCAGCGACAGCACATACAACCAGCCACCGTTATCCGCCATCAACACGCCGCGAGGCGTGACCAACGGAGCACTCAAAATGCGGTACTTCAAACGCTCAGTATCCCAGAGACGTTCACCGTTACTGCGGTTGAACGCTTGCACCACGCCGTTAGACATCGGTGCCACCAGTAAGGTTTCGTTGCCACTCACGCCCATTTCACCAGCAGAAGGACGTGTCCACACACCTTGGCCGCGGTCAGCATTGACGCAGCCCACTGCTGCCTGAAAAGCACGTACGCACACCACATCACCAACGCGGTCAAATGGTGCAACCAAATCAACCAAACGTTCTATGTCGTTCGTACCACGCGGCGTCGCAATAGCAGACTCCCAGCGAATCACGCCGGTGTTGGGATCAAGCCCAGTCAAGCGCCCAGACAGGCCCACCACCAAGGTGTTTTTCACAGCCAGCAACACGCCCGCTTGTTTGAGCACCAGTGGCTCACCTGGGCGCTGCTGAGTCCAGATTTGGCGGCCTGTAGTGCCGTCAAAGGCAATGACTGAACGATCAGCCGTCAACACAAACACGCGTCCACCCGCCACCAAGGGTGCGGTGAAGGACTGCGCAGGCAAGCTCTTACGCCATTGCACTTTGCCCTCTTGCAAGGTCACGAGTTCGTTACTACGTGTCACCACAGCAAATTGTTGGCCATCGCTACCCACACCTGCCGAAATGGCTTGCTCAAGCTTTAAGCGCCACACGTCCTTGCCTGTATTGGCATCAATCACAGCCACAACGCCTTGGCTGTTGGCCAGTGCCACATGGTCTTGACGGGCAGATACAACCAAGGGGAAATCGATCTTGCCAATATTGGCTGTCCAACTCGTGCGCACATCTTGCAACACAGGTACGCCCTGAATTTCGTTGGGTTTTGGACGTGATGTGCTCGAACATGCAGCCAAAGCAACGCACACGCTGGCGATTGCCAAGCGTGTCAGATGAGGCCAGCAAGATATTGTTGTGTTCACTTCTTAGTCTCCACGGTTGGCGCATCTTCAGGGTCAGCACCTAAAGCTGCCAATTTCACGGCCACCAAACGGCGGTAATCAGCATTGGGCTCAAAGCCCTTCCACGCATTTTGGTAGTGCTGAACCGCTTCTGACGGTTGAGCTTGCAACATGGCCAAATCACCCAAGCGATCCGCCATCAAAGGCGCGAAAGCTTCCGATGTTTTTGCCGTGAGCTGCTTGCGAGCCTCGTCATAAGCTTTGTCCTCTACCAACAATGAGGCCAAGCGCAACCGGGCCAGGGATTGATAGCCTTCGTCCGCAGCTTTATCGATGACCCAAACCAACTGAAGTTTGGCGTCTGCTTTACGGTCTTTGTCGTTGTACACGCGGGCAGCTAACAAGGCTGCTTGTTGCGCGTAGGTGGTGCTGGCAAATTTGTCTTTGATATCCGCCACTGAGCGATCCAGCAAAGCTGCATCACCACTCAAAGCTGCACGCTCCACCGTGTCATACAAAGCAGCGGCTTGTGCCGCTTGTTTACCTTGGTAGGACTGCCAGCCCATCCACGCAGCGTAGCCACCCAAGACAACAATCAACACCCACGTGATGAGGTCGCCCCAGCGCTGCCAAAAGTGCTTGAGTTCGTCGAGTTGTTCTTGTTCTTCGAGGTCGAGGTGCGATGCCATGGTATGGGTACTTTGACTAAAAATTTAGCGGATTGTAGGGGGCTGTTTGCTGCTTGGCATTCAAGCCGCAACAGGCGACTGAGCGAGCTTGGCTTGCACACGGGCGGTCACGTCTGCCAAAGGCACGGCCTCTTGCGCGCCTACGCCATCGCGCAGGGCTTTGAGGGTTACTTCGCCACGGGCCAATTCGTCGCCACCAAAAATGAGGCCCAGCGTCGCGCCGCTGCCATCGGCTTTTTTGAACTGCGATTTCATGCTGCCCATGCCCTCGCCTGCCCCAGCGTGCATTTGCACCGACACACCATGCGCACGCAAAGCCTGCACGGTTTTAAACACCACAGGCAAAGCCGAAGCATCTGGCACGATGGCGTAGACGTCAGGCCCCTTGAGCTCAGGCAAGGTGCCCTGCTCTTTGAGCAACTCGAGCACGCGCTCCACGCCCAAAGCCCAGCCGACGGCGGGTGCGGGCTTGCCGCCTACTTGCTCAATCAGGTAGTCGTAACGACCGCCGCCGCAAATCGTGCCTTGCGAGCCAAGACTTTCGGTGACGAACTCAAACACGGTGAGGTTGTAATAGTCCATGCCACGCACCAAGCGGGGGTTGATGCGATAGGCCACGCCACTCGCATCCAAAATGGCTTTGACCGCGTTGAAGTGGGCCAACGAGGCTTCGCCCAAAAAGTCGATCAGCTTCGGGGCAGCTTCGACCAAGGCTTGCATGGCGGGATTTTTGGTGTCCAAGATGCGCAAGGGGTTGCTATGCAAACGGCGCTTGGCTTCTTCGTCCAGCACATCCATGTGCGCTTCCAAATGCGCGATGAGTGCCGCGCGATGCGCCGCACGTTCGTTGGGCTGGCCCAAGCTGTTGAGCTCCAAGCGCACATCTTGGATACCCAGCTCTTGCCACAAGGTGTGGGCCAACAAAATCAACTCAGCATCGACCTCTGCACCGGGAAAGCCCAAGGCTTCTGCGCCGATTTGGTGGAACTGGCGATAGCGTCCGCGCTGCGGACGCTCGTGGCGAAACATGGGGCCCATGTAGTACAGACGCTGGCCACCGTTGTAGAGCATGTTGTGCTCCACGACGGCACGCACCACACCGGCAGTGGCTTCTGGGCGCAGCGTGAGTTGCTCGCCATTCAAGCGGTCTTCAAAGGAGTACATCTCCTTTTCCACAATGTCGGTCACCTCGCCCAAGCCGCGCACAAACAAGGCGGTGGGTTCAACGATGGGCGTGCGCAGATTGCGGTAGGCGTGGCGCGCCATCAAGTTGCGCACTTTGTCTTCGAGCCATTCCCAATGCGCCGACTGCGGGGGCAGCAAGTCGTTCATGCCTTTGACAGCGGTCAGGGCTTGGGCTTTGGAGGGCTTGGTTGTTGTTTTGTTTTCTGTTGTCACAGTCAGGCTGCGCTGGCTTTAGCCAAAGCGCTTTTCAATGTAGTTTTCAACAATTTGGTGGAACTCTTGCGCGATGTTGTCGCCGCGCAAGGTCATGGCTTTTTCGCCGTCGATGAACACGGGCGCCGCAGGCGCTTCGCCACTGCCGGGCAGACTGATGCCGATATCGGCATGCTTGCTCTCGCCGGGACCATTCACGATGCAGCCCATCACCGCGACCTTGAGGTTTTCCACCCCTGGGTATTGGTTGCGCCACACGGGCATTTGGGCACGCAAGAAGTCGTCAATCTCTTTGGCGAGCTCTTGGAAGGTGGTGCTGGTGGTGCGACCGCAGCCTGGGCATGCGGTCACGCTGGGCACAAAGGTTCGCAGGCCCAAGGCCTGCAAAATTTCAGAAGCCACCACCACCTCTTGTGTGCGTGCTTCGCCGGGCTGGGGCGTGAGCGAAACGCGAATGGTGTCGCCAATGCCCTCTTGTAACAAAATGGACAAAGCTGTGGTGGATGCCACGGTGCCTTTGGTGCCCATGCCCGCTTCGGTGAGGCCCAAATGCAGCGGGTAGTTGCAACGCTGGGCCAGCTCGCGGTACACGGCAATGAGGTCTTGCACACCGCTCACTTTGCAGCTGAGCAAAATCTGATGCGCAGGCATGCCCATGCTCTGCGCCAACTTGGCCGAATCGATGGCCGAGGTGATGAGTGCTTCGTACATCACTTGCTTGGCGTCGAAGGGTTGCGCACGCTTGGCGTTTTCGTCCATCAACTTGGCGAGCAACTCTTGGTCAAGACTGCCCCAGTTCACGCCAATGCGCACGGCTTTGTCGTAGCGCATTGCGGCTTCAATCATTTGGCCAAACTGTTTGTCGTGCTTGTCGCCCTTGCCCACATTGCCGGGGTTGATGCGGTACTTCGACAAGGCCTGCGCGCAGTCGGGAAACTCGGTGAGCAAGCGGTGGCCGTTGTAGTGAAAGTCGCCAATCAATGGAACGTTGATGCCCATCTTGTCGAGCTGCTCGCGCACATGCGGCACAGCGGCAGCGGCTTCAGGTGTGTTGACCGTGATGCGCACGAGTTCAGAACCCGCCAAAGCCAATTCTTTGATTTGAATGGCTGTGCCAATCGCATCCACGGTGTCGGTGTTGGTCATCGACTGCACACGCACTGGGGCATCACCACCGACGGTGACCACATGCCCCCCCCAAGATACGCGCGCTTGCAAACTGCGGCGAGCTTTAGGTTGAGACAAGGCAATGCCTTGTGAATTTGAATCATTTGCCATCGGGCGCTCCTGCAGAACTGGCTGGCAAAACTGAGCTGGCAGATGACGCTGCTTGAGCCGTCACAGCAGCAGAATGCACGGTAGTAACCACCATATTGCCTGAGACATTCTCAGCCACCGGCGCAGCAGCTTCTGTGGAAGGAAGTGCCACAGCATCAGAAACCACGGGTGTGGTCAACACCGTCTCTGAAGACGGTGCATCTTTGAACACCAATAGGCTATGAATTTCAGGCCAAAACCCAATACCCAAGGCCAACACCAAAATGGCGACAGCAGCCCAGCGCAGCGGTGTAAAAAAACGTACGACCACCACAAAGCTAGACTGCGGAAGCAAGGATGGACGATCCAGCGGGAAGTCTAAACCGCGTTCGTTTTTAGCGGCAAGACGCGACACATCTTGGTTTGGCAACAAAGCGAGCACCGGGGATGCGTCGGCCTTTAACTGACGGCATACCGCCAAAGTTAAAGCACGCGCAAACATAGCGTCCGGTAAGTCATGCAAGCGGTCTGCTTCTAGCGCCTCCAACTTGGCAGGTGACACGCGCAGCGATTGAGCCAACACATCGAGCTTGAACCCTGCATCCTCGCGGAGTTGACGCAACAAGGCACCCGCGGTTGTGCTCGGGGTGATCGATGTGGTTGTTAGTTCAGTCATCAGGCTTCAAAAAGAATGGATTGAGTGTTCAGTGATTGCGTTGAGGGGTGTGGGCTTGTGCAGCGCGCTGCTTGCAAAACGTAATCGCTTTGTATGTTTTATCCACGCCGGCGTACCCCGGCTGAGACAGTGCTTGTGCAAACTGAGCTTGCGCTTGCACGAACCGATTTTGCTCGCACAAAAACCAACCGTAATTGTGATGAATCGCTGCGAGCTCAACAGAGTGCACAGACGCTTGGGATGCCAATTGCAGAGCATGTTCAAAACTTTGTTGCGCCAACACTGGCGCATTGGCGCGTTGGTGAATCAGGCCCAGTAGGCTGTAGGCATCCGCATAGTTCGGATCAATTTGCAACGCAGCGCGCACTTCTTGTTGCGCCACAGCGTCTTGATTGTGTTCGTAATACGCCGTCGCCAAACTCAAGCGACGCATCGCACGTTCGCGGGTAGCACTGGGCTCAGCTTGCATAAGCGCATCCAGCTGAAAAGTCGCTGAGCCACACGCGCTTAAGCCGCACACAAGTGCAAAGAATGCGCACACCACAGCGATGACACGCCCCACCTTCATGACGACACCTGTGTGAGCGTAATGATGCGTTGCTTGGCAATGCGCTCGTCCACGCGCGTGCGATCTTTGACGTCGCCCGCGAGTTGGCCGCAAGCGGCGTCAATGTCGTCACCGCGCGTCTTACGCACTGTGGTGATGATGCCCGCCTCGCTCAGCTGCGCCGCAAACGCTTTGACCGTGGCCGCGTTGGAGCGCGTGAGGCCCGAAGCAGGAAATGGGTTGAACGGAATCAGGTTGAACTTACAAGGCACGCCCTCGCCAAGCCCACGCTTGGGTTTGACCAAGTCAATCAAAGCTTGCGCATGCTCGGGTTGGTCATTCACGCCATCCAACATGCAGTATTCAAACGTGATGAAGTCACGCGGCGCGTGTGCCAAGTAGCGGCGGCAAGCGTCCATCAACTCGTGCAGGGGATATTTGCGGTTGAGCGGCACCAAGTTGTCACGCAGCGCATCAGTGGGCGCATGCAGCGACACCGCCAAAGCCACGGGGCAATCTTCGCCTAAGCGATCCATCATGGGCACCACGCCCGAGGTGGACACCGTCACACGACGGCGTGACAAACCGTAGCCATGGTCGTCCAACATCGAGCGCAGCGCAGGCACCAAGGCACTGTAGTTTTGCAGCGGCTCGCCCATACCCATCATCACCACATTGGAGATGACTCGCTCGGTCGTGTTGAACTGCTTGCGAAGCGTGTGCTCGGCAAACCAGAGTTGCGACAAAATTTCGCCGGTGGTGAGGTTGCGGCTAAAGCCTTGGTGGCCCGTGGAGCAAAAGCGGCAACCCACGGCACAACCGGCTTGTGACGACACGCACAAGGTCCCTCGGTCGTCTTCGGGTATGAACACAGTTTCGACGGCGTTGCCGTCACCCACGTCGAACAACCATTTGATGGTGCCGTCGGCGGAGTCGTGTCTGGAAATGGGGGTGAGTGGCTGAACCTGCGCACAGGTCTTCAGCTTTTCGCGCAGCGACTTGGCGAGATCAGACATCTGATCAAAGTCTTGTGCGCCTTTTTGGTGGATCCAACGAAACAACTGTGTAGCGCGAAAGCGTTTTTCGCCCAAGCGCTCACAAAAAACGGCCAAACCGTCGAGATCAAAATCAAGCAGGTTGGCCGTCATTTTTATTCGCCAACGCGATGGTTACCCACCGCGTCAATTGGCTATTAGTGACCGTAAACGTTCATGCCAGCGAAGAAGAAGCTGATTTCAGCTGCTGCTGTCTCTGGGCCGTCAGAACCGTGCACAGCGTTGGCGTCGATGCTGTCAGCGAAGTCAGCGCGGATGGTGCCAGGAGCGGCTTCTTTGGGGTTGGTTGCGCCCATCAGGTCACGGTTTTTCAAGATAGCGCCTTCGCCTTCGAGCACTTGGATCATGACAGGGCCAGAGACCATGAAGTCGACCAAATCTTTGAAGAAAGGACGAGCTTTGTGCACAGCGTAGAACTGCTCAGCTTCGCCGCGTGACAGGTGGGCCATGCGAGCAGCCACAACTTTCAAGCCAGCAGCTTCGAAGCGTGCGTAGATTTGGCCGATGACGTTCTTAGCAACTGCGTCTGGCTTGATGATGGAGAGAGTACGTTCGGTCATTTGGTTTTTTCCCTGTATTGACTGTGATTGAAACTTTTATACGCGAGGTGCGAAGCCTGCTATTTTAACCGTTTCAAGGGATTTCCCTTGAAACATCCTGCGTTTTTGGTGCATCTTCGCTCTGACTTATCGACCACCTCGGCCACGGTTACCACCCGCGCCACCTCCAGAGCGACCGCCACCAAAGCTGCCCCCGGCGGAACCGCCTCGCCGTGGTGCGCCGCTGGAGGGGCGCGGACCACCGACGAGGCCAGCTTTGAAGGCTTTTTGGCCGTCTTTTTTGCGCTGGCGCTCAATGGCGTAGCTATCGGCACCGATGTAGCCCACCGAGGTTTGCATGGGGTCAGGCTGCTGCGTGCGCTCTTGCGGCTTGCCACCACGGCGGCGCTCGGTACGCACCAAACGCTCAGGCCCACTAAGCTCTTCAGGCGCACGCGGAGTCGATGGGCGCGGGCCCACGCTGTTGCCACGACGGCGGCTGTTGGCGCGTTCATTACGGTCATGACGTGAAGGGCCACTTTGCAACGGTGCTTCAGCACCGGCGGCTTCCATCAAGGCACGGATGTCGCGCTCGCCGAGCTCGACAAACGCACCGCGCTTCAAGCCGCGTGGCAACACCATGGCGCCGTAACGGATACGAATCAAACGACTCACAGCGTGACCCACAGCCTCGAACATGCGACGCACTTCGCGGTTACGGCCTTCGGAGATCGTGACGCGGTACCAGCAGTTAGAGCCTTCACCACCGCCCTCTTCAATCGAACCGAATTGGGCTGGGCCATCGTCAAGCTGAATGCCGGTGATGAGCTGTTCTTTTTGGTCTTTGCTGAGTTTGCCCAATGAGCGAACGGCGTATTCGCGTTGCAGGCCAAAGCGGGGGTGCATGAGTTGGTTGGCCAGTTCGCCAGAGCTGGTGAACAACAACAAGCCTTCGGTGTTCAAGTCCAAACGGCCCACCGATTGCCATTTGCCTTGGTACAGGCGTGGCAAACGACGGAACACGGTGGGACGGTTTTGTGGGTCATCGGTAGTGACCACTTCACCCGCAGGCTTGTGGTACGCGATCACGCGCGGAGGCGGTGGCGCAATGCGCACCTTGAGCTGGCGGCCATTGACCTTGATTTGGTCGCCAAACTGCACGCGCTGACCGACGTGGGCCACTTCGTTGTTGACTGAGACATGACCTTCGGCAATCAGGCGCTCCATCTCGATGCGTGAGCCCAAGCCCGATTGCGCGAGAACTTTGTGCAACTTAGGAGATTCGGGCTGAGGCAACAGCACTCGCTTTTCTGGCACAGATTCGGCACGCGTGAGCTCGGCGTCGAACTCGCCAGACACCACATCATCGAAATCAAAAGTCGTGTCGTCGTCTTCTAAAAATTCGTCGTGCGATGTGTCGTGTGTTTTGCCACCCAGGCCGTGGGGTTTAGTATTCATGTGTCTCGTCGCCGTTTGAGGCGGGGTCTCTGGGTGAGGAAAGTTCAAAAACGGGGGCATCCGCGTTGTCGGCAGCGGACACCTCGATCACCACGGCTTCGCCGTCGGTGGGTTCAAGCGCCATGTCCATTTGCAAGGAAGGATCATCTTCACCCAAACGGGCAAACGCATTGGCTTGGGCCTGCGCGCTGTCAAATACGGGCAATTGGTCAAGCGAGGCCAAGCCTAGATCATCCAAAAACTGGCGCGTGGTCGCATATAAGGAAGGACGGCCCACGGTTTCGCGGTGACCAATGACTTCGACCCAACCACGGTCTTCGAGTTGTTTGATCACGAGAGAGTTGACTGTCACGCCACGGATGTCTTCCATGTCGCCACGTGTCACGGGCTGGCGGTAGGCAATGATGGCCAAAGTTTCCATCACAGCACGCGAGTACTTGGGCGGCTTCTCAGGATTGAGTCGGTCCAAAAACTCGCGCATTTCTGGTCGGCTTTGAAAACGCCAGCCTGTGGCCACTTGCACCAGCTCAACGCCGCGCTGAGCCCAGTCGAGCTGCAGCTCTTCGAGCAAAGTGCGAATGGTGTCGGCGCCCAAGGCGTCAGAGAACAGCACGCGCAGATCGCGAATCTGGATCGGCTGGTGCGAACAAATCAGGGCGGTCTCTAGTACGCGCTTGGCATCCACGGTGTTCATCGTGCGAGTTCCGGGTCTAGGGTCGAGGAAATGGCCTACAAAATTTCATCTTGAGGCTGGTAAGGGCCATGCGGGGCATGGCACAAGTCAGAGCCAAAGGGCTCACCGCTTTCACAAGCGTGAGCCCGTATTGTAACGGAGGGCGCAATTTAAAAGCGGTCCGAGCCGATTATGCGGTTTCGGGCCGCTTGAGGCCCAAGCCGGCAAGCAAATGGACCATATCGTCCGGCAGCGGCGCTTCAAACGAAAGCGGCTCGCCCGTGATGGGGTGGTCAAAGCTCAAGCGGAAGGCATGCAAGGCCTGGCGCTCGATGCCCATGTTCATGGGGCCCGCATACAAAGCGTCGCCCACCAACGGGTGACCAAAATGCGCCATGTGAACACGGATTTGATGGGTGCGGCCTGTATGCAAGGTGCATTGCACCAAGCAAGCCTCTTCTTGACTGCTCAAACACTCGAATGTCGTGTGCGCTTCTTTGCCTGGCAAGCGCTCAAGATCGACCACAGCCATGCGCAAGCGGTTTTTGTAGTCTCGGCCAATGGCGGCCACCACATCACGCACGGGGTTTCCCACCCATTTGCGGTAGGCCACAGCCAGGTATTCGCGATGGACATGACGCTCCGCGATCATGGCCACCAAAGCATCCATGGCGCGACGGGTGCGCGCCACGATCATGAGGCCGCTGGTGTCTTTGTCTAAGCGGTGCACGATGCCAGCACGCGGCAGCATCACAGCTTGCGGGTCCATCGCCAACAAGCCATTGAGCAAGGTGCCACTCCAATTGCCAGGCGCGGGATGAACCACCAAGCCTGCGGGCTTGAACAGCACACGCAGATCCTCATCCTCGTAAATCACACTAAGGGGAATATCTTCTGGCTTGAAAGCTTGGCTCTGCGGAGTAGGCTTCAGAATGAGCTGGTAGCGTTCACCCAGGCGGACCTTAGCTGAAGCCTTGGACATGAGGCGTGGTGTGGGGCTGATACAGCTCACGCAACCTTCGCTGAGCAGTTGCTGAGAATAGCTGCGGGAGAACTCGGGCAACAACACGGCCAGCGCACGATCCAAACGTTCACCATGCAACTCGGTTGGGATTGAAAGCTCGCGGGTTTCGACTTCGGCCTCTTCGACAAAGTCGCTCTGCTCGTCAAGCAAAACATCCTCCACATCAGAGGTTGAAGAGGATGGCTGAGCCGATAGAATGGTTTGACTTTGCTTCAAGAGGATGACCTGTGGTGTTACGACTCAAATTATCGACGGTGTGGGTGGCCATTGGCCTATCAACAGCTATTCTTTTCACAGGATGTGCTGACAGCAACTACGACCCCACCAAAGATTGGAGCAACGACAAGCTCTACAACGAGGCTAAAGACGAAATGGCTGCCGGCGCCTACGACAAAGCCATAGGCATGTATGAAAAGCTAGAAGGCCGCGCCGCAGGTACAGCCCTAGCTCAACAAGCACAGCTCGATAAAGCATGGGCTCAATACAAGACCAATGAACCCATACAAGCTGTGGCAACGCTCGATCGATTTATCAAACTCCACCCCGCTAGCCCAGCCTTGGACTATGCGCTCTACCTCAAAGGTTTAGTGAATTTCAACGACAACTTGGGATTGTTCTCCACATTGGCGGAGCAAGATTTAGCGGAGCGTGATCCTAAACAAGCCAAGGAGTCTTTCGAGGCTTTTCGCGAACTGGTGACCCGCTTTCCATCATCTAAATATTCTGAAGATGCACGCCTACGCATGGCCTTCATCAAGAACTCATTGGCACGCTCAGATGTGCATGTGGCGCGCTACTATTTCCAACGTGGCGCCTATGTCGCCGCCATCAACCGCGCTCAAACCACGGTTCAAGAGTTCCGTGATGTACCGGCAGTCGAAGAAGCCCTCTACATCATGTACCAGTGCTATGACAAGCTAGGTTTGGCCCAGCTGCGTGATGACACAAAGCGTGTGCTGGAAAACTCATACCCCAACAGCCCATTTCTCTACCCCGAACGCGCAGCGACTAAAAAGTCGTGGTGGAAGTTCGGGAAATAAAGTCTTGATTGAGCGCATCCAACGCTTGCGCCAACCCCTGCGTAGTCTGCAGCTGTCGCATCGGCGGCAAGGCTGCAATCAAACGACGGCCATAACCCGTGGTCACCAAACGGTTGTCGCACAACACCAGCACACCTTGGTCTGACTCGGTGCGAATCAACCGTCCTGCCCCTTGCTTCAAAGCCACCACGGCTTCGGGCACAAAGTAATCGTTAAAGGCGCTTCGTCCTTGTGACTCTAAACGCTTGCTGCGCGCTTCCACCAATGGGTCATTCGGCGGAGGAAATGGCAGCTTGTCGATGATGACCAACTGCAAGGCATCACCAGGCACATCAAAGCCTTCCCAGAAAGTGGCCGATGCCACCAACACACATCCACCTTCACCCGTCTTGGTGCTTTCTCTGAAACGCTCCATCAAATGGCGTTTGGGCCACTCGCCTTGCACCAGCACCTCCACGCCTGAGCCTTCAAGTTGCTGCTTCATCACATCGCCAATGGCACGCAAAGCACGCAAGGTGGTGGTGAGCACAAGGGTGCGACCGCCTAAGCGACGCACAGCGTCACTGGCCATGGCCGCCACTTGAGTGCTGTGCGCAGGGTCGTTGGGTCGTACGATGTCACGTGGCACATACAACGAAGCTTGCGTGGGGTAATCAAACGGGCTGCTCACGCGCAGCACGGTGGCAGACTCCAAGCCACAGGGCTCTGTGAACCAACGCAAGCGAGGGTCGTCTCCCAAAGTGGCCGATGTAAACACCCAAGCACGTGGGCGTGTGTCTTGATCTGGGCGCATGGGAAAAGCGCTGTCGAAGGGGGATGCCTCATCATTGGCATCATCCAATGCCACGGCGCCCTCAAACGAGGGCTCATCGTGCCAAGGCGGTGGCTCTTGGTCTACTGACTCATCTTCCATCACTGTCGACTGCTTGATTAAGCGTTCACGCACGGTTTCAGCAATGTCTAAAGGCGCTTCCATCAAACGCATTTGCGAAGCACTCACGTCGACCCAACGAACAGCATCGGGTGCGCAAGGATTCAAGAAAGCATCGACACGCTTCGCTACCTCTTCTACACGGTCATGCAAACGCATGAAGTCGGGCGCGATTTCGCTCACCGTATCGAGTGCTTGTAAGGCCTGCACGCAGGCGGCACCCACATCTTGTAGTGACTGCTCCCACGCACCTGGATGAATGCCTTCTGGCGCATCTTCCGTCCAGCGCAGCTTGACCTGTCCCATGCGCTTGCCACCGATCAAACGCAGTTCACGTGCGGCCCTCTCTAAACCTGAACATACTCCTTGCCAATCAGCCAAGCCGCGCGCGAGTTGCAAACCAGTAGCCAACATGTCACGCGTTACATCCAGCAATTGCGCCGTGCCGAGTTGATGTCCTAAGAAATTCACGCCCACTTCGTTGAGCTGATGGGCCTCGTCAAAAATCACCACACGTACACTGGGTAGCAACTCAGCCATGCCCGTTTCGCGTACAGCCATGTCGGCAAAAAACAAATGGTGGTTGATGACCACAACATCGGCACCCAGCGCTTCGCGACGGGCTGCATTGACGTGACAAGTTTTGAACTTGGGGCATTGCGAGCCCAAGCAGTTTTCACGGTTGGACGTGATGAGCGGAATCAAAGGCGAGCGCTCATCCAGACCAGGCAGCTCGGCCAAGTCACCCGTACGCGTGCTGAGTGACCATGTTTCCACACGCGATAACAGATGCACGGTGTGACGATCTGGGATCTGCGTATCGCGTCTGGCCATCTCCATGCGGTGCGTGCATAGGTAGCTGGAGCGCCCTTTGAGCAACGCCAAACGAATAGGTAAGTTCAATGCTTGCACCAAGCGCGGCAAGTCACGTGCAAACAGCTGGTCTTGCAAAGCCTTAGTCGCCGTGGACAACAACACACGCTCGCCACTGAGCAGTGCAGGCACCAAGTAAGCAAAGGTCTTACCTACACCTGTCCCCGCCTCCACCACCAAACTGCCACCGTGCGCCACCACATCGGCCACAGCAAGTGCCATGTCTGTTTGACCCTGACGAGGACTAAATTGATCCGTGGCACGCGCCAATACACCAAGCGGTGCAAAAGCCTCCAGCACCAAGTCACGCAGTGGATGACTCATCGACCAGGCACAGGCACAGGCAAAGGCGCAGCAGGTTCTTTGGTGCGCTCACGCAATTTTTTTTCAACATCTGCGCGACGCTGCGCCGCTTCACGCTGCTTTTGCTCAAATTCACCGCGCTTCGTCCCCTGAAGCTCGTGATCGAGCTGTTTTTGAGCATTTGCATCCGTGCGATCAATGCGTGCTTGAACAGCTTGAGCGCGCTGAGCTTCAGCCTCTTTCAATTTGGCATCGCTGTTTTTTTCTTCGGTGCGCTCGATCGCTTCTGCCGCTTGTATGCGTCGCTCAGATGCGTTGTAGCGAAGCTCTTCTTTTCGCAAGGCTGCATTCGCATGAATGCGACGCTCACGCGCCTCGATGCGACAACGAGTCACATCAAACAACTGATAACAGGCTTTCAGCTCTTGCTGATAGTCGTCATCCAACTTTTGGCGCAAACGCGCTAAGCGCTGACCTTCCGCTTGACGCTCCTCCACTGTCTGCATATCCGTTATTACTTGCACTGTTTGTGCATGCATTGAACGAGTGAAGCACAGCACCATCAACAAAAAAAAGATTTTTCTCATGTCAATCCCGTATCTACGGTGCGACGCTCCAACGCCAAAAACTCCGCCGATTGCATCTCGTTCAAACGCGACACCGTACGTGGAAACTCATGTGACATCGGACCTTCTGTGTAGAGCTCTTCGGGCGGTACTGCCGCAGACATCATGAGCTTGACACGACGGTCATACAACACGTCCACCAACCAAGTGAAACGACGTGCCTCTGAAGCACGGTTCACTGGCATGTGCGGCACATCACTCAGCAACACAGTGTGAAACTGGCTCGCAATTTCTAAGTAATCGTTTTGCGAGCGAGGACCGCCACACAGATCTTTGAAATCAAACCACACCACGCCACCTGCGCGGCGACGGGCTTTGATTTTGCGTGCCTCGATGTGCAAAATGGGGTCTTCGTCTTGGCATTCCGCCAAACGGTTGAACGCTTCTGTCATCTTCGCATCGGTAGCTTCACCTAGAGGCTGCAAGTACAGATCCACTTGTTCTAAGGTGCGACGACGGTAGTCGGTGCCGTTGTCCACATTGAGCACTTGCATGCGCTCGTTGAGCAAATCAATCGCGGGCAAGATGCGGTCACGGTGCAAGCCATTGGGATACAAACCATTGGGCTCGAAGTTAGATGTCGTGACAAAGCCCACGCCGTTGTCAAACAAAGACACCAACAAACGATGCAAGATCATGGCGTCGGTGATATCGGCCACATGAAACTCGTCAAAGCAAATGAGCTTGTAGCGTTTGGAAATGTTTTTACCCAGCACATCCAGCGGATTCACTGTGCCTTGCAAGTCACGCAACTCGCGATGAACTTCACGCATGAATTCGTGAAAGTGCAAACGGGTTTTGCGCTTGATGGACACCGCTTCAAAAAAGCAATCCATCAAAAAGCTCTTACCGCGCCCCACCCCACCGAACATGTAAACGCCTTTTGGAATCTCGGATCGATTGACGAGCTTTTTCAATGCGTTCGAACGCTTCGCACGATACGCATCCCAGTCGGCCGCGCAACGCTCAAGCGCCTCGATGGCGCGCAGCTGGGCGGGGTCACTTTGGAAGCCTCGCGCCTCAAGTTCTCTGAGGTAATTTTGGTAAACAGGTTTGTGCTCTGACATAGGGCTCTATTGTGCCTTGCCCATGAAAAAAGCCCGCCGGTGAGAGCGGGCTTTTAGGCGCAAGGCGTTGAAACTTTTAGAAGTTCAAGGTGCGCTTATCCACGGCCAAAGCCGCTTCTTTGGTCGCTTCGCTCAACGAGGGATGTGCGTGGCAAATGCGTGCGATGTCTTCAGCCGAAGCTTTGAACTCCATCGCCACCACGGCTTCAGAGATCAACTCAGATGCCATGGGGCCCACAATGTGCACGCCCAAGATTTCGTCGGTCGTGGCGTCGGCCAAAAACTTCACCATACCAGTGGTGTCGCCCAAAGCGCGTGCGCGGCCGTTCGCGAGGAATGGGAATGTGCCGGCTTTATATGCCACGCCATCGGCCTTGAGCTGCTGCTCAGTGCGGCCCACCCAAGCGATTTCGGGGCTGGTGTAGATGACCCAAGGGATGGTGTTGAAGTTGACGTGACCGTGTTGGCCAGCGATGCGCTCGGCCACAGCAACGCCTTCTTCTTCGGCTTTGTGCGCGAGCATAGGGCCACGCACCACGTCGCCCACCGCCCACACGCCGGGTACGTTGGTTTTGCAGTCGCCATCCACCACAATCGCGCCGCGCTCGTCGAGCTGCAAGCCAATGGCTTCTGGGTTCAAACCAATCGTGTTGGGCACGCGACCGATCGACACAATGAGCTTATCAGCCACCAACTTCACTGCTTCGCCTTTGGCGTTGGTGTAGTTGACGGTGACATCTTTTTTGCCGTTGACGATTTCGCCAACTTTCACGCCGAGCTCGATCTTCAAGCCTTGCTTGTCGAATGCTTTCTTGGCTTCCTTGGCGATTTGCTCGTCCACAGCGCCGAGGAATGTTGGCAGACCTTCGAGGATGGTCACCTCAGCGCCGAGACGACGCCACACAGAACCCATTTCCAAACCGATCACACCTGAGCCGATCAAAGCCAGCTTCTTAGGCACAGCGCCCACGCGCAATGCGCCGTCGTTCGACAACACGTTGACTTCGTCAAACGGTGTACCGGGCAACGCACGGGCGTTAGAGCCTGTGGCGATGATGACTTGCTTGGCCGTGATGGCTTCTTCTGTTTTGCCAGCCACGTTGATGGTGTAACCACCTTCAGCCTTGCCAGCAAAACTGCCGCGACCGTGGAAGAACGTGACCTTGTTTTTCTTGAACAGGTACAAGATGCCGTCGTTGTTTTGCTTCACAACGTTGTCCTTGCGGGCAATCATCTTGGCCACATCCATCTTCACATCCTTGGCTGTGATGCCGTGGTCTGCAAAGTGGTGATTGGCATGCTCAAAGTGCTCAGAAGACTGCAACAAAGCCTTTGAGGGAATGCAACCTACGTTGGTACAGGTGCCGCCGGGCGCGGGGCCACCAGCTGCGTTTTTCCACTCGTCGATGCAAGCGACTTGGAAACCGAGTTGTGCAGCGCGGATGGCTGCGATGTAGCCGCCTGGGCCACCACCAATGACGACGACGTCGAATTGTTTAGACATATGAATCCTTTAATTTATTTGGCAACCCGCGGAACTGGCTTTGCCAGGCCGCAGGGTTGGCCCCCTTGAGGGGGGATTCGGCGACACACAGTGCGCCGTAAACGGGGGTGATCAGATATCAAACAACAAGCGAGCTGGATCTTCCAGCGCTTCTTTCATCGCCACCAAGCCCAAGACAGCTTCACGGCCGTCAATGATGCGGTGGTCGTAAGACATCGCGAAGTAGTTCATGGGGCGAACCACGACTTGGCCGTTTTCCACCATGGCGCGGTCTTTGGTTGCGTGCACGCCCAAAATCGCAGACTGTGGTGGGTTGATGATCGGTGTCGACATCATCGAACCGAAGGTACCGCCGTTGGAGATCGAGAACGTACCGCCAGTCATCTCTTCGATGCCCAACTTGCCGTCACGCGCTTTCACGCCGAATTCAGCGATCTTCTTCTCGATTTCAGCAAAGCTCATTTGGTCGGCATTGCGCAGAATTGGCACCACCAAGCCGCGTGGTGAGCCCACAGCGATACCGATGTCGAAGTAGCCGTGGTAGACGATGTCGTTGCCGTCCACCGAGGCGTTCAACACGGGGAACTTCTTCAAGGCGTGCACAGCCGCTTTGACGAAGAAGCTCATAAAGCCCAGCTTGACGCCGTGCTCTTTTTCGAACTTCTCTTGCATGCGCTTGCGCATGTCCATGACGGGGGCCATGTTGATTTCGTTGAACGTGGTCAGAATGGCGTTGGTCGATTGCGATTGCAACAAACGCTCGGCCACGCGGGCACGCAAACGGGTCATGGGCACGCGTTGCTCTGGGCGATCACCCAAGTTCACCGCAGGTGCGGCCACTTGTGGCAAGGCTTTGGTAGGAGCGCCCGTGGGAATCACACCCGCAGTGGATTGCACGCCACCGGCCACAGCGGACAACACATCACCTTTGGTAACGCGGCCGTCTTTGCCTGTGCCAGCCACAGAACCAGCTGCCAGGTTGTTGTCAGCCATCAGCTTGGCAGCGGCTGGCATGGCCACGCCAGCTTTGCTGGTGGATGCAGCGGCAGCGGCTGCAGGTGCAGCAGCGGCGGGCGCGGCAGCAGGTGCGGCGGGCGCGGCAGCAGGTGCGGCGGCTGGGGCTGCAGCAGCTGCACCCACTTTGCCGTCGGTGTCGATCTTGGCGATGAGTTGCTCGGCCGTCACTGTGCCGCCGTCAGCGACCACGATTTCGCACAACACGCCAGCAGCTGGCGCTGGCACTTCGAGCACAACCTTATCGGTTTCGATGTCGATCAAGATTTCGTCTGCAGCGACAGACTCGCCCACTTTCTTTTTCCATTGCAGCATGGTGGCTTCAGCCACAGATTCGGACAGCTGAGGAACTTTGACTTCGATGATTGCCATATCAATTCTTTCTGTATCTGGTATTTCGTTTCAACGATTTATTTGGTCAGCACAAAGCCCTTGAGCTTGGCGAATGCACCTTCGACGAGCGACTTTTGTTGCTCTTGGTGCAAGTGTGAGTAACCCACGGCTGGCGACGCAGAAGCGGCACGGCCTGAGTAGCCGAGCTTTTGGCCAGGCAGCATGTTTTCGTGGATGTAGTGCTGCACAAAGAACCATGCACCTTGGTTTTGTGGCTCATCTTGCGTCCACACCAACTCAGTGGCGTTGGGGTACTTCTTGAGTTCAGCCGCAAAAGCTTTGTGTGGGAACGGATAGAGCTGTTCGGCGCGCAAGATTGCGACGTCGTCAGCACCCAGCTCTTCACGCTTTTTGACCAGGTCGTAATAAACCTTGCCAGAGCAGACCAACACACGTTTGACCTTGTCGGCCTTGAGTGCTTTGTTTTCTGGGATGACGGTTTGGAAGCCACCTTTGGTGAACTCAGACACAGGCGATGTCGCGTCTTTGTTACGCAGCAAGGACTTGGGTGTGAAGATGATCAAAGGCTTACGCAAGTCGCGCACCATTTGGCGACGCAACACGTGGAAGATTTGGCTGGCTGTGGTGGGCTGGACGATCTGCATGTTGGTGTCGGCGGCCAATTGCATGAAGCGCTCGAGGCGTGCAGAGCTGTGCTCTGGGCCTTGACCTTCGTAGCCGTGAGGCAACATGACGGTCAAGCCATTCACACGGCCCCACTTCACTTCGCCGGAGGCGATGAACTGGTCGATCACCACTTGCGCGCCATTGGCGAAGTCGCCGAACTGGGCTTCCCAGATCACCAAAGTGTTGGGATCATTAGAGGCGTAGCCATACTCAAAACCGAGCACCGCTTCTTCCGACAAGATCGAATCGATCACGGTGAATGGCGCTTGGTTTTCGGTCACGTGTTGCAGAGCAACGTAAGTGCCTGTGTCCCACTTTTCACGCTTTTGGTCGTGAATCACAGCGTGGCGGTGTGTGAACGTGCCACGGCCGCAATCTTCACCTGACAAACGCACGGGGTAACCGCTGGCCACCAAGGATGCGAAAGCCATGTGCTCGCCCATGCCCCAATCGACATTGATCTCGCCACGGCCCATGGCTGCGCGGTCGTCGTACACCTTCTTCACCAAAGCGTGAGGCGTCACAGAGTCTGGGATGGTGGTGATTCGTTCGGCCAAGCGCTTCCACTCGGTCATCGGAATGGCGGTGTCACCAGCATCTGTCCACTTCTTGCCCATGAAGGGAGACCAGTCCACGGTGTACTTGGTCTTGAAGTTGGTCAAAACGGGATCGTCCAAGTGCTTGCCGGCGTCCAAAGCGGCGCGGTAGGCCTTGACCATCTCGTCGCCCAGCGTCTCGCCCAAGCCTTGCGTGGCCAACTTGTCGGCGTACAGCTTGCGGGTACCGGGGTGAGCGGCGATTTTTTTGTACATCAGCGGCTGAGTCAGCGCTGGGGTGTCTTGCTCGTTGTGGCCGAGTTTACGGAAACACACGATGTCGATGACCACGTCCTTGCGGAAAGTCATGCGGTACTCGAGAGCCAACTGGGTTGCCAACACCACGGCTTCTGGATCATCACCGTTGACGTGCAACACAGGCGCTTCGACCATCTTGACGATGTCGGTACAGAACACGCTAGAGCGCATGTCGCGTGGGTCAGAGGTGGTGAAACCGATTTGGTTGTTCACAATGATGTGCACCGTGCCGCCAGTGGTGTAACCACGGGTTTGGGCCAAGCACAAGGTTTCTTGGTTCACGCCTTGGCCGCCGAAAGCGGAGTCACCGTGGACCAACACGGGCAACACTTGGCTACCTGTGGGATCAGCGCGGCGGTCCATGCGAGCGCGCACAGAACCTTCAACCACGGGGTTGACGATTTCCAAGTGAGAGGGATTGAACGCCAAAGACAAGTGCACGGGGCCGCCTTTGGTGGACACATCAGAGCTGAAGCCTTGGTGGTACTTGACGTCACCGGCTGGCAGGTCTTCGGGGGCTGTGTGATCGAACTCAGCGAACAAGTCGGCAGGCAACTTGCGCATGGTGTTGACCAACACGTTCAAACGGCCGCGGTGGGCCATTCCAATCACAACTTCTTGAATGCCTTTGATACCGGCTTGTTCAATCAGCTCGTCCATCGCAGCGATGAAGCTTTCGCCACCTTCGAGGGAGAAGCGCTTTTGACCCACATACTTGGTGTGGAGGTAACGCTCCAAGCCTTCTGCAGCTGTCAAGTGCTCAAGGATTGTTTTCTTTTGGTCTGAGTTGAAGTTGGGCTTGCTGCGGATGCTTTCCAACTTCTCTTGCCACCAACGCTTTTCACCCATTTCTGAGGTGTACATGAACTCGGCACCCAAAGTGCCGCAGTAGGTTTCACGCAATGCGTTGAGCAACTCGCGCAAGGACATGCTGTTCTTGCCGAAGAACGTGTTGCTGGTGTCGAACACGGTTTCTTGGTCGGCGTCGGTGAAGCCGTAGAAAGCAGGGTCGAGATCAGGAATATGAGGACGCTCGGTGCGCTTGAGTGGATCGAGGTCTGCCCAGCGTTGACCGACGTTGCGGTAAGCGGCGATGAGCTGCTGCACAGCGGTGCGCTTGCGGCCCATTTCGGCGTTTTCGCTGGCCATGACGACTTTGGTGCCGCCAGCTTTGGCGCGCTCAGCAAAAGCGTTAATGACGGGCATGTGGGGCACGTCTTTGGCGTTGGAGCCATCGACTGCGGGCACATGTGACAACGCGTCAAAGTACTCGCGCCACGAATCGGGCACGCTGCCTGGATTGGCTAGGTAGTTTTCGTACATCTCTTCAACGTAAGGCGTGTTGCCCCCGAAGAGATGGGTATTGCCTGAATAGGCTTGGTAGACGGTTGTCTCACTCATTTGCGCTGACCTCCGTTCCCCTGCAGGGAACATTAGTTGGTTGGAAAAAAACCTCTGCGACACGGCTGGACCGGTTAGCAGATGCGACTGTGATCAGAATTGATCTAGTGCATCCAAGATTGTGCCACCGAAACCCTAGCCGTGCGCGCCTTTTCTTATAGTTATCGCGTCTTCAAGCCCCAAATCAAACGATTTGGTCTTTGATTTGTTGCAAAGCAGTTGGATCGTCGATGGTCGTCAAGTCACCTGGATCGCGCTTCTCACACACCGCTTGGATGGCACGGCGCAGCAATTTACCGCTGCGTGTCTTGGGCAAGGATGTCACGAAGATCACGCGTGCAGGACGGGCCACAGCGCCGAGCTGACCGTCCACCACCTTCATGACTTCGGCTTCCAAGGCTTTGTGGGCGGCTTCGTTGGTCAAACCAGAAGCGTCCTTGGCAATGGCAAACGCCATGGCCACTTGACCTTTGAGCTGATCGGCCACGCCGACCACCGCCACTTCAGCGATGTTGGGATGGCTAGAAATGCTCTCTTCGATTTCACGGGTGCCCAAGCGGTGACCGGCCACGTTGATCACGTCATCGGTACGGCCCAAGATGAAGTAGTAGCCGTCTTCGTCACGCACAGCCCAGTCGAAGGTGCTGTACACGAGCTTGTTGGGCACGGTCTTCCAGTAGGTGTTGACGAAGCGGTTGTCGTCACCCCAAATGGTTTGCAAGTTACCGGGAGGCAGTGGGCCTTCGATGGTCAACACGCCTTTTTGATTAGCACCTGTGAGCTCTTCACCGGTTTGGTCATCGACCAACTTGACGTTGTAGCCGTACACCGCTTTGCCAGGCGAACCAAACTTGCTCGGCGCTTTTTCCACGCCGTTGCAAATGGTCAAGATAGGCCAACCGGTTTCGGTTTGCCAGTAGTTGTCGATGATGGCTTTGCCATTCAGGCCTTCAGAAATCCACTTAGCTGTTGGCTCGTCCAAAGGTTCGCCAGCCAAGAACAGGGCCTTGAGGGTGGACAAGTCGTACTTGGTGAGCAGCGCTGGGTCTTGCTTTTTGAGCACACGAATCGCGGTGGGCGCGCTGAACATGACCGAAACTTTGTACTTCTCCACCAAGCTCCACCAAACTCCGCCGTCTGGGCGAATGGGCAGACCTTCGTACATGATGGTGGCCATGCCACCGATCAGTGGACCGTAGATGATGTAGCTGTGGCCCACCACCCAACCGATGTCGCTGGTACAGAAGAAGGTCTCACCAGGTTTGCCTTGGTAGATGTTAGGAATGCTGGCCGCCAATGCCACGGTGTAGCCACCGGTGTCGCGCTGCACGCCTTTTGGCTTGCCTGTGGTGCCCGATGTGTACAAGGTGTAGCTGGGGTGAGTCGACTCAACCCACTCACAAGGCACGACTGCATCCATGTGCTTGGCACGCTCGGTGGCGTAGTCCACATCACGACCAGCCACTGGCGTGAATGCAGCCAACTTGCGGTCAACCATGATGACGCTTTGTGGCTTGTGCGCAGACAAGTTGATGGCTTCATCGAGCAACGGCTTGTATGGCACGCCCTTGCCACCACGTGAACCGGCGTCCGCGCTGATGATGACCTTGGGTGACGCATCTTCAATGCGAGTGGCCAAAGAGTGAGAGGCAAAACCACCAAACACCACCGAGTGGATGGCGCCCAAACGGGTACAGGCTAACATGGCGAATGCTGCTTCGGCAATCATGGGCATGTAGATCAAGACGCGGTCGCCCTTGGTGACGCCCAAGTCTTTCAAAATGGCGGCCATGCGCTGCACTTCGGCGTGCAGCTCGCGAAAGCTGTAGGTGTGCTCTTGGTTGGTTTCGGTGGAAACGAAGATCAAGGCCGCTTGATCGGCACGATCTTTGAGGTGGCGGTCAACTGCGTTGTAGCAAATATTGGTTTTGCCGCCGACGAACCACTTGGCAAAAGGCGGGTTGCTGTAGTCACAGATTTGTTGGGGCTGGGTTTCCCAATCCACCAATTTGGCCTGCTCAGACCAAAAAGCATCACGGTCCTCAATGGAACGGCGGTGAAAATCTGCGTACGCAACCATCTATCTCTCCTAAAAACGAATCTGTACTGAATTCATAATTATGAGAAGGACGGACTTGCAACAAGCTGACTTTTCAGGTGGGTAAATACCCTCCCCTAAAAATTATTTTTGGTATCACTTGACCAGAGTCTGAATTTCTTTGAACGGGTCAGCCTCAGCTGTGCGTAGCCATTCAAACAGCACCATCTCAGTTGTGACCAGTTCTGCACCGGCACCAGCGAGGCGGTCAAACGCAGCGTCGCGGTTACGCTCGGTGCGAGATCCGCAGGCATCCGTTACAACCCAAACTGAATACTCTTCCTCCAACAAATCCAAGGCGGTTTGCAGCAAACAAATATGCGCTTCACAACCGGCAATCACAATACTTTGACGCGTCGGCTCTTGAGGCACGGCCTTTTGCAGATGCTTGGGCAAACTGCGGGCGTTGCCAGCAGGCGCACGAGCAGATGGCCGCAAAACTTCGCTCAAACCGTCTGGGCAAGCGCTGAAACTCATCTTGGGTATGGTGCGACGACACAAAGCGCGCAACTGGGCAGGGTTTTGACCCAGCTTGTCTGGGTTCTGCTCAGTGCCAAAGGTCGGCACTTCCATCCAATGCGCAGCTTGTGCCAAACGCATGGCATTGGCTAACACCAAATCTGCTTCAAAAATGGCGGGCATCAGGCGCGCTTGGTAGTCCAGCAGTACAAGTTGAGATTCTTGATCGTCGAGCAACATGCGAAGATAAATGTGTGTAAAAAACACTGAGTATCTACGATGACCACACCCCACTTAGGAAACATTGACTCAATTCGAGTTAACCCTCATTGAATCAACCACTTACAACACAAATCTGATCAATTTTCACAAATAGATCAGCTATACTGTGCTGTTATGTTCAAACGTTTCCTTCTCATTCTCTGTTGCGTCGCCAGTGCACATGCTGCGCCGTCGAACAACGCTGCAGACGACATTGAGCGCTATTTGGCGGAGCGCGGCATCGTTGCGCAGATGGATCAAGTTCGTCAATCAGTTGGAGATACGGCCTCTGACTTGGTCGGCAACGCTATGACTTTCTTGGGCGTGCCATACCGTCGTGGAGGAACAAGTGCCAGCACAGGGTTTGATTGCAGCGGCTTTGTGCGCTCTATGTTTGAGCAAACAGTTGGCAAAGTTCTCCCTCGGCGAGCTAGCGAACAAGCGGCAGCAACAGAGAAAATAGACCGACAAGACTTGAAACCTGGCGACCTAGTGTTCTTCAACACCATGCGTCAAACCTTCAGTCACGTCGGTATTTATGTGGGCGATAACAAGTTCATCCATTCACCTCGTCCTGGCAAGCAAGTTAAGGTTGAGGACATGCGTGACGCATACTGGGATCGCCGTTTTACCGGTGCTCGCCGCGTGCCAACCAACAGCAACGACAGCAACTAATCACCGTAAACAATTAGCATTAAAAGCGCTCAAATTCTCCCAAGTAGCGCCAAGTCCCCTCCTGCAAATCACCCAAGCTCACGCGGCCTAAGCGAATGCGTCGCAGCGCCAGAATTTCTAGGTCTGCCAGTTTGCACAGATAAACCGCCAGTCCAAGGTGCGACCCCTTCACTGCCAAACGCAGCTTGCTACGCTCAGGATTGGCACTGCCCACGCTGATCTTTAATTCGGGCAAACGCAAGCGCTCATCGCGCATGGCGCGTTCAATGGGACGCAGTGCATCAGGGGACACCTCACCACGCACATCAATGATGAGCTCTTGCTCGATGAACGCCATGTCCTCGATCAGCTTGCGCTGGACACGAAAGTCTTGAGTAAACGCCACCAAGCCGCTGGCCTCGTATTCCAACGGCACGCTGGCATCCAGCCTGGCTAAATGGCTTTTCAAAAAACGCACGCCGCTTTGGTCTTGCTTGCTGTGCTGCTCAGGCGTGAGCAAGCTTCGAACATTTTGGGGGCCTCTGGGTGCGCGAACTGGCAGACCAACTTTCCCCGCTGCCACTGAACGAACAACAGGCCTCTTGACCGGCAAAGGTTCTAAGCCATCCGTCCACCCTGCAGGTTTGTTCAAAATCAGCGTCACCGACATGAGGTTGAGCAGACTGGCATGGGCATCCACCGTCACTTTTTGGGTGGTCACCCGACGTGACGGCTCTTGCACCACCACACCGTCCACGCGTACAAAACCCGCCTCAATGTATTGCTCGGCTTCGCGGCGCGAACAGTCGCGCAGTTGCATGATGCGTTTAGAAAGGCGTGCGCCCTCGGCTGAGCGCTGGCTCGTGGATTGACTGGAATTCATAAGAGTTGAATCCTCCCACAGTTAATCGTTGTATCGTTCATCTATCAGCTCTTTGTGGAGAGATTTCTTTGAACTTGGCTCATTTACTTCAGCGCATGGCGCGACAGTTTCCCAACCGCGCGGCTATTTTTCACGGCACGCAGGCTGTCGCAACTTACGCGCAATGGGCACAACGCTGCGCGCATTTGGCCCAACAATTTGAAGAGGCCGGCTTGCAGCCCGGCGATCGCATCGCCCTGTTCATGCACAACCATCCACGCTACCTTGAGGTGCTATTTGGCGCATGGTGGGCCGGTCTGGCCGTGGTGCCTATCAATGCCAAGTTGCATGTGCGCGAAACGCAATGGATCCTCGACAACGCGCAAGCCAGTTGGGCCTTTGTGACATCCGACATCACCACCGATACAGAGCAACAACTCACAGGCTTGCAACGCGTCATTGATGTCGACAGTGCGCAAGCCAATGAGCTATGGACCATGCCTGCCGCAAGCGATGTGCCCCCTGCAAAACCCATCATCGAACGAGAGTCAAACGACCTTGCCTGGTTGTTTTACACCAGCGGTACCACGGGCCGCCCCAAGGGTGTGATGATCACCCACCGCAATTTGATGACCATGGGCCTGGCCTACTTCACCGATGTGGATGCGGTGGCTGCGCAAGATGCCATCGTCTACGCCGCACCCATGTCACACGGCGCAGGCTTGTACGCCATCCCACATTTAATGGCTGGCGCACGCCATGTGGTTCCAGCTTCTGGTGGTTTTGACGCAGCGGAGTTGTTTGAACTCGGACAGTCTGTAGGGCCACTCTCCATGTTTGCCGCACCCACCATCGTCAAACGCTTGGTCGACCATGCCGAACACACATCACTCACATCCACAGACTGCGCACGCGCCTTCAAAACCATCGTTTATGGCGGTGCCCCCATGTATGCCGCAGACATTCAGCGCGCCCTGCGCATCATGGGGCCTCGTTTTGTGCAAATCTATGGTCAAGGTGAAAGCCCGATGGTGGGCACGGCGCTCTCTCGCTTTCATTTGAGCGACGCCACACACCCTGAGCACGCGCAACGCTTAGCCTCGATCGGCGTGGCACAAACGCCGGTACAAATTCGCATCACCGATGAACATGGCAATGACCTGGCCCTAGGCGAAGTGGGTGAAGTGCTCATCCAAGGCGACAGCGTCATGGCCGGTTACTGGCGCAACCCAGAAGCCACGCAAGCGGCCATTCGCGATGGCTGGTTGTTCACGGGTGACATGGGTTGCTTAGACGCCCATGGTTTTCTCACCCTGAAAGATCGCAGCAAAGACCTCATCATCAGCGGCGGCTCCAATGTGTACCCACGCGAGGTAGAAGAAGTACTGTTGCAAGCCCCAGGCGTGAGCGAAGTGGCTGTGGTCGGCGCACCTGACCCCGAGTGGGGTGAAGTCATCGTCGCCTTTGTGGTGGCGCAACCAGGCAGCACCGTTAGCGCCAAAGACCTAGACGCTTATTGCCTTAACGAAATTGCCCGCTTCAAACGCCCCAAGCGCTATGAATTGGTCGACAGCTTGCCCAAAAACAACTACGGCAAAGTACTCAAAACTGAACTGCGCCAAAGGCTTACCCAGTCCTAGTGGTATCGTGCTGCCCCATGCAGACACAAATAGACCATCTCGTCATCGTTGCCAAAAATTTAGAACAAGGCGTGCAATGGTGCGAAGCCACACTGGGCATCACGCCTGGACCCGGCGGCGAGCACACGCTCTATGGCACACACAACCGCTTGTTCAAGGTTGCATCCCCCGCTAACCCGATGGCCTACGTCGAAATCATCGCCATCAACCCAGCTTCTGTACGGCCCAAACGCGCTTGCCCCACTCGCTGGTACGACATGGACAACCCAGCCCTGCAAAAAGCCGTAGCCAAAGAGCCGCGCTTGGTCCACTTTGTGGTCAACACGCCCGACATCCGTGCCGCACGCATGGCCATTCGCATGCAAGGCATCGACCGCGGCCCCGCTGTCCCCTGCAGTCGCCGCACCAACCGTGGCACGCTCAATTGGCAAATTTCTGTGCGCGCAGATGGCCAGCGTTTGTTCGACGGCTGTATGCCCACGCTCATTCAATGGGGCAAGCCCGATGCCACCGACCCGCTCAAGCTACACCCACGCAACACCCTCACTCGCTCAGGTGTGACACTACAAAGCATTGAAGTGAGTCACCCGAGCGCGGACAAATTGCAGGGGGCTTATGACGCGATTGAACTCAAGCACATCGCAGTGACCGAAGGCCCAGCGAATTTGAAAGTCACCTTGCAAACCCCCAAGGGGCTGGTTGTTTTGTCCAGCGACGGCATTTGAGCAACTCGCTTGAATCGCCCGGCCCATTCGCTCATCCCTCCTCGGGCAACGTTGCCAGCAGCGCCAGACCTGCGGTCATCACAAAAGCCGTCAACCACAGCGCACCCTTAAACGTGCCGGTAGTCTGCGCCATATGACCTGCAATCACGGGGGCTAGGATTTGCGCAACGCCATAGCTCAGCGTGAGCTTGGCCATCGCTTTGCCTGGGTTGTTAGGTGCCCTGCGTCCTACCAAAGCCAACGTCATGCTCACAATGCCAATGAATGTTGCGCCATAGCCAACAGCCCCTGCGAGCGCTGCCCACAACGCGCCCGACATCGCGGGCAACATGACTGAGAGCGTTTGCAAACCAAACGCCAACAGCAAAGCCCGCTTGTCACCCACACGCCGCGCCACCAAATCCCAAATGAAAACTGCTGGCATGGCCGCCATGCCGACCATTGCCCAAGCCAATGGGCCTTGACCTGCTAGTGCTGGCTCGCGCTCGACAATTGCCACGGTGAATGTGGCACTGATCACAAATCCCCAACCCGCCGCAAAGTAGCTGGTCAACATCGTCCACGCCCAACGGCGTGAACCCAAGCCTGCAGCAGGTGCTGCGTCATGCGCCACCACCACCTGCGGCGGCACGGGTGGACGCCACTTCCAAGCCGGCACAAAAAACACCAAGCCCAGTGCGGCAAACGCCAACCATTGGTCCGACCATGTGGGCCACACATGTGACAAGCCCCACGCGCCCATGGCCGACACCACAATGCCCAGGCCTAAACCAATGAAATACAAACCGAGCTCGGGCCTGCGGCCTTGGCGCATGAGCCAACCCAACACCAAGCCAGAGCCCAACAACATGCCGGTTGCGCCGCACAAGCCACCGATGTAGCGAATCAAAGCCCAGGCAGGCATCCAAGTCGTCAACGCCATCGCGGCCACCGTGAGCAAGGCCATCCACAAACCCGCGCTGTACAGCCAATGCCGCCAGCGCACATCGTCAATCCATGTGGCGGCTAAAGCACCGCTCATGTAACCGGCGTAATTGATGGCGGCCAAACCACCTGCGGCGGTATCGGTCAATCCCGTTTGGGCTTGAAGGCTTGGCAACAAAGGCGTGTAAGCAAAACGAGCCAAACCGATGGTCAACACCAAGCCGCAAATGCCGCCTGTGATGACTTGCCAAGGATGGAGGTGTTTATTTTGCAAACCAAGCATCTATGTCTTTGGGGCTGGTCAAGGTCCTCACGTGCATATAAGCATCCTCTGCCTCGGGGTAATGCTTGCGCAAAAAGTTCAACCACTGCTTCAAGCGCCCTGCCCTGTGCCGCTCGCTCACATGGCCCGACACAATTTGCCAAAACGTGTATAGGTGCGGCGGCAGATCTTGCCATTGAACTGGCGCAGAGGGTGCGGGCAAACCTTGCGCTGCAGCGTCGTGCGCTTGAATGGCCCAACCCAGTCCGGGATTCGCAACCATCCCTCGCCCCAACATCAAGTCAAAACAACCCGACTCAGCACGTGCTTGCAAGGCATCTTGCACATTCCAAATTTCGCCATTCGCCACCAAAGGTGTTTTCACCTTGGCCTTGATATCTGCAATGCGGTGCCAATACGCGGGCGGACGATACGCGTCAGCCTTGGTGCGGGCGTGCACCACAATTTCGCTGGCACCGCCCGCCTCTAACGCCAAGGCGCACTCTTCGGCTGTGCTGTCGTCATTGAAGCCCAAGCGCATCTTGGCCGACACCACTTGGTGGGCTGGCACAGCAGCGCGGACGGCTCGCACGATTTGGTACAGCACCTCGGGGTCTTGGAGCAGCACCGAGCCACCGCCGTGGCGGTTCACTTGTTTGGCGGGGCAACCAAAGTTGAGGTCGACCCCATCGCAGCCCATGCCCGCCACACGTGCCGCGTTATCAGCCAAACATTGGGGGTCAGACCCCAATAACTGTGGGCGCACAGGCACGCCCGCCAAGGTACGGCCACCGTTGGTTAGCTCGGGCACGATGCGCAAAAACGTGCGCTCGGGCAGCAAGGTGCCGCTGACACGGATGAACTCTGACACACAACGGTCCACACCGCCAATACGGGTCAGCACGTCGCGCAGCACAAAGTCGAGCAGGCCCTCCATTGGGGCAAGAATGAGCATGGATTTGGGAGTTAGACAAAGAAGGCTGCACGCAGCGAAGGCATTACTCTACCCAACTCTGAGCCGCGCTAGATTTACTGGGACAATAGCGGGCTTTACTGAAATCTGAATTGTTCCCCGAATGTCCGACCTGACAACTGTTGAAGTCCGTCCCGCCACGATGCGCGACGCCGCCAAAATCGCCGAGCTGTACGCAGCCACCGCCAAAGAAGCTTTCAAAACCATGCAAACGGGTAGCAAAGTCTTGCCCGTCCCCGAAGAAAAAAACACCGTTTACTGGCGCGAAGCTATTGAATTTGCTGAGCCCCAAGTGCAAGTTGCCGTGGATGGCAGCAAGATCATTGGCTTTGTTGGCTTTGACCGTTCACGCGACAAAGGCACGCCCAACACCATGGGTGAAATTTGGGACATCTATGTCGATGCCGCTTACTGGGGCCAAGGCGTAGGTTTGGCTTTGTGGGATGCTGCTCGCGAAGGCCTGCAAGACGAAGGCTGCACCCATGTGTCTATCTGGGTTCCCATCGCCAACGACCGCGCCATGCGCTTTCACGAACTGGCGGGTTTCAAACGCGAAATGTCGAGCGCCAAGACTGTGCCCATGGGCCCTGTCAAGGTGGAAGAAATTCGCCTAAAGCAATCACTTTAATTTCTCAACCGCTGTCATTCAACAAGAGTTTCACGTGTCTGAACACTACGCCGCCTTAGGTCTCAAAAGCGATGCCACGCTGTCGGACATCAAACGCGCGTTTCGCCAAAAAGCCTCGCAGTTTCACCCCGACCGCAACAGCGACCCCGATGCACCTGCACGTTTTCGCGAGGTGCAAGAGGCCTACGACGTGCTGTCAGACGACGACAAACGCAAAGCCTATGACGACAACCGTCGCCGCAACTTGTTGGACGACCCCGCGCAAACTGCACGCGAGATTTGGGGCGCGTATTTTCAGCAAGTGCTAAACCGCTCCTAACTCGCACGTACAGGCACAGGCCCACACACCATGAGCATTTCTCCTTTTTTCCAAGAACTGCGCACGGCTTACCAAGCCGAGCTGGACGATCTGAACTCAGATTCAGAAGGCCACTACATCCTCGACAAGCGTTTGGCTGAAAAGCGCCAAGAGCTAGAGTTCCTGTTGCAGATGATGGATCTCAGCCCCGAGATGGTGGCTGTGGTGTTGCACCAAGCCTTTGAGTTCCATGAGCCCGAGTTGATGGACCACTTCATCACCTTGGATGCCGATGATTTGCTGAGTTGGGATACCTTGTCTGAAGGCGTGCGCATTGCACCTTGGGCACAACCCATCGTCGACAAAATCTTGGCTGAACCTGTGGGCGCTTGGTTCATGAGCGTGGCCGCAGCCCTGGAGTACATGCACGGCACGCCGATGCGACGCAGCGCCAATAGCGCAGATGCCGATGAAGACTTGGAAAACGTCGAACGCGGCGACCAAGCCGAATCGGACGAAGAGCGCGAGGCCCGCGAACGCGAAGAAGCAGGCAACGCGTGGATGGTTGAACAAGGCTTCGACAGCAAAGAATAAACAGGTGACCCCATGACCGACAAAACCAATGCCATTGCACTGATCACCAAAACACAAAGCCTCATTGCCGCAGGCGACATCACAGGCGCTGAAGCTGCGCTGGTCGAGCTGGCCGATGCTGAGGGCGATCAAGCCTTGATGGTGGTGCTGGAGCAGCTGCCGCCCAAAGACATCTTGGCCGTCATTCGTGAGTACGACACGTCTAAAGAATCGGTCATCAACCTCTTGGTCACGCCCGAGCAATTTGCGCGTGCCGTGGTGATTGAAAAACAATACAAAGACCTCACACGAACCCACTTGCGCGGCATGATGAATTCCATCATCTTTCGTGAAGACGCAGACCCGATTGAGTTCCTCACCGCGATTGGCGATTTGGAGGGCGGCGCTGAAGCGCTGGCCGATTACTTCAGCGAAAAGTGGAGCCGCATCGAAGCCTTCGCCCGCACCGGCACGTTTGACACCATGGAAGACGACGGTGACATGCTGTCTGAAAGCGCCCTGCTCGGCTCGGCCTATGTGAAGCCCCGAGTCGAAGAAGACGAAGTGGCCGACCAAGACTGGATGCAACTCGCTTGGATCTTGCGCCACAAAATTCCAGACCTCTTCATCGAGATGCTCTTGGTGCTGCGCGCCAAAGCACGCGCGTTTGATGCAGGCCTCTCCGACGAAGAAGATGAAGAAGACGATGGCAAGGTCGAGACCAGCGCCACCGACCGCGGCCAAGCCACACCCGCTGCGCGTGACTCTGACGAAGAATCCGCGATCTAAGCTGACTCGCCACCATGACGCAATCCATCGCCATCTTTGATGACCGCCCTTTCTTTGAAAAGGCGCTTGCCTACGGCGTGCAACATGGCATCTTGGACGCTGCAAAGTTAGAAGCCATTCAAACTGATGCGCCCAAAGGCATGGTGCAAATTGCGCGTTACTTTGGCAGCGAGTTTTTGCGCCCAGAGTTAGAAAAAGCCAAAGACCGCATCGTCAACTTGGTCAGCCTCACGCTTGAAATTCAAAGCGGTGGCGACTTGCGCAAAGCTGCCGAGCATTTGCGCGAGAACTCATTCATGTCGCGCTCGAAGGCTGCATCAGACATGCTCAAAGCCCTCATCGTCATGCCGCAAAACACGCACTTTGGCATGAACGAACACGGCGGCTTCAGCGACAAACACATCCCACAATTGGCCAAGTGGTCGCTGTGCAATTTGGCTGACTACCAAGCCGAGCTGGCCAAGCGCCAACAAGTGGCGCACGTCATCGACGCCGCCATTTGGCTAGCAGACCAACTCGGCCTGCACGCCGATGATTTAGAAGAAGCGGGCTGCGATGCCGAGGCCGTCATTCGCACGGCGTTGTTGGCAGCTGCCACCAAACACAAAGAGATGCCAGACTGGGTGGCCTTTCAAAAAATCATCGCCACCTTGCGCAAGCCGAGCGCCACTAAAACCATCAACTTGGCTGCGCCTAAAAACTTGCCCATTGAATTCAAAGCTGCCGTCGAGCAAGTGCGACAAAGCGTTGAGGCTGACTTACCCAAAATTTTGGATGCCAAACTCACACCGCAAAAGTTGTTCAACCAAACACCCGCATTTGTAGGCCGCTACTTTTGGGTGGAAGACGGCTTGTCTGAGGTCGATCACTTTGACCGTCAAACCTCTGCCGCATGGTCCAAAGCCACGGGGGGCCACAGCGACGACAGTTCGCTGCTCACCCTCTTTTTGTGCATCGCCACAGGCAGCACAGGCAAAACACTGCTGACCGAAAAAACCGCTGCCACGCTGATTCGCAAAATTCGTAAATCAGGCGTGCAACCCGAGTTAGCTACCGCGTTCATCCAAGCCAATGCACCGGCTGAACATCAAGACGATTACATCGACATGTGGGAAGCCTTCATCGATGAATCACTCGACACGCTTGAGAGCGACCACGACTACAAACTGCATGATGCACTGGCGCTGTTGCGCCGCGAGTGCAATGTGGCGGACTAAGCTGTGTCTGCTGACTTACCTCACGCGGTTGCTCGCCTACGCGCAGCCCGCCTCGCCCGCAGCGTCAAACCCTTTCTAGCCCGTGGCGGCCCTAAAGGTGAACGCTGCAACGGCTGCCGCTTAGTCCCCTCCCACTGCATCTGCACTCTGCGCCCCGATGTGCCCACACGCGCAGGCATGTGTTTGCTCATGGCCGACATCGAGCCACTCAAACCCAGCAACACCGGCTGGCTTATTGCCGATGTGGTGGCCGATACCTTTGCGTTTGGTTGGGCGCGTACCGAAGTTGACCCTGCACTGTTAGCGTTGTTGAACGACCCGCAATGGCAACCCTATGTGGTGTTCCCTGCTGAGTTTGCCGATGATGCACGCGTGGTGCATGAGGTCAAACACGACGACACCAAGCGCCCCTTGTTCATCCTGCTCGACGGCACATGGGACGAAGCCCGCAAGATGTTTCGCAAAAGCCCCTATCTGCAAAACTTTCCAGTGCTCAGCCTGCACCCCGAACAACTCTCACGCTACAAACTGCGTCGTGCTCAAAGCGAAGCGCACCTTTGCACCGCCGAAGTGGGTGCGATGTGTTTGGCGATGGCTGATGACACGCAAGCCGCCGAAGCCCTCAACGCCTACTTTGAAGTGTTCACCGAGCACTACCTCAAAGCCAAGCAACAACTGCCCGTTGATTTGGCCGATGACGTGCATCTGCGATTGCAGGCAGCCACCCACGCCGCGTGAACGACAATCAAGGCTATGGCTATTCAATGGTTCCCCGGACACATGCACCTCACGCGCAAGGCGATTGGGGAGCGCATCAAAGAGATTGACGTTGTCATCGAAATGCTCGACGCCCGCTTGCCGGGTTCGAGCGCTAATCCGATGCTGGCCGAGCTGATCAAAACCAAACCCGCGCTCAAGATTTTGAGCAAACAAGATTTGGCAGACCCTGCCCGCACCGCCTTGTGGCTGGCCCACTACAACGCCATGCCCGGTGTGCGTGCCATTGGCTTGGACACCAGCATGACGTCCCCCGCCAAAGCATTGATTGAGGCTTGCCAACAACTCGCGCCCAACCGTGGCGGCATGGTCAAGCCCATGCGCGTGCTCATTTGCGGCATTCCCAACGTGGGCAAGTCCACCCTCATCAACACGCTCAAAGGCAAACGCGCCGCCAAGACGGGCGACGAAGCTGGCGTGACCAAAACAGAACAGCGCATTGCCTTGGCCGATGACTTTTATTTGTACGACACGCCCGGCGTGCTGTGGCCGCGCATCATCGTTGAGCAAAGCGGCTTCAACCTCGCCGCCAGCGGCGCGATTGGCGTGAATGCGTTTGACGAAGAAACCGTCGCGCTTGAGTTGCTCAACTATCTCATCCCGCACTACCCCAACGAGCTCAAGCAGCGCTACACCATCGACGACGTGGCCAGCCACACCGACGAAGAAATGTTGGAGGCCATTGGCCGCAAACGCGGCGCGGTGCAAAGCGGTGGGCGTATTAACCTCACCAAAGCCGCGCACATCGTCATTCACGATTTCCGCTCAGCCGCATTGGGGCGCATCACGCTAGAAACGCCAGAAGAATTTGCCGCTTGGTTGGCCGAAGGCAAACAAGCCGATGCCGAACGCGCCGTGCGCAAAGAGGCGATTGAGAAAAACAAGAAAACGGCGTTCAAATCTAAGAAGCGTTGAGATCAGCCACACATGACACAACGCCGCGACACTCCCGACAAAGAAGCCATCGCCCTGCTTCCAGAGTTTCCTCGTTTGGGGCTTGACCGCATCACCTTGGTCAACACCGGCCAACAAGCGCAGCTCGCACACGATGCGTTGATCACCTCAAACGCTTGGGGTTTTGACACTGAATCGAAGCCGACCTTTCGCGTGGGCGAAGCGTCTGACGGTCCGCATGTGTTGCAACTCGCCACGGGCGAACGCGCTTGGGTGTTTCAGCTGCACGACCCCGAGTGCCGCGCTGTGGCTGCCGACTTGTTAGCGCGCGAAGGCATTGCCAAAGCAGGCTTTGGTTTGGGAGACGACCGCAAACGCATCATCCAAAAATTTGGTGTGGAGCCTGCGGGCATTTTGGAACTGAACACCATTTTCAAAGCCCAGGGCTATCGCAAAGAAATGGGCGTCAAAGGCGCAGTGGCTGTGCTGTTCAACCAGCGTTTTCAAAAGTCAAAGAAGGCCGCCACCAGCAATTGGGCCAATTTGCGCTTGAGCGAATCACAGCTGGTTTACGCCGCCAACGATGCGTATGCTGCGTATCGCGTGTGGGAAGCTTTGAAGTTGTAAAGCAAACTCAGCGGTCATACACACATCGAAACCCGATGTAGACCGCATAAAAATCTGCAGGCTTAAACGCCTTCACATCCGCCTTCATGTTGAACGCGCCGTACCACCACGAGCCACCCACTGTTCTGCGTTCGCGGCCTGTGGCGTCTGTGCTGTCGGTGGTCCATTCCCACACATTCGCGCCCATGTCATACAAGCCATTCACGCCTTGGCGCGTCGCGCCTGCAGGGGCGGCACGTGGCCATGGGTCGGGGTCGCTGGTGTTAGCACCTTGCGGACTTTCGCCTGTGCTCCATGGGTAAGTACGGCCCTTCACCCACGGTACAGGCGGTGCATCGCGCAGCTCGGTAAAGCCTGCTTTTTGCCACTCGTCCCCCGTGGGCAAACGGCCACCCGCCCAGCGGCAATAAGCCTGTGCCTCAGCAAAATCTAAATGCACCGCAGGCATGTCGGCTCGGGTCGTCTGCCCATCGGGCTTTCGCCAGCTCCAGCCGGGGCGGCGCTCCCACCCTGCCCCGTACTCAAAACCACCACCCTCTTTCTCGGCCCGCGTCACCGTGCCCGTGGCTTGCACATAGCGCTCAAACTGCGCGATGGTCACCTCGGTTCGGTCTATCGCAAAGCTTGGCAACACCACGCGCTCACCTACTTGCGCATTCGCGGAAGATGTGACGAACAACAAGGCTGATAAAGCATGTTTGATAGACATGCATCGAGTCTAAACAAGCTGCCCTTGTTGCGCAGCACGTGGTGAAGATGCCCTGAGGCGAAGCCCTAAAATTGGCACATCACTCGCTCGTTGTTCGGGCCTAGCCTCTACCCCACTTCACCATGTCCACCCCTTCGGGCCACAGCGCCGCCACTCCATCTGAACAAACCAGCTCGGTGCTGGAATTTGCCAACTGCCAGTGGCGCGTTCGCAGGCCCAAACCCTTTGTGTTGGTGATTGAAGGCGAAGAAAAAGACTTTAAGGGCCATGAGGCACAAGCCCCCACCGACTACCTGCACGACAAACTGCTGTTGCCCGAATGGCGTGAAGCTTTTTACAAGCTGGTCGATGCCACGGGCTTGGTGGTGTGCCTGAACGTGCACACCCAACACCCCACCTACCGCGATGTGCGCGGGCGCTCTAGCAAAGGGCGGCTGAGCCAAGGCGAGTACTACCATCACGATGGCTGCACTGGCCCTGTCAAGCCGCGCTTTGTGGAAATTCGCTGCCCCATCCAACCGCAAACACGCGGCGTGGCCACCGCTGTAGCGCCCCATCACGATGTGGTCAAAGCCATGGTGCAAGTGCTGCCCGCCGAGCTGGCCGCCACAGCCGCGCTGGCCACGCAAGACATGAGCCCCGAAGCCTTGGAACAGATGGACTACGCCGCGCTAGACCACTTGCAAGGTCTCATCACCCGAACCGTGCGCAAAAAGCTCGACGCCGAAGGCGCACGCAGCTACTTCCGCCAAGTCGATGCCGCCGCCAACGCCTACTTTGAACCTTGGGCCTTGGGCGAAAGCCGCTTCATTGCCAACGCCAACAGTGGCATCACCATGCAACACCGCCGCGCCTACCAAGCCCCACACACAGGCGGCGTGGCCAATGGCCACTTGGTCAAGCGCTGGACCAATGAAGAGCTGCTGCTACCCGGCCAGGTGGCCGACCAAGCCTTGATTGCTGCGCTGTGCAGCGAAGAAGGTGATGAGGCGGATGGGGAGCGGGCTGAGGGGTGTTACCTTGGGGCGCATTGAGCATAAATCGTTCCTTGGATTGTTCATTTTTAAATTACTCAATACAATGAGATAAATTACTCAATGCAATGAGCAAACCAAAATGACCATCGAACGCGAAGCACTGGCCCCCTTGGTGGCAAGGCTCAAAGAACCCCGCCGATTTCTGCAAGTGGTGGCTGGCCCACGCCAAGTGGGCAAAACCACACTGGTACGCCAGGCGCTGGAGCGCTTGCAGCTGGATGCCAAAACCGAACCCAACACACCATTGGCGCAACACAGCGCCAGTGCCGATGGCCCCGGCTTGCAAGGCCAAGTGTGGCTGAGCACCCAATGGCAAGTGGCCCGTGCACTCGCGGCCCAAGCGGGCAGCTGTGTGCTGGTGCTGGACGAGATCCAAAAAGTGTCCAACTGGACCGAAGAAGTCAAACGCCTGTGGGACGAAGACACCGCCGCTGCCCGAGATGTGCGCGTGGTCATCCTCGGCTCGGCCCCGCTGTTGATCGCTCGGGGCTTGAGCGAAAGCATGGCCGGGCGGTTTGAGATCAGCCGCTTGGGCCACTGGCGCTACGCCGAAATGCGCGACGCCTTTGGCTTTACCTTGGAGCAGTTCATCTTTTATGGTGGCTACCCCGGCGCAGCCCCCTTGGTGCACGATGAAACCCGATGGGCCGCCTATGTGAGCGACGCGCTGATTGAAACCACCATCAGCAAAGATGTGCTGTTGATGGCCCCCGTGCAAAAGCCCGCCCTGCTGCGCCGCGTGTTTGACCTGGCCTGCGTATACAGCGGCCAAATTCTGAGCTACCAAAAAATGCTGGGCCAGCTCGATGATGCGGGCAACACCACTACCCTCGCCCACTACCTCGACCTGCTAGAAGGCGCGGGCATGGCCTGCGGCCTGCCCAAATACATGGGCCAAGTGGTGCGTCAACGCGCATCAAGCCCCAAGCTGCAAGTATTCAACAACGCCCTGATGGGCTGCCACTGGGTAGCACAAGGCGTGGGACTGCAAGCGGCGCAAGCGCGCCCCGACGTGTGGGGCCGGCTAGCAGAAAGCGCCGTGGGCACTGAGTTGTTGGCCCGGCACCTGACCCACAGCAGCAGGCACCCCGTCATTCACTACTGGAACAATGGCCAAAAAGAAGTGGACTACGTACTGCGCGATGGCCCCACGCTACAAGCACTGGAGGTAAAAAGCGGCCACAACATAGGCAATGTGTCAGGCCTAACCGCGTTTGTGCAGCAGTTTCCACAGGCACAGCCGCTGATCATTGGCACGGGGGGCATGCCATTGGATTTGTGGCTGCAAAGCTGAGCGCATTGCCTTGGGGCCAAGTGGCAGACCTTGCCTTGATTGCCGCGCTGTGCAACGAGGATGGTGATGAAGTGAATGGGGAGCGGGCTGAGGGGTGTTATCTTGGGCGCATTGAACTGAAGATCAATCGTCATTCGAATCTTTGTGTTCTGAAATAACTCGCGCAGCGTCGCGTTCGTAGCCCTCCGCCAAATTTCTCAACGTGACTGCAAATCGCGAAAACCCCGCATTCTCAATTTTTTCAGCCTTACTGCGAAATTTCTGAGCAAGCTCTTTCTCTGGCTTGCCGGTTGGATCAAGCCGAACAATATCGTAGCCTGCTAGCCCCACCGCAAGTTCCGCGTAATAAGATGCCTCCTGCCAATACTCATTCTGAGTAACGCCCTTTTCCCAATTATCAGGAATTGTCTTGCGCCATCGTGGTTTGTACGATCCAGATGAAGTCTGGTGTCGACCAGGCAAAAGTTGAATGACAAGGCTCCATGCAATCTCAGGCCAATCATTAACAATCGCCCGCGCTGCCACTTTACGTTTTTCAAATGGTGCGAGCGTCTGAGGTAGCCAAGGTAACAAAATGGTCGCAAGTGAATTGGATGGTCGATTAGCCCATTTGCCACCTGGGTCATGACTGGCGAGTTCGGCAAGAGCATCACAAGCACGAACAAGATACTGCTCATCCCAAGCGAGGCACTCGAGAGCCCAAAGTAACCCGGTTAAATAATTGCCACCTGTAATGCCGTCTCCTTCTTGAGAAAAGAGCTGATCAAATGGACAGTGGTTCAAACGAAACGCACGCCCCACTAATTCAAGAAATTCATCAGGAGCAGCCTCGGCTAACGTAGGCAACAAACTATTCAAGCTACCCCACAGCTTCCAATCAGCGTCGGAGAGGACTTTACGAACTACCAAGAGAGTGGTTGTATCTGCCTTGCCTTGTGAGCAATTTGTGCATGCTTGCGGCTGGTTACCCAGAATAGCTAGGCCTTCAGCAATACCGCTTCGCAGAGCATTGGAATAACTCAACACCTTCCCATGAATGCTTGCTGCATATCGTTCTTCAGAAGGAAGATCAAATGCGGGGTCTGACTCTTGCAACACATCAATAGCCAAAGACCTTAACGCATCGAGATTTTGATCAAGAATTCGAGAGCCCAACAAAGTCAAAAGCTCTGATCGATTTACAACTTTCCAGACGCCATTTTTAAAAGACAACGGACTGTCAGGCGCGTGCAATAGTTCCCTGGCCTTCCTTAGCCAATCGTCGTAACTAATGCCGAGAATTTGGGTTACTGCATCAAGATCACTTTGGCTTTTATCTTGCCATGATCCAATCAGAACAGCCAAGGCAAGATAGGTTGCATCTGTATGTTGAGTCCAATCCGTTTTGCCAGTTTGATGGTCAGGCAATGACAATTCGATTGGAAATTCAACAGCAGGCTTAGTAATAAAAATATCCGTCAAATCATTTGGCAGACTTTCCCGTTTGATACAGCCTGCGTGGTGATTACGAGTCATAGTAAATGACAGAATACGGTCCCACACATACAGAGAAGACTCAATTTTGAATTGTGAAATGTGAGAATTTATTAGAGAGAGAACAACCCCTTCCTCTTCACCAAGGTCATACCCCAACAAATAAAAATGTGTAAAAAACTCATGAAGCACATCATCAGTAAGAGCGACATTTCCATTTGCTGTCTTCAAGTGATCGCAAACAACTCTTAATTTATTACGTTTTGTATCCGAGCTAAAGTTAGCTGTGCCAACGTTTCTAAAAAATCTCTCAGGATCATTTTTATTAGCCCTTGCGTGGTTGAACAACCAGCCGACTTCGGAATCTACTTTAGTTAGTGGCCCAGTAATTAAGGCAATGCCCTTCATACGGAGTGCGGGCTTCTGCCACACCTTCGGGCAAAGCGGTCAAGATGTCGAACTCTTCAACGACCTGCGTTGGGTCTTTGACGTTCCAGCCTGCTTGCGCAAGATGCTGGTCAATCAGGTCCGATCTGGTTTGTGCTTCGGTTTTGCTCATGTTATCTTTTGATTGACATCAGTTTACCTGAGGCGAATATCCAAACTACCCATTTCCTTAACAGCGCCTCCAGTTGCACGGAGCAAGCTTCGGCCTAGAAAAGACCAGCTAAAAAGCAAGCCTGCGGCGATAAAACCACACAATCACCGCACAATATGCATTGAATATCTTGCACATGAGACGTATTCACCGCATAATCACCGCATGAATAGCGGCGATAAACTTTATATCTGGCAGCAAGACACTTGGCCCAAGTGGACCTACGCGCACACGCGCTTGGCCCCACTACTGGCGCAAGTGCACCACGCACAAGGGCTGCTGCTGGGCCGCATGCACGACATTGGCCTACAGCAACGCGACCAAGCCACCCTGCGCGTGCTGACCGAAGACGTGATCAAAACCAGCGAGATCGAGGGGGAAATGCTCAACCCCGAGTCCGTGCGCTCGTCCATCGCCCGCCGCTTAGGCGTGGACATTGGCGCACTGGCACCCACCGACCGCCATGTGGACGGCGTGGTGGACATGGTGCTAGACGCCACCCAACAGCACGACCAAGCACTAACGGTGCAGCGCCTGTGCGGCTGGCACGCCGCCCTCTTCCCCACCGGTTACAGCGGCATGACGCCCATCCGCGTGGGCGCGTGGCGCAACGACGCACAAGGCCCCATGCAAGTGGTGTCTGGCCCGTCGTACCGCCCACGCGTGCACTACCAAGCCCCGCCTGCGAATACTCTAGACGCTGAAATGGCGCTGTTTCTAGATTGGTTCAACACCGCCAGCCAAGACGACCCGCTGATCAAAGCCGGGCTGGCCCACTTGTGGTTTGTGACGGTGCACCCGATGGATGATGGCAATGGACGCATGGGCCGCGCCGTGGGCGACTTGGCACTGGCCCGCGCCGAAGGCACTGCGCAGCGCTACTACAGCCTGTCGGCGCAAATCCAGCGCGAGCGCAAAGACTATTACAACCAACTCGAACGCACGCAAAAAGGCACGCTGGACGTGACCGATTGGCTAGAGTGGTTTTTGGGCTGCCTGCTACGCGCCGTGCAAGGCGCACAAGGCACGCTGTCTGCCGTGCTGAGCAAAGCCAACTTCTGGCGGCAATGGGCCGACACACCCATGAACGAGCGACAAATCAAACTGCTCAACAAACTGCTAGATGGCTTTGACGGCAAGCTCACCACCAGCAAGTGGGCAGCGATTGCCAAATGCTCGCAAGACACCGCGCTGCGCGATATCAACGAGCTGCTAGAGCGCGGTGTGTTGATGCGGTCTGAGGCGAGTGGGCGGAGTACGAGTTATGAAGTCAGGCCAAATGAAAACTGCTATTGAATTGCTGAAGCAAAAACTCAATCTAGTTTATAAATTCCAGTCTTTACGTTTGCAGTTTGTGTCATGTTATTCCCGATCGTTCCAGTGCTTACTTTCACGTTGCCTTGAACCATATAGCGAGCGTTGGGCTCAAAATTGAAGTCATTAATTTTAAAGTTACAGCTCCAGACACCTGTCGCTAATGCAGATCTGGTCATATGGCAATACGAAATGGAATGAACACCAGGAGTTAATGCAATGGCTTGATAGCCCGTTGGGTAAGTGAGTTTATTTCCTCTGTCTGCCCCAGGCAAATCCTTCCCATCTACTTGAATTGCAACCAATCTGTCACGAAATACAACCGCAGCCTCGGTGCGTTGACTGGAGCTGAAATAGACTTCTGCAGCGCCGTCAGTAGTAGATGCTCCCGTCAAGTTCAATAATTTAACTTTACCTGGAGCCACAGTGTCTTCATAGGCGTGGCCATTGGGACTGCTTGTGCCTGCACATCCAACAAGAAACGTGGTTGAAATAACGGCAAGAGTTAGAAGATGTTTGAACATATTTTTTTGAACCTTAATTAGCTACTAAGTATACGTTTTAGCATTCTAAACAAAGAAGCCGCCAACCCTTTCAGGTTGGCGGCTTCTTTGTTTGCAGCGCGAAGCGTTTACTTCTTGCTAGGCGGCAAGTCCGTGCAGCTGCCGTGCGCCACTTCTGCCGCCATGCCGATGCTTTCGCCCAACGTGGGGTGTGGGTGGATGGTTTTGCCGATGTCCACAGCGTCTGCGCCCATCTCGATGGCCAAAGCCACTTCGCCAATCATGTCGCCCGCATGTGTGCCCACCATGCCGCCGCCCAAGATCTTGCCGTGGCCGTGAGCCTCGGGTGAATCGTCAAACAGCAGTTTGGTCACGCCTTCGTCGCGTCCGTTGGCAATGGCTCGGCCCGAGGCGCTCCAAGGGAACAAGCCCTTTTTCACCTTGATGCCTTGCGCTTTGGCTTGGTCTTCGGTCAAACCGACCCATGCTACTTCGGGGTCGGTGTAGGCCACGCTTGGGATGACGCGTGCGTTGAACGCCGCAGCGGCCAAGTCTTTGTCGCCTTTCAACTCGCCTGCAATCACCCCAGCCGCCACGTGTGCTTCGTGCACCGCCTTGTGCGCCAACATGGGCTGACCCACGATGTCGCCAATGGCGAAGATGTGCGGCACATTGGTGCGCATTTGAATGTCGACGTTGATGAAGCCTCGGTCGGTCACGGCCACGCCCGCTTTGTCGGCAGCAATTTTGTTGCCATTGGGCGTGCGGCCCACGGCTTGCAACACGAGGTCGTAAGTGCCTTCGCTCTTGGTGCCGTCCAAACCTTCAAACTGCACCTTGATGCCTTCGGGTGTGGCTTGTGCGCCCACCGTTTTGGTTTTCAACATGATGTTGTCAAAACGGCCTTGGTTCATCTTTTGCCAAATCTTCACCAAGTCACGGTCCGCGCCTTGCATGAGGCCGTCCATCATTTCCACCACATCTAAGCGTGCGCCCAGTGTGCTGTACACGGTGCCCATTTCTAGGCCGATGATGCCGCCACCGACGATGAGCATTTTCTTAGGCACTTCTTTGAGGGCCAATGCACCGGTGCTGTCCACCACGCGTGGGTCTTTGGGCATGAAAGGCAAATGCACGGCTTGCGAACCGGCGGCGATGATGGCGCGTTTGAACGCCACCACTTTTTTGCTGGCCGTTTTCTCTTGGCCTGTGCCTGTGGTTTCTTGCACTTCAATGTGGTTCGCGCCCACAAAGTTGCCGTAGCCACGCACGATGGTTACCTTACGCATCTTGGCCATCGCGCCCAAGCCGCCGGTGAGTTTGCCAATCACCTTTTCTTTGTGGCCGCGCAGCTTGTCGATGTTGACCGCAGGCTTGCCGAAGTCCACACCGAGGTCTGCCATGTGAGCCACTTCGTCCATCACCGCTGCGACGTGCAGCAAAGCTTTGGATGGGATGCAACCCACGTTCAAACACACACCGCCCAAGGTGGGGTAACGCTCGACCACCACCACGCTCAAGCCGAGGTCGGCAGCGCGGAAGGCAGCGGAGTAACCGCCAGGGCCACCGCCCAACACCATCACATCGCATTCGATGTCAGCGCTGCCACCAAACGATGAAGCAGTGGGTGCAGGTGCAGCCGCCACGGGAGCCGCAGGCGAAGCAGCGGGGGCGGGTGCTGCAGCAGGTGCAGGAGCCGAAGATGCGCCCTCACCGTCCAACACCAACACCACCGAGCCTTCGCTCACTTTGTCGCCGAGCTTGACCTTGAGCTCTTTCACCACGCCCGCGTGTGAGGATGGAATTTCCATCGACGCTTTGTCGGACTCGACGGTGATGAGCGATTGTTCTGCTTTGACGGTGTCGCCGGGTTTGACCAGCAACTCAATCACGGCCACTTCGTCGAAGTCGCCGATGTCTGGAACTTTGATATCAATCATTGCCATATCAAGTCCTTAGAGCAACACGCGACGGAAGTCGCTGAGGATTTGACCGAGGTACGCATTGAAGCGTGCCGCTGCTGCACCGTCGATAACGCGGTGGTCCCACGTCAAGCTCAAAGGCAACATCAAACGCGGTTGGAAGGCCTTGCCGTCCCACACGGGTTCCATGGTGCTCTTACACACACCGAGGATGGCCACTTCGGGCGCATTGATGATGGGCGTGAAGTACTTGCCACCAATGCCGCCTAGGCTGGAGATGGTGAAGGTTGCGCCGGTCATTTCAGCGGGGCCGAGTTTGCCGTCACGTGCTTTCTTGGCCAGCTCTGACATTTCTTGGCTGATTTGCAGCACGCCTTTTTTGTCGCAATCACGGATGACGGGCACCATCAAACCATTGGGCGTGTCAGCCGCAAAGCCGATGTGCCAGTAGTTTTTGTAAACCAGTGCATCACCATCGAGCGAGCTATTGAACTCTGGGTATTTCTTGAGCGCGGCCACGCAAGCCTTGATCAAGAACGCCAGCATCGTGACTTTGACGCCCGACTTTTCGTTCTCTTTGTTGGTCGACACGCGGAAGGCTTCGAGCTCGGTGATGTCAGCATCGTCATGGTTGGTGACGGCTGGAATCATGATGGCGTTGCGCAACAAATTAGCGCCGCTGATCTTCTTGATGCGGCCCAACTCTTTGCGTTCGATCGAGCCAAACTTGGCAAAGTCGACCTTTGGCCAAGGGATGAGACCCAAAGCTGCACCATCGCCACCGGCAGTGCCACCTTTGGCAGCTTGCGCCTTGGTTTGTGTCGCGCCGGACATGACCGACTTGGTGAACGCTTGCACGTCACTTTGTGTGATGCGGCCTTTGTGGCCTGTGCCTTTGAGCTCTTCCAACGGCACACCGAGTTCGCGTGCGAACTTGCGTACTGAAGGTGATGCATGTGGCAGACCCAAGGTCGTACCACCAGGTGCGTGCGCAGGTGCTGCCACGGCAGCCACTGCAGCAGCAACGGCTGTGGGTGCAGCCACAGCGGCAGGTGCGACGGCAGCAACTGCAGAAGCGGCAGCGGCCACAGGCGCAGCAGCGGCAGACACCGTGCCTTCCAGAATGGCCAACAAGTCACCAATGTTGACCTTGTCGCCTACTTTGACCTTGAGCTCTTTCAACACACCTGCATGTGACGATGGAATTTCCATCGAGGCTTTGTCAGACTCCACGGTGATGAGCGACTGCTCCACTTTGATGCTGTCGCCAGGCTTCACAAACACTTCGATGACGGCTACGTCTTTGAAGTCGCCAATGTCTGGCACGTGAATTTCAATGGGGCCCGATGCTGATGGCGCTGCAGCCACGGGGGCAGCTGCTGCAACTGGGGCTGGTGCAGCGGCTACAGGAGCAGCTGCTGCAGGTGCGGCTGCTGGAGCAGCGGCAGCACCAGCAGCTTCCACCACCAACACCACAGAGCCTTCTTTGACCTTGTCGCCCAAAGCTACTTTGAGCTCTTTGACCACACCGGCTGTGCTCGATGGAATTTCCATCGAGGCCTTGTCTGATTCGACGGTGATGAGGGACTGTTCCGCTTTCACGGTGTCGCCTACTTTGACCAGCAGCTCGATGACTGCGACTTCGTCGAAATCCCCGATATCCGGGACTTTTACTTCTACCAATGCCATGTTGTGTCTCCCGATTTGTTATGCGTACAGCGGGTTGATCTTGTCGGTTTTGATGCCGTACTTTTTGATGGCTTCAGCCACTTGTGTGACTGGCACAGTGCCTTCTTCGCTGAGGGCTTTGAGGGCTGCGACCACGATGTAGTGGCGGTTGACTTCAAAGTGCTCGCGCAGCTTGCTGCGGAAGTCGGAACGACCGAAGCCGTCTGTGCCCAACACTTTGTAGGTGCGGCCTTTGGGGATGAACGGACGAATCTGTTCGGCATAGGCTTTCATGTAATCGGTCGATGCGACCACGGGGCCAACGTAGGGGTCCAACTGTTGCGCCACGAAAGGCACCTTTGGTGTCTCGGTGGGGTGCAACAAGTTGTAGCGCTCAGCGTCTTGGCCGTCGCGTGTGAGTTCGTTGAAGCTTGGGCAGCTCCACACGTTGGCAGCGACGCCCCAATCGGCGGCGAGCAAATCGCGTGCGGCCATGGATTCGCGCAGGATAGTGCCCGAGCCCAACAAGTTCACGCGTGGTGCGTTCTTCTTGCCTTCTCCTTGTTGCAGCAAATACATGCCTTTGATGATTTGCTCTTCGGTGCCGGCTTTGAGGCCAGGCATGGCGTAGTTTTCGTTCAACAAGGTCAAGTAGTAGAAGACATTGTCTTGCTTCTCGACCATGCGCTTCAAACCGTGGTGCAGGATGACGCCGACTTCGTGTGCGAAGGTGGGGTCATAAGACACGCAGTTCGGGATGGTGTTGGCCATGATGTGGCTGTGACCGTCTTCGTGCTGCAAGCCTTCGCCGTTCAGAGTGGTACGGCCCGATGTGCCGCCCAACAAGAAGCCGCGTGCTTGCATGTCGCCAGCGGCCCATGCCAAGTCGCCAATGCGTTGGAAACCAAACATCGAGTAGTACACATAGAACGGAACCATGATGCGGTTGCTGGTGGAGTAGCTCGTAGCCGCTGCAATCCAGCTCGACATACCGCCGGCTTCGTTGATGCCCTCTTGCAAGATTTGGCCAGCCACGTCTTCTTTGTAGTACATCACTTGGTCTTTATCGACCGGTGTGTATTGCTGACCTGCAGGGTTGTAAATACCGATTTGACGGAACAAACCTTCCATACCAAAGGTACGGGCTTCGTCCACAAGGATAGGCACCACGCGCGGGCCCAAGGCTTGGTCACGCAAGAGCTGCGTGAGGAAGCGCACATACGCTTGGGTGGTCGAAATCTCGCGGCCTTCGGCGGTGGGCTCCATCACCGACTTGAAGATGTCGAGCGATGGCACGGTGAAGCTTTCATCCGCTTTGGTGCGACGGTGTGGCAAGTAGCCGCCCAAGGCCTTGCGGCGCTCATGCAGGTAACGCATTTCGGGCGTGTCGTCTGCAGGCTTGTAGAAAGGAATCTTCGACAGTTCGCTGTCTGGGATTGGAATGTTGAAGCGGTCACGCATGTACTTGATGTCTTCATCCGTGAGCTTCTTGGTTTGGTGCACGTTGTTCTTGCCCTCGCCCGCTTTGCCCATGCCAAAACCTTTGACGGTCTTGATGAGCAACACAGTGGGTTGGCCTTTGGTGTTGACCGCTTCGTGATAAGCCGCGTACACCTTCTGTGGGTCGTGACCGCCGCGCTTCAAAGCCCAAATTTCGTCGTCGCTCATATGGGCAACCATCTCGAGCGTGCGTGGGTCGCGGCCGAAGAAGTGCTTGCGCACATAAGCACCGTCGTTGGCTTTGAACGCTTGGTAGTCGCCATCCAAGGTGTCCATCATCAACTTGCGCAACGCGCCGTCTTTGTCGCGGGCCAACAGTTTGTCCCACTCACTGCCCCACAAGAGCTTGATGACATTCCAGCCTGAGCCACGGAATTCGCCTTCGAGTTCTTGCACGATCTTGCCATTGCCGCGCACTGGGCCGTCCAAGCGTTGCAAGTTGCAGTTGACCACGAAGATCAAGTTGTCGAGTTTTTCGCGAGCGGCCAAACCGATCGCACCCAAAGATTCCACTTCGTCCATCTCGCCGTCGCCGCAGAACACCCAGACCTTGCGGTTTTCGGTGTTGGCAATGCCACGTGCGTGCAAGTACTTCAAGAAGCGCGCTTGGTAAATGGCCATCAATGGGCCAAGGCCCATCGACACTGTTGGGAACTGCCAGAACTCAGGCATGAGTTTGGGGTGTGGGTAGCTGGACAAACCTTTGCCATCCACCTCTTGACGGAAGTTGAGCAACTGCTCTTCGGTCAAGCGGCCTTCGAGGTAAGCGCGGGCGTAAACGCCGGGTGACACGTGGCCTTGGATGTACAAGCAGTCACCACCGTGGTTTTCGTTTTCAGCGTGCCAGAAGTGGTTAAAGCCCGCACCAAACATGTGGGCTAAAGAGGCGAATGAACCGATGTGGCCGCCCAAGTCGCCACCGTCTTCGGGGTTGTGGCGGTTGGCTTTGACCACCATCGCCATCGCGTTCCAGCGCATATAAGCGCGCAGACGTTCTTCAATTTCAATGTTGCCGGGGCAATGGGCTTCTTGATCGGGTTCGATCGTGTTCACGTAACCCGTGGTGGCAGAGAACGGCATGTCGATGCTGCTCTCGCGTGCGTGCTCGAGCAATTGCTCTAACAAGAAGTGCGCGCGCTCAGGCCCTTCTGCATTGATGACGGCGGACAACGCGTCCATCCATTCACGCGTTTCTTGGCTGTCCACGTCGGTGCGCAGATCGTTCGGTTGTGCTGACATGCTTGTCTCCTCTTGTTGCACTGTTTTGACTCGAATGTACGGAGTTTCGCACAAATTTCGAAAATTTCAAATAGCGGTCAATGATTTCTTATTATGAAATTCAATAATTATTCAAGGACCGTGTTTACCCTCGCGCATAAACTCTCAGCACATGCAAAAGACATCGACATTTCCATTCTTAGAGATACTCATTAGCCATTGGCGAAGCTGGTGGCGTAAGCAAACACCAAACCGTCAAGACCGTTTTGCCTTCATGGCGCCCTTGGCGGCTGTAGTGCTCTTCATGACCGCCATCACCACGGCGTTTTGGTACTTACGGTACGAGGAAATCGTGCGAGAGCAAGAGGTGGTTCGCCGCGATGTGGAGTACGCCCAACAACGGTTGCGTCTTCGCCTGTTAGACAAACAAGAACAAATCATGCGCATCGCGCGCGATATTGCGAACCGTGAAACTGACCGCCGTTCCTTTGCAAATGACGCTCAAAATCTGTTGAACCAAAGTCCAGAGTTCGCCAGCTTGAGTTGGCTTGATGCTCGCCAACGTGTGCACGCCAGCTATGCCAGCGCAAGCAATAACTCAACTTTGAGCTTTACGCAGGGCAGCATCATCACCCACACAGAAACCTTGGCTACGTTTCAATTGACACGAGACTTGCAGCAACCTGTTTACTCACAACCCATCATTGAGAAACGCAACAATGCAGCCCCTTACGCGCACATGCAGATGCATGTACCGGTCATAAATCACGGTAAATTTGAAGGCGTTCTGGTGGCTGAATACACGCTTGATGGCATGCTGCGCTTTGCTGTACCCAGCGAAATCGCTAGCCGTTATGCGGTCTCCCTGCGCGATGTAAACAATATTGTTTTGGCAGGCCAAGCCAACAAAGCACGCCCGAAAGTGACCGAGGTATTGCCCTGGTTATTTCAAACCAACGAATATGAAGTTCCCATCACACCCGTGGGATACGCACTTTTTCTACATGCGCAGGCCTATCGCACCTCGCAAGGCTTAATTGGCAATGGTGTCTTTTGGTTAGTGGCCGTACTCAGTGCCATGACCGCATGGATGCTGATTGGCACCTGGCGCCACACACGCCGACGCGTTCAAGCACAGCAAGCCTTGGTGGCAGAAACCAACTTTCGCCGAGCAATGGAAAACTCCATCCTCACCGGCATGCGTGCGATGGACTTGAAGGGCCGAATTACTTATGTGAATGCCGCGTTTTGTCAAATGACCGGGTGGACCGAAGATGAGTTGGTAGGTCGAGTTCCCCCTTTCCCTTATTGGCCTGAAGAAGACCGCGAGACCCTTGAGCAAAAACTTGCACAAGAACTGCAGGGTGAAACGACGAGCAGTGGTTTTCAGGTTCGCGTCAAACGCAAAAACGGCGAAGTGTTTGATGCACGCTTGTATGTGTCACCCCTCGTTGATGCGCGTGGCCAACAAACGGGTTGGATGACGTCAATGACCGACATCACCGAGCCCAACCGTGTGCGCGAACAACTCTCAGCCGCACATGACCGGTTCACCACAGTGCTCGAAGGCTTGGACGCCTCTGTGTCAGTGGCACCGCTGGGGAGCAAAGAACTCTTGTTTGCCAACAAGCTCTACCGCCAATGGTTTGCTAGCACCACGCAAGGGCATCTGAGCTTGGTCTCGCAGGCAGGCCAACCACGGAGCTTGGCAGCATCCGAAGCCGCAGAAGACGATGGACATGACCAAGACGATGCTTTGATGGGACTCCCCACGGATGGCATCACCGAGACCAAAGCAGAGAACGCTGAAATTTTTGTGCCTGAATTGGGTAAGTGGCTTGAAGTACGTTCGCGTTACCTCAACTGGGTGGATGGTCGTTTGGCACAAATGGTGATTGCCTCGGACATCACGCCACGTCGACATGCCGAAGAACAGGCACAAGTGCAAGCTGAACGCGCGCAATCGGCCAGTCGTCTCATCACGATGGGCGAGATGGCATCCAGCGTGGCACATGAATTGAACCAGCCGCTGACTGCTATCAATAACTATTGCAGTGGTATGGTGTCGCGCATCAAAGCCAACAACTTAAACGAAGAAGAGTTGCTCAAGGCCTTGGAGAAAACAGCACACCAAGCCCAACGTGCAGGCCAAATTATTCAACGCATTCGCACCTTCGTGAAGCGCAGCGAGCCCAACCGCACCCCATCCGATGTGACAGCGATGGTGGCTGAAGCTGTGGAATTGGCGGGTATCGAGATGCGTCGGCGACAGGTGCGTCTCACCCAAGTGGTGGCAGCTCGACTGCCTGCTATCAACGTGGATCCTATCTTGATCGAGCAGGTATTGGTCAACCTGATGCGCAATGCAGCCGAGTCGATTGACTTGGCCCAACGCCCACTGACCCGCCGCGATGTGGAACTCAAGGTGTTGCCCCGAACAGAAGATGGCCAAGCGGTAATTGAGTTTTCGGTCACTGACACAGGTCGAGGATTGCCCCCCGAGGTGATGGAGCGTTTGTTCGAGGCGTTCTTCTCGACCAAGTCAGAAGGCATGGGCATTGGCCTGAATTTATGCCGTTCCATCGTCGAGTCGCACCAAGGCCGAATGAAGGCTGAGAACCTCTACAATGCTGAGGAAATAACGGGCTGCCGCTTTTCCTTTTGGATACCGGTCCGATAGGTTGGAGTTTGATTGATGAGTTTGATTCCCAAAAAAGGTACGGTCTATGTTGTCGATGACGACGAGGCTGTTCGTGATTCATTGCAATGGTTGTTAGAGGGTAAGGACTACCGCGTTCGCTGCTTTGACTCCGCCGAAACATTTCTGAGCCGCTACGACCAGCGTGAAGTGGCCTGCTTGATCGTCGATATCCGCATGGGCGGCATGACAGGCCTCGAATTGCAAGACCGTTTGGTCGAACGCAAATCCCCTTTGCCTATCGTGTTCATCACCGGCCACGGCGATGTGCCCATGGCTGTGGACACCATGAAAAAAGGCGCGATGGACTTCATCCAAAAGCCTTTTGACGAAACCGCCTTGGTGAATTTGGTCGAACGTATGCTGGCCCAAGCCAACACCTCATTCGCTGAATCACAACAAGCCGCCAGCCGCGATGCCCTGATGGCCAAGCTGACCACCCGTGAAGCGCAAGTGCTCGAGCGCATCGTCGCAGGTCGCTTGAACAAACAAATTGCAGACGACTTGGGTATCAGCATCAAAACTGTAGAAGCGCACCGAGCCAACATTATGGAAAAGCTCAACGCCAACACGGTAGCCGACTTGCTGAAAACCGCCCTCGGACAAAACGCGGCAAAAGCTTAAAACCCTGCGGTTCGACCTTCCCAAAACGCCCGTGCATCACGGGCGTTTTCAATTCAACCTTTGAAAATTGCATACAAACATGACTGCACAACTCATCGACGGCAACGCCCTCTCCAAACAACTGCGCGCCCAGGTCGCAGCAGACACCGCTGCCCTCAAGGCCAAGGGTTTGACACCTGGCTTGGCCGTCGTCTTGGTGGGCGACAACCAAGCCAGCCAGGTCTATGTACGCAACAAGGTCAAGGCCTGCGAAGACGCGGGGCTGCATTCGGTGCTCGAAAAATATGAAGCCACCATGACCGAGGCCGACTTGCTCGCTCGCGTGGACGCACTCAACCACGATGACAGCATTCACGGCATCTTGGTGCAACTGCCCTTGCCTGCCCACATCGACGCGCAAAAAGTGATCGAAGCCATCAGCCCCGCCAAAGATGTGGACGGTTTTCACATCGCCAGCGCAGGCGCATTGATGACCGGCATGCCCGGATTTTGGCCTTGCACGCCCTACGGCTGCATGAAGATGCTTGAGAGCATTGGCTACGACCTCAAAGGTAAACACGCTGTAGTGATAGGCCGCAGCAACATCGTGGGTAAACCAATGGCATTGATGCTCTTGCAAAAAGATGCCACCGTGACGGTGGCGCACTCGCGCACCAAGGACTTGAAAGCCCTCACCCTGCAAGCCGACGTGATCGTGGCTGCCGTGGGTAAGCGCAATGTGCTGACGGCCGACATGGTCAAGCCTGGCACGGTAGTGCTGGACGTGGGTATGAACCGCAACGACGAGGGCAAGCTCTGCGGCGATGTGGACTTTGACGGCGTGAAGGAAGTAGCGGGCTACATCACCCCTGTGCCCGGTGGGGTTGGACCGATGACCATCACAATGTTGCTTGTCAACACCTTGGAATCGGCGCAACGGGCCTTAGCTGAAAAGCGATAAGCGCTTCGCTTGCATTCACTTTCTGAAACTGTCGTATGTCAAAAACAAATCCACTGCTCAACTTTGCTGACTTGCCGCTGTTCGACGCGATCCAACCTGCGCATATCTCGCCTGCGTTGGACAAGTTACTGCCTGCTGCCGATGCGGCGCTGGAGACAGTGACAGCCGCAGAGTTCCCTGCAGATTGGAAAGCGATTGCCTCTGTGCTGGATGTGGCCACTGAGCAGCTGAGCCGTGCATGGGGCGCCATCAGCCACTTGCACAGCGTGGCAGACACACCCGAACTGCGCGAGGCCTATGGCCAAGCGCTGCCACGTGTGACAGAGTTCTACACACGTCTTGGTGCGGACGAACGCTTGTATGCGAAGTACAAAGCAATTGACGTGAACACCCTCAATGCCGAGCAAAAACACGCCCACAGCTTGGCTATGCGCAACTTTGTGCTCTCGGGCGCAGAGCTGGTAGGTGCGGCCAAAGAGCGCTTTGCCGCCATTCAAGAACGTCAGGCAGAGCTGAGCCAAAAGTTCAGCGAGAACGTGCTCGACGCAACCGATCAGTGGTCGCTGATTGTGAGTGCCGAAGATCTGGACGGTGTGCCAGACGACGTGTTGCAAACCACTCGCGCAGCTGCTGAGAAAGATGGTGTGGCTGGCCACAAGCTAAATTTGAAAATGCCATGCTACCTGCCCATCATGCAGTTTGCGCACAGCTCGTCACTCCGCGAGAAGCTCTACCGCGCCTATGCCACGCGTGCGTCAGACCAATCTGAAGCTGTGCAAAACGGCAAACCCGAACAAGACAACACCAAATACGTTCAAGAAATTCTGGCTTTGCGCCAAGAAGAAGCGGCGTTACTCGGTTACGCCAACTACGCAGAGGTATCGCTAGCCGCAAAGATGGCTCAGTCCCCTGCCGAGGTGATGCACTTCTTGCGCGACCTCGCCAAACGTGCCCGCCCCTACGCCGAGCAAGACGTGGCCGAAATGCGCGCCTTCGCTGCTGAGCACCTGAACCTGCAAGACCCACAACCTTGGGACTGGCCGTACATCGGCGAGAAGCTCAAAGAAGCGCGCTACGCGTTCAGCGAGCAAGAAGTCAAACCGTACTTCACTGCGCCTAAGGTGTTGGCGGGTTTGTTCAAAATTGTGGAGACCTTGTTTGAGGTGAGCATTCGCCGCGACGACGCGCCGGTGTGGCACCCAGCGGTGGAGTTCTATCGCATTGAGCGCCACACCGAAGCAACCCGCGCACGCGGCTTGCCGCCTGAGTTAGTGGGCCAGTTCTACCTCGACCCAGGCGCTCGCGCCGGTAAACGCGGTGGCGCGTGGATGGACGATGTGCGCGCCCGCTGGCTGCGCCCCGACAACGGACAACTGCAAACGCCCGTGGCGCACCTCGTATGCAACTTCGCCGAAGGCGTGAACGGCAAGCCCCCGCTCTTGACGCACGACGACGTCATCACCCTTTTCCACGAATGCGGCCACGGCCTGCACCACATGCTCACGCAAGTGAACGAGCGCGATGTGTCTGGCATCAGCGGCGTGGAGTGGGACGCGGTGGAACTGCCCAGCCAGTTCATGGAAAACTTTTGCTGGGAGTGGAGCGTGCTGCGCCACATGACGGCACATGTGGATACGGGCGAACCGTTGCCACGTGAGCTGTTCGACAAAATGCTGGCCGCCAAAAACTTCCAAAGCGGTTTGCAAACGCTGCGCCAAATCGAGTTCTCGCTCGTCGACATGCGCTTGCACACCGAGGGCGAAAAAGCCCAAGACTTCATGCAAGTGCTGCGCGATGTGCGCGCCGAAGTCGCCGTGCTTCAAGCCCCCACTTGGGGACGCACGCTACACACCTTCAGCCACATCTTTGCGGGTGGCTATGCGGCGGGCTACTACAGCTACAAGTGGGCCGAGGTACTGAGCGCCGATGCCTACGCCGCGTTTGAAGAAACCGCCGCTGCCGATGGCACACCCAGCATCGACACCGGCCGCCGCTACCGAGAAACTATCCTAGAAGTTGGCGGTAGCCGCCCAGCGATGGAGTCGTTCAAAGCCTTCCGTGGCCGCGAACCTCAGCTGGATGCACTGCTGCGCCACCAAGGTATGAGCGCCGCGCATTGAGCATCACCAAGGAATCGCTGCGCCTTTGTAATCCACAAAGTGCGCAGCTGCTTTCGCTGGCAAATCATCCAAAGCACTGAGTAAACCCGCCACAGATTGCGCGGGCGTGAGGCAGTCTTGCGCAGGCACAAACGGCGCTGATAAATTAGAGGCCACGGTCCCCGGCTGCATGGCGGCCACCACAAGTTGTGGGCGTTTGCGTGCAGCCTCAATGGCTGCGGTTTGCAACACCATGTTCAATGCCGCTTTGGCTGCACGATAGCCATACCAACCACCTTTGCCGTTGTCGCTGATGCTGCCTACACGTGCCGAGAGCTTGGCGTAGATGCTGCGCTGATCGGTAACCAGCAAAGGCACAAAGTGTTTGAGCAACAACGCAGGCCCAATGGTGTTGACTTCAAACGCACGGACCAGTTGCGCAGCATTGAGCGCGCCCATGTGTTTTTCTGGTCCATGCCCGTCGATCGTGAGTGCACCTGTGGCATCGATGATGAGGTGAAACGAACCTTGAGACGTCGAAGCGAGTTCAGCCGATGCAGCCGCAATGCTGCTCTCGTCCTCTAAGCGAAATGCAGGCTGAGAGCTACGCGACAGTCCCACCACGTGCGAGCAAGCCGCATCAGCTTGCAAAGCGTCGACAAACGCACGTCCTAGCGCACCCGATGCGCCCAACACCAATGCGCGGTATGACGGGCCTAGGCTTTTCAAAACTCTAGCGTTTTCACACCGGCAGAGGTGCCCAGCAAACACACCTGCGCTTTTTGGTACGCAAACACGCCCACGGTCACCACGCCCGGCCATTGGCTGACGGTGGCTTCAAAGGCCACGGGGTCGGTGATTTTCAGGCCCGTCACATCGACGATGTGTTGGCCGTTGTCAGTGACCAAAGGTTGGCCGTCTTTCATGCGCACTTTGCCCGCACCGCCCATCGCCGCAAACTGGCGAATGATTTGGGCGCTCGACATTGGGATAACTTCTACAGGCAACGGAAATGCGCCGAGCGTGTCGACCAGCTTGCTGTCATCGGCGATGCACACAAACTTTTCGGACAATGCGGCCACAATTTTTTCGCGGGTCAAGGCTGCGCCGCCACCTTTGACCATATGGCCTTGGTGGTCGATTTCGTCTGCACCGTCGATGTAGACCGACAGGCTTTGCACCTCGGTCGCATCAAACACTGGAATACCCAAGGCCTGCAAGCGCTCGGTGGAAGCCACTGAGCTGGACACCGCGCCCTTGATTTGGTCTTTCATGCTGGCCAGTGCGTCAATGAATTTGTTGACCGTGGAGCCCGTGCCCACGCCCACCACCTCGCCGGGCACCACGTATTGCAGCGCGGCTTGGCCGACCAAAGTTTTCAATTCGTCTTGGGTGAAAGTAGGGGTGCTCATGGGCGAAAATCCAGCAAAGAAGTTTTCAAAGTCTGAGATTATCCATGTCGTTACTGCCCTACTCGCTCGCCCGTCCGTTCTTGTTTGCCATGGACGCCGAAACTGCCCACGAACACACGCTGGCCATGTTGGCCCGCACGCAAAACACGCCGCTGTCTTGGGCGTATTGCCAAGAGCGCGTGCAAGACCCGATTCAACTCGCGGGCCTGAAGTTTCCCAACCGCGTGGGCTTGGCCGCAGGTTTGGACAAAAACGCGCATTGCATCGACGGCTTAGCAGCCATGGGCTTTGGCTTTGTCGAGGTGGGCACAGTCACGCCCAAGGGCCAGCCCGGCAACCCCAAGCCGCGCATGTTCCGTTTGCCCGAGGCCAACGCGCTCATCAACCGTTTGGGCTTTAACAACGAAGGATTGGATGCATTTTTGGCCAACGTGCAACAAGCGCAGTTCCGCCACAAGGGCGGCGACACCCCTATGTTGCTCGGCCTGAACATCGGCAAGAACGCCGTCACGCCCATCGAGAACGCGGTAGATGACTACCTGATCTGCTTGAACGGCGTGTACCCCCACGCCGACTATGTGACGGTCAACATCTCCAGCCCCAACACCAAAAACCTGCGTGAGCTGCAAAGCGACGAAGCGCTGGACGCCTTGATTGGTGCAGTGGCCCAACGCCGCAACGAACTCGCCCAACAACACGGCAAGCAAGTGCCGGTGTTCATCAAAATCGCCCCCGATTTGGACGAAGCCCAAGTGGCCGTGATTGCGGCCACCTTGAAGCGCCACTGCGTCACGCCCGACACCACGCTGGCCAACAGCTTGTGGGGCGTGATTGCCACCAACACCACCATTGCCCGCGATGCGGTGCAAGGTTTGGCGCATGCCGAAGAAACAGGTGGCCTATCAGGTGCGCCAGTGCTTGAGAAAAGCAATGCGGTCATTCGCCAACTGCGTGCAGCGATGGGACCGAACTTTCCCATTATTGGCGTGGGCGGCGTGCTCAGCGGCGCAGATGCGGTGTCGAAAATTGAAGCGGGCGCGAACGTGGTGCAGATTTACACCGGCTTGATTTACAAAGGCCCAGCCTTGGTGAAAGAAGCGGCTCAAGCGATTCGCAATCGCACTTGATCACGCAAACACGGTGCGATAACCCTCAAATCGCTTGGACCAATAGGCATTGTTCAAGCGCTCGGTTTTCACACCTGTGCGTTCGTTGGCTGCATGCACAAATTTCCCGTCGCCAATGTAGATGCCCACATGTGAGAACGATGGTCCAAGTGTGTTGAAAAACACCAAGTCACCTGGATGGGCTTGAGACACTTCGATGGCGCGCGTGGCCTCAGCCATTTGCGCGGCACTACCTTTCAAGGCAATGCCTGCCGACTCTCTGTAGACAAACGTCACCAAGCCTGAGCAGTCAAAACCGGTGTGGAGTTTTTTGCCGCCGTAGGTGTAGCCACGATCAAGCATGGCCATGGCTTGCATGACGATGTCTTGGCGCTTGGCTGGGTTATTGGGATAGCTCTGCGACGTGGAGGACGACTTGCGCGACAGCGACGAACACGCAACCAGCAAGGGCGTGAGACAAGCACTGAGAAACAAGCGTTTGTTCATACGCATGACTTTACTGCAAGGCGTTCACACAACCAAGAAAAACGGCCCCCGAAGGAGCCGCATTTCGAAGGTCTTGGAGAACCTTAAAAATTAACGCTTTTTAGCAGCAGGCTTGGCTGTCTTCAAAGCAGTTTCAGTCAAGTTTTTGTAGTTGGCTTCAGCAACATCGGTGGCTTGCTTAACAGCTTTTTGCACAGATTCCAGCGCGTTGTTACCAGCGGCAACAGCGGTTTTGAATGCGGCCACAGCAGCTTCAGAACCAGCGGGTGCATTCTTAGCAGCGTTGTCCACCATGTCGTGGAAAGCTTTTTGAGCTTCTGCCACTTTAGATTCCAAGTGGCCTTGGAAGTGTGAGCCAGTACCGTTGGCGATCTCGACCAAATGACGGTTGTAGGCCACAGCCTTTTCAGCCAAAGGCTGGAACAAGCTGGCTTGCAAAGCCAACAACTCTTGCGCGTCTTTCACTGTCAACACAGCATTGGCTTGTTTTTGAGAGTCAGCCAATGTGGTTTTAGCAGCAGCCAAGTTCAACTCGATGAGTTGCTCAACGCCAGAGAATGCTTTGTTGGTCAAACCAACCAAAGTTTCCAAGTTGGCTTTGTTCGCGGCGATTACTTGTTCAGGTGTCAAAGTCATTTCTATCTCCAAAATTTAAAAGGAAGGTTAAAACTGCTCCGAAACCTGCCTATTGGCCAAAGTTATGTTGCAGTGCAGCATGACGCGTATTTTAGGGACTTGTTTTGACTAAACAAGGGTTTAGCGCCGAAATGGTGCGCTTTTAGAGCCGACAGACTAAATCCTAGGCAGCAAGCCCTCACTGAGCCGCGTGCGCCCAATGGTTTTGCCATTGAAGCCTGTATTGCAGCGCCAAATCTGGTGACTTCAGAATCAGCACATTCTCGGCATTGCGTGTCTCGGCTGAGTTGGTGAAGTTAAAACTGCCCGTGATGACCACAGTTTGGTCTATGACCATCACTTTGTTGTGTGCGATGGCATGTTTGCCATCTTGGCGAACAGCCATGTCGGCATCGGTCAAGACGCCAATCACATAGCGATTAGCGGTTTGGCTTTTTTGATCCATCAACACACGCACCTTCACCCCGCGCTGATGGGCGCGCACCAAGGCTTGAGCAATGCCGTTGTGCGTGAAACTGTAGGCCTGCACCAAGACCTCACGTTCGCTGGCATCAATGGCTTTGATAATGGCCGCAGCCGCATGCGCAGGCGGCGTGAAATACACACCCAACACCTCTACCGTCATGCCTGGGTTACCGGACTGCGCTCTGGCTGGGGCAGCGACCACCCCAAGCAGCCCAATTAACAAAAACACAAAAAACTTCATAGTGCCAATGCTAAACCGTCACCATCACATTTCTCGACTTTGACTTACAGGCGACACGGGCCAAGTGGCGAAACAGGTAAAGTCGGCACGCTTTGAAAACCCAGACTTCCACTCACTCCCTCTCGCCCACCACTCGTCGGGCGATTTTTTTGTTGTCACTGGCCACCTTCTCCAGCATGGCCTTGCAACGCATTTGCGACCCTATGCTGCCCGAGCTGTCACGCGTGTTTGAGGTGCCCATCAGCGAGGCGTCGCAAGTCATCTCGCTGTTTGCCCTCACCTATGGCTTGATGCAGTTGTTTTACGGCCCCGTGGGCGACCGCTTTGGTAAGTACCGCGTGGTCATGCTGGCCTGCTTGGGCTGCGGTGTGGGCAGTGTTTTGTCGGCTCTCAGCCCCAATTTAGAAATTCTGGTGGCGGCCCGCATTGCCACCGCGCTGGCAGCAGCAGCCATCATTCCGCTCACACTGGCCTGGGTGGGTGATGTGGTGCATTACGAGCAACGCCAAGAAACGCTGGCTCGCGTAGGCCTAGGCACGACCTTGGGTATGACAGGCGGTCAGTTGTTTGGCGGCTTGCTGACCGACACCTTTGGCTGGCGTTGGGCCTTTGCGCTGATGGCAGTTGCATTCACCCTCGTGAGCTTTTTGTTGTGGCAGCAACTCAAGCGCTTAGAGCCCATCGCGCAACACGGGCACGAGCCCACCGGCTTTTTCAAGCAACTTCAACAAGTGGCACACAACGCATGGGCGCGTACGCTGCTGATCGTGGCATTGGTCGAAGGCGCGATGATTTTTGGTTTGCTGGCGGTCACCGCATCCCACTTGCATCAGATGCATCACATCTCGCTCACGCTGGCAGGCGGAACCACCGCGCTGTATGGCTTGGGTGGCATGGCTTACATGGCTGTGGCCAAATTTGCCATTCGCCGCTTTGGCGAAGTGGGCTTGGCCCGATGGGGCGGCGCTTACTTTGGTCTGGCGTTTTGGGTGATTGCGTTTTGCCCGTGGTGGCAACTGGCCCTGCCCGCTTGCTTTGTGGCGGGCTTTGGCTTTGCCATGTTTCACAACACCATGCAAGCCAAGGCCACACAAATGGTGCCCACGGCGCGCGCCACAGGCGTGACGCTGTTTGCAGGCTTTTTGTTTCTAGGACAAGCCATCGGCGTACTGGTTCTGGCAGCACTCATCGGTGTCTTTGAGTCCAGCCATGTCATTGGCGCAATGGCTGTGGGCGTGATGGGACTGGGCGCTTTTTTTGCACACGCCATTGCCAAGCGCAACGCCACACAGGCCGACCACGCTTAACATTGGCGCATGACTCAAGACATCGAACAACTCGCCCAACAACTCGAACAACACCCAGACTACCGCGTGCTTCGCCGCCTCGTGCCTGGCCGTGTGTTCAACACCCCCGCTCCCGGCCAAAAGCTCAGCAAAGGCGTGGTGCTCGACACCGAAACCACAGGCTTTGACGTCGCCAACGACCGCGTGATTGAGCTGGGCATGCTGGCCTTTGAGTTCGACCCTGTCACAGGCGTGGTCTACCGCGTGGTCGATGTGTTGGACGAGCTGGAAGACCCAGGCTTTGCCATTCCCCCTGCCACCATCGCGGTGCACCACATCACCGACGAAATGGTGAAAGGCCAACGCATTGATGACGCCCGCGTCGCTGAGTTTTTGAAAAATGTAGAGGTGGTCATCGCCCACAACGCCCAATTTGACCGCCCCTTCGTCGAAGCCCGCTGGCCGTTGTTTGAACAACTCAACTGGGCGTGCAGCATCAAGGACATTGACTGGCGTGAAGAAGGTTTTGGGTCAGCCAAGCTGGAGTATTTGCTCAGCACCCAAGGCTATTTTTACGAAGCCCACCGCGCAGAAGCCGATTGCTGGGCCTTGCTAGAACTGCTCAATCTTGTGCTGCCCCAAAGCCAACAAACCGCCCTGCTCGCAGTGCTGATGACCTTGAACAAACCGCAGCAAAAGGTGTACGCCATCAACTCACCTTTTGAAACCAAAGACAAGCTCAAAGCCCGCAACTACCGCTGGTCTGCCGAGCTACGCTGCTGGAGCCGCGTGGTGGCTGGTGAAGCCGAAACCAAGCAAGAGCTCGAATGGCTCAAGCACCATGTGTACGCAGGCCGCAGTGCTCGCGTGGAGCTAGAAACCACGGGCGGCAAAGTGCGCTACTCCAACCGTGTGGGCCACAAAGAAGTGGTGACGCTTTAAACGGGTGATGCCGTCAACTCAGTGCATGACGCACAACAAAAAGCCGGGCTAGCCCGGCTTTGTTGTTTGTGTTGCAATGTGTTTAGTAGCTCACGGGCTGCCATGGCACTTGGCATGTTGGCACATTGGGGTAGTACTGCTGGGCTGTGGGGCAAAAATACGCCACACGGTTAGGCGGTGCATATTGCTGCTGCACCACCACCGGCGCAGCATAGCTGGGGGTGCTGGCTGCGTAAATCACGCTGCCCACGATGGCAGCGCCCAACACGGGGGCCAACCAATGGTTGCTTGAACCACGGTAGTGGCTGCCATATCCATGACCATGACTTTGCACATAACCATGACCGCCAAAGTGCTGAATGCTGTGGCCCCCGCGGCCACCGCCATGCCCATGACCACCCGCTTGCGCAGGCACAACCACGGCAAAGGTCAATAAACAGGCTAACAAGGCAGATACGCGTTTCATAGCAAACTCACTTTGTGAAAAATGTCACCCTACAACGCAGCAAGTCGCTACTTGGATGACAAGCACATTCACACGCGCAAGGCCTCGACAAACAAAGCCACCACGCTCAGCAGCCCCACCAGCCAAAAGATGGATCTCCAAGTGGCCTTGTCGGCCACATAACAAACGATGTAACCCACACGCGCCACCACAAACGTGACTGCAAGCCCTTCCACCACAGCGACATCCACCTGCGCCATGGTGGCGATGATGACGCCAGCGGCAAAAAACGGAAACGCTTCAAAACTGTTGGCCTGCGCAGCGTTGCCCCGCGCTCTGAAACCCGTTTGCTCGCTCAACCATTGGCGAGGGTTGTGGTTGTCGTAACGGCGAAAGCCCCACTTCGCAGCCATCGTGCCCATGTAGGGCAATAAGCCAGCGATCAAGACGCACAAAAAAGAAGTTTTCATCGCATCACCACCAACCAAGGGCTGACACAGGTTTGCACCATTGGAAAGTACTGGCCCGTTTCGCGACAGTAGTAAGCCTCAACGGGCTGGGGCACGGGTTGGCTGTTGACCCATTGCGTGGGCTGCGGATTGGTCACCACCACCGTAGGCGGGCTGGTGATGATGACAGTGGAAGGCTGCACGGGGCGCGACAAATAAATCGACGTGCCCACCATTGCACCACCGACCAAAGCTGGGCCCCAAAAATTGTTGCTGTAACCACCGTAATAAACACTGGTATGCCCACGGTAGCCACCATGGGGTCCGTGTGCCATGGCTGCGCCGGCAGTTGTGGCAAGCAACAGACTCAAAGCCAAGGTGCGAAATTTAATCGTCATAGCCTGCTCTCTTTCTCTCAATGCGCTCATTGTGGTCCATGCGCGTCAAGAATTGATTAAGTTTTCTAAAGCCAACGCCACGCGCGCCAAATGCGCATCTTGCCCTGCGAGGCCCGACACCATTAAGCCCACAGGCAGCTCACCCACTTCGTGACACGGAATGCTCCACGCGCAGCCATCCATGTAGTTGATGGCCGAGGGGTTGCGCAGCAACAAACGGTTCACTTTGAAAAATGCCTCGTCGTCTTGGAGCAAAGGCTCAGTCAATGGCGCGACCAACGGGACTGTGGGGCACAACATGCCGTCAAACCCTTGCAGTGTTTGTTGGGCTGCTGTTATCCAAGCGTTGCGGCGGTTGTGTAGCTCTAGGTAGTCTTGGGCGCTGATGCCTTTGCCCAGCATCATGCGAGCCACCACGCGGTGGTCAATTTGGTGTGCGCCGCGCTCTAGGCGTGCATGGTGTGCGGCGTAGCTCTCAATCGGTGAAAAACCACCGGGCATGCTGAGCGAGGCAATGTCTCCCAGCGCGGTGAAAGGTAGCTCCACCACCTGTGCGCCCGCCTCGCTGATGCGGCGCAAGGTGCGCGCAAAAGCTTGGGCCACGGTGGCATCCACATCGTCCATCATCAAAGTTTGCGGCACGGCAAAACGCAAGCCACGCAACTCTGTTGCATCGGTGGGCAACGGCTGCTGCGACAGCACCGCATCCACCGCTAAACACGCCCGCACCGAGCGTGTGATGCTGCCAACGGTGTCCAGCGTGCGCGATAACTCCATGACACCCTTGCAGGGAATGCGCGCCTGTGTGCTCTTAAAGCCCACCAAGCCGCAAAGCGCTGCGGGAATGCGAATCGAGCCGCCTGTGTCTGTGCCAATGCCCACCTCGGCCAGCCCCAAGGCCACCGATACGGCAGCGCCTGAGGACGATCCACCGGGCACACGCGCCTGCGCTCGGTCAACAGGATTGGCAGGCGTACCGTGGTGTGGGTTGATGCCCACGCCAGAGAACGCAAACTCGCTCATATTGGTTTTGCCCAGCACCACAGCGCCTGCATCGCGCAAACGTTGCACCACAAGTGCGTCGTGCAATGCAGGTGCTTCGCCTGCGCACACTACGCCACCGGCCATGGTGGTTTCGCCCACCACGTCGATGTTGTCTTTGAGGGTGACACACACGCCGTGCAACGCGCCTAGGCTGAGGCCTGCTTGCGCTTGTGCATCACGTTGCTGCGCTGTGGCGCGTGCACTATCGGCATAGAGTTGCGTGAACACATGTTGCGCAGTGTGGCTGGCCGCACCCTCTAGGGCGTAAGCAACGCGTTGTGCAGCAGTGATGGATGTATCAAAACAAGCTGGGGTCATGCGATCAATTCTGCCCGATTACCCTTTGGCAAGCCCCACCCTGTGCAGCCGTGCTAGCCTACGTCCTGATGCAAACTACGACTTCCACTGCCGAGCCCGAACTCACGCTGTACTACGACGGCCAGTGCCCGCTGTGCGTGGCCGAGGTGGAGTTTTTGCAAAGCCGCAATGTGCAGGGCCAGTTGGCGTTTGTGGACATTACGCAAGCAGGCTTCGCTGAGGCAGGCCACAACATCTCATGCGAAGCCGCCATGGCGCAGATTCATGGCCGCACTTCCGATGGCCAAGTGCTGGTGGGTGTGCCCGTGTTTGCCACCGCGTATCGGCTGGTCAAGCTGCCTGTTTTGGCTTGGCTGTTATCGCGCAAGTGGCTCATGCCCGTGCTTCAACCGGGCTATGTGCTGTTTGCCAAACACCGCCAAGCCATCTCTAGGCGCATTGGGCCGAGTGTTTTGAAGTTTTCTAAGCGTTTTCTGCGTTGAATTTTGAGGTTTTTGAGGCCGGCTTGCCAGAACGGTTGATAAATTTGCGAAAATATCATCTTTGCCTCGAGAACTACAACGAATGTCACGCCCAGAAAAAACAGAAATCTCCAACGATGGTTTGCGCTACAAGTCGAAAAAAGGCGGTTCCCCCTTCGAAGGCCTTGGCCGTACTGGCGACACCATGAGCTGCATCAAATGCGGCATCCACAAGCCCCGCAACAACGGCTCATTTAAGCGCATCTTGGGTTCATCCATGTTTGTGTGTTTTGACTGCAGCCCCCCCAAGAAAGAGGCAGCACCTGCAGATGGCGCCACCCCAGCGGCAGCCACCAAAGAAAAAGCCAAGGCTTAATTCTTGGCAGACAACAAAAAGCGGCTCGTTGAGCCGCTTTTTTTATTGCAACAAAGCAAACAGCCCTTGCAAGCAAGGGCCGTTTCGATTTGGCTAGCTGCAAGTTACTCCACCCGCACCACCGCATTGGGCTTAAAGCCCAAGTCAGCCACTTTGCCCTTCTTAGCGCGTGCGGCTTTGGCGTTGTTCAAGCTGCGAATTTCTAGCGTTTCTTCGCGTACTTTGCCACCACGGCCAATGCCTTCGATGCGCACGCTGCGTGTATACGCAGCCGCACCAGCCAAGGTGTCTTTGGCTTCTAGGTCAATCAGCATCAAGCCGCGACCGCCCTTTTCCATGGCTTTGAGTTCAGACAACTCAAAGGTCAAGAAGCGACCGCCCGTGGAAGCACACGCCACATGCGTGGCAGGTGCAAAAGGCTGCGCGCCCGAGCCACCGCTAGCAGGCGATGGACGGCACACAGTTTCGCCCTCGCCCACGGTGATGAAGGCTTTGCCGCCTTTGTTGCGCGAAATCATGTGCTCGATGTTGGCCATGAAGCCATAGCCACCCGTGCTGCTGAGCAAGTACGTGGCGCCTGCAGGACCAGCGACATAGTGCAGCAATTGAGTGCCCGATTCCAAATCAATCAAGGTGGTTACGGGCTGGCCATCGCCACGCGCGCCGGGCAAAGCAGACACAGGCACAGAGTAGATGCGGCCGTTAGAGCCAAACGCGATGAAGGTGTCCACCGTGCGGCACTCGAACGTGCCGTACAAGCCGTCGCCCGACTTAAAGGCAAAGGCGCTGGCTTCGTGGCCGTGGCCGGTGCGTGCGCGCACCCAGCCTTTTTCAGAAACCACCACGGTCACAGGCTCGTCAATGACCTTGACTTCGGCAACAGCTTTTTTCTCTTCTTGAATCAGCGTTCGGCGTGGGTCGGCAAAAGTCTTTGCGTCGGCTTCAATTTCCTTCACCATCAAGCGGCGCAGGGCTGAAGGGTTGCCCACGATGTCTTCGAGCTTGGCTTGTTCATCGCGCAACTCTTTGAGCTCTTGCTCAATTTTGATGGCTTCCAAACGCGCCAGCTGACGCAGGCGAATTTCTAAGATGTCTTCGGCTTGACGCTCGCTGAGTTTGAAGCGCTCGATCAGCGCCAGCTTAGGCTCGTCGCTGTTGCGGATGATGGCAATCACCTCGTCGATGTTGAGCAACACCAACTGGCGACCTTCCAAGATGTGGATGCGGTCCAGCACTTTGTTCAAGCGGTGCTGCGAGCGGCGCAGGATGGTGGCAGAGCGGAACTCGATCCACTCGTTCAACATCTCACGCAACGACTTGGGCACAGGGCGACCATCAATGCCGACCATCGTGAGGTTGATAGACGACGAAGTTTCTAAGCTGGTGTGCGCCAGCAAAGTGGTGATGAGTTCTTGCTGCTCAATACGGCTGGTCTTGGGCTCGAACACCAAGCGCACCGGAGCGTCTTTGCTCGACTCATCGCGCACCACATCCAACACAGCCAACACGGTGGCCTTGAGTTGGGTTTGCTCAGCGCTCAGCGCCTTCTTGCCCGTCTTGACCTTAGGGTTGGTGAGTTCTTCAATTTCTTCCAACACGCGTTGGCTGCTTACGCCAGGTGGCAATTCGTTGACCACCAATTGCCATTGGCCACGGGCCAAGTCTTCAATGACCCAGCGTGCACGTACTTTGAGTGAGCCACGACCGGTGCGGTAGGCATCGGCAATGTCAGAGGCGCTGCTGATGATTTGGCCGCCACCGGGGTAGTCGGGGCCGGGCAACACTTGCATCAGCTCCTCGTCGCTCATCTTGGGCGACTTGATGAGGGCCACACACGCATCAGCCACTTCGCGCAAGTTGTGGCTTGGAATCTCAGTGGCCATACCCACCGCAATACCGCTTGCGCCGTTGAGCAACGCAAATGGCAAACGGGCGGGCAACTGCTTGGGCTCTTCGGTGGAGCCGTCGTAGTTGGGCTGGAAGTCAACCGTGCCTTCGTCAATCTCGTCCAGCAACAGCGACGTGATTTTGGCCAAGCGGGCTTCGGTGTACCGCATGGCCGCAGCGCCGTCGCCGTCACGCGAGCCGAAGTTGCCTTGGCCGTCGATCAGGGGATAGCGTTGCGCAAAGTCTTGCGCCATGCGCACGAGGGCTTCGTAGGCGGCACTGTCACCGTGCGGGTGGTAGCGGCCCAGCACGTCACCGACCACGCGGGCGCACTTGACAGGCTTGGCGCCTGAGTTGCCGTTAAAGCCCAAGCCCATGCGGGACATCGAATACAAAATGCGTCGCTGCACCGGCTTTTGGCCATCGCACACATCGGGCAAGGCACGGCCTTTGACCACGCTGAGCGCGTATTCAAGGTAGGCGCGTTGGGCGTAGTGGCCCAGCGCGATGTCGCCGTCGTTATCAGCGGTAGGCAGTTCGGGGGTTAACAAATCGGTCATACGTCAATCTCAATCGAATCGCCATGCAGTTCCATCAGCTCACGGCGTGCGGCGGCTTCGCCTTTGCCCATGAGTTGGGTGATCAAACCTTCGGTGGTTGCAAAGTCCAGCAAGCCCAGTTGCACGGGCATGAGGCGGCGGGTGTCGGGGTTCAAGGTGGTGTCCCACAGTTGTTCAGCGCTCATCTCGCCCAAGCCCTTGAAGCGGCTGATGCTCCATTTGCCTTCAGTCACGCCGTCTTTGCGCAGCTTGTCGAGGATGGCGGTGAGTTCGCCTTCGTCCAAGGCATACACCTTGGTGGCTGGCTTTTTGCCACGGGCTGGTGCGTCCACACGAAACAGCGGGGGGCGCGCCACAAACACATGCCCCGCTTCAATGAGCTTGGGGAAGTGACGGAAGAACAGCGTGAGCAACAACACTTGGATGTGCGAGCCGTCCACGTCCGCATCTGACAAGATGCAAATCTTGCCGTAGCGCAGGCCGCTCAAATCGGGGCTGTCGTTAGGCCCGTGTGGGTCCACACCGATGGCCACCGAAATGTCGTGAATTTCGTTGTTGGCAAACAGACGGTCGCGCTCGACTTCCCAGGTGTTGAGCACCTTGCCGCGCAGCGGCAGGATGGCTTGGCTTTCTTTGTCGCGGCCCATCTTGGCGCTGCCGCCCGCCGAGTCGCCCTCGACCAAGAACACTTCGTTGTGGCTGATGTCGCGGCTTTCGCAGTCGGTCAACTTGCCAGGCAACACGGCCACGCCTGAGCCTTTGCGCTTTTCAACTTTTTGACCAGCGCGTTGGCGTGTTTGTGCGGCCTTGATGGCGAGCTCAGCCAGTTTTTTGCCGTAGTCGACATGTTGGTTGAGCCACAGCTCCATCGTGGGGCGCACATAGCTCGACACCAAACGCACCGCGTCACGTGAGTTGAGGCGTTCTTTGATTTGGCCTTGGAATTGCGGGTCGAGCACCTTGGCGCTCAGCACATAGCTGGCACGGGCAAACACGTCTTCGGGCAAGAGCTTGACGCCCTTGGGCAGCAAGGCATGCAGCTCAATGAAGCTCTTGACCGCGTTGAACAAGCCATCGCGCAAACCGCTGTCGTGCGTACCGCCGGCGCTGGTGGGAATCAAGTTGACATAGCTCTCGCGCACGGGTTGGCCATCTTCGGTGAAGGCCACCGCCCACGCAGCGCCCTCGCCTTCGGCAAAGCTGTCGTGGTTTTTGTCGGCATAGCCCTCGCCCTCGAACAAAGGAATCACAGGGTCACCATTGAGCGTTTGCATCAAGTAGTCGCGCAGGCCGCCTTTGTAAAGCCAGTTTTGGGTTTCTTTGTTTTTCTCATTGATGAGCGTCACGCTCACGCCTGGCATCAACACCGCTTTGCTGCGCAGCAAGTGCACCAGCTCACCCATGGGCAAAGCTGAGGATTCAAAGTATTTGGCATCGGGCCACACGCGCACGGTAGTGCCCTGCTTGCGGTCGCCGCTTTCTTGCTTGCGGGTGCTGAGTTTTTCCACCACGTCGCCGCCAGCAAATACCAAGCGGGCCACTTGGCCTTCGCGGTGGCTGGTGGCTTCCATGCGTTTGGCCAGAGCGTTGGTCACGCTCACGCCCACGCCATGCAATCCACCCGAGAAGCTGTAAGCGCCGCCCGAGCCTTTGTCGAATTTGCCGCCTGCGTGCAATCGGGTGAACACCAGCTCAATCACGGGCGCTTTTTCTTCGGGGTGCATGCCAAACGGAATGCCGCGGCCATCGTCTTCGATGCTGACCGAGCCATCGCTGTGCAGCGTGACGGAAATCTTCTTGCCGTGTCCAGCGAGGGCCTCGTCGGCGGCGTTGTCCAACACCTCTTGGATGATGTGCAAGGGGTTGTCGGTGCGGGTGTACATGCCCGGACGCTGCTTGACGGGTTCGAGCCCTTTGAGGACGCGAATCGAGCCTTCCGAGTACTGGGGCGGTGTAGTGGGTTGCTTTGTTGCCATGGGGCGGCATTGTAGACAGTTTCAAAGTTGATACTGTATAAAACAACAGACTGATATTTTTCGCAAATCAAATCATGGACTTGAGCCCTACTCAAACCCGCGCGACAGCGCATGATGCGCAGTTTGGTTAAAGTCAGCGTCATGACTCACCCACACAAAACCCTGCCCATGTGGCAAGTCTTGGCCTGCGGGGCCGCCATCGTCACCTTGTCGATGGGTGTGCGCCACGGCTTCGGCCTATGGCTGCAACCTATCACCCAAGCACAAGACTGGACCCGCGAAAACTTCGCCATGGCGATTGCCATTCAAAACTTAACTTGGGGGTTTGCCGGCATCTTCTCTGGCATGTTGGCTGACCGCTTTGGCGCATTTCGCGTCATCGTCACCTGTGCTGTTTTTTACGCGCTGGGTTTGTTGGGTATGGCTTATTCGTCCACGCCAGCGCTGTTCACAGCGACCGCTGGTGTCTTGATTGGCATTGCGCAAGCCGGCACCACCTATGCCGTGATCTACGGCGTGATTGGCCGTAACGTGAGCGCAGCGAAACGCTCATGGGCCATGGGCGTGGCTGCGGCTGCGGGGTCCTTTGGTCAATTTTTGATGGTGCCGACCGAGGGCTACCTGATCAGCACCTTCGGCTGGCAAGAGGCGTTGGTGTGGTTGTCCATGGCGGCGCTCTTGGTCATCCCTTTGGCTTATGGCTTGCGTGAGCCCGGCTTTGCCGGCGGGGCTACGCCGCACCGCGAACAGTCCATCATGCATGCGCTGCGTGAAGCGTTTAACTACCGCAGCTTTCAGCTGCTGATGGCCGGCTACTTTGTGTGCGGCTTTCAGGTGGTGTTCATCGGTGTGCACATGCCCAGTTACCTCAAAGACCAAGGTTTGTCACCCGAAGTGGCCAGCATTGCCTTGGCGCTGATTGGCCTCTTTAACGTGTTTGGCACTTACATCTCTGGTAGTTTGGGCCAGCGCATGGCCAAACGCAAAATTTTGTCGTTCATTTACTTTTCGCGCTCGGTGGCGATTGTGTTGTTCTTGCTAGCACCTCTCACGCCCATGAGCGTTTACATCTTCTCTAGCGTGATGGGCTTGCTGTGGCTCTCCACCGTGCCGCCCACCAATGCGGTGGTGGCGCAGATTTTTGGCGTGGCACATTTGTCGATGCTCGGCGGCTTTGTGTTCTTTAGCCATCAAATTGGCAGCTTCATGGGCGTGTGGCTGGGCGGCTACTTGTATGACCAAACCGGCAGCTACGACATTGTTTGGTACATCTCCATTGCGCTTGGCGTGTTTGCAGCGCTGGTCAACATGCCAGTGAATGAGAACGCGATTGAGCGCAGCCATGCGCCAAAGACCGTTGCTGCTTAACTGCCCAATATCCAAGCCATGTTGCGTCTCCCGTTCAGCTCAGCTTTGATTCGCCAACTGGCAATTGGCTTGGTGTGCGTGGTGATTTTGTTGGCGGTTTTATCTATGTATTTACGGCCTGAGTTCTTGCTGACCTTGGCCGACCAAGTCTGGGGATGTTTCTGAGATGAGCGCTGTGCTTCATGGGCAAGAGCCCACGTCGAGCTGGGTGGCCCGTTGGTCGCACCTGTTGCCTGCGGGTTGCCATGTACTGGACTTGGCTTGTGGCCACGGCCGCCATATGCGCCACTTTGCAAGCCTTGGCCACCCCGTCACAGGTGTCGACCGTAACCCTGATGCGATTGCAGCCGTCAGCCCTTTGGGCGAAGCGATTTGTGCAGATATTGAAAACGGACCTTGGCCACTGCAAGGGCGCAGCTTTGGTGGTGTGGTCGTTACCAACTACCTGTGGCGGCCGCTGTGGACACATATCTTGGCCAGCCTTGCGCCCAATGGCGTGCTGATTTACGAAACCTTCTCTGCTGGCAACGAAACCGTGGGTAAGCCCTCGCGCCCAGACTTTTTGCTGAGCACGGCTGAGCTGCTGGCCATGTGCCAAGACCTTCGTGTGGTGGCGTTTGAAGAAGGCTTTTTGGCCCAACCCGAACGATTCGTACAACGCATCGTGGCGGTAAGCGAATCGAACAACGCACAAACACCTGTGCGTTACCCACTTTCTTCCTAAAAACGTCACTGGCAATCGCTAGAATGAACGTTTTTCCTTGACCGAACTCGCGGACATGACACCCATTACCGGCAGCATTGTGGCTTTGACCACCCCCATGCACACAGACGGCAGCGTCGACTACCCCACCCTGCGCAAACTCATTGATTGGCACATCGCCGAAGGCACCGACTGCATTGGCGTCGTGGGCACCACCGGCGAGTCCCCCACAGTGAATGTGGAAGAGCACTGCGAAATCATTCGCGTGGCCGTCGAACAAGCCGCCCAACACACCGAGCGTCATGTGCCCATCATGGCTGGCTGCGGCGCGAACTCGACCGCTGAAGCGATCGAGCTGGCCAAGTACGCCAAAAAGGTGGGTGCACATTGCCAGCTGCAAGTCGTGCCCTACTACAACAAGCCCACGCAAGAAGGCCAATACCTGCACTTCAAAGCCATCGCCGAAGCGGTGGACTTGCCTGTGATTTTGTACAACGTGCCCGGCCGCTCTGTGGCCGATATGGCACACGACACCGTGCTGCGTTTGGCCCAAGTGCCAGGCATCGTGGGCATCAAAGAAGCCACTGGCAACATCGAACGCGCCGAATGGCTGATTCGCGATGTACCCAAAGGCTTTGCCGTTTACTCCGGTGACGATCCCACTGCCGTGGCATTGATGCTGTGCGGCGGCCAAGGCAACATCAGCGTAACGGCCAACGTGGCCCCACGCTTGATGCACGAGCTGTGCATGGCTGCCATTGCGGGTGACGTCAAACGCGCCATGGACATTCAATTCAAGTTGATGCCTGTTCACAAGCACCTGTTTGTGGAAGCCAACCCTATTCCCGTGAAATGGGCTATGCACCGCATGGGCCTCGCAGGCCCAAGCTTGCGCCTGCCCATGACCGAACTCACCAAGGCCAATGAGCCTGTGGTGGAGGGTGCATTACGCGCCGCTGGTTTGATCTAACCTTTACAAAGGCCTTGGTTGTGAAAATTTCTTTTGCTTCAAATCGCACAGCAGTTGCAGTGACAACCCTTGCATTGCTCAGCGGCTGCTCCTCCATCTTGGATGGCGATAAGGTCAATTACAAAACCCAAGGCGGCACCAAGGTCGTGCCGCTGGACATCCCACCAGACCTCACCCAACTGACCCGCGACACACGCTACGCGGTTCCGGGTGGCCCCGTCACGGCCAGCGGCATGGCCGTGCGTCCTGCCCCAACTGTGGCAGCTACAGCAGCCAAGCAAGTTAACGACGTGCGCATCGAGCGAGACGGCAAACAACGTTGGTTGGTCGTGAACCGCTCTGCCGACTCAGTGTGGCCGATCGTTCAAGACTTTTGGAAAGAAAATGGATTTGCTTACACCATCGAGCAGCAGCAAATCGGCTTGCTCGAAACCGAATGGGCAGAAAACCGGGCCAAAATTCCACAAGACTTGGTGCGACGCACCTTGGGTAAAGTATTGGATGGTTTGTACTCATCTGGCGAGCGTGACAAGTTCCGCACACGCATTGAACGCAACAGCGCAGGCGGTGTAGATATTTACGTCACACACCGCGGCATGGTTGAAGAGTTTAAAGACCAAAGTAAAACTAGCACCATCTGGGTCCCGCGCCCCAACGATCCCGAGCTGGAAGCTGAGTTTTTGAGCCGCTTGATGATCAAGCTTGGTGTTTCTGCCGACCAAGCCAAAGCCAACACTGCAGCGACTGAAACCGCTGCAAGCAAAACAAGCTTGTTGACGCAAGGCAACGCCACGTTGCTAAATATCAGCGACTCATTTGATGTGGCATGGCGGCGCGTGGGCTTGGCCTTAGACCGCACGGGCTTTACCGTCGAAGACCGCGATCGTGCGCAAGGCGTCTACTTTGTGCGCTATGTGGACACCACACCCAAAGAGGAAAAAGGTTTCTTCAGCAGCATGTTCAGCAAAAAGCCTGAAGCAACAGGGCCTGTGAAGTACCGAATTGTCGTTCGCAAAGCGGCTAATTCGACAGAAGTCACCGTACAAGACGCCGCAGGTAAAACCGAGAACACACCTGTCACGCAGCGGATCTTGAAACTGTTGGCAGATGATCTGCGCTGATTCAGCGTAGATCCGATCGAATGCGCCATGCTGCGCTTTAAGAGTCTGGGCAGTGGCAGCTCAGGCAACGCCACATTGGTTGAAGCCCAAAGTGGCGCACATGTCACCCGCTTACTGATTGACTGCGGTTTACGACTGCGCGATCTCGAAGCACGTTTGATCGAAGCAGGCACCTGTGCCGAGGATTTAGACGCGATCTTCATCACCCACGAACATGGCGACCATATTGGTTGCGCTCGGAGCTTTGTCAAACGCTATTCAACACCGTTGTGGATGAGCCAAGGTACGTGGCTGGCACTCAGCAATGAAACTTGGAAACCACACTCGCATTTGCTGAATGTAGCGCGTGATGGCTGCACCATCGAACTTGGCAACTTGCAAGCCCTTCCGTTCACCGTGCCGCACGATGCACGCGAGCCATTGCAGTTGCGCTGTAGTGATGGCAACCGGCATTTGGGCATCGTCACTGATTTGGGCCATCCATCATCCCATGTCGTGGCCTCGCTGCAGGGCTGTCACGCTTTATTGGTTGAGGCCAACCATGACCCAGACTTGTTACAGGCCTCGGCTTATCCAAATTTTCTAAAGCAGCGAGTGGCGGGCCCTTGGGGGCACTTGGCCAATCACGCTGCCGCAGATTTAATCCAACGGGTACTGCACGACCAATTGAGCTACGTCATGGCAGCCCACTTGAGCGAACGCAACAACACGCCACAGCTGGCACGTGCAAGCCTGAGCGAAGCCTTAAATTGCCCACCGTCTGAGGTGAATGTTGCTGACGCTGTGACAGGCGCTGAGTGGGTCACAGTCTGATCAACCGGTTTTGAAACTCGCATGAAAAAAGCCACCCTCGGGTGGCTTTTTCAGTCAGTCCGAAAACTGATTACTTGCTGGCAGCGTCAGAAGCTGGTGCAGCGGCTTCAGAAGCCACAGCAGAAGCAGCTTCAACTGGTGCAGAAGCGGCAGCAGCTGGTGCGGCTTCAACAGCAGGAGCTTCTTTTTTACCGCAAGCGACGAGAGCGGCAGCAGCCAACAAAGATGCCAACAGGATTGACTTGTTCATGTGAATATTCCTTAAGGGGATGAAAACAATTTCCGGAAATTGCTATGGTTTGCACCACAACTGGGCTAACCAGCTCGAGCTATTTAACCCAGACAAGATTATAGGGTAATTCCTATAAGTGTTAAATACCCTTTGTCAGCTGCGAGTCATGAATCAAAACTCACTGAACTGCATGAAGCCAACCGTCGTCGCACCACTCCAGCAATAGGCTTAAAGCTTCGGGACTGGCCTTTTTGATCTCATCTGCACTTAATTGACGCGAATCTGCCAGCTGACGCATCAAAGTCGCATCTTTTCCAGCGGCACGCCAGCTTTCACCATTGAGGAAAATGTGATGTGCGTCATACATCATCTTGCTTCGACGGTCTAAGCGCACGGATTTGAGCTTGTTTGGCATATCACCCATCTCAAACCATACATTGGCTTTAGGCTCTGTCAGATACTCACCCAAAGCACGTTGCAGCGCTTTAGGATCTTTTAGCGCTTTTTGAAGTGCTGATTTCGCAAACTCAGCCAAACCGTCAGGCATAGCGGCAGGTTTGGACACAGCAGGCTGAGTGGCATCTTTGTACAAATCGCAACCCGCAACATCCTCTGCACCTTCACTCAAACGCACCAGCAACTCACGAGCGAGGTCGCCGGCTTGGGGCACGCGAAAACCTATCGAGTAAGTCATGCACTCACCTTGTGCAATGCCGTCGTGTGCGTAACGCGGCGGCAGATACAGCATGTCGCCAGGATTGAGCACCCAGTCGTGCTCTGGCTTGAAATTGGCCAAAATCTTCAAGGGCATGTCGGGCACGAGTGAAAGGTCTTTTTGTCGGCCAATGCGCCAGCGGCGCTGGCCGTGGGCTTGCAACAAAAACACGTCATAGCTGTCAAAGTGCGGCCCTACACCGCCGCCTTCGGTGGCGTAGCTGATCATCACGTCGTCCAAACGGGCGTCTGGGATGAAGCGAAATTGCTGCATCAAAGCAGCCACACGGTCGTCATGCAAGTCCACACCTTGCACCAACAAAGTCCAATCACGTTCGGTCAGCTTAGGAATGGCGCGGCGTTTGAACGGACCGCGCTGCATTTGCCAATCGCGCTTGCCGCCATTGGAGCCAATGACTAAGCGAGATTCGACCTCGTTGTGTTCGGCCAAGTCGAACAGCTCAGGACGGCTGAGCAGCGCTTTGAATTCAGGGATGGCTTGACGCACCAACAAGGGCTTACGTTGCCAATAGGTACTCATAAATTCGGCGGGGCTGATGCCGCCGAGCAGGGTCAGGGGTTTGTTCACATGCATCGTGCGACAATTTTGCCCTATGGAAATTACACAACACTGCGTGGTCGGCTTAACTTGGACCTTGAAAGACACTTTGGGCGAAGTGCTCGATGAATTAGACAGCCCAGTTGAATTTTTAGTGGGTGGCGATGATTTGCTGGCCAAGATCGAAGAAGCCCTGCAAGGCCACAGCGTGGGCGACCACATCGACTTGCAACTCGAACCCGAGGAAGCCTTCGGCGACTATGACGAAAACTTGGTGTTTTTAGAAGCGCGTTCGCGCTTTCCGAAAGAGCTGGAAGAAGGCCACACGCTTGAAGGGCACGCGCTGCCACAAGGCTGCAACCCAGATGCACCGCAAGATTTGCTCTACACCGTCACCGAGATCTACCCAGAACACGTGGTGCTTGACGGCAACCACCCGCTCGCGGGAATTGCCATTCGCATCCACCTCGATGTGCAGGCTGTGCGTGAAGCCACGCAAGAGGAACTTGAGCGCGGCACTTTAGGGACAGGCTTCTTCAAAATTGAGCCGCAAGCGCCGGGTAGCGATCTGTTGCACTGAGATCTATCTCTGCACATCAAAAAAGCAGCCCGAGGGCTGCTTTTTGTTGGGTTCTTAACTTCGCATTGCCAGCGTTTTACTTCTTACCTGTCGAGCCATAACCGCCCTCGCCGCGCTCGGTCGAGCCCGCAAACTCATTCACCACATTGAACTGCGCTTGCACCACTGGCACGATGACCAACTGCGCCAAACGCTCCATGGGTTCCAGTGTGAATGCCACATCGCTGCGGTTCCAAGCGCTGACCATGAGCTGGCCTTGGTAATCGCTGTCAATCAAGCCCACCAAATTACCCAACACGATGCCGTGCTTATGACCGAGGCCTGAGCGAGGCAAGATGAGCGCAGCATACGCAGGGTCGGCCAAATGAATGGCGATGCCCGTGGGCACCAATTGCCAAGCGTTAGGTTCGAGCGTGATAGGCGCATCCAAACAAGCACGTAAATCTAAGCCAGCGCTGCCAGGTGTGGCGTATTGCGGCAGCTGGTCGGCCATGCGGGGATCGAGAATTTTGACGTCGAGTTTCATAGTGCTTCAAATGAAAAATTGAGTGTGAAAAATTAAGGGGTCAAACGGCGGGCAATCTCGCCCACCAATTGACGCGCCAAGGTCAGTTTGTTGGCATGCGTCAGTTCTTGGTGACCGTGTGCGTCCACCAACAACAAAGCGTTGTCGTCCAAGCCAAACGTCGCAGGACCAATATTGCCGACTAACAACGGCACGTTTTTGCGCTCGCGTTTGGCAGTGGCATGCTTGAGCAAATCATGACTTTCAGCGGCGAATCCCACGCAATACAAAGCACCGCTTTGCGCTCGCGCCGATTGCGCCACGCCAGCCAAGATGTCTGGATTTTCAACAAAGTTCAGTTGCGGCAACTGACCAGAGCCGTCTTTCTTGATCTTTTGCTCAGCCACTCCGGCCACACGCCAATCGGCCACGGCAGCCGTCGCCACAAACACTGAAGCCGCATCCGCATGCTGGGCCACCGCAGCTTGCATGTCCAAAGCCGAGCGCACATCCACGCGTTGCACACCGCGTGGTGTAGGCAAATGCACGGGGCCAGCAACCAAGGTCACTTCCGCACCCGCTTCGCGCGCTGCGCGAGCAATTGAGAACCCCATCTTGCCACTGGACAAATTGGTGATGCCGCGCACAGGATCCATCGCCTCGTAAGTAGGACCTGCTGTGACCAGCACATGCTGGCCTGCCAAGACTTTGGGTTGGAAGAACGCGATGAGGTCTTCCAAAATTTCTTCTGGCTCCAGCATGCGGCCGTCACCGGTTTCGCCACAGGCTTGTTCGCCCTGCCCTACGTCTAAGACATGCGCACCGTCTGCGGTAAGTTGCGCCATGTTGCGTTGCGTGGCCGGGTGCTGCCACATTTCGCGGTTCATGGCAGGAGCCAAGATCAAAGGCACGCGCTCAATCGGTCGGGCCAGGCACATGAGGCTGAGCAAATCATCGGCACGACCATGCAGCAGTTTGGCCATGAAGTCGGCGCTAGCGGGAGCAATCAAAATGGCATCAGCCTCACGGCTCAAGTTGATGTGCGCCATGTTGTTGGGCTCACGCGCATCCCATTGCGAGACATAGACCGCGCGATTCGACAAGGCCTGTAACGTGACTGGTGTGATGAACTGGGCCGCAGCCTCAGTCATCACCACTTGCACCGTCGCCCCAGCTTTCACCAAAGCGCGGCACAGCTCCGCCGCCTTGTAGCAAGCGATGCCACCGCTCAAACCCAAAACAATGTGTTTATTTGACAGATCAGACATGGGTGGCAATGTAGCAGAGCGCCTATAATTTCGATTTCCACCTACCGGGAGACAGTCTCCCGATCTGGCATGACCCAATTTGTATTCGTCACCGGCGGTGTTGTCTCTTCCCTAGGCAAGGGAATTGCAGCCGCCTCACTCGCCGCCTTGCTTGAATCACGCGGCCTCAAAGTTACCCTCATCAAGCTGGACCCCTACATCAACGTAGACCCCGGCACCATGTCGCCCCTGCAGCACGGCGAGGTGTTCGTCACCGAAGACGGCGCAGAAACCGACCTCGACCTTGGCCACTATGAGCGCTTCATCACGACGCGCATGAAAAAGGCCAACAACTTCACCACCGGCCAGATTTACCAAAGCGTGCTCGACAAAGAGCGCCGTGGCGACTACTTGGGTAAGACCGTGCAGGTCATCCCGCACATCACCAACGAAATTCAAGAGTTCGTCAAACGTGGCGCGGCCTACGAAACCCCCGAAGCGGTCGACGTGGCCATCGTGGAAATCGGCGGCACCGTGGGTGACATCGAGTCTTTGCCCTTCCTCGAAGCTGCGCGTCAAATGAGCCTCAAGCTCGGCCCTCAAAACACCGCCTTTGTGCACCTGAGCTACGTGCCTTGGATTGCTGCCGCTGGCGAACTCAAAACCAAACCCACCCAACACACCGCGCAAAAGCTGCGCGAAATCGGCATTCAGGCCGATGCTTTGTTGTGCCGCGCAGATCGCCCTATTCCAGAAGACGAGCGCCAAAAAATCAGCCTCTTCTCCAACGTGCCCGAGTGGGGTGTGATCTCCATGTGGGACGTGGACACCATCTACAAAGTGCCTCGCATGCTGCACGAGCAAGGCTTGGATCGTTTGGTGTGCGAAAAACTGCGCATCAACGCCCAACCTGCCAACCTGCAACGCTGGGACGACTTGGTCCACGAAGTGGCCAATCCCAAAGCAGAAGTCACCATCGCCATGGTGGGCAAGTATGTCGACCTGTCCGACAGCTACAAGTCGCTCAACGAAGCGCTGCGCCATGCGGGCATGAAGAACCATGCGCGCGTCAAGATTGAGTACGTGGACTCCGAGTTCATCACGCCCGAAAACGTGAACCAACTCGAGAAATTCGACGCGGTGTTGGTGCCCGGTGGCTTTGGCATTCGCGGCGTGGAAGGCAAGATTGCCTCTGCCCAATTCGCCCGCGAACACAAAGTGCCTTACCTTGGCATCTGCTTGGGCATGCAAGTGGCAACCATCGAATACGCTCGCCACAAAGCAGGCTTGACGCAAGCCCACTCCACCGAATTTGTGGCCGACTGCGTACAACCCGTCATCGCGCTCATCAACGAGTGGAAAAACGAAGACGGCACGATCCAAGTGCGCGACGAGAATTCCAACTTGGGAGGCACCATGCGTTTGGGCGCACAAAGCTCAGATGTGGCCCCTGGCACCTTGGCTCACAAAATCTACGGTGATGTGGTGACCGAGCGTCACCGCCACCGCTACGAAGCCAACGTGAACTACCTGGACAAACTGCGTGATGCAGGCTTGGTGATTTCAGCCCTCACCCAACGTGAGCACCTAACCGAAATCATCGAACTGCCGCAAGACGTGCACCCTTGGTACATGGGCGTGCAGTTCCACCCCGAATTCAAGTCCACCCCATGGGACGGCCATCCGCTGTTCAACGCCTTCGTGAAAGCTGCGTTGGATCACAAAGCCAAGGCTTAATTTTCAAAGGAATGCACGCCATGAAACTTTGTGGATTTGATGTCGGCCTCGACCAGCGTTTCTTTTTGATCGCAGGCACCTGCTCGATTGAAGGCTTGGAAATGTCCATTGACGTGGCTGGCCAACTCAAAGAGATCTGCTCTGGTTTGGGCATCCCCCTCATCTACAAAGGCTCGTTCGACAAAGCCAACCGTTCGTCGGGTAACACCAAGCGCGGCGTGGGTATCGATGCGGGCCTGAAAATTTTGGATGAAGTGCGTCGCCAATTGCACTTACCCATCCTCACCGATGTGCATGACGAGTCGCAAGTCAAAACCGTAGCCAGCGTGGTCGACGTGTTGCAAACGCCTGCGTTCTTGTGCCGCCAGACTGATTTCATTCGTGCTGTCGCGCAATCAGGCAAACCCGTGAACATCAAGAAGGGCCAGTTCTTGGCCCCTTGGGACATGAAAAACGTCATCGACAAAGCCCGCGCCGCTGCACGCGAAGCTGGCTTGCCCGAAGACAACTTCTTGGCCTGCGAACGCGGCGTGAGCTTTGGCTACAACAACCTCGTGGCCGACATGGTGAGCTTGGCTGAGATGCGTAAGTCTGGCGCCCCCGTGGTGTTTGACGTGACCCACTCGGTGCAAAAGCCAGGCGGCCAAGGCACCAGCAGCGGCGGTGCGCGCGAGATGGTGCCCGTCCTGGCCCGCGCAGGTGTGGCCGCAGGTGTGGCAGGCCTCTTCATGGAAACCCATCCTTGCCCCTCAGAGGCTTGGTCGGACGGCCCCAATGCCGTACCCCTGAACAAGATGAAAGCCTTGTTGGAAACACTGGTCGAACTCGACACCGTGACCAAAAAACACCCCTTCTTAGAAAACAACTTTGAGGCCTGAGTGCTAAGCACAATGCCGCAAACCCTTTTTAAAAACTTCAAATAGGAAAACACAAATGAGCGCTATCGTCGACATCGTCGCCCGTGAAATTTTGGACAGCCGCGGCAACCCCACCGTGGAATGTGATGTGTTGTTGGAGTCCGGCACCATGGGCCGCGCCGCTGTGCCATCTGGCGCATCCACCGGCAGCCGCGAAGCCATCGAACTGCGTGATGGCGACAAGAGCCGCTACCTCGGCAAAGGCGTGTTGAAAGCCGTTGAGCACATCAACACCGAAATCTCCGAAGCCATTTTGGGTTTGGACGCTTCTGAGCAAGCCTTCCTCGACAAGACCTTGATCGACCTCGACGGCACCGACAACAAGAGCCGCTTGGGTGCCAACGCCTTGTTGGCCGTGTCTATGGCTGTGGCTCGCGCCGCGGCTGAAGAATCTGGCTTGCCTTTGTACCGTTACTTCGGCGGCATGAATGGCAACCAATTGCCCGTGCCCATGATGAACGTCATCAACGGTGGCGCACACGCCAACAACAATTTGGACTTGCAAGAGTTCATGATCATCCCCGTGGGTGCACCCACCTTCCGCGAAGCCGTGCGTTACGGTGCTGAAGTGTTCCACGCCTTGAAAAAAATCATCCACGACAAAGGCATGAGCATTGCCGTGGGCGACGAAGGTGGCTTTGCACCCAACGTGGCCAGCCACGAAGCCGCCATCCAAATGATTCTGGACGCCATCACTGCTGCTGGCTACACGCCCGGCGAACAAATCGCTTTGGGCTTGGACTGCGCCGCCAGCGAGTTCTACAAAGACGGCAAATACCACTTAGCCGGCGAAGGCTTGCAATTAACCGCCCAACAGTGGACCGACATGCTCGCCACCTGGTGCGACAAGTACCCCATCATCTCCATCGAAGACGGCATGGCTGAAGGCGACTGGGACGGCTGGAAAGTGTTGACCGACCGCTTGGCCAAGAAAGTGCAAATCGTGGGTGACGACTTGTTCGTGACCAACACCAAGATCTTCAAAGAAGGCATCGACAAGGGCATCGCCAACTCGATCCTCATCAAGATCAACCAAATCGGCACTTTGACTGAAACGTTTGAAGCCATCGAGATGGCCAAGCGCGCTGGCTACACCGCCGTCATCTCGCACCGTTCTGGCGAAACCGAAGACTCCACCATCTCCGACATAGCCGTGGGCTTGAATGCTGGCCAAATCAAAACTGGCTCCATGAGCCGTTCTGACCGCATGGCCAAGTACAACCAACTCTTGCGCATCGAAGAAGACTTGGGCGATGTGGCCGTGTACCCAGGTCGTGCTGCCTTCTACAACTTGCGTTAATCACGCGTGATGTTGCGACCACTCCACCTCGTGCTGATTGCCCTGCTGCTTGTGCTGCAGGGCCAGCTGTGGTTTGGTCGCGGCAGCATCCCTGACGTGATGCGCCTGCGTCAGACTTTAAAAGAACAAAATCAGCAGAACGCTGCTGCGCAGCTGGCCAACGACCGCCTCAGCGCTGAACTCCATGACCTCAAAGACGGTCTGGAAATGGTCGAAGAGCGCGCCCGCTCTGAAATCGGCATGGTCAAGCCGAATGAAGTCTTCGTGCAAATCGCGAAGTGACCGAACTCCTTTTCTCGACCGCATTCACCCTTTGGGGCCTCGACACTTCTTGGCTTGAATTCATCGCTGTGCTACTGGCCTTCGCGATGATTGTGTGCAACATCGTTGAATTGCATTGGGGTTGGCCTTTGGCCGCTATCAGCTCTGTGCTGTATTTCTTTTTGTTTTGGAGCCAACGCTTGTACGGCGACGCGCTGCTGCAAGTGCTCTTCGTCGTCTTGGCTCTTTGGGGCTGGTCCGTGTGGTTGCGCGGCGTAGAGGGTGCTCCCTTACCCGTCACCCGCATGCCTGCGCGCCAGTGTTTCACCTTGGCGTGGATGGGCAGTTTGCTATGGCTGAGCACAGGAGCCGTGCTGCTGAACTACACCGACACCGATGTGCCTTGGTGGGATGCCTTCCCCACTGCCTTCAGCTTGGTCGGCCAATATTTGCTGGCACACAAGCGCTTGGAAAATTGGACGGTTTGGATCATCGTCAACATCGTCGCCGCTGGGTTGTTTGCGTGGAAAGGTCTGTGGCTCACCACACTGCTCTACCTCGTGTTCATTGCGCTCAGTGCGGTAGGCTGGCGCACTTGGCGCATGCATGTCCAAGAGGAAGCGACAGCATGAAGATTGCGCTGCTCGGTGCTGAAAGCACAGGCAAGTCACAGCTGGCGCATGCCCTGTGCGCACAGTTGCAGCAATCGGGTTTGGCGGTACACCGCGTGGACGAATACCTGCGTGAATGGTGTGACATCCATCAGCGCACACCGCGTCAAGACGAACAGTTACACATCGTCGAAACACAAATGGCACGGGTACTCGCAGCGCCAGCGGATGCCGTGGTGATTGCAGACACCACACCATTGATGACGGCTGTCTACAGTCAAATGTTGTTCAACGATGACAGCTTGAATGCCTTGGCCTTGGCGCATCAAGCGATGTATGACGTCACGCTACTGACTGGCTTAGATTTACCTTGGGTAAGTGACGGTTTACAGCGCGATGGCCCGCATGTGCGCGAACCCGTCGATGCAGCCGTGCGTCACATGTTGGGGCTGGCTGGCCTGCCTTACCAAGTCGTGTACGGCACGGGCGAGCAGCGCTTAGAGAACGCTTTGTTTTGTATAGGTCGCCAAGCTCCTGACTGGGCCAAGCAGCTAGAGCGCCCTGAGCCGCCTACACGCTGGAGCGGCCCCTGCGAAACCTGTGGTGACGGCGACTGCGAGCACCGCTTATTCACCAGCCTTGTCAAAGGCTAAACGCTCAGTGCAACGATGAAGGCGCGGGTGGTTGAGACTCAGCGCTAGTGAAAATGTGCGCGGCATCCACTGCGTCGTAGCGGTATTGCTGACCGCAAAAATCGCAACCCACTTCCACATTGCCGCGCTCGGCCAAGATGCTTTCCACTTCGTCGGTGCCCAAGCTGCGAATCATGTTACTCACGCGCTCACGGCTGCATGAACATGCGAACTTCGGTTGCAAGGGCTCAAAGCGCACCAGTTTTTCTTCCCAAAACAAGCGTCGCAAAATGGTTTCGGCATCCAAATTCAACAGCTCATCAGCCGTCAAGCTCGCAGCCAAGATAGAGATGCGGTTGTAGTCTTCACTCAAGCCAATGCCGTCCTCGTCACCCATACTGGCTTGAGCTGCTAAGTTGGCTTCCCCCTTGACAGGCAAGCGTTGGATCAACAAGCCAGCTGCCGTGGTGTCGTTGGCAGCCAGCACCAAGGTGGTGTCGAGCTGCTCACTTTGCAGCATGTAGTGCTGCAAGACATCGCTGAACTTATCGAGTTTGTTACGTTGGTCATCAAACAAAGGCACCACACCTTGGTAGGGCTGCTGGCCTGGCATTTTGTTGAGCGGGTCGAGGGTGATGGCGCATTTACCTTCGTTGTTGACGTTCACCATCTCTGGCAAAGTGCTGGCATTGCCCAACTCGCCCACCACTTTGGCCGTAGCACGCAAGCTCAGGTCGGGCTGCACCTCAACCACAGCCAGCTTCAAAGGGCCATCGCCAAAAATTTGCATGACCAAGGCGCCGTTGAATTTGATGTTCGACTGCATCAACACCGAAGCCGCCGTCATCTCGCCCAGCAAATGGCGAACAGCCTCTGGGTAGGCTCCCGTTTCGGCATTGGCCGCACGGCGCTTGAGCACCTCTTGCCACACATCGGTGAGTTGCACCAACATGCCGCGCACGGGCATGCCATCAAACAAAAATTTATGCAGTTGAGACATCAAGCAATTTTCTTTAAGCCCGCTTTGAAGCGGTTTTTGTTAGTCACATAGTGCTGCGCGCTGCGGCGCAACCCTTCAATTTGCTCATGGGTGAGCTCGCGCACCACCTTGGCAGGGCTTCCCAAAATCATGGAACCGTCGGGAAACTCTTTGCCTTCGGTCACAAGAGAACCCGCACCCACCAAACAGTTCTTACCAATCTTCGCGCCATTGAGCACCACAGCACCAATGCCAATGAGTGACTCATCGCCAATCGTGCAGCCGTGCAGCTGCACCATGTGGCCCACCGTCACATGTTTCCCAATGGTGAGCGGAATGCCCACATCGGCATGCAGCACGCTGCCGTCTTGGATGTTGGTGCCCTCGCCAATGCGAATGGTGGCCGTGTCACCGCGCACCACCGAGCTGAACCACACGCTGCTATCGACTGCCATGTGCACATCACCCACCACTTGCGCGTTGTCGGCCACCCATGCGGAGTCCGCGATGTGTGGGGTCAAGTCATCGAGTTGGTAAACGGCCATGGAAGTCTCCTTGCAGTGTGTTTTCCTACAATTGTAGGGATGTCGCTTCGCCAACACGCCCTTGATGCCCTGTGCCTTTGCCACCCACGAGACAAAGTGGCTGCTGTGCAGACCCTATGGGCCCAACAACCCCATTTAGCACTTGCACCCAGTGAGGCGCTCACACCGACCGCTGCCTTGCCAGGTCGCCCTGAACGTCCACGCCTGCTGCCACCTAAAGACGTACCCAGCCGCACGCCCTTTACGTCCGAAGGTTTGGCGGCGCTGATTCATGCGGTGTGTCACATCGAGTTCAACGCCATCAACTTGGGACTGGATGCCGTTTGGCGCTTCAGCGACATGCCCGAAGCGTTTTACCGCGATTGGCTGCTGGTCGCGCACGAAGAGGCTTACCACTTCACCATCTTGCATGAGCTACTCCATGAGTTGGGCTACGAATATGGCGACTTCGATGCCCACGATGGCCTGTGGCAGATGTGCGAGAAAACAGCAGGTGATGTGCTAGCCCGCATGGCCCTGGTGCCTCGCACCCTCGAAGCACGCGGGCTGGATGCCACGCCTTTGATTCAAACCAAGTTGCGCAAAGCAGCGAGTCCTGGCGCCTTGAAAGCCGTGGACTTGCTCGACATCATCTTGCGCGATGAAGTTGGTCATGTCGCCATTGGCAATCACTGGTATCGCTGGCTGTGCGAACAACGCGGGCTTGACCCCGTGCCTTTGTATGGCGAATTGGTTAAGCAATACGAAGCGCCAAACTTGCGCCCGCCGTTCAACGAAGAAGCTCGCAAACGCGCAGGCTTTACTGATGTGGAAATTGGTTACCTGCTCGGAGCCTGAGATGGCCCGCTTCTAAACTGCTCACCCCTCACCCGCGTGGATGGTGCTGCCCATGCAGGCTCTTCAATCGTTCACGCGCAATGTGCGTGTAAATAGTGGTTGTAGAAATATCGGCATGCCCCAAAAGCATTTGCACCGCGCGCAAATCAGCGCCGTGGTTGAGTAAGTGCGTGGCAAACGCATGGCGCAAGGTATGCGGCGAAATGGGCGCGTGGATTTGCGCTTGCAAGGCGTAGCGCTTGATGAGTTGCCAAAACATCGCGCGTGTCATGCCCTCGCCCGCATTTTTCCCACGCACCGTCACAAACAAAGCTTCGGTTTGATGGCCAGCCAGCAACGCAGGTCGCGCCTCATTCAAATAGCGTTGCAGCCAATCACGTGCCACTTCGCCAAACGGCACCAAGCGCTCTTTGCTGCCTTTGCCCATCACTCGCAGCACACCGTCGTTCAAGCTGACATGCAAAGTTTTCAGATCCACCAACTCGCTCACACGCAAGCCGCTGGCGTACATCAGCTCCAACATGGTTCGGTCTCGCATACCTAAACCTGTGGATACATCAGGCGCATTGAGCAGACTCTCCACTTGCGCCTCGGTCAGGCTTTTGGGCGCACGCACGGGCTGTTTGGCCGTCAGCAATTTCAACGTGGGGTCGGCCACCAACATGCGCTCGCGCAGAGCCCAACGGTAAAAACGTTTGAACACCGTCAAACGACGGTTGGCACTGGTGGCTTTGGTCTCGGCATGGCGATGCGCAAAGTACTGCTGCAAGTCTGATTCTTGGGCGGCCAGCAAGTGCGTGCCCTGCGCGTTCAACCAAGCCGACAACAAATTCAAGTCGCGCCTGTAGGCTGCCAAGCTGTTAGGTGCCAAGCCGTGCTCCAACCACAAGGCATCAATGAAGATGTCGATGTTGGCGTCGGGTGCTGCGACTTGAAGAGGCGTGGGATGTGTCATGCGGGCGTCAATCGTAAACGCTGGCAAGGCAGTCGGCACTGCGAGAGCGGTTATTCTCAGCGGGTGAATTACGCCCAGCTCCTTTTCCCCGACTTCTCACTCATCCTTTGCGGCTATTTGGTCTGCCGCTACACCGCACTTGATCGCGGCGTGTGGGAGCCTGTGGAACGCTTGGTGTATTACTTTTTATTTCCTGTACTACTCTTTTATTCCATTGTGCGCACGCCCTTGGATTTGGTCGCCGCCTCGCACCTGATCATGGCGGGTTTGCTCTTGGGATTCAGCAGCATTGCGCTGTCCTACGTGCTACCCAAACTCCCCTTGTTGCGCGCACACATCGACCCTCGCCTGCATGCAGCCAGCGCACAGGTGGGGTTTCGCTTCAACTCCTTCATTGCTTTGGCTTTGGCCGAGCGTATCGCGGGCCCGCAAGGCTTGTTGCTGATTGCGGTGCTCATTGGCGTGTGCGTGCCCATGTTCAATGTGGCGGCGGTGTGGCCCATGGCCAAGCATGCACAAAGCCACTTTGGCCGAGAACTGATTCGCAACCCCCTCATATTGGCCACCGCCTCTGGCCTGCTGGCCAATATGGTCGGCCTGCACATACCCAGCTGGACTGAGCCGACCTTGCAGCGCATTGGCGCTGCGTCATTGGCTTTGGGCTTGTTAGCTGCGGGTGCAGGCATGGAGCTGGGGCACTTGATGAAAGCCAGAGCCTTGACAGTTGCGCTGTTGACCATTCGCCACCTCATCACCCCCTTGATCGCCTGTGGCTTGGCACTGGCCTTTGGCTTAGACACCACACAGACGACCGTGCTGCTCGCCTTTTCTGCACTGCCCACGGCCTCGAGCTGCTATGTACTAGCCGCACGTATGGGTTACAACGGTGCATTTGTGGCGGGCTTGGTGACCTTGTCGACCCTGTTGGGTATGCTCAGCTTACCCTTTGCCTTGGGTGTTTTGCGATAAAAGTGCACGCTTTCATGGCATAATGCCGTGTTTTGCGGAAAGTGTGTCGAAATAGGTCGGCGTGGCTACCGCAGCTGCTCAAGGAAAAAGCGATGAAAGAAGGCATTCACCCCAACTACCGTGAAATCTGTTTCATGGACATGTCTAACGGTTTCAAGTTTGTGACACGCTCATGCGCGAACACAAAAGAAATGATCACCATGGAAGACGGCCGCGAATTGCCGCTGTACAAACTGGATACGACTAGCGAGTCACACCCCTTCTACACAGGCACACAAAAATCTGTGGACAACATGGGTGGCCGCGTTGAGCGCTTCCGCAACAAGTACGGCAAAACTACCGCCAAGTAAGCCTTAGGCTCACTTCAAACAAGGCAGCCCGGCCCCCCGCGCTGCCTTTTTTTATTTAAACACTTGTGACTCACCCCACTCCCGCCATCGTTCCGCAAAGTGCTGTGCGCCGTTTACCGCGCATTGCACTGTGGTTGTTTTGCGCCGCGTATGTGCTGCCAGGGCTGATTGGCCGCGAGCCATGGAAAGGCAATGAGTTCACCGCATTTGCCCACATGCTGGCCTTGGCTGAAGGTCATAGCGAATGGTTCAATCCCATGGTCTGGGGACAAGCACCAGAACTAGATGCCTTGTTACCTTATTGGCTTGGTGCTTGGGCCATCCAAATGGCACCCGACTGGATGTCTGCAGGTATGGCTGCACGTGTGCCATTTGCCATGTTGTTGGCCGTGACTTTGGCAAGCACTTGGTACGGTGTTTATTACTTGGCGCTCAGCCCACAAGCACAACCCGTTGCCTTTGCATTTGGCGGCGAAGCCAAACCCAAAGACTATGCACGCACCATGGCCGATGGTGCTGTTTTGGCACTGATTGCTTGCTTAGGACTTGCTTTGCCCTCACACGAAGCCACGCCCATTTTGGCGCAGCTCGCATTTGTAGGATGCGCGTTTTTTGGCGTTGCGGCGCTACCCTATCACCCACGCTACAGCCTGTCAGCGTTGACCTTAGGCCTACTGGGCCTATGCCTGAGCGGCGCCCCCAGCTTTGCTGTTCTCATGGCCGTTGGGAGTGGGCTTTTGTGCTTGATGGACCGCGAAAGCACATCACGCACAACAGCTCGCCGACACGCTTTGATCCTGTTGGGCATGAGCATCGTGGTAACCGCGCTCGCGAGTGCACTGGATGTTTGGCACTGGCGCCTGATGCCGCTTCATAACGATTGGCAAGAGTGGCGCAGCATTGGTCGTTTGCTGGCTTGGTTCACTTGGCCCGCTTGGCCATTGGCCATATGGACACTCTGGCGCTGGCGCCGGCAGTGGACATCCCTGCATTGGAGCCGCCACTTGGTGTTACCCATGTGGTTCACGGCGCTCACAGTGGGCACCGCATTGCTCACGCAATCCTCAGAGCAAACCTTGTTGCTGTCGTTGCCCGCATTGGCAACGCTCGCCGTATTTGCACTTCCCACACTGCGCCGTAGCGTTGCCGCTTTGATCGATTGGTTCACGCTGATCTTTTTCTCGGGCTGCGCATTCATTGTGTGGGTAGTTTGGATCGCAATGCAAACGGGTTGGCCAGCACAACCCGCGGCTAACGTGGCCCGCTTGTTTCCGGGATTCACGCCAAGCTTCACAGCGTTTGGTTTTTTCGTTGCCACGATGGCAACTGCGGTTTGGATTTGGCTGGTGATTTGGCGCACTGCAAAGCACCGCCACGCTTTGTGGAAAAGTTTGGTGCTGCCAGCGGGCGGCGCAGCCTTGTGCTGGTTATTGCTCACCACGCTGTGGCTACCGCTGCTGGATTTCGCGCGCAGCTACAAGCCTTGGGTCATGCAAGTTCAGGCAATCATGGCGCAGCAATCCCCCAACCCATCACCATGTGTGATGACCTACGGGCTCAACACAGGTCAGATGACAGCGTTCCACTACCACGGCGGGTTTGATGTTCAGCCACTCGATGGCAAGCAAGTGCCACAAAAAGCCAACTGTGAATGGTTGTTGGTGGACTACGATTTGCGACCAGGTCTAGCCGCCGTGGTGCAACTCAATGAGTGGACGCGCGTACGCACCATCCGTCGCCCCTCTGACAACGACGAAGACATCACCCTCTACCACCGTCGAAAACCATGAATTTCAAATGAGCAGTGAACGCGCCACCATCATGCGGCATGCGGGCACAGTGATGGTTGGGCAACTGGCTGTCATGGCGTTCAGCATCACCGATACTCTGGTTGCAGGACACTTCGCCGATACAGCCCTCGCAGCATTAGCCGTTGCATCTGCGACGTATGTAACTGTGCACATTTCGTTGATGGGAATGCTACAAGCCCTACTACCGATTTGGGCTGAATTACACGGAGCACAACGCCACGCGGAAGTCGGGAAGTCTGTTCGTCAAGCTTTATATCTGTGCATCCTCACAGCGAGCTTAGGCATGTGGGTCTTGCTATGTCCTGATTATTTATTGAACTGGACGCAAGTACCTGTTGATTTACAAGCTGAAGTTCGCAACTACTTAAACATCGTAGCGTTCGGATTGCCAGCCTCGTTATTGTTTCGTATGTACAGCACACTCAATCAAAGTTTGGGGAAACCGCAATTGGTGACATGGGTACAAGTGATGGCGCTCATCATCAAAGTACCTTTATCGATTGTATTGGTGCTTGGAATTCCAGACATCATTCCACCACTGGGATTAACTGGTTGTGCATGGGCCACACTCGCAGTCACACTGATGATGATCAGCTTGGCACTTTGGCTGGTTCGTACTCAAGATTTCTATAAACCCTATCGCATCTGGTCCATGATGGAAAAACCCCATCTCCCCACCTTACTGCGCTTCGTACGGTTGGGTCTGCCCAGCGGACTGGCTATTGGGGTGGAGGTCACCTCTTTCACGCTGATGTCTCTGTTTATCGCACGCTTAGGTGTGGTCGCAACGGCAAGTCATCAAATTGTCTCTAACATGACGGCCGTGCTCTACATGATCCCGCTGTCACTGTCCATCGCCAGCAGCTCGCGTGTGAGCTATTGGATAGGGGCGGGGCAAATACATCGTGCGCGTGAGGCACTGCGAACCGGCCTGAGCTTGGTCTTGTTGCTCAGTATTGGCTTTGCAGGCTTGATGGGTTGGCAGCATCAAGCCATTGCGCAGTTTTACACCCAGTCACCCGAAGTCGCGACATTGGCAGCCACACTGCTGTTGTGGCTGATGCTCTACCACGTGGCTGATGCGGTGCAAGTGTTTTGCGTATTCACCCTGCGCTGCTACGGCATCACGGTGCTGCCGCTCATCACTTACACCGTGTTGCTGTGGGGCTTAGGATTGGCGGGCGGTTATGTGGTGGCTTATGGCGCAGGCTTTGATGTGTCGAGCCTGACATGGCTCACCCCTCAATCTCCCATTGCATTTTGGCAAACCGGCAGTTTGGCCTTGTATGTGACCACCGCAGTTTTATTGCCCGTGTTGTGGCGCGCCGCTTATCGTCCAACACGCGGCACTCAAGTGCGTCATTGATGGATAAACCCATGAACGAAATCAAGATTTATCACAACCCCAAATGCAGCAACTCACGCAATGCCTTAGCCCTCTTGCGCGAACATGGCTATGAGCCTGAAGTGGTTTTGTATTTGGACGCGCCACCGACACGCCATGAGTTACAAGACATCATCCAAGCCACGGGTGTTTCGGCACGCGCACTGATGCGCAGCAAAGAGGCGATTTATTCAGAGCTAGGTTTGGACAACCCGAACCTCACAGAAGACGCGCTGATCGATGCGATGCTGGCGCACCCCGTGCTGATGAACCGCCCCATCGTTATCACACCCAACGGCACACGTTTGTGCCGTCCGCCAGAACTGGTGTTAGAGATCTTGCCGACGACTTAAGCCGACAAGGTGTCGGCAATGCGCTTGGCGCATGCGTTGGATTGCGCTTCATCACGGGCCTCGACCATCACACGCACCAAAGGCTCGGTGCCGCTGGCGCGAATGAGTACACGGCCTGTATCTGCCAACTCGGCCTCGGCCTTTTGCACTTCCTCTTTCATACGCGCATTTGATTGCCAGTCTTGTCCTGGGCGCAAACGCACGTTGATGAGGGTTTGAGGAAATAGCGTCACGTCTTTGAGCAACTCGGCCATCGTTTTGCCGCTGCGTACGCAAGTTTGCAAAATTTGCAAGGCGCTCACCAGGCCGTCCCCCGTGGTGTGCTTGTCCAAAGCCAGCAAGTGGCCTGAACCTTCGCCACCCAAAATCCATTTGTTTTTCGCGAGTTCTTCCAGCACATAACGGTCACCCACCTTGGCACGCACAAAGCCAACGCCTCGTTTTTTCAAAGCCACTTCGACAGCCATATTCGTCATGAGGGTACCCACCACGCCCGGCACGACTTCGTCATTGGCCAAACGATCATCCGCCATCAGGTACAACAACTCATCGCCGTTGTACAAGCGCCCTTGCGCATCCACCATTTGCAAGCGGTCAGCGTCGCCATCCAACGCAATGCCAAAGTCGGCATGGTTGGCTTTGACGGCACGCACCAAAGCATCAGGATGCGTGGCGCCCACTTCGTGGTTGATGTTCAAACCATCGGGGCTGCAGCCAATCGCAATCACATCCGCACCCAGTTCGTGAAAGACCTTGGGCGCGATGTGATACGCCGCACCGTGCGCTGCATCCACCACCACCTTCAAACCTTTGAGCGTGAGGTCGTTTGAAAACGTGCTCTTACAAAATTCAATGTAACGGCCCGCCGCATCGTCCAAGCGCTTGGTCTTACCAAGATTAGCCGAGTCCACCCACACAGGCGCTTCTTCCAAGGCGGCTTCCACAGCCGACTCCCAAGCATCGCTGAGCTTGTTGCCATTGGCACTGAAGAACTTGATGCCGTTATCGGCAAACGGGTTATGGCTGGCACTGATGACCACGCCCAAGCTGGCGCGCTGCGCACGCGTGAGGTAGGCCACGCCGGGTGTTGGCAAGGGCCCAAGCAGCACCACATTAACGCCTGCGGAGTTAAAACCAGACTCTAGGGCTGACTCCAACATGTAGCCAGAGATGCGGGTGTCTTTGCCAATCAATACAGTAGGGTGTTCTTCGGTTTTCTTCAGTACACGCCCTACTGCATGCGCCAGACGCAACACAAAATCTGGCGTAATGGGAGATTTACCAACCGTGCCTCGAATACCGTCTGTGCCAAAGTATTTACGTGTCATGCTGCGTCTTCTCTTTTATAGATTTACTAAATGTGATTATCGCAAACCTGAGCAGCCTGCCATACCTTCAGTGCGTATACGGTTTGCGCCACATCATGCACACGCACAATTCGTGCGCCGCGCTCAACAGCGATGACCGCCGCAGCCACGCTAGGCAGCATGCGATCACCCACCTCACACCCCGTCACTGCCCCGATAGACGATTTACGTGACCATCCCACGAGCAAGGGATAGCCCAAGGTCAACAACTGTTTTTGATGCGCAAGCAGCTCAAAATTTTGTGCCACTGTTTTACCAAATCCCACACCAGGATCGAGAGCAATGCGGTCGTGCGCCACACCCAAGGCATGCAGTGCATGCGCTTGCAACGCTAAGAACTCAGCAACAGGGCCAATGGCTCTACCTTGCATGGGCAAGGTCTGCATAGTTTGTGGCTCGCCATGCATGTGCATGAGACACACGCCGCATTGGGCATGTGACGCCACCACCTGCTGTGCCCCTGCCTGTCGCAAAGCCCACACATCGTTGATGATGTCTGCACCCGCATCCAGCACTGCTTGCATTACCTCGGCCTTGTAGGTATCCACAGAAATCGGCACATTCAAACGCACCGCTTCGCGCACCACGGGCAATACACGCGCCAACTCTTCTTGCAAGCTCACGGCGGGCGCACCGGGTCGGGTTGACTCACCGCCGATATCCAACATATGTGCGCCTTCTTTGAGCAGTTGCTCGCAATGGGCCAAAGCCTGATGCGTGCTGGCGTGTTGTCCGCCATCTGAGAACGAATCGGGCGTGACATTGACGATGCCCATCACCTGAGGCTGGCTAAGATCAATGCGAAAACGTGAGGTTTGCCAAAACATAAACACTCCATGAAAAACGGGGCTTACGCCCCGTTTTCGGTTCTTCGTGCGCTTTAAGCAGCGCTGGGTGATGGATCGGCTTGAACCGCAGGGCTGCCACCGCTGCCATCGCCACCTGAAGGGGTGCGTGGTGTCCAGTCTTTGGGTGGACGTGGCTCACGACCTTCCATGATGTCGTCAATTTGCTCTTTGTCGATGGTTTCCCACTCAAGCAAAGCCTTGGCCATGGTATGCATCTTGTCGCTGTTAAATTCAATCAGGCGGCGCGCCAAGTTGTATTGCTCATCGATGATGCGACGTACCTCGTTGTCCACCTTTTGCATGGTGGCTTCGGACATATTGGTGGTCTTGGTCACCGAGCGGCCCAAAAACACTTCACCCTCATTTTCGGCATAGACCATGGGGCCCAAGGCGTCCGTCATGCCATAGCGCATGACCATATCACGCGCGATGGATGTGGCGCGCTCAAAGTCGTTGCTTGCACCTGTGGTCATTTGGTTCATGAACACTTCTTCTGCAATACGGCCTCCAAACAGCATGCTGATTTGGTTGAGCATGTATTCGCGGTCGTAGCTATAACGGTCTTTTTCAGGCAGGCTCATGGTCACGCCCAGAGCGCGACCACGCGGAATGATGGTCACTTTGTGTACGGGGTCACACTTGGGCAAAAGCTTACCAATCAAGGCGTGACCGGCTTCATGGTAGGCCGTGTTCTTACGCTCTTCTTCGGGCATCACCATGCTCTTGCGCTCGGGGCCCATCAAAATTTTGTCTTTGGCTTTTTCGAAGTCTTGCATCTCGACCACGCGCGCGTTGCGGCGCGCAGCCATCAATGCAGCTTCGTTGCACAGGTTGGCCAAATCAGCACCGCTCATGCCTGGTGTGCCACGTGCAATCACGCTGGCGTTCACGTCTTGGCCAATTGGCACTTTACGCATATGCACATTCAAAATTTGCTCGCGACCCCGGATATCAGGCAAGGTCACATACACCTGGCGATCAAAGCGGCCGGGGCGCAACAAAGCGGCATCCAAAATGTCAGGACGGTTGGTGGCAGCCACCACGATCACGCCGAGGTTGGTTTCGAAACCATCCATCTCGACCAACATTTGGTTCAAGGTTTGTTCGCGCTCGTCGTTACCACCGCCCACACCGGCACCACGTTGGCGACCCACAGCATCAATCTCGTCAATGAAGATGATGCAAGGTGCATTCTTTTTCGCGTTCTCGAACATGTCGCGCACACGTGCTGCGCCCACACCCACAAACATCTCAACGAAGTCTGAACCCGAGATGCTGAAGAACGGCACTTTGGCTTCGCCAGCAATGCCTTTGGCCAACAATGTCTTACCAGTACCAGGAGGACCAACCAACAACAGACCACGTGGGATACGACCACCCAATTTTTGGAATTTTTGTGGGTCTTTCAAGAAGTCGACCACTTCTTTGACTTCTTCTTTGGCCTCATCACAACCTGCCACATCTGCGAACGTCACTTGGTTGTTGTTTTCATCGAGCATGCGGGCTTTGCTCTTGCCAAAGCTGAACGCACCGCCTTTGCCGCCGCCTTGCATCTGGCGCATGAAGTACACCCACACACCAATCAGCAACAACATGGGGCCCCAACTGACCAGCAAAGTCATCAGGAGCGAGCCTTCTTCGCGGGGCTTGACGTCAAACTTCACACCATTGGCGATGAGGTCCCCCACCAAGCCGCGGTCTAAATAGGTTGCCGTTGTACGAATCTTGCGATCATCATTGGTGACCGCCGTAATTTCAGTGCCACCCTGACCTTCTTGAATGGTGGCGCTCTTGATGCGCTTACCACGAACCTCTTCAAGAAAGTCCGAGTAGCCCATGTAACCAGAGCCAACGCCTGGACGTGTTTCGAACTGTTTGAACACAGTAAACATCACCAAAGCGATGACCAACCAAACAGCAACTTTTGAGAACCATTGATTATTCAATGTGGGCTCCGAAATAAAAAGAGTACGAGATGTACTGAGATGGGTTTGATTTTAGGCGTTTCAAGCGCTGGAGGCTGCTTTATTCATCCCAAGCAGCCTTAGAAAAATCAAGGATTTGCGCAAACGCGACTTTTCACGCCCATACCAACCAAAAAGGTTTCACTTGACTTGTCACGACTGGCCTTTGGTTTGATCGGTTTGACCACGCGAAACGTGCTTTTGAACAAGTTCACCAAATCGCTGTAACCGCTGCCGTGAAAGAGTTTGACCACCAATGCACCGTCGTCCTTGAGGTGCTTTTGCGCAAAGTCCACCGCCAGCTCAATCAAATGGGCAATGCGAGTGGCATCGGTCGACTCAATCCCCGTCAAATTGGGGGCCATATCAGACACCACCACATCCACAATTCGGTCTTGCAAGGCAGCTTCTAGCTGTGCCAAGACCTCTTCCTCACGGAAATCACCCTGGATATAGGTCACATCTTCAATCGGCTCCATAGGCAAGATGTCTAAGCCGATGATGGTGCCATTGAGTTCACCAGCCGCAGCCCCGCTGGGAGACATACGACGGCGCAAATATTGGCACCATGCCCCAGGTGTGCACCCCAAATCAACCACGGTGTAGCCGGGCTTGATGAGGTGAAGCTGCTCATCGATTTCCTTGAGCTTATAAGCCGCACGCGCACGGTAGCCCTCTTTTTGAGCAAGCTTGACGTAGGTATCGTTCACATGGTCGTTCAACCATGTTTTGTTGACCTTTTTGCTTTTAGTTTTAGCTTTCAATTCATACCTCTGAGCGAGCGGGGATAATACCCGCATGCCCGCAATACAACTCACACCTGCTCAACGCAAAATTCACCGCGCCGAAGCGCACCATTTAGACCCTGTTGTCATGATTGGCAACGATGGCTTAACACCTGCCGTGATCAAAGAAGCCGAGATGGCGCTCAACGCGCACGGCCTCATCAAAATCCGTGTGTTGGGCGACGACCGCCAAGCGCGCGAAGCAATGTTTGGCGCTTTGGCTGACCAACTCAACGCGGCCCCCATTCAACACATCGGCAAACTGTTTGTGTTGTGGCGCCCTCGCGCTGAAAAAGAACGCACCGTTGACGAAGACCGCATGGCCGGCCCTCGCGATGTGAAAGTGCTCAAGTACAGCAGCCGAGGCGGCCAACGCCCCGAAGTAAAAACTCTACGCGTGCTGGGCAACCAACGCCTGACATCAGGCGGTCAAGTCAAACGCGCCAAACCGAAAAAGATTTCGGTCAAAAAGCGCAGCTTGGGTTAATGGCTAGATTCTGAGCTTGCTGCAACGGCAAGCTCTTTTTTGTCGGGGCACAAGGCCAAGAGCACCTTTGCAGCACACACCCACTGCAACGCATAAAAAGCCGTACCTAAGTTGTGCCACAGCATCAGGTTGTCACGCGCCACGATGTGGGGCTTCACAGCCACCTCAATCAACAGGGCACACAGCATGCCACCAATCACCCAAGGTGATGGCGTATGTGAGTCGTCTTGATTTAAGCGCTTAGCAGCCAGCAAAAGCAACAGACCACACACTAGTGACAACCAAGATTGAGCAGTGAAGAGCTTTGCAGCCATTTGTCCAGCGATGGCTGGTGTCTCCAAATGCATAAACAGCATGGGCACCACCATGAAGCCCACCGCACACAGGCTACCCCACCACAGCGCCGCCAAGAAAATCTGTAGCCGCGCCATGTGAGGGGTTAGAGGTAAGAGACCTTGACCACTTCGTAGTGCTTCACACCGCCTGGTGCTTGCACTTCGGCCACATCACCCTCTTCCTTGCCAATCAAGGCGCGGGCGATGGGGCTGCTGATGTTGATGAGACCGAGTTTCAAATCGGCTTCGTCTTCACCCACGATTTGGTAAGTCACCTTGTCGCCGGTGTCTTCGTCTTCCAATGCAACCGTGGCACCAAACACCACACGACCACCCGCATCGAGTGATGCTGGGTCAATGATTTGAGCCACCGACAGCTTGCCTTCAATTTCTTGAATGCGACCTTCGATGAAACCTTGACGGTCTTTGGCTGCGTCGTATTCGGCGTTTTCGCTCAAGTCGCCTTGGGCACGTGCTTCAGCGATCGCAGCAATCACGTTGGGACGCTCAATGGTTTTGAGTTTGTGCAACTCGTCCTTGAGCTTTTCTGCACCACGTTTGGTGATAGGAACTGTACTCATCGTGCGTCCTTAAGCTGTCAATTGGGCGTGCATTTCTTGCACCGAAATGACTTCCAACTTGTCCATGTACTTCATGCCTTCCACAGCCGCTTCCGCGCCGGCGATGGTGGTGAAAGTGGTCACGCGGTTGAGCAATGCCGAGGTACGAATGTGACGCGAATCAGCAATCGCATTGCGACGCTCTTCCACGGTATTGATGACCAACACGACTTCGTTGTTTTTGATGCTGTCCACAATGTGTGGGCGACCTTCAGTCACTTTGTTCACCACATCGCAAGGCACACCCGCCTCCACAATCGCAGACGCCGTGCCTTTGGTGGCAATCAGTTCAAAGCCTAAGGCAGACAGCTCACGCGCCACTTTGATGGCACGGGGCTTGTCGTTGTTCTTCACCGAGATGAACACCTTGCCTGTCGAGCGACCATCGGCATCGCGTGGACGAGGCAACTTGGTGCCTGCACCGAGTTGGCTCTTCACGAATGCTTCGCCAAATGTTTTACCCACGCCCATGACTTCGCCCGTGGACTTCATCTCTGGGCCAAGAATCGTATCGACACCTGGGAACTTCACAAATGGGAACACTGCTTCTTTCACGCTGAAATAAGGCGGTGTGACTTCTTTGGAGATACCTTGCGATGCGAGTGTTTGGCCGGCCATGCAACGTGCCGCCACCTTGGCCAACTGAATGCCAGTCGCTTTGGACACGTAAGGCACGGTGCGTGACGCACGTGGGTTCACTTCGAGCACGTAGATGACGTCTTTACCATCCACATGTTGAATCGCGAACTGCACGTTCATCAAGCCGACCACATTCAAAGCACCGGCCATCGCAGCGGATTGGCGCTTGAGTTCAGTCACTGTGGTGTCTGACAATGAGTAAGGAGGCAAGGAGCAAGCCGAGTCACCGCTGTGCACACCTGCTTGTTCAATGTGCTCCATCACGCCGCCGATGAAGGTCTTGCCTTCTGGGTCACGCAAACAGTCCACATCACACTCGATGGCATCGTTCAAGAAACGATCCAACAACACGGGCGAGTCGTTCGACACTTTGACCGCTTCGCGCATGTAACGCTCAAGGTCACGTTGCTCGTGCACGATTTCCATCGCACGACCACCCAGCACATAGCTGGGGCGAACCACCAAGGGATAGCCCAACTCAGCGGCTTTTTCAAGCGCTTCGGTTTCAGTGCGTGCAGTAGCGTTGGGGGGTTGGCGCAAGCCGAGGTCTTGCAACAACTTTTGGAAACGCTCACGGTCTTCCGCAGCGTCAATCATGTCGGGGCTGGTACCAATGATGGGCACGCCAGCAGCTTCTAAGCCGAGCGCCAATTTCAAAGGTGTTTGACCACCGTATTGAACGATGACGCCAGTTGGTTTTTCTTTGTCGACGATTTCGAGCACGTCTTCGAGCGTCAATGGCTCAAAGTACAAGCGGTCCGACGTGTCGTAGTCGGTCGACACAGTTTCTGGGTTGCAGTTGACCATGATGGTTTCGTAGCCGTCTTCGCGCATGGCGAGTGCAGCGTGAACGCAGCAGTAGTCAAACTCGATACCTTGTCCAATGCGGTTAGGACCGCCGCCGAGCACCATGATTTTTTTGTTGGTGGTGGGTTCTGCTTCGCACTCACCATCACCATGGCCTTCGTAGCACGAGTACATGTACGCCGTGTCTGTCGAGAACTCAGCTGCACAGGTATCCACGCGCTTGTACACAGGACGAACATTCAACTCATGGCGACGTGCACGCACAGCGTGCTCTGTGGTCTTGAGCAACTTGGCCAAGCGGCGATCGGAGAAGCCCTTCTTTTTCAAGGCGCGCAACTCTTGGGCAGAAATTGCTTCGAGCGTGGTGGTCTCAAGCTCCAACTCGATCTTCACGATCTCTTCAATCTGCACCAAGAACCAGCGGTCGATCTTGGTGAGCGAGAACACTTCTTCCACGCTCATGCCTTGCGCAAACGCATCCCCCACATACCAAATGCGTTCGGGGCCTGGCTCGCCCAGTTCCTTCTCGAGCACTTCGCGGTCTTGGGTTTTTTCGTTCATGCCATCCACGCCCACCTCCAAGCCGCGCAAGGCTTTTTGGAAGGACTCTTGGAAAGTACGCCCCATGGCCATCACCTCGCCCACCGATTTCATTTGGGTGGTCAAGCGGCTGTCGGCGGTTGGGAATTTCTCAAACGCAAAACGTGGAATCTTCGTCACCACATAGTCGATCGAAGGCTCGAACGACGCAGGCGTAGCACCGCCTGTGATTTCGTTGCGCAACTCGTCGAGTGTGTAACCCACAGCCAACTTGGCTGCAACTTTTGCAATCGGGAAGCCCGTGGCTTTAGAAGCCAAGGCCGATGAACGCGACACACGTGGATTCATCTCAATGACAACCATGCGGCCGTCTTTGGGATTGATGGAGAACTGCACGTTCGAACCGCCGGTGTCCACACCAATCTCACGCAACACAGCCAAAGAGGCATTGCGCATGATTTGGTATTCCTTGTCGGTCAAGGTTTGCGCGGGCGCCACGGTGATCGAGTCGCCGGTGTGCACACCCATAGGGTCTAAGTTTTCGATCGAGCAAATGATGATGCAGTTGTCCGCCTTATCGCGTACGACTTCCATCTCATACTCTTTCCAGCCGACGAGAGATTCTTCAATCAACAACTCGTTGGTGGGTGAAGCTTCCAAGCCGCGCTTGCAAATCGTTTCAAACTCTTCCGAGTTGTAGGCAATACCACCGCCGGTGCCGCCGAGCGTGAAGCTGGGGCGAATGACAGTGGGGAAGCCCACGCGCTTTTGAACATCCCACGCTTCTTCCATGCTGTGGGCAATGCCTGAACGCGCAGAGCCCAGACCGATCTTGGTCATGGCGTCTTTGAACTTCAAGCGGTCTTCGGCTTTGTCGATGGCCTCTGGGGTTGCGCCAATCAGCTCGACCTTGTACTTGGCCAACACGCCGTGGTGCCACAAGTCCAACGCACAGTTGAGCGCGGTTTGGCCGCCCATCGTGGGCAGAATGGCATCGGGACGCTCTTTGGCAATGATCTTCTCAACCGTTTGCCAAGTGATAGGTTCGATGTAGGTGACGTCTGCCGTGGCTGGGTCGGTCATGATCGTGGCAGGGTTGCTGTTGATCAAGATGACTTTGTAGCCCTCTTCACGCAACGCTTTACACGCTTGCACGCCAGAGTAATCAAACTCACACGCCTGACCAATGATGATCGGGCCTGCGCCGATGATGAGAATACTTTTAATGTCGGAACGCTTGGGCATGATTATTTCGCCTCCATCAATTTGATGAAGCGGTCAAAGAGGTAAGCAATGTCGTGTGGACCGGGCGATGCTTCAGGGTGACCTTGGAAGCAAAACGCGGGCTTGTCGGTGCGGGCCAAACCTTGCAAGGTGCCGTCAAACAAAGACACGTGCGTTGCACGCAAGTTGGCTGGCAATGATTTTTCGTCCACCGCAAAACCGTGGTTTTGGCTGGTGATGGACACACGACCTGAGTCGAGGTCTTTCACGGGATGGTTGGCACCGTGGTGGCCAAACTTCATCTTGAAGGTTTTGGCACCGCTGGCCAAAGCCATGATTTGGTGACCCAAGCAAATGCCAAAAGTAGGAATGCCGGTTTCGATCAACTCAGCAGCCGCAGCAATCGCGTAGTCGCATGGCTGAGGATCGCCAGGGCCGTTGGACAAGAAGATGCCGTCGGGGTTGTGCTTGAGCACTTCAGCCGCAGGCGTCTTGGCAGGCACCACGGTCACTTTGCAACCGCGCTCGGCCAACATGCGCAAGATGTTTTTCTTCACGCCAAAGTCGTAAGCGACCACATGGAACTTGGGTGCAGTCAAGTTGCCGTAGCCTTCGCCTAAGGTCCACTCTGTTTGCGTCCACTCATACGATTTGGACACAGTGACTTTCTGGGCCAAATCGAGGCCCGCCATATTGGGGGCGCCTTTGGCTGCAGCCACGGCTTGGTCGATCACCGCTTGTGTGACTTCTTGGCCTTTGGCCAAGCCAACGATCGCGCCGTTTTGCGCACCTTTTGTACGCAAGATGCGAGTGAGTTGACGGGTGTCGATGTTGGCAATCGCAACCGTGCCTGCATCGGTCAAATAGGCCGACAAGGTTTGGTTCGAGCGGAAGTTGCTGGCCACCAAAGGCAAGTCTTTGATGATCAAGCCAGCGGCATGGACTTTGTCAGCTTCGATGTCTTCCACGTTGACGCCGTAGTTACCGATGTGCGGGTACGTCAAGGTGACGATCTGCTGGCAGTAGCTGGGGTCAGTGAGGATTTCCTGGTAGCCGGTGAGTGAGGTGTTGAACACCACTTCGCCGACGGTAGAGCCTGATGCTCCGATCGAGTTGCCGATAAAGACCGTGCCGTCTGCGAGCGCCAAGATGGCGGGCGGGAAGGTTCCCTGAAGAGACAAAAGCACTGGGTTCTCCGGAATAGTTCGGGTACGCCTCAGCGCTTACCAGAGAACGTGTCTCTTGGGCTGCTTTGTTCGAGGAATTTGCCTAGGTTTGAGCTGTGGCGTACGGGTTGATGCGGGAAAGCCTCTCATTATATCCGAGGCACTGGTTTTCCCGAATCAAAGTAGGCGAATTAAGCCAAATGACAGGTGGCGCTGGCGTGTAAGCAAATAGCAGCAGCCGAGGCCACATTGAGCGACTCTTCGCCGCCCGGCTGCGCAATGCGCACGTGCACCGCCGCACGCTCGGCCAAGGCGGGCGACACGCCCTGCCCTTCATGCCCCATGAGCCACGCGCAGGGCATGGGCAGCTTAGCTTCGGCCAGCAAGGTGTGCAAAAACGGACCTTGGTGCGAGCTGGTGGCGACCCAAGGCATGTCCAAGGCATTCAAATCGTCGGCGCTAAGACCTTCGACCAAATGAAGCCCGAAATGTGCGCCCATACCAGCTCGCAAGACTTTGGGTGACCACAAAGCTGCTGCCCCTTTGATCGCCAACACTTGCTTAAAGCCAAAGGCAGAAGCACTTCGCAAAATCGAGCCCACATTCCCAGCGTCTTGCACACGATCTAATACGACCGTTGGGGTGGTGGCTTGAACTTCTTTGGATGTCGGCGCCGCCAACACAAAACCCATTTTTGCGGGTGACTCAAGGCTACTGATTTCGGCAAACAGCGCGTCGGGCAAGACGGTGTTGCGTTCAGCCGCTTGCGTCCACTCACGCGGCGCATTGGCCCACAGCGATTCAGCAAACACCGCATGTTCAGGCTTCACGCCGCGCGTGAGCGCGGCACGGCACAGATGGTCACCCTCAAGCCACACGCGGCCCAGTTTGCGGTAGGCCGTGCTGTCTTGCGACAAACGGCGAAGGTCTTTGACCAATGGGTTGTCACGCGAGGTGATCAAGTTCATTTCAAAACCTCGGCCACAGGAGAAAACGATTTACGGTGCCAAGGCGTAGCACCGTGTTCTTTGAGGGCTTGCAAGTGTGCCGCGGTGCCATAACCCTTGTGGCCATCAAAACCATACTGCGGGTACTGCGCATGCAGCTCTTGGCACCAACGGTCGCGATGTACTTTGGCCAAGATGGACGCTGCTGAAATGGCTTGCACCTTGCTGTCGCCTTTGACGATGGCTTCGGCCAACACATCCAAGACGGGCAAGCGGTTGCCATCGACCAGCACCTTGGTGGGTTTCAGGCGCAAGCCTTCTACGGCGCGACGCATGGCGAGCATGGTGGCTTGCAAGATGTTGAGCTCGTCTATCTCTTCCACCGTCGCCTCGGCAATTGAGCAGCACAAAGCCTTGGCGCGAATCTCGTCATACAGACGCTCGCGTTTCAAGGCAGTGAGTTTTTTGGAATCAGCCAAGCCAGCAATCGGATTCAAGTCATCCAAAATCACAGCAGCAGCCACCACAGGGCCAGCCAGCGGGCCACGACCAGCCTCATCCACCCCAGCGATCAAGCCTGGGGCATCCCAAATAAGAGGCGCCTGCTCAGCGCGCAAGAACTTTTTCGATCGCATGGGCCGCCAGTGCGGGGGTATCGCGACGCAACGTGTCGTGCAGCGTCGCAAAGCGTTGTTGAACAGCGGCGGCTGCCGCAGGGTTGTGTAGCCATTGCAACACCTCTTGTGCCAGTGCGTCGGGCGTAGCAGCGTCTTGCAACAACTCAGGCACGACAAAGTCTTGGCACAAGATATTGGGCAAACCGACCCAAGGTTGAAGCTTTTTACGGCGCATGATTTGCCAGCTCAGCCAGTTCATGTTGTAGGCAATCACCATGGGACGCTTGAACAATGCGGCTTCGAGTGTGGCCGTGCCACTGGCAATGAGCGTGACATCACAGGCTGACAATGCGGCGTGCGACTGACCATTGATCACCAAAAGGTTGGGCACCTCCCCGACATCTTTGGCAATGGCTTCAATGCGTTGGCGCAAAGCAGGCATCGCTGGCAACACAAAGTGCAAGCCCGGCTGCTGCTTGGCCATGCGCTGGGCCGCTTGTAAAAAGCGATGCGCCAAATACTCAATTTCAGAACTGCGGCTGCCTGGTAGCAAAGCGACCACGGTCGCGTCTTGCGGCAAGCCTAATGCAGTCCGAGCAGCGGCACGATCAGGCACCTCGGGAATGTTTTTAGCTAAAGGGTGCCCCACATACGTGGCATCAATCCCATGCTGCGCGAGCAAGTCGGTTTCAAACGGGAAGATGCACAACACGTGGTCGACGCTTTGGCGAATCTTCTCGACACGGTCTGCGCGCCATGCCCAAATGGAAGGACACACAAAGTGAATCGTTGGAATACCTTGTGCTTTGAGGTCGCGCGCTAAATCAAGGTTGAAGTCGGGTGCATCCACACCAATGAAAGCACTGGGTGGATGAGCCAGCAAGCGTTCGCGCAGCTGATTGCGAATGCCCACAATTTCTCGGTAATGGCGCAGCACTTCGACATAGCCACGCACGGCGAGTTTTTCGTAAGGCCACTGCGCTTGGAAACCCTGCTCAGCCATACGCTGACCGCCAATGCCTGAACTATGCATGTCAGGCCACTTCTCACGCATACCGCCAAGCAACAGACCCGCCAGCAAATCGCCCGAGGCCTCGCCTGCGACGAGCGAGAAAGACAAGGCCTCAGCCATAGGGCTTAGCGAATGATGCCGCGTTGCGGCGAGGTGTGGTTCAAGAAGTCCAGCATCATGGCCACATCGTCAGCAGCCTCTGGTTTTTCTTGCGTCAATGCAGCAATGCGCGCTTTGGCTTGCTCGAGCGTCAAATCATCGCGGTACAAGGCTTTGTGCATGCCTTTGACCGCACTGATTCGTTCGGCTGAAAAACCGCGACGACGCAAGCCTTCAAAGTTCATCGAACGAGGCTCAGCAGGTTGTCCTTGGCACATCACAAATGGAGGTACATCGGCGAACAACAACGAATGCATGGCCGAGAAACTGTGTGCACCAATGCGCACGAACTGATGCACCACGGTAAAACCGCCCAAAATCACCCAGTCGCCCACATGCACATGACCAGCCAACTGCGCGCTGTTGGCAAAGATGGTGTGGTTACCCACCATGCAGTCATGCGCCAAATGCACATAAGCCATGATCCAGTTGTCGTTACCCACTTTGGTCACGCCCGCATCGCCGGGTGAGCCAATGTTGAACGTGCAAAACTCACGAATGGTGTTACGGTCACCGATGATCAATTCGCAAGGCTCGCCCGCGTACTTCTTGTCTTGCGGAATAGCGCCCAATGAGTTGAATTGAAAAATTCGGTTGTCATTGCCAATCGTGGTGTGGCCCTCAATGACACAATGCGGACCAACGGTCGTGCCTGCGCCGATGCGAACGTTCGGGCCAATGATGGTGTAAGGCCCTACCTGCACCGAACTGTCAAGCTCGGCCTTGGGGTCCACAATGGCGGTGGCGTGAATGAGGCTCATCTTTGGGTTGGCGTGTTAAGCGATAGAACGCATGGTGCACATCAAATCAGCTTCGGTAGCTACCACATCACCCACTTTGGCACGTGCTTTGAATTTAAAGATGCCAGCTTTCATACGATCCAGCTCTACTTCAAGCGTGAGCTGATCACCTGGCTCGACGGGGCGCTTGAAACGCGCACCATCGATACCCGCGAAGTAATACACAGTTTTGTCATCGGGTGCAGCACCCAAGGTGTCAAACGCCAACAAGGCTGCGGCTTGAGCCAAAGCTTCCAAAATCAACACGCCAGGCATGACGGGGTGATGCGGGAAGTGGCCACCGAAGAACGGCTCGTTCATGGTCACATTTTTGAGCGCCTTGATGCTCTTGCCTTTATCAATTTCGGTTACGCGATCTACCAACAAAAATGGGTAGCGATGTGGCAATTGCTTCAAGATTTGGTGAATATCCATGCTCATTTTTTTTGACTTTCAAAAGCTGATTCAAGAGATTTGATACGGTCGCGCAAGCGATGCAATTGGCGTAGCGTAGCGGCGTTTTTCTCCCACGCAGCATTGTCGTCGATTGGGAACACACCGCTGTACTGGCCAGGCTGACGAATGGAGCGCATGACCACTGAAGCTGCCGAGATGTGAACACCGTCGGCCAATTGCAAATGCCCTAATACAACCGCGCCGCCACCCACCGTGCAATTGGCACCGATGCGTGCACTGCCTGCCACGCCAGCACAACCGGCCATGGCCGTATTGGCTCCGACATGGACGTTGTGACCAATTTGCACCAAGTTATCTAGCTTGACACCGTCTTCGATGATGGTGTCATCCAAAGCACCGCGATCAATACAGGTGTTCGCACCAATTTCCACATCGTTACCAATGCGAACGGCACCGAGTTGCTCAATCTTTTCCCAACGCTCCTCGAACAAAGCGAAACCGAATCCGTCAGCGCCAATGACCACGCCTGCGTGCACGATGCAACGCTCACCGATGCGGCAATCTTCGCCCACAGTGACGCCCGATTTCAACCATGTGTTCGCCCCGATATGCGCACCGCGCTCAACCACACACAGCGGACCAATGCGCGCACTGGCATCTACATGAGCCTGAGGGTGAATCACAGCGCTGGGGTGAACCAAAGGTTCGTCATGCACACGCGCGTGTTGACGCCACATCTGGGTCAAGCGTGCAAAGTAGTGATACGGGTTATCGGCCACGATCAAGGCCGTAGAAAGTTTGACAGTCTCGGCGACTGCGGGCGACACAATGACACAACCCGCCTGTGTGGTGGTGAGTTGAGATTGGTATTTGGGATTACTTAAAAAGCTCAGCGCGTCAGCTTGAGCCGTATCAAGGGGCGCGAGTTTTTGGATGATGTGCTGGGCGTCGCCAATCAGGCGACCACCCAAACTTTCAACGATCTGGCCGAGACGCAGTGCCACGGCAGATTATTTAGCGGCGTTGATGACCTTCAGCACTTTGTCGGTGATGTCGTGCTTGGGGTTGATGTACACAGCTTCTTGCAACACCAGGTCATATTTTTCAGTTTCAGCCACTTGCTTGATCACACGGTTGGCACGTTCGAGCACTTGCTGGAATTCTTCGTTTTTGCGTGCATTGAGCTCTTCTTGAAACTCACGACGTTTGCGTTGAAAGTCACGGTCTTGTTCGCCTAATTGTTTTTGGCGAGACATACGTTGTGACTCTGACAAAGTAGGCGCTTCGCGCTCAAACTTTTCAACAGCAGATTTGAAAGATTTCTCGGCATCGACCAAGTCTTTTTCGCGTTTGGAAAACTCTTGCTCCAACTTCGCCTGCGCTTGCTTGGCTGTATTGGACTCTTTGAAGATGCGATCAGTATTGATAAAGCCGATACGGATTTCTTCAGCTTGCGCACATAACGCAGCCAAGCCCAACACAACAGCTAAGGAAATTTGACGAGTGATAGTCATCAGAAGGATGTCCCGATTTGAAATTGCAATCTTTGGATTCTATCGCCTGCAAAGGCGCGGCCAGGCCTAGCCCAAGCAAAACGCAAAGGCCCCATGGGCGAAACCCAGCTCAAACCCACGCCATATGACGTGCGCAGCAAACTCATATCCATTTTCTCGAACTCGCCATAGACGTTGCCCATGTCATAGAAACCGTAGAGGCGCAAACTGCGGTCATTGCCAGCACCAGGAAACGGCATCAAAAACTCGCTATTGAATGTGAGTTTCTTCGCGCCACCAATGACAGGGCCTGTGATGTCACGAGGGCCCAACGTTCCTTGTTCAAAACCACGAACCGAGCCTAGACCGCCCGAGTAGTAGTTTTTATAAAACGGCAAAACTTGACCTTGTAAACCTTTACCTAAGCCAAGATCGGCATTAAAGGCAAACGTGTATTGCTTGGTGATTGGAATGTATTGCTGGTATTGCGCACCAAACTTAGCATAGCGGGCATCGCCCATAGATCCCAACTCACTGTTCAAACGAATGAACTTACCGTTGTTTGGATTCAGATAGCTGTCGCGGCTGTCTTTGGCCCACCCTATCGTGACAGGGACGTTCTTTGCAATGCAACCAAATTTCTGGCACAGGTCCGCATGGACACCCAACATATTGGTACCCGGTACCAATTCCGTCGATTCCGCCGCAGCACCGACAAACACACGATCCAATTCACTGAAAGGCAAGCCAAAACGCAAGCCCAAGCCTGAAGTCACCATCCGGTAGTTACCACCCTGCTCGATGTAGGGCTTGCTTGAACGGTGATAAAACTCAAACGTACGCGACACGCCATCCTCTGTGAAGTAGGGATCGGTCGTGTTAATGACGTAATACTGATTGAACTTACTGGTACTGACTTGCAAGCCTAAGTTTTGACCAGAGCCAAACACGTTGTCTTGTTGGATACCAAATGAAAACGTCACCTTTTCCGCGCTAGAAAAGCCCGCACCCAAGGTCAGCATGCCAGTTGGTTTTTCAACCACGTTCACATTCAAGTCGACTTGGTCTTGAGTGGAGGGAACCTCTTGGGTATCGATATCCACATCTTTGAAATAACCCAATCGGTTAACGCGATCACGCGATAGACGAATTTTCTCGCCGTCGTACCAAGACGATTCTGTTTGACGGAATTCACGGCGAACAATTTGATCGCGTGTACGGTTGTTACCCACAATATTGATACGGCGAACATAGGCGCGGCGCGCAGGATCGGCTACTAAAACAAGCTTAACTCGGTTTGTCGCACGATCGATTTCTGGACGCACATCGGTTCGCGCAAAGGCAAAACCGAAATTGCCGAAGTATTCATTGAACGCTTTCGTGGTTCGCGCGACATCATCTGCGTTATATGCTTGGCCGGCCTTGATCTCAACCAAAGACTTGAACTCATCGTCTTTACCGAGGTAGTAGCCTTCCATGGCCACTTCAGAGACCACAAAACGGTCACCTTCGGTCACATTGATCGTGATGCTGATGTCTTGTTTGTTCGGAGAAATAGCAACTTGCGTTGAATCGATACGGAACTCAAGATAGCCTCGCGCCAAATACCAAGCACGCAAAGTTTCCAAGTCAGCATTCAGTTTGGTGCGCGAGTACCGGTCTGACTTGGTATACCAACTCAACCAATTGCCTGTACTTTGATCGAATTGATCCAACAACTTGGACTCATCGAAAGCTTTCGCTCCGACCACACGAAGCTCTTTGATCTTGGCTAAATCACCTTCAACAACGGTGAAAGACAAATTCACACGGTTACGCTCAGCAGGTGTGATGGTGGTGATAATTTCTGCACCATACAAGCTACGGTTCACATACTGGCGTTTTAATTCTTGCTCCGCACGATCAGCCAAGGCTTTGTCAAAGGGGCGCCCCTCAGCCAAGCCGATGTCTTTGAGTGCTTTTTTGAGCGTATCTTTGTCAAATTCTTTAGTCCCGATGAACTCAACGCCCGCGATATTTGGACGCTCTTCGAGAATCAAAACCAAAACGTCACCATTGACCTCAATGCGAACATCTTTGAACAGGCCTAAAGCGTACAAACTGCGAATTGCGGCAGCTCCTTTTTCATCGGTGTAGCTCTCGCCCACTTTGAAAGGGATAGAAGCGAATACGGTTCCAGGCTCAACGCGCTGCAAACCTTCAACACGAATATCGCGCACATTGAATGGATCCGCCGCTAAAGCATTGAGGGCCATCACTGTGCCAGCAAGAAACGCTGCTGCTTGTGACAAAGAGCAGCGATGAAAATGTGAATATTGCTTGTTCATGAACAGGATGTATCTATGGACTTATGGGAGCCACCCGAGGCGAACCACATCGTTGAAAAGAGAGAAAACCATCAGCGCCACAAGCACTGCCAAACCCACACGCTGCATGACGTCTAACCATTTAGGCGCAGGAGGATGACCTGTGCAGGCCTCATAAAGATAATATAACAGGTGCCCACCGTCGAGCACGGGCAATGGCAGCAAGTTAAACACGCCAAGACTGACGCTTACCAAGGCCAAATAGCTCAGATAAGCACCAATGCCAAGACTGGCAGAACGGCCTGCGTAATCCGCCATGGTAAGTGGGCCGCTTAAGTTATCCAGAGACGCATTACCAACTAGCAAGCGGCCCAACATATCGAGCGTCATCAAAACAACTTCCCATGTTTGAACCACTGCCTTGTACAAGCCATCAAGCAATCCGGATTGAACCCAAACCTTGGCAGGCGGCTCCCCTACTTGTGCACCAATGCGGCCAATGAACTGGGCGCCTTCTGCCAAACGCTCGGGGGCTACCTGCACTTGTAAGTGGCGGCCTTCACGGGAGATATCCCATAGCTGCATGCTGGGTGCTTGGTCATTACCACTTCGGCGAATAATGGCTCGCAAAGAGGGGCCATCAATCACCCGCTGACCGTCAACGCGCAACACTTCGTCACCACTTTGCAAACCAGCAACTTGCGCGGGCAAGCCAATTTGCACTTCCCCAAGCACTGCGCGACTCCAAGGCCCCGTGAAACCACGCGCTTGCCACGCGTTGCTCTCTTTCGATATCGCGTTATCAGGCAACTCTGCCAAATACAACACATGCGGCGTTTGCTTGCCTTGCGCCTGCACTTCTAAATACACAGGCGATACACCTTGCTGCAGCATCCACCAACGCAAGGCATCCAAAGAGGTGATGTCGTGCAAATCTTCGGCATCGATACCTGCGCGCAAAACGGTGTCGCCACTTCGCAAGCCCGCGGCATCGGCCACTGAGCCGACCACGGGTGCGGCCAGTGTGGCCTGAGTCTCAAACTGCCCCACCCAAAACGTGGCGGCATACAAACACATGGCCAACAGCAAATTAGCCAACGGTCCTGCAGACACAATAGCCGCTCTCGCCCACCAAGGCTGACGGTTAAAAGCCATTGGTAAATCTTGAGGTGGCACATCGCCTTCACTCTCGTCGAGCATCTTGACGTAGCCGCCCAAAGGTATGAGGCTAATACAGAACTCTGTATCTTGACGGGGATGTGGGTTGCGCGACATCCAGCTCAGCAGCGGTTTACCAAAGCCAATCGAAAACGTGAGCACTTTTACACCACAAGCCACTGCGACGCGGTAGTGCCCCCACTCATGCACAGTGATGAGGACACCGAGCGCGAGCAAAAAGGCCAGAACAGTCATGCGTTACTTGGCCAGCAGACGTACCGCATCTTCAGCCACAGCGCGCGCTTGCGCATCAAGTGCTAGCAAGTCATCCAAGCTATGCGGAGCAGCTGGCGAAAGATGCGCCATGCAGTTTTGATTCACCACATGAATTTGATCAAAGCGAATGCGACGATCCAAAAACGCAGCCACCGCGATTTCATTGGCCGCATTGAGTACGGCAGTTGTACCGCGCGGACCACGCAAAGCATCCCACGCCAAATGAATCCCAGCAAAACGTTCGGGGTGACCGTGGTCATCTAAAGCCTCAAAGGTCATCGCTGACAAGGCATGAAAATCTAAAGCTTGCGCGCCTGAATCCATGCGCTCTGGCCAGCTCAAACCGTAAGCGATTGGTACACGCATATCAGGTGTTCCTAGCTGCGCGACCACCGACATGTCTCGGTACTGCACCATGGAATGAATGATGCTTTGTGGGTGAATCACCACCTCTAAACGCTCGGGTGGCAAGCCAAACAAATAACGCGCCTCAATCACTTCCAGCGCTTTGTTCATCATGGTGGCGGAGTCCACCGAAATTTTTCGCCCCATCACCCAGTTGGGGTGTGCGCAGGCTTGCTCAGGCGTCACATCTTTGAGCGTGGCCAAATCGCGCGTGCGAAACGGTCCGCCCGATGCGGTAAGAATGATTTTTTCCACACGCGCATCCCAAGTCCTTGCATCCTCTGGCAAGGACTGAAAAATCGCGGAGTGCTCGCTGTCAATTGGCAGCAGTGTGGCACCGCCTTGTTTGACTGCATCTAAAAATACTTCAGCGCCAACCACCAAAGCTTCTTTATTTGCGAGCAGCAAACGCTTGCCTGCACGTGCAGCCGCCAAGCAAGGGGACAAACCTGCAGCACCAACGATGGCCGCCATCACAGCATCGACATCAGGATGTGCAGAGATGTCGTCCAAGGCTGCTTCACCACTGAGCACTTCCGTGGCCAAGCCTTCTGCTTGAATTTTGTCATTGAGTTGCTGTGCAGCCTCTGCGTGAACCATCACTGCAAAGCGCGGTTTGAACTGTGCGCATTGGCGCAACATCAAATCCACTTGTGTGGCGCCAGAAAGTGCGAACACTTGAAAACGATCTGGGTGACGTGCGATGACGTCTAAGGTGTTGGTGCCAATTGAGCCTGTAGAGCCCAGCACCGTGATGTGTTGTGGCTTCATATCCGAGGATCTACTTTTATGTTTGTCCATCACACCGTTTGCGCCAACATCATGGCCAACGGTAAAGCGGGTAGCAAGGCGTCCACACGGTCCAACACACCACCGTGACCTGGCAGCAATTGGCTGCTGTCTTTCATGCCAGCACTGCGTTTAACCAGTGACTCCACCAAGTCACCCGCCACACTCATCATGGTGAGGAACAGCGTCGCCAATACCAAGAAAGGTACGCCGCGGTTGTATAGACGGGTGTAAAGGCTCGGTGCATCCACTGCATATTGGGTGTCAATCCAAATCCATACACAAGCCATGAGCAACACGCCCACCATACCGCCCCACACCCCTTCCCAGCTTTTGCCGGGACTGATGGCGGGAGCAAGTTTGCGGCGACCAAACGCTCGGCCTGAAAAATAAGCAGCGATGTCGGCCATCCACACGAGGAACAACACCGACAACAAAAAGTTCACGCCTATGACCTTGGCTTGGTACATTGCCACCCATGTGAGCCACAGCGCCAACACGCCCACCACCAAGCGCAGAACTCGTGAAATGCTGGCCCAACGATCGACGCCTTGGCGAATCAACCAGCCAGCCACAAGCACCCAAGCAGCACCGGTGATCGTCCAAACATGGACTGGTGCGTCATAGGCCCAGCGTGCAGACCATGTGTACAAGCACAGCATCACGCACACAGCGGCCACACGCAACGAGCCACGCATAGCAAACCCATTCAAACGCCCCCACTCCCAAGCACCTGCAGCGATCAAGACAAGGGTCAGGCCTGCCAAAGGCTCAGCAGTATTCGCCAACAAAGCTGGCAGCAGCAGCGCCAACAAAACCAGCGCGGTGATGACGCGTTGCTTGAGCATCTGGCTTAGACCGCCATGATTTCTTGTTCTTTGCTGGCGATGAGTTTGTCAATCTCAGCAATGTGGCTGTCGGTCACTTTTTGGATGTCGGCTTCCGCGCGTTTTTGGTCGTCTTCAGAAGCGAGTTTGTCTTTGACCAATTTCTTCACAGATTCGTTGGCATCACGACGCAAATTACGCACAGCGATCTTGGCGTTTTCGCCGTCATTGCGAACCACTTTGGTCAGTTCTTTGCGACGCTCTTCCGACATAGGCGGCATGGGTACACGAATCAACTCACCCATGGCCGATGGGTTCAAACCCAAATCGCTGTCGCGGATGGCTTTTTCAATCTTGGCAGCCATTGGTTTTTCCCAAGGCTGAACGCTCAAGGTGCGCGCATCCAACAAAGACACGTTGGCCACTTGGCTGATCGGCACCATCGAACCGTAGTAGTCGACTTGCACGCTGTCCAACAGCGACGGGCTGGGACGACCGGTGCGAATTTTGGTCAAGCTGTTGCTAAAGGCCGCAATCGATTGGCCCATTTTTGTTTCAGTGGTTTTCTTGATATCGGCGATGGTCATGTTGTGCTCCTCAGGTAGCAGTGTGAGGTTCAGAAAAATCGGAAATTAGGCGTGCACCAATGTGCCTTCGTCTTCGCCCATGACGACACGCTTGAGCGCACCGTTCTTGAAAATAGAGAACACTTTGATTGGCAATTTTTGGTCACGGCACAGCGCAAATGCTGTGGCATCCATGATGCCGAGGTTTTGGCCAATGGCGTCGTCAAAGCTGATTTCGCTGTAACGTGTGGCGCTAGGGTCTTTCTTGGGGTCCGCGGTGTACACACCATCCACTTTGGTGGCCTTGAGCACCATTTCTGCACCAATCTCAGCACCGCGCAAAGCCGCTGCTGTATCGGTGGTGAAGAAGGGGTTACCTGTACCGGCGGCAAACACGACTACCTTGCCCTCTTCGAGGTATTGCAACGCCTTAGGACGAACATAAGGCTCAACCACTTGGTCAATCGCAATCGCAGACATCACACGTGCGGTCATGCCGGTTTTGTTCATGGCATCAGCCAAAGCCAAAGAGTTCATCACCGTGGCCAACATACCCATGTAGTCTGCCGTAGCGCGATCCATACCGACAGAGCCGCCAGCAACGCCACGGAAGATGTTGCCACCCCCAATCACCACCGCCACTTCCACACCGAGTTGCGTGACTTCATTGACCTCGCCCACGATGCGCTCAATCGTGGCGCGGTTGATACCAAACGCATCGTCGCCCATCAAGGCCTCCCCAGACAGCTTGAGCAAAATACGCTTGAAGGCTGGTTGAGGTGTGGTCATGAAAAAGCTCCTTGATGTGTGCGGTGAAATTGATGTACGGGGGATATCAAAAGGGGAGCCTAAGCCCCCCTTGATGTTTAAGCAGTTTGCTTAGCGGCAGCGACTTGGGCGGCCACTTCGGCTGCAAAGTCGTCGACTTTCTTCTCAATGCCTTCACCCACCACATACAGGGTGAAAGAAGCCACTTTGGTGTTGGCAGCCTTGAGCATTTGCTCAACGGTTTGCTTGTCGTTCTTGACGAAGGTTTGGTCAAACAAAGACACCTCTTTGAGGTACTTCTGCACAGAACCTTCCACCATCTTGGTGACGATGTCGGCAGGTTTGCCAGACTCAGCCGCCTTCGCTGCAGCCACTGAACGTTCTTTTTCGATCAAGTCAGCAGGCACATCGGCGCTGGTCAATGCCACAGGCTTCATCGCTGCCACGTGCATGGCCACATCTTTAGCCGCTGTTTCGTCGCCATCGAACTCGACCAACACACCAATGCGTGTGCCGTGCAAGTATGAAGCCAACTTGTGTGCGCCGTCGAAACGCTTGAAGCGGCGGAAGCTCATGTTCTCACCGATCTTGCCGATCAAGCCTTTGCGCACGTCTTCGAGCGTTGGGCCGAAAGTTTCTTGTTCGTAAGGCAAGGCGCCCAAAGCTTCGATGGAAGCAGGGTTGTGCTCTGCCACCAACTTGGCAGCCGCTTGAGCCAAGGCCAAGAAGCTGTCGTTCTTGGTCACGAAATCGGTTTCGCAGTTCACTTCCAACAAAGCGCCTTTGTTGCCGCTGATGAAACTCGCCACAACGCCTTCGGCGGTCACGCGGCTAGAAGCTTTGCCAGCTTTGCTACCAAGCTTGACGCGCAACAACTCTTCCGCTTTGGCCATGTCGCCATCGGCCTCAGTCAAAGCTTTTTTGCACTCCATCATGGGAGCGTCGGTTTTTGCGCGCAGTTCAGCGACCATGCTTGCGGTAATTGCAGCCATTTAATTTCTCCGTATATTCAGTTCTAAACAATTTGGGTGTGAAAAAGGGGCTTCACAAGCCCCTTTTCAAGTTTGGGCCGCGTGATTAAGCAGCGACTTCAACAAACTCTTCGTCGCCTTCGGTCACAGCTTTGACCAAGTCGTTGGTGGCATTGGCACGGCCTTCGATGATCGCGTCAGCGATGCCACGAGCGTACAAAGTCACAGCCTTAGAAGAGTCATCGTTACCTGGGATGATGTAGTCGATGCCTTCGGGTGAGTGGTTAGAGTCCACCACACCGATCAATGGGATGCCCAATTTTTTGGCTTCAGCGATGGCAATCTTGTGGTAACCAACGTCGATCACGAAAATCGCATCAGGCAACACAGCCATATCTTGAATACCGCCGATGTCTTTCTCGAGCTTTTCCATTTCGCGCTTGAACATCAGTTGTTCTTTTTTAGACAAAGCATCCAAACCAGCTTCTTGCTGGATTTTCATGTCTTTCAAACGCTTGATTGATGTCTTGACGGTTTTGAAGTTGGTCAGCATGCCGCCCAACCAACGTTGGTCAACATAAGGCACGCCTGCACGTTGTGCTTCAGCGGCAACGATTTCGCGTGATTGACGCTTGGTACCAATCATCAACACGGTGCCACGGTTCGCAGACAACTGTTTGACGAACTTGATGGCATCTTGGAACATCGGCAACGATTTTTCCAAGTTGATGATGTGAATTTTGTTGCGGTGACCGAAGATGAACGGTGACATCTTGGGGTTCCAGAAGCGAGTTTGGTGACCAAAGTGGACGCCGGCTTCCAGCATATCGCGCATAGTGACTGACATAGAAATACTCCAAAGGTTGGGTCTAAAATCCAGCCCATCATCACCGCCAGTTTTCAGTCTTGAAAAGCTTTTGGCAACACCTTGATTGGGCTGGTTTGCGAGTGATGTTTGCCCGACTTTGATGCAAATGCCTCAAACCTCGGAAAAACCCGAAGATTCTAGCACACCCAGACATGCCCCTACCCCCCATCCACACGCCTTCAACAAGGATTTGCCCATGAAGGTCGCCGTGATTGGCGCAGGCGTGATTGGCATCACCACCGCGTATGAACTGGCCACACAAGGCCACCAAGTCAGCGTTTTCGAACGCAATGGCGCAGCCGCCGAAGAGTGCAGCTTTGCCAACACAGGTGTTGCATCTGCAGGCTATGCCTCGCCGTGGGCGCGTCCAGGCGTGGTCAAACACATCCTGTCGCACCTATGGCAACGTGACACGCCGCTGCGTATTTCTAGCCCTCGCATGGCCGATTGGCGCTGGCTGTGGCAAATGCGCAAAGCCAGCAAACCCACCACTTTCGCACGCAACCGTGCCAGCATGCTGCGCTTGGCTGAGTACAGCCATCACCGCATGCGTACGCTCACCGACACCCTCAATTTGGAGCACGAGCACAGTCAAGGCTTCATGGTGCTGCTTCGCACAGAGCGAGAAATCAAACTCATGCAAGACAGCTTGCAAGTCTTACGCGATGCAGGGCTGAGCTTCAAAACACTGAACGCCGAAGAAGCACGCGGCATTGAGCCTGCGCTGAATCCGGAAACAACTCTGGCGCAAGCGATTCATTTTCCGGACGACGAAATTGGAAACTGCCGCCAGTTCACGCTGCTGCTCAAGAGCGAAGCCGAAACCTTAGGTGTGAAATTTCACTTCAACACCCCCGTACAGCCGCTCTCTAACGCGCAACCCAAAACGATTCGCACTTCTGAGCACGACATGGGGGAAAAGTTTGATGCGGTGGTCGTATGCGCAGGCTTGGCGAGTGCGCAAATCGTTCGCCCCTTGGGGCTGCGCATTCCATTAACTGCAGTGCACGGCTACGCCATCAGCGCAGCCGTGCGTGAACCTTTAGATGCGCCACGCAGTGGCGTCATCGACGAACAATACAAAGTGGCCATCAGCCGCTTGGGACAACGTGTTCGTGTATCAGGCGGTTCCGAAATTGGCGGCAACGCCAAACGCCATGACCCTGCCAGTATCAAAACTCTATACCGCGTGCTGGACAATTGGTTTCCAGGGGCGGCACGTACGCAAGACAGTGTGCAGGTGTGGAAAGGCTCGCGCCCTATGCTGCCGGATGGCCCGCCCATCGTCGGCGCCAGTGGCATCTCGGGTGTGTGGCTTAACCTCGGTCACGGCGCAAGCGGTTGGACCTTGGCTTGCGGCAGTGCCCGCGCAGTGGCAGATAGCATCAACGGCAAAAGCCCAGACATTGATTTACAAGGCCTCGGCCTTGAACGACTGCATCTTCAACGATGAGCAAGCTCGGCCTGACGCAACGTATCAACAGCCAAACTAAATGGCCGCTGTACAACGTGGCGCAGACCCGAAGCATTGAGACCGAAGCACAAGCCCCCCTGCCCGCTTACACACTGATGCAACGTGCGGGTTTGGCAACGGCACAACTGGCATTGGCGATCGCACCGCACGCCCAAAAAATTTGGATTGCCTGCGGCCCTGGCAACAATGGCGGCGATGGCCTTGAAGCTGCCGTGCATTTGCAATCGTGGGGCAAACACCCTATCGTGACTTGGTTAGGCCAAGATGAACACTGCCCTGTTGACGCGCAACGCGCATGGCAACGCGCCAAAGCAGCAGGCGTAACGTTTGCTCAGCAAATTCCCAAACAATTTGACCTAGCGATTGATGCGCTGCTTGGCATCGGCGCACAACGCACACCCGATGGCGTGATGGCACAGTGGCTAGACGCATTGCAAACCACCGCTGCCCCGACGCTGTGCGTCGACATCCCCACAGGTTTGAATGCAGACACAGGTGAATGGTTGGGACCTGCCAAATCAGGCCCAACCAATTCACAGCGTCACACGCTGAGTTTGCTCACATTGAAACCGGGTTTATTCAGCGCTGATGGGCGTGATGCATCAGGCCAGGTTTGGTTCAACGACCTTCACGTTGAAACTACACAGGCATGCAGCGCTTGGCTACAGCAAGGCATCACAACAGCGAAACGACGATCACACAACTCACACAAAGGTAGCTATGGTGACGTGTCGGTGATTGGTGGAGCGTCAGGCATGAGCGGCGCAGCCACTCTTGCAGCGGTCGCAGCTTTGCATGGCGGTGCAGGCCGAGTATTTACAGGCGTCTTGGATGCCTCTGCAAGACATGCCATCTCAGCAGCGCACCCACCACTCATGGTGCGTGCACCTGAAGATTTGGATCTCCAAACATCCACCGTCGTGTGCGGCTGCGGTGGCGGCGATGACATACACGCACTTTTGCCGAACGTGCTGTCATCCTCGCAACAGCTGGTGCTCGATGCCGATGCACTCAATGCGGTAGCGCGCGACACATCCCTGCAAAGCTTGTTGATCAAACGTAGCGCACGACTCAAGCCCACCGTGCTCACACCACATCCACTTGAAGCAGCACGCTTGTTGAACTGCACGACCAAGGAGGTGCAACACAACCGCATCGTTGCCGCGCAACAATTGGCTCAGCGCTTTCAGTGCGTGGTGATACTCAAAGGCTCGGGCAGCATCATCGCCGGCCCAAAGCAAACACCCGTCATCAACGGCTCTGGCAATGCCTTGCTTGCCACGGCTGGCACCGGGGATGTACTGGCGGGTCTGGTTGGCGCGTACATCACAAGCAATGACGATGTGTTTGAAGCAACCTGCCAAGCCGTGTTTGCACACGGGCAGATAGCAGACGAATGGCCTAGCACTGGGCCTGTATTCGATGCAGCCCTACTGGCTGCATCAGTGCGTTAACGCCAAAGCGACCTACTTTCGGGAACGTCGACTCTTTGCGCCACCTTTTTTGTCAGCAGATTTACCCGAGCGCCCTGACGACGATTTAGGTTCACCACGCCCGCCCTTGCCACTGATTTTGGTGAATGCTTTTTTCACCGCTGTTTTAAAGTTCTGCATGGGCGAACCAGAAGCCTCTTTGCCATTGCGAGGCAACAGCTCATCGGCTTCACGCACCAAGCGGAAATCAATCTTGCGGCCATCCAAATCCACACGACTCACCTGAATGCGCACGCGTGAACCAATGCCATAGCGAATGCCTGTGCGCTCACCACGCAGCTCTTGACGCATTTCATCAAAGCGGAAGTATTCGCCGCCCAGCTCGGTGATGTGCACCAGGCCTTCGACGTACATAGCATCCAAGGTCACAAACAAGCCAAAGCCAGTTGCTGAAGTAACCACACCGCTGTATTCCTCACCCAGATGCTCGCGCATGTATTTGCACTTGAGCCATGCTTCCACATCGCGGCTGGCTTCATCGGCGCGACGTTCGTTAGCGCTGCAGTGCAAACCTGCAGCTTCCCAGGCTTGTTGATCTGGTGATGGCTTGGTCTTAACTGCCAATTTGCCTTCTGGCTCACGCACACGTGACGCCAAACGACGCGCCAGTTTGGCATGCGCTTCACCCGGTGTAGGCAATGCCGGCAAGGTGTATTTGCGCTTAGTCAAAATCGCTTTGATGACGCGGTGCACCAGCAAGTCGGGGTAACGACGAATCGGGCTGGTGAAGTGGGTGTACGCCTCAAACGCCAAACCAAAGTGGCCGTTGTTGTCTGGTGTGTAAACAGCCTGCGACATCGAGCGCAATAACATCGAATGGATTTGCTGTGCGTCTGGCCGCTCTTTGGTGGCCTCTGCAATCGCTTGAAACTCCGATGGCTTTGGGTTGTCGCCCACCGTCAAACCCACGTTTGTGGCTTTGAGGTAGCCACGCAGCAAGTCAATTTTTTCTGGCGTTGGGCCTTCGTGCACACGGAATAAACCTGGGTGCTTGCTTTGCAAGATGAAATCCGCGCTACACACGTTAGCCGCCAACATGGCCTCTTCAATCAGCTTGTGCGCATCGTTGCGCACACGCGGAATGATTTTGTCAATGCGGCCACTTTCGTCACACACGATTTGTGTTTCGGTGGTTTCAAAGTCCACTGCACCTCGCACTCGTCTCGCTTTGAGCAAGGCACCATAGACATCGTGCAAGTTGATCAAGTCTTCGATGCGGTCTTTTCGCTTGGCCGCTTCTGGGCCGCGCGTGTTCGACAAAATGGCCGCCACTTCGGTGTAGGTAAAGCGCGCATGGCTAAACATCACCGCTGGATAAAACTGATACGCCTCCACATCGCCTGAGGCACTGATGAGCATGTCGCACACCATGCACAAACGCTCGACGTCTGGGTTCAATGAACACAAACCATTCGATAGCTTCTCGGGCAGCATCGGAATCACTCGGCGCGGGAAGTACACGCTGGTGGCGCGGTCATAAGCATCCACGTCAATCGCGCTGCCGGTTTCCACATAGTTACTCACATCGGCAATCGCCACCAACAAACGCCAGCCTTTGCCCTTGCCCACTTTGGCAGGTTCGCAATACACAGCATCGTCAAAGTCACGCGCATCTTCACCATCGATGGTGACGAGCGGCACATCCGTCAAATCCACACGGTTCTTTTTGTCTTGTGGCCGCACTTGATCAGGCAAGCTGCGCGCCATGGCCAAGCACGCATCCGAAAACTCATAGGGCACACCGTATTTGCGCACGGCGATTTCGATTTCCATGCCTGGGTCGTCCACCTCGCCCAGCACTTCTTTGATTCGACCTACAGGCTGACCGTACAAACTGGGTGGCTCGGTCAACTCGACCACCACTACTTGTCCCACCGCAGCTTTGGCCGTGGCACCTTTGTTGATCAAGACATCTTGACCGTAGCGTTTGTCTTCAGGGGCCACTAACCAAACGCCACTCTCTTGCAGCAAGCGGCCAATGATGGGCTGCTTGGATCGTTCCAAAATTTCAACCACGCGCCCCTCTGGGCGACCTTTGCGATCAAAACGCACCACACGCGCTTTGACGCGATCGCGATGCAACACGGCACGCATTTCGTTAGGGGGCAAAAAGATATCAGGCGAGCCATCATCTCGTTGCACAAAGCCATGCCCATCACGGTGACCCGAGACGGTGCCGACAAACTCTTCCAGTAAACCACTGGTGTGTGCGGAATTCTTGATACAATGCCTCTCTTTCCTGAAATGCCCAGGTGGCGGAATTGGTAGACGCACTAGTTTCAGGTACTAGCGAGTAACATCGTGGGGGTTCGAGTCCCTTCCTGGGCACCAATATAAGTTAAATGAAAGCCACCTTTGAGGTGGCTTTTGTTTTTTGTGAATCAAATTGGCATGGCGATAAGGTCATGACCTTCTGTCGCCACCACTTTGGCGCGGGTGAACTCACCCACTTTGAGCACTTTGCTGAGTTTTTCTGGCGACAAGAGTTTCACCACACCATCAATCTCTGGCGCATCTGCATAGCTGCGACCCACACCACCTTTGCGGCCACCAGCAGGCGCAGAATCAACCAACACTTGGATGGTTGAACCAATACGGCGCTTGAGCTTGGCAATCGACACCTCTTCTGCCACCGCCATGAAACGGGCTTGACGCTCTTCACGCACCTCTTGCGGCAACATGCCTGGAATGTCGTTGGCCGCCGCACCGTCAACAGGGCTGTAGGCAAAGCAACCGGCACGGTCAATCTCGGCTTCACGTACAAAGTTGAGCAAGTGTTCAAACTCTTCTTCGGTCTCGCCGGGAAAGCCTGCAATGAAGGTGCTGCGAATCACGATTTGTGGGCACAGCTCGCGCCAGCGGGCAATGCGCTCTAAGTTTTTCTCGCCACTGGCTGGGCGCTTCATGCGTTTCAACACATCGGGGTGGCTGTGCTGAAACGGCACATCCAAATACGGCAACACATGACCTGTGGCCATCAACGGGATGATGTCATCCACGCTGGGGTATGGGTACATATAGTGCAAACGTACCCAAGCGCCATAAGACTCAGCCAGCTTAGCCAAAGCTTGAGCCAGCTCTAAAGTGCGTGTTTTGATGGGTTGACCGTCAAAGAAACCTGTGACGTACTTCACATCTACGCCATAAGCCGATGTGTCTTGGCTGATCACCAACAACTCTTTCACACCACCTTCGAACAGTGCACGCGCCTCTTTGAGCACATCGCCAATCGGGCGACTCACCAAATCGCCGCGCATCGACGGAATGATGCAAAACGTGCAACGGTGGTTGCAGCCTTCGCTGATTTTCAAATACGCATAGTGCTTGGGCGTGAGCTTGACACCCGCCTCACCAAAGCTATTGGGCACCAAGTCGATGAAGGGGTCATGCGGCTTGGGCAAATGCGCATGCACCGCATCCATCACCTCTTGCGTAGCGTGTGGACCAGTGACCGCCAACACACTGGGATGCATCTCCATCACCAAGTTGGCGCCACCTTCTGCTTGGCGTGCGCCCAAGCAGCCTGTGACGATGACCTTGCCGTTCTCAGCCAAGGCTTCGCCAATGGTGTCGAGGCTTTCTTTCACAGCGTCATCAATGAAGCCGCAGGTGTTGACGATGACCAAATCAGCGCCGGCAAAAGTTTTAGACGTCTGGTACCCCTCGGCGCTGAGTTGCGTCAAGATCAATTCAGAGTCTGTTAAAGCCTTGGGACAGCCCAAGCTCACGAAACCAACTTTGGGTGCAGTTACTTCAGTCATTTACGTTTCAACCCCATGACATCCATCATGTGTTCAGTTTGTTTTTGCAATTGTTCGGCATAGCTGTTCATCAGTGTGGGCACGATGGGCAGCTGCGGCACGTTGTCCATGAACGTTTGCACGTTCTTCTCTAAGTAGGAGCCCATGAACCCTTGCATCGAATGCCCATAAAAGCGAATGATGTTGGCCAAGACCTGCTCCGTCAAAATAGGCGCGCCATCCGACTCATGCTCCAAGATGATTTGCAGCAAGATGCTGCGCGTCAGGTCATCCCCTGACTTGGCATCCACCACGCGAAATGGCGTGTGCTGCATGACCAATTGCTTGATATCCGACAACGCCACATAGCTTGATGACGCAGTGTCATACAAGCGGCGATTGGGGTACTTCTTGATCACGCGGTCTTGCGCGTCGTCTGAAGTGCTTGATTTTTTGCTGCTCATGAAGTCAGCTCCCGTTGAAAGAGAAAAGCCCAGAACTGTTCAAACAGTGCCGGGCTTGACGGGGAACAAGATGGTAGGCGCGATTGGAATCGAACCAACGACCCCCACCATGTCAAGGTGGTGCTCTAACCAACTGAGCTACGCGCCTACGTTGTTCGAAGCTGAAAGTATAGCAGACTTCAACGACGCTTTGCCGTACGCACGCCTTGAACCTCTTTGACCAATCCCAACACCTTTTGCAAGCGACGTGAATCCCCTACCTCGACGGTGAAGGTCATCCACGCCAAATCTTTGACCGATTGGGTTTGTACGCCAATCACGTTCATCTTCTCTTTGGCAAACACTTCAGAAATGTCTCGCAACAAGCCCTGACGATCCAAAGCCTCAATATTCACATCCACGGGATAAACCAAAGCTTGCGCCGAAGCAGATTGCCCCCAGTCCACATCAATCACACGGTCGCCACTGCGCAATGCCATTTGCCGAAAATTACCGCAGTCAGCGCGGTGAATACTCACGCCTTTGCCACGGGTCACAAAACCACGAATTTCATCGGGCGGTGCAGGCTTGCAACATTTGCTGAGTTGCGTGAGCAGCGAATCAATGCCCACCACCAACACCCCGCTCTTCGAAGCTTTGTCGTTGAGCTTGGCTTTCTTCAATCGCACATAGTCGTCCGCCACCATCGGCGCAGCGGGAGGATTGAGCAATGTCTCAATGTTGCGCAGCGAGAACTCGTCCTTACCTACAACCTCAAACAAGGCTTCAGCCGACTTGAAACCCAACTGCGAGGCCAAGTCATCGAGCTTCATCGCCGTTTTACCCTCGCGCTGCAGCAGCTTTTCGACAGCCTCGCGTCCTTTAGCCACGGTTTCTTGCATGGCTTGAGCGTTGAACCATGCGCGCACTTTTGAACGCGCACGAGAGCTAGCCAAAAAACCCAGTTCTGGATTCAACCAATCACGCGAAGGCCCGCCTTCTTTGATGGCGGTGACCTCCACCGTCTGGCCATTTTTTAACTGTGTGTTCAGCGGAACCATCACACCGTCCACACGCGCACCGCGGCAGCGATGGCCAAGGTTGGTATGCAAGGTGTAGGCAAAGTCAATAGGTGTGCCGCTTTGAGGCAACTCAACAACGGCGGCATCAGGCGTAAGCACATAAATCCGATCACTCAGCGCATCGGTGGTGGCTTGGCTTTGCGCATCGGCTGATAGCTCGCGCTCCCACGCCAAGAGTTGGCGTAGCACTGCTATCTTGGCGTCATAGTCACCAGAGGCGCTCACCCCCGCATAGCCTTTTGTCCCAGCCTCTTTGTAGGCCCAGTGCGCAGCCACACCGTGCTCAGCATGGTCGTGCATCTCTTGGGTACGGATTTGAATTTCAATCGGACGACCCTGTGCGTCGCGCACCACCGTGTGCAGGGACTGGTAGCCATTCGATTTGGGCTTGGCGATGTAGTCGTCAAACTCCGAATCAATCGGTACAAACTGCGTGTGTACCAAGCTAAGGGTCGCGTAGCAGTCGGGAACAGAGGGCACGACCACACGCAACGCACGCACATCAAACACGCGTGAAAAGTCGAGCGACTTACCGCGCATTTTTTTCACAATGCTGTAGATGTGCTTTGGGCGTCCAGCCACTTGCGCTGTGATGCCTTGCGCTTTTAAGTCAGCCTCGAGACGCTCACGCAGCTGCACCATGTAGTTCTCGCGCTCGACACGCTTTTCGTCAAGCAACTTGGCAATTTCACGGTAGGTCTCGGGCTCCAGAAAACGAAAAGACAAATCTTCCATTTCCCATTTGATTTGCCATATACCCAAACGGTTGGCCAATGGCGCAAACACATGCAAAGACTCATACGCCAAACTGTGTGGCACAGGCAGCTTGCTGGCCGCATAGTGACGCAAAGTTTGCAAGCGTGAAGCCAATCGCAGCAGCACCACGCGCAAATCACGCGAAAACGCCAGCAGCATCTTGCGCACGTTTTCGGTTTGCATCGCAGCCATTTGTGCGTCGGCCGCCGTGGCGCGCGCCATGCGCTGCACACGGATCAAACGCGAGGTTTCAACTGACAACTCGGCATAGCTTGGGCCAAACGCCTTAGCAATCACCTCTTCTGGCTTTTGCAAATACTCGGCGGCATACACCAAGTAGCACGCCGCTTGCATCGCCTCAGAGCCGCCAATCACGCTCAAGATCTGAGCCGTGGCATCTGCATGGGCTAGCACGTCTTCGCCCGTATCGAGTGCTGCGCCCATCAGCAAAGGCTGCGCAAAAGCGCGCGCGCGCGTCAATGCCTCAGGCTGATCAGGCAAATCTTGCAACGTGGCGCTCAAGAGCGAGCTGCGCTGTGTTTCTCCGTTATGTTTCATGTAAGCCGCAAAACCGCATAATGTCTATAGGTTTCTCATCGTAATGCATGGAGTTTTCAAAAATGTCAGAACGCACACTCGTCGGTAAAACAGCTTTGGTCACTGGTTCCACCAGTGGCATTGGTTTGGGTATTGCCAAAGCCTTGGCTGGTCAGGGCGCCAACATCATTCTCAATGGCTTTGGTGACGTCGACGGCCCCAAAGCCGAAGTGGCAGCCTTAGGCGTCAAAGTGGCTTACCACGGCGCAGACATGAGTAAAGCTGCCGACATCGAAGCCATGATGAAGTTTTCTGCAGACACGTTTGGGGGTGTAGACATCTTGGTCAACAACGCTGGTATTCAACACGTGGCTACAGTGGAAGACTTTCCAGTGGAGCGCTGGGATGCCATCATTGCCATCAACCTCAGCAGCGCTTTCCACACCTCGCGATTGGCTTTGCCTTACATGCAAAAACAAAACTGGGGCCGCATCATCAACGTGGCTTCCATTCATGGCTTGGTCGCCTCTGCACAAAAGTCTGCCTACGTAGCAGCCAAGCACGGCATCGTGGGCTTGACCAAAGTGACGGCACTGGAAAACGCCACCACGGGCGTGACCTGCAACGCGATCTGCCCCGGCTGGGTGTTGACCCCGTTGGTTCAAAAACAAGTGGATGCCAAAGCCGCTGCTTTGAACATCAGCAATGATGAAGCCATCAAGTTGCTCTTGGGTGAAAAAGAACCGTCCATGCAATTCACCACACCTGAGGAATTAGGCGAATTAGCCGTTTTCTTCTGCTCTAAAGCTGGTAACAATGTGCGCGGCGTTGCTTGGAATATGGATGGAGGTTGGACCGCGCAGTAAAAAACTTGCAGAGACTTAGCTATACTTGTAATACTTTAAGTTTAATAACGAACACTTTTTTACTTACAATTACAACGTAACAGCCAATTTTCTCTTACCTTCGAGGTATGACACAAATCTACCCCAAAGAAACCAGCAAATTTGCAGATCGTTTTCGCGCAGCGCTCAAAGATGCTGGCGTCCGAGTTTCTGCAACCGTCGTCGCAAACGAGTTCAACTTGCGATATTGGGGCGAGGGAATTTCCTCCCACGCTGCACGCAACTGGCTCATGGGTGTGTCCATACCTAAGCAAGACAAACTCTTGGTCTTGTCGAAGTGGCTCAAGATCTCACCCGAAGGCTTGCTGTTTGGCACCCCGCCGCCCCGCCCTGCGGATGAAGCCCTGACCGACGAGCGCATCAACCTCGTAGATCAACAGCTGATTTCTCGCTACTTCGCTTTACAACCCGAACATCGCCGTGTGGTGCGTGAAGTGGTGGAAGGTTTAGCAGCCTTAGGCCCTAAACCTCCCAGCAATCAATAAATCAGCGCTACTGCGCGAGCTTCCATACTTAGGCCCTGTCCCACAGGGCCTATTTTTTCGGCCGTCTTCGCCTTCACATTCACACGTGACACATCAATCGCTATCGCATCCGCAATGCGCTGGCACATGGCTGGCATATGCCCGGCCAACTTGGGTGCTTGCGCAATCACGGTGCTGTCGACGTTGCCAATCTGAAAACCTGCAGCACGCACCATCTCGGCCGTCTTTTGTAGCAACACCCAAGAGTCAGCACCTTTGTAGGCTGCATCTGTATCTGAAAAATGTCGGCCAATGTCGCCCAACGAAGCCGCGCCAAGCAAGGCATCGGTGATGGCATGCAAGAGCACATCGGCATCGGAGTGTCCCAGTAACCCATGTGTGTGCTCAATGCGCACGCCGCCTAGGATGAGTGGGCGCCCTTCGACCAAGGCATGGACATCCCAGCCTTCACCAATTCGAAATGAGGGTACGGTCATCGTGTGTTCTTTCCATCGAGCATGCGTCATTGACGCGAATTCAAAATCGCCGCCGCCAAGGCAAAGTCTTCGGGATAAGTCACCTTGAAGTTTTGCGCATTGCCAGACACGAGTCGTGGGCTCAAGCCCATCGCTTCAATCGCGCTGGCTTCGTCGGTCACGGCTGCGCCTGCATGCTCTAAAGCCTGCAACAACACGCCGATGCGAAACATTTGCGGCGTTTGTGCCAACCACTTGTCAGAGCGGTCCACCGTTTCAGCCACACGGCCATTGCTTTCAGCTTTCAAGGTGTCAGCCAATTTATGAGCCAGCAAGCCTCCAACGGCATCGTCTTGGCATGCGTCTATCAATGCGTTGATTTGCTCGGGCGTCACCAAACAACGCGCCGCGTCATGCACCAACACCCAATCAGTGTCGTGTGCGCCTTGCTTTACCAATTCGCGCAAACCTGCCAGAACACTCTCTGCGCGCGTCGCACCACCTGTGCGCGATGTCTCAAACAAAGGCTGTGGATTGGCGGCCAACACAGCATCCATGTGCACATCATCTTGGGCCAACACCAGCACACCTTTGGCCAGACGCTGCACACCTGCAAAAGCTTTGAGCGTGTGCACCACCATGGGCAAGCCTGCAATGGTTTGGTATTGCTTGGGCGTGGCCGTGCCCGCACGGCTGCCAAAGCCTGCACAAGGAATGACGGCAAAAAAACGAAGAGGGCTGTGAGTGTGTAGGGGCATTGAATAGGTTTGAGCTTTGGCAAATAGAAAGCTCGTCCCCCATTCTAAAATCATGCCAATGCATCTGCCCTCTTTGAGTCTCGGCAAACGATTTGCCATGCCCCGCCCTGTCGGCTCTGCGGACGCATTGCTGCTCGCACAGCTCAGTACACGCGAAAAAGCCAAACAACAGCGCGTCGCCATCATCACCGCCGATGCTGTGGATGCCCAGCGCCTGCAAGACGAAATGGCGTTCTTTGCCCCCGACTTGCGCTGTGTACTTTTCCCCGATTGGGAAACGCTGCCCTACGACAGCTTCTCCCCCCACCAAGACCTCATCAGCGAACGCTTGGCCACACTGTGGCGCATCTCGCAGGGCGAGGCTGATGTGGTGCTCATTCCCGCCACTACGGCGCTGTACCGTTTGGCTCCGCCTGCGTTTTTGGCGGGCTATACCTTTCACTTCAAAGTCAAGCAGCAACTCGACGAAGCCAAGCTCAAATCGCAACTCACGCTCGCGGGCTACACGCACGTCACACAAGTGGTCAGCCCCGGCGAGTACGCCGTGCGCGGTGGTTTGATTGACCTCTTCCCTATGGGCTCGCTCGTGCCCTACCGCGTCGATTTGTTTGACAACGAAATCGACTCCATCCGCACCTTTGACCCCGACAGCCAACGCAGCCTCTACCCCGTACCTGAAGTGCGCCTGCTACCAGGCCGTGAGTTCCCGATGGACGATGCGGCGCGCGCGCTGTTTCGCAACCGTTGGCGCGAAATGCTCGATGGCGACCCGACCAAGAGCCGCATCTACAAAGACATTGGCAACGGCGTGGCCACTGCCGGCATTGAGTACTACCTGCCTTTGTTCTTTGAAGAAACCGCCACGGTGTTTGACTACCTTGGCACATCGGCCACGGTGGTGTTGCACGGCGATTTAGAGCCCGCTTTCCAACGCTTTTGGCAAGACACGCAAGACCGCTTCCGTCTCGTGCAAGGTGACCCCGAGCGCCCTGCCTTGCCACCAGCCAATTTGTTTTTAAGTGCCGAACAGTTTTACGCCTCGGCCAACGGCTATGCGCAATTCGCACTGCGCCCGCACGTCACCGACGTGATCGACAACGCGTTTGCACAGGCCCTGCCCGATCTCACCGTCGTACGCGGCGCGGCAGACCCGCTGCAAAAGTTGCAAGCTTACGCAGGCAAAACAGCCAACCGTTTGCTCATCTTGGCCGAGAGCGATGGCCGCCGCGAGAGCTTGCTCGACTTCTTACGCTCGTCCAACGTCAGTCCGCCTGCGTTTGATTCGCTGGCAGAGTTCGAAGGCAGCGCCGAAAAAATCGGCATCGCCACCGCCGCGCTGCAAGTGGGCTTTAGCTGGACCGAAGCGGGCCTCGACCTGATTACCGAGACCGAGCTGTTCGCTGTTGGTGCCACCACACGCCGCCGCAAAAAACAAGAGCAAGTCAGCGATGTCGAAGCGCTCATCAAAGACTTGTCCGAGCTGAATCTGGGCGACCCCGTGGTGCACAACGCCCACGGCATTGGCCGCTACCGTGGGCTCATCAACATGGATTTGGGTGAGAAAAACGCAGACGGATCTCCCGCACTGCAAGAGTTCTTGCACCTCGAATACGCCGACAACGCCGTGCTCTACGTACCCGTGAGCCAGCTGCACCTCATTGGCCGCTACACCGGCGTGAGCGCTGACGAAGCGCCCTTGCACAAACTCGGCTCGGCCCAGTGGGACAAAGCCAAACGCAAAGCCGCCGAACAGGTGCGCGACGCGGCCGCCGAGCTGCTCAATATCTACGCCCGGCGCGCCGCACGCGAGGGCTATGCCTTCCGCTACTCGCCGCAAGACTACGAAACCTTCGCCAACGACTTTGGTTTTGAAGAAACTGCTGACCAACGCGCCGCCATCCACGCCGTGGTGCAAGACATGATCAGCCCCCGCCCGATGGACCGCTTGGTGTGTGGCGATGTGGGCTTTGGCAAAACCGAAGTCGCGTTGCGTGCCGCGTTTGTGGCCGTGACGGGCGGCAAGCAAGTGGCCTTTTTGGCCCCCACCACTTTATTGGCAGAGCAACACTTTCAAACCCTCAGCGACCGCTTTGCCAAATGGCCGGTGAAGATTGCCGAGATGAGCCGCTTTCGCTCCACCAAAGAAATCAATGCCGCCGTCAAAGGCATCGAAGAGGGCACGGTCGACATCGTGGTGGGCACGCACAAGCTGCTGAGCGAATCGGTCAAGTTTAAAAACTTGGGCCTCTTGATCATCGATGAAGAACACCGCTTTGGTGTGCGCCACAAAGAAGCCATGAAAGCCCTGCGCGCCGAGGTGGACGTGCTCACCCTCACTGCCACGCCCATCCCACGCACACTCGGTATGGCACTCGAAGGCCTGCGTGATTTGAGCGTCATCGCCACCGCGCCGCAACGCCGCTTGGCCATCAAAACTTTTGTGCGCAACGAAGGCAACGGTGTCATTCGCGAAGCTGTGTTGCGCGAACTCAAACGTGGCGGCCAATGCTATTTCTTGCACAACGATGTAGCCACCATCGAAAACCGCCGCGCGCAACTCGAAGAGCTGCTGCCCGAAGCCCGCATTGCCGTGGCCCACGGCCAAATGCCTGAGCGTGAACTCGAGCGCGTCATGCGCGACTTTGTGGCCCAGCGCTACAACATGCTGCTGTGCTCCACCATCATCGAAACCGGTATTGATGTGCCCTCGGCCAACACCATCATCATGAGCCGCGCCGACAAGTTTGGTTTGGCACAGCTGCATCAGCTGCGTGGCCGCGTAGGCCGTAGCCACCACCAAGCTTATGCCTACCTCATGGTGCCCGACACACAGGGCCTGACCAAGCAAGCCTCGCAACGCTTGGACGCCATTCAACAAATGGAAGAGCTGGGTTCCGGCTTTTACCTCGCCATGCACGACCTTGAAATTCGTGGTGCAGGCGAGGTGCTGGGCGAGAACCAAAGCGGCAATATGCTGGAAGTTGGGTTTCAGCTCTACAACGAAATGCTGTCTGAAGCCGTGCGCGCTTTGAAAAACGGCGAAGAGCCAGACTTGCTCAGCCCCTTGAGCGCCACCACCGAAATCAACCTGCACGCCCCCGCCCTGCTGCCCGACGACTACTGTGGTGATGTGCACCTGCGTTTGTCGTTCTACAAAAAGTTGGCCACGGCCAAAACGGGTGATCAGCTTGACAACCTGCACGAAGAAATCGTGGACCGCTTTGGCAAACTGCCTGCGCAAGCGCAAACCCTCATCGATGTGCACCGTCTGCGTGTGCAAGCCCGCAGCTATGGCGTGACCAAGGTCGACGCCGCGCCCGGCGTGACCCACATCAGCTTCAAACCCAACCCACCGTTTGACGCCATGCGCATCATCGAGCTGGTACAAAAAAACAAACACATCAAACTCGCGGGCAACGACCGCCTGCGCATCGAGCGCGAACTGCCGGAGCCACAAGCCCGTGCACAAATGGTGCGCGATGTATTGCGTTCACTCGGCACACCGACCACGCCTGCATCCAAGGCGGCTGAAGCGCAGTCATAAGCATGGACTTTGAAATCGCCGTCATCTTGGCTTGCCTCACAGCCTCGCTGTGGCTCAAGCCGTGGCGCATGTTGGTGGGCACCGAGCTGCTCACACCCTTGCTCGCCACCTTGGTGCTGCTGCCGTGGCTGTGGGCGTTGCCCAGTTTGCACCAGATGCCGCTGCAACTGCATTGGTCGGGTGCGCCCTTGGTCACCCTCATGCTCGGCTGGCCGCTGGCAGTGTTGGCACTCATTGGGGTGGGCATCGTCACCGTTTTCATTTCGGCCACATCAATAGACACAGCTGCCGCGCTCATCGTGTGGCAAGGCTTGCTGCCCGCTACCTTTGTGTTGCTGCTCGGCGCTGCGTTGCGCCGCTGGGTGTCGCACCACCCGTTTGTCTATGTGCTGGGGCGCGGTTTTTTGGGCTCAGTGCTGTGCATCTTTGCAGCCAGTCTGTTGGCGCAATGGACCGGTCACGAACTACCCAACGTCGGCACAGGCTTGTCCCTCATCGGCTTTTGGCTCATGGCTTGGGGCGATGCGTTCATCACCGGCATGGTCTGCGCCATTTTTGTGGCCTTCAAGCCGCAGTGGTTGGCCACTTGGTCTGATCAGATGTATTTGAAAAGTTAAAACACACCTGCCGCGATAATCCCACCATGACTGCTGCTACCGAATTTACCCCTGGCCTTGTGGTTCAAGGCTTTACCGCCCCACTGTCTTTGTCTGCGTTCAAGCTGATCGCGTTTGACATGGACTCCACGCTCATCAACATCGAGTGCATTGACGAAATTGCCGATGCCGCGGGCCGCAAGGCCGAGGTGGCGGCCATCACCGAGGCGGCGATGCGCGGTGAAATCACCGACTTCAAAGACAGCTTGCGCCGCCGCGTGGCGCTGCTCAAGGGCGTGCCCGAGTCTGCGCTGCACGAGGTCTTTGAACAGCGCCTGCGCTTAAACCCCGGTGCCAAAACTTTGGTAGACACCTGCAAAGCCCACGGCATGAAAGTGTTGCTGGTCAGCGGTGGCTTTACCTTTTTTGCCGACCGTGTGTGCGAGATGCTGGGCATTGACTACGCCCGCAGCAATGTGCTGGCAATTGACAACGACCACCTCACGGGTGATGTGGTAACGCAAGACTGGGGCGATATTTGCGACGGCGCAGAAAAGCGCAAGATGCTGCTGCACATCTGCGCGCAAATGGGCATCAGCCCCAGCCAAGCCATTGCCATGGGCGACGGCGCGAACGATTTGTTGATGATGGGTGAAGCCGGCCTGTCAGTGGCCTACCACGCCAAACCAAAAGTTCGCGAGCGAGCGATGGTGGCTATCAACGACGGCGGCTTAGACCGTTTGTTGGAAGTCGTGAAGCCCTGAACCACCAACGCGTGCCAGCACGGCACGCGTAGTCAAGCCTAGCGCAGCGCGTTGTAAATCGTCTGCGCCAACTCTTCTGAAACCCCTTCGACCGTACACAGGTCGGCCACGCTGGCGTCGGCCACGCCGCGCACACCGCCAAAGCGTTGCAGTAGCTTGGCGCGCCTCTTAGGCCCCACGCCTGGAATGTCTTCAAGCTTGCTGCCACCCACGCGCACTTTGGCGCGTGCGGCGCGCATGCCGGTGATGGCAAAGCGGTGCGCCTCGTCGCGTATTTGTGCCACCAACATGAGTGCCGCCGAGTCGCGACCTAGGTAGACCTTCTCGCGGCCATCGGCAAACACCAGCTCTTCCAGGCCTACTTTGCGGCCCTCGCCTTTTTCCACGCCCACAATGCGCGAGAGGTCGAGACCCAGCGATTCAAACACCTCACGAGCCATGCTCACTTGGCCTTTGCCGCCGTCAATCAGCACGAGGTCGGGTAGCTTGCCCTCGCCTGCGCGCACGGCCTCGGCCAGCTTGCTGTAGCGGCGCACCAGCACTTGGCGCATGGCGGCGTAGTCGTCGCCGCCGGTGATGCCGTCGATGTTGTAGCGGCGGTATTCGGCGCTTTGCATCTTGTGGTGGTGGTACACCACGCACGACGCCTGCGTGGCCTCGCCTGCGGTGTGTGAAATGTCAAAGCACTCCACACGCATTTGCTCCAAGTCTTCCATGGCCAAGTCGAGCGCTTCGGCCAAAGCACGGGTGCGGGCTTGTTGCGAGCCTTCTTCAGCCAGCAAGCGGGCCAGCTGGATGTCGGCGTTTTGCTGCGCCATCTCCAGCCAAATGCGGCGCTGCTCACGCGGCTGATGAACCGCTGTGATCTTGACGCCCGTTTGCTCGGTCAAGGCTTGCAGCAACGCCTTGTCCACCGCATGGCTGGTGATGAGCGTGGGCGGCACGGGCACTTCCAAGTAGTGCTGACTGATGAACGCCTCCAGCACATCGGCAGGTTCGTCTTGGTCCACATGCACGGGGAAATACGGCCTGTCACCCAAGTGGCGGCCACCGCGCACCATGGCTAAGTTGACACACGCTTTACCGCCTTGCACCTTGACGGCGAGGATGTCCACGTCTTGATCGCCCACGGTGTCGACGGCTTGCTGGTGCAGCACTTTCGAGAGCGCGCTCATTTGGTTACGCAGCTCGGCGGCTTGTTCAAACTCCAATTTTTCAGAGTGCGCCATCATGCGCGCTTCAATCGCGGCCATCACCTCTTGAGTTTCACCTTTGAGCAAACGCATGGCGCTGTCGACATCGCGCTGGTAGTCGGCTGCTGAAATTTGGCCCACGCACGGGCCTGAGCAACGTTTGATTTGAAACAGCAAACACGGGCGTGTGCGGTTGTTGAACACCGTGTCTTCGCAGGTGCGCAAGCGAAACACTTTTTGCAAGAGCTGAATCGCTTCGCGCACCGCCCACACGCTGGGGTATGGGCCAAAGTAGTGGTGGCGTTTGTCCACCGCGCCACGGTAGTAGACGATGCGCGAGACCTGCGCTGCCGACGGATGGCCCGAACTTTGCGCCGCTGCGCTGGTGCTGGCGTGCGTGACCTTCAAGTACGGGTAGCTCTTGTCATCACGAAACAAGATGTTGTACTTGGGCTTGAGGGTTTTGATGAGGTTGTTCTCAAGCAGCAGCGCCTCGGCCTCAGAGCGCACCACCGTGGTTTCCATGCGTGCAATCTTGCCCACCATGTGGCCAATGCGTGTGCCGCCGTGGTCTTTTTGGAAATAGCTCGACACCCGCTTTTTAAGATTGATCGCCTTGCCCACGTAAAGCACTTGCTCTTGCGCGTCAAAGTAGCGGTACACGCCGGGCAACGCAGGCAAGCTGGCCACTTGGGTCAGTAGCTCAGGCGCGTGACGTGATGTATTTTTTTCGGGCGTGGTGTCTTCAGACATACGCGTATTGTGGACAATCTCAAGCGTGAATTTCAGCCCCGCCTCATCAACTGCCACCACGCCCGCATTGCGCTGGGATGTGTTTTGCCGCGTCATCGACAACCACGGCGACTTGGGCGTGTGCTGGCGGCTATGCGCCGACCTCGCGCAGCGCGGCCACTGCGTTCGCCTGTGGGTGGACGATGCCTCTGCCTTGGCATGGATGGCCCCACAAGGCTGTGCCGGCGTGGAAGTGCGCGCATGGCCCACAGACGACACGCTGCAAGCCTTGGCGCAAGACCCAGCCTTCAAGGTGGCCGATGTGGTGGTTGAAGCCTTTGGCTGCGAACTGCCCCAAGCGTTTCAAGCCCTCATGGTGCACGGCACGCCACCCGTGTGGATCAACCTCGAATACCTGAGCGCCGAAGACTATGTGGCACGCTCGCACGGCTTAGCCTCGCCCGTGATGAGCGGGCCTGCCAAGGGTTGCACCAAATGGTTTTTCTTTCCAGGCTTCACTCCCGACACCGGTGGCTTGCTTCGCGAACCGAATTTGCTAGATGCCCCCACGACTGACAACACCACACCCAGCCATGTCACCGCGAGCCAAACTCGGCGATCCAAGTTTGAGCGCTCTGGATGGCTAAGTGCCCTGCTAATCGATAAACCGATTGATCCAAACGAACAACTCATCAGCCTGTTTTGCTACGAGCCCGCCGCATTACCTGATTTACTCAAGCAACTCACCCACGCCGACGAGCCCACCCGCTTGTTGGTTACCCAAGGTCGCCCTAGCGCCGCCGTAGCACAAGCCGCACAGGCGTTGGACATGCCAACTTGCGGCACGGGCCAACTCCACATCAGCCAACTCCCCTACTTGAGTCAAATCGACTTTGACCACCTGCTGTGGTCCTGCGATGTCAACTTTGTGCGTGGCGAAGACTCGCTGGTGCGTGCCTTGTGGGCAGGCCAGCCGTTTGTGTGGCACATCTACCCGCAAGACGACAAAGCCCACCACGACAAGCTACATGCCTTTGAAGCAGCACTGGATATGCCGGCTGATTTAAGAAAATTTCACGCGGTCTGGAACGGGCTAAAAACCGGACCGCTTCCAGCGCTATCCCGCGCCACCATTGGCGATTGGCAACGTTGGAGCCAGCAAGCACGGCATGGTTTACAGCGCCAAACCGACCTCACCACCCAGCTGCTGGGTTTTGTGGCCCAAAAACGCTAAAATAAGCGGCTTTGCGAACCCCAGCGGCCTGTTGGCTGCACGGGCCACATACCTCTTAGAAAACTTCACATCACTATGAAAACCGCACAAGAAATCCGCGTTGGCAACGTCATCATGCACGGCAAGGACCCTATGGTTGTCCTGCGCACCGAATACCAACGTGGCGGTCGTGGCTCGTCCACCGTTCGCATGAAATTGAAAAGCTTGATCGCTAACTTCGGCACCGAAGTCGTGTTCAAAGCCGACGACAAAATGGACCAAGTCATCTTGGACAAGAAAGAGTGCACCTACTCTTACTTTGCAGATCCCATGTATGTGTGCATGGACGCTGACTTCAACCAATACGAAGTCGAAGCCAGCAACATGGGCGATGCTCTGAACTACCTTGAAGACGGCATGGAACTCGAAGTGGTGTTCTACGACGAGAAAGCCATCTCTGTCGAATTGCCCACCAACGTGACCCGCGAAATCACTTGGACTGAACCAGCCGTCAAAGGCGACACCTCAGGCAAAGTGTTGAAGCCCGCCAAAATCGCAACAGGTTTCGAAGTCGCTGTCCCCTTGTTCGTGGACCAAGGTGACAAGATCGAAATCGACACACGCACTGGCGAATACCGCAAGCGCGTCTAAACCTTCCCTGTTAAACCTTCACGGGTTTTACAAAAACAAGGCTCCTTCGGGAGCCTTTTTTCATGCCTGAGCAAACTGCATTTCTGCCAGTAACATCGCGACATGGATGGAATGCTAGACCCTCACGACCGACGCCTTGCCGAAGCCTGGGAAACCCTCAAAGCACACTACGACAACGGCGACTCAATCACCCCCGAATCCAATCGCTTGGCGTTTGCAGACCCTGAGTTTTTGCTACGCCGCGAAACGCGCGGCTTGCGCATTCAACTCGAAATGCTCAAGCCTGATTTGGCGCAAAAAGAGCATGGCATCGAACACACGGTGGTGGTGTTTGGCAGTGCACGTTTTCGCAGCGAAGAGGTGGCTCACCAAGAGCTCATTCGTGCACGCGCCACAGGCGATGAGCAGCAAATTGCCAAAGCCGAAACCTTGGTGCGTAACGCACGCTTTTACGAGCAAGCGCGCGCATTGGGCCATACCATCACCAAGTTCAGCACCTTGCAACCTGAGCACAGCAAGCTGTTCATCTGCACAGGCGGAGGCCCCGGCATCATGGAAGCGGCCAATCGAGGTGCACAAGAAGCAGGAGGCATCAGCGTGGGGCTCAACATTGCCCTGCCCCATGAGCAAACACCCAACCCCTACATCACGCCCGATCTGAGCTTCAAATTTCACTACTTTGCGTTGCGCAAAATGCACTTCATGATGCGCGCCAAAGCTTTGGTGGCCTTCCCCGGTGGCTTTGGCACCTTGGATGAATTGTTTGAAACGCTCACCTTGGTGCAATGCAAAAAATCCAAGCCCGTGCCCATCGTGCTGTTTGGCAGCAGCTACTGGAAGCGCTTGCTGCACCTCAATGTGCTGGTGGAAGAAGGCGTGGTGTCTGAAGAAGACTTGGACTTGTTCAAATACGTCGACAGCGTAGACGACGCATGGAACTTCATTCGCTCTTTTTATGAACTCTGAGCTGATAAGCGCTGCGTGAGCCCAAACCCACCACCGCCGACACACACCAGAACACCCCGCTGATGCCAATGACGGTGCCTGCCGCACCAAACACCATGGGCATCAGCACGCTCGATGCATTGATACCCATCAAGCGCAAGCCCAGCGCCTCACCGTGCCGATGCTCAGGCGTGATTTGGTGCAAGGTGCTCATCACCATCGGCTGAACGCCCCCGAGTGACAAGCCCACCAACACCGAGCACACGCCCATCAACCACGCCGTCTCGGTGAACGGGTACACGGCCAACATAAATGAGGTGATGAGCATGGCACCCGTGATAACTTGCCACTCTAGCAATCGCGCGGCGATGAAGGGCATCATCATGCGAATGAAAGCGGCCGCCAAAGCAAATGAGCCCAAGATAGAACCAATGGCCGAAGCACTGAGGCCACGCTCGTGGCCCAAGATAGGCACCACAAAGGTGTGCACGTCCCAACAAGCAGATAAAAACCAATTCACCATCAACAAGCGGCGAAACATGGGTTCATTCAACAAGTCCCATGCGCTGTTGTTTTCATGGCCCTCGGGTTTGACGACTTTGGGTAACTCATGGGCTTGGCGAATCCACAGCCACGCGATCACAGGCAACAAAGCCATGGCCGCAAATGCCCACTGAAAGCCGGCATGGTCAATCAACAAGCCCGCCATCAAGGGGCCTATGAAATTAGAAAACGCAGGCGCGATTGATAACCAACTGAACGCTTGCTTCATTTGCGCCAATCCTTGCGCAGCGCGTCCCACGTGGCGCTGCAAGGCGATGATGGCAATGCCTGTCGCACCGCCCGTCATCAAGCCACTGAAACACAACACGGGGAAGATGGGCCACAAGGCTGCAGCCCCTGCGCCTGTCGCGCCCATCAGTACGCTCCACATGACGGGGCGTTTCAAGCCATGCAAGTCGGCGTAACGCCCAGCGGGCAAAGCCAAGAACACTTGGGTCAAAGCAAACATGGCCAGCAGCACACCCACCGCGGCTTCGCTTTGGCCGCTGCGCAAAGCCATCAAAGGGGCTGCCATACGCATGCCCGCCATGCAGGCGTGCAAACACACTTGGCCTGCAATCAGCTTGGCGAGTTCACGTTTCAAACTTTGGCATCCGTGTCGTCTAGGGCGTCATCAAACTTAGGGAGTAGCGCTTGCGCTTCGCCTTCAGGCAAGGCTTCGACGTTCTTCAATGCGCGACGCATTTGACGGCTGCGTGTGTCGGCTCGGTCCAAGGTGTCCGCTGCCTTTTGCACTTGCTCGCGCACCTTCTCCACCCAGTCGCCGTAGCGCTCAAACTCGGTCTTGACTGCCCCCAACACCTTCCACACCTCGGAGGCTTGTTGCTCCAGCGCAAGCGTGCGAAAGCCCATGTGCAAGCTGTTGAGCATGGCCAACAAAGTGGTGGGGCCAGCCAACGTGACACGGTAATCACGCTGCAAGCTGTCCATCAAACCAGGGCGGCGCAACACCTCGGCATACAAACCTTCGGTGGGCAAAAACAAAATCGCAAAGTCTGTCGTGTGCGGTGGCGCTAAATAGCTCTCAGCAATGCTCTTGGCTTCGGTGCGAATGCGGGTTTCCAGTGCTTTGGCTGCTACCTCTGCTGCCACAACATCGGCGCGGTCTTGGGCATCGAGCAAGCGCTCGTAGTCCTCGCGGGGGAACTTGGCATCAATCGGCAGCCACACAGGTTCACCATCTGCACCGCCTCGGCCTGGAAAGCGAATGGCAAAGTCCACGCGTTGGTTGCTGCGCGGTTTGGTTTCGACCTGCTTGGCGTATTGCTCCATCGTCAACACTTGCTCTAGCAAAGCTTCGAGTTGCACCTCGCCAAACATGCCGCGTGTTTTCACATTGGTCAACACACGCTGCAAGCTGCCCACACCATCGGCCAGTTTTTGCATTTGGCCTAAGCCGTTGTGCACTTGCTCCAGACGCTCTGCCACTTGTTTGAAACTTTCGGACAGACGCTTTTCCAACGTCGTTTGCAGTTTCTCGTCGACGGTGCGACGCATTTCGTCCAGCTTGTCGGCATTGCTTTTTTGAAGCTGTTGTAACTGTTGGTTCAGCGTGTCGCCAATGCTTTTTTGCATGAGCGTGAGTTGCTGCACTTGGCTTTGTTGGAACAGCGCCAAGTTTTGCGTCAGCTCTTGGCGGCCACTGCGGGATGACTCAGTAATTTCCGTGCGCAGCTCGCGCTCGATGCGCTCTAGCTTTTCGTGCATGCTTTGCAGGCTCTGCTGCAAGCCTTGGACGGCTGCTTCGTTGTTGCCACTGGGTCTGCGCAACAACAGCAACAAAAGCAAAGCATTGAACGCACCAACGCCAACCGCAATCCAAATTTCCATCATGCGGCCACCGTGTTCAAGGGCGTCACAGATTTGCCCTGCGTGAAATAGCTGATGAGGTTGTCGGCTGCCAAATTGGCCATCGCCATGCGCGTTGGCATCGAGGCACTGGCAATGTGCGGCGTGAGCACGACGTTGGGCACAGTCAGCAAATCAGGATGCACTTTGGGTTCGCCCTCAAACACATCCAGGCCCGCGGCTGCTATGCGTTTGTCACGCAAGGCCGCAGCCAAAGCCGCGTCATCCACAATGCCGCCGCGTGCGATGTTGATAAGGGTAGCGGTCGGCTTCATTTGGGCCAGCTCTGCAGCACCAATCGTGTGATGCGAGGCTGCGCTATAGGGCACGACCAGCATCACATGGTCTGCAGTTTTGAGCAATTCGTCTTTGCTCACATACGTGGCTTTGCATTCGGCTTCTGCCTCAGCACTCAAGCGTGAACGGTTGTGATAAATCACCCTCATGCCAAAGCCATGCGCTGCGCGTCTTGCAATGCCTTGGCCAATACGGCCCATGCCAATGATGCCAATGGTGCTGCCATGCACCTCTGCGCCAGCAAACATGTCGTAGCGCCACTGCGTCCATTCGCCACGACGCAGGTAGTGTTCGCTCTCCGCCATGCGACGCGCAGTGGCCATCAACAATGCAAAGCCAAAGTCGGCCGTCGTTTCGGTCAACACGTCGGGCGTGTTGCTGGCTTGCACGCCTTGGGCCGTCATGGCTGGCACATCAAAGTTGTTGTAGCCCACCGCCATGTTGGCGACCGCCTTGAGGTTGGGGCAAGCTTTGAGCACTTCAGCATCCACGGGGTCAGAGCCTGTGGTGAGTGCGCCCGCGTGCTGCGACAACGCTTGTGTCCAGGTGGCTTTGGTCCAAGCTACATCAGCTTGGTTATCGGTCACATCAAAGTGCTCGCGCAAACGCGCCAAAGTTTCTTCAAAAATAGGACGCGCAACAATGATTTTGTGTTTCATAGACAACCTTCAGTTAATGCGTGAGTGCAAACTCTGCGATGTAAACCAGAGCGCCAGAAAAGTAACCAATCAGCGCTAAGCCACTGATTTTCTTGACATACCAAATGAAATCTATTCGTTCCAAGCCCATGGCTGCAACACCAGCGGCTGATCCAATAATGAGAATTGAACCACCGGTGCCTGCGCAATAAGCCAGAAATTCCCACAAAAAACTATCCGCGGGATATTGCGTCAAGCTGTACATGCCCATCGAAGCAGCGACCAATGGCACGTTGTCCACAATGGCGCTGACCACACCAATGATCATCACAATCACATCTTGCCGGCCCACCGCTTGATCGAGCCAAGCAGCCAAATCAGACAGGATGTGCGTGTGCTCCAAAGTGGCCACAGACAACAGAATACCTACAAAAAAAACAATCGATGGCATGTCAATGCGCGTCAGTGCATGCGTGAGCGACAGATGAGCTTTGTCTTCATCGTCTTTGGTGCGATGCACCAAATCTCCCACCAACCACAAAATACCTAAACCAAAGAGCACGCCCATGAAAGGCGGCAGATGTGTCCAAGTTTTGAAGGCAGGCACAGCGATCAAAATGCCCAATCCCAAAAAGAACATCAGATTACGTTCAAAAGGGGTTGTCTCTCGGGCCGCTTGCTCCAATTCAGTGGCAAGAGGAGGAACCACAGATTTCCCTTTGAGAAGCCAACTCGTGACCAAGAGGGGCACCAACAAATTCACGAGCGATGGCAAAAACAAGCCTTTGATGATTTCTACGGCTGTGATTTGCCCACCAATCCAAAGCATGGTGGTGGTCACGTCACCAATGGGCGACCAGGCCCCACCTGCATTAGCTGCAATCACGATGATGCCGGCAAAGAACAAGCGATCGTCGCGTTTGTCGAGCAGTTTCTTCATCAGCGACACCATGACAATGGTCGTCGTCAAGTTGTCCAAGATGGCGCTGAGAAAAAATGTCACAAATCCAACCAACCACATCAAGCTCGACAGCTGCGTAGTTTTGATGCGCGAGGTGATGACTTCAAACCCGTTGTGTGCATCCACCACTTCCACAATGGCCATGGCCCCCATTAGGAAAAACACAATTTGTGCCGTGCTAATGAGGGACTCATTCAAATGCTCACCGACCAACTGGGCATCGCCCGTGCTCACGGCATAAATGCTCCATAACAAACCTGCACCGACCAAAGCCGAAGCTGATTTGTTGATTTTGATAGGGTGTTCAAAAGCGATGGCGGCGTACGCCAGCACGAAAACAATGACCAGTGCCGTTAGCATCACACGCTCCTTTTACGCGGGTTGCGTAATGTCAAACACTTGGCGCAGGTAGGCCAAGTAGTTTTCGTCGTCACACATGCCCTTACCTGGGGTGTCCGACAACTTGGCCACGGGTTGCCCATTGCACTGCGTCATCTTGATGACGATTTGCAAAGGCTCATAACCCAAGTCGTTGGTCAAGTTGGTACCAATGCCAAATGCCAGTTGGCAACGACCACGGAACTGTTGGTACAGCGCAATCGTTTTATCAACCGTCAAGCCGTCTGAGAAAATCAGTGTCTTGGTGAGCGGATCGACACGGTTGTTGCGGTAGTGCGCAATCATGCGCTCCCCCCAAGTGAAGGGGTCCCCGCTGTCGTGGCGCGCGCCATCGAACAACTTGCAAAAGTACATGTCAAAGTCGCGCAAGAAGGGCTCGATGCCATACACATCGCTCAAGGCAATGCCTAAGTCACCCCGGTATTCACGTGCCCATGTCTCAAATCCAAACACTTGGCTGTCGCGCAAGCGTGGTCCCAAGGCTTGGCATGCTTGCAAGTATTCGTGCGCCATCGTGCCCAAAGGCGTGAGGCCAAGCTTCATGGCAAACAAGGCATTGCTGGTGCCTGCCAATTGCCCCTTGCTGCCCGTGCCTAATTTGGAAATCAAGACACGTAACAACTCTTCGTGCCAAGCTCTAGAAAAGCGACGCCGTGTGCCATAGTCAGCAATTTTTAAATCACTCAAACGCTCAGCATGCAAAGCTTCGATTTTTTGGTCCAAACGGCGGCGGCCTTCTAAGAAGTCCGGCACCTTTTGCGTGTTGCGAAAGTACACCTCGTTGACGATAGCCAACACGGGGATTTCAAAAAGAATGGTGTGCAGCCAAGGGCCTTGAATGCTGATGTCAATCTCGCCATTCGCCAGCGCATTCACCTGAATGTATTTTTCATTCAACCGAAACAATCCCAAAAAATCCACAAAGTCGCTCTTGATGAAGCGCAGGCTGCGCAACCAAGCCAGCTCGGCATCTTGAAACTGCAAGCTGCACAGCGAGCGAATTTCGTCACGAATTTCTTGCACGTAGGGTGCTAGTGCCACACCAGGGTTGCGGCACTTGAACTTGTACGACACCTGCGCACTGGGAAACTGATGCAGCACAGCCTGCATCATGGTGAATTTATAAAGGTCGGTGTCGAGCAGGCTGGTGATGATCATCGCAAACTAACTAAAAAAACTCAGGCGACCCAATGGGTGAACTCATTCACAGGCACACGCGGCGTGACCAATGTGTTGACTTTGTCTGTCTCATCGGCATAACCCAAAGCCATGCCGCACACCATCATCTCGCCCTCGCCCGCACCAATGTGCGGCAGGATGATGCTGTGAAAGCCATTCCACGCCGCTTGTGGGCAAGTGTGCAAACCACGCGCACGCGCAGCGAGCATGATGTTTTGCACAAACATGCCGTAGTCAAACAAAGAGCCTCGGCCCATGATGGGATCAATGGTGAACATCAAGCCCACAGGGGCATCGAAGAATTTGAAGTTGCGTTGTTGCTGCTCATGCATGCGGTCTTTGTCGCCTTTACCGATGCCGAGCAAACCATAAAGGCTCCAGCCGTTTTCGCGGCGGCGGTCGATGTAGGGGCTAACCCATTGCGCGGGGTAGTAGTCGTATTGCTCGGTGTACTGCTTGGCCACTTCGGGGTTGGCGCGAATGGCTTCGTGTGCGGCACACACTTTGTCGACCAAGGCATCACGCGTCGCGCCTTGCAACACATACACCTTCCAAGGCTGTGTGTTGGTGCCCGACGGTGCACGGCTGGCCACTTGCAAAATTTCGGTGATGAGTTCGCGCGACACCTCTTGCTGCGTGAAGGCACGTGCAGACATGCGTGAAGTGATGGCGTGGTCCACCGCGGCGATGTTGGCGGGATTGGTCATACAAGTGTCTCCAAGACTGTTTTTAATTTCAAAGGCAAGGCCTTCACAGGCCGACGGTTTTCTTTGTCAACGTACACGTGCACAAAGTGACCACGTGCGGCGCACAGGTCTTCACCCTGCGCAAACAAACCTATTTCGTAGCGCACGCTTGAACTTCCCATCTTCGCCACACGAATGCCCGCGTCAATGGTTTGCGGAAATGCCAAGGGCGCAAAGTAGTTGCACTGGGTTTCAATCACCAAACCAATGGTCTCGCCGTGGTGAATGTCTAGTGCGCCCTGCTCAATCAGGTGCGCGTTGACGGCGGTGTCAAACCAGCTGTAGTACACGACGTTGTTGACATGACCATACACATCGTTGTCCATCCAACGTGTGTCGATGCGACGAAACACCTTGAAGGCGCTGCGTGATTCAGGTTGTGGGCGGGTATTGAAAGCAGAACTCATTGAGACAGATTTTGCCAGCGTCGCCAGTACGCATAGGCGACACGGTAAGTGTTGACTTGCGCCTGAACTGTGTCAGCCATTTCACGCCCATAGCCGCCCGCCATCGAAAAAGCCAAGGGAATGCGTTTAGACCATGCCCAGTCAAACACACGGCGGTCGCGGGCCTCTAGGCCATCAAAGCTCAAGCTCAGACGCCCCAAACGATCACCCTCGTGCGGGTCTGCGCCAGCCAAGTAAATGACCAGCCCTGGTGTGAAGCGAGCATCCAGTTCGGCCAGAGCCTGCTCTAGCGCCTCTAAATACGCCGCATCGTCACAACCATCGGGCAATTCGATGTCTAAATCGCTGGTTTCCTTCTCAAACGGAAAGTTGCGCGCCCCGTGCAAGGACAGGGTGAATACGTGTTCATCGCGCTCAAAGATACGCGCTGTGCCGTTGCCTTGATGCACATCCAAATCAATGATGGCTACCTGCAGAGGCTGCTTGTGGGTGCGCCCCCACTCGGCTTGCATGAGTCGCGTGGCCACGGCTGCGTCGTTGAACACACAAAAGCCGCTGCCTCTATCCGCATAGGCGTGGTGCGTACCGCCGGCGAGGTTGGCCGCTACACCCTGAGCGCCAAACAAGGCCGTGCGTGCGGCCATCACAGTCGCCCCCGCAGAGCGTCGTGAACGCTCGACCATCGCAGGCGTCCACGGAAAACCAATTTCTTTTTGCTGTGATTCACTCAACGTGCCCTGTGCCACGGCTCGTATGTAGCTGGGGGTGTGCACTAACGCCAACTCACCATCACTCGCAGGAGGTGCCACCTCTAAGGCCACTTCAGGCAATTCGGCCGTCAGCCGATCACGCAACAGACGGTACTTGGCCATCGGGAAACGATGGCCTTGCGGTAAGGGCAACACAAACTGGTCTGAATAAAAAGCGCGCATATCCCTTGGAAACCGCATGAAACAAGGCTGCATTGTGACGAATTTGCAAAAACCCTAGGGTTTAGAACCTTGCCTCTAATCAGGCGATTCGGGGCCCCAACCCTCTTGCAAAGCTGCGGGATAACCCTAAACTTCATCCCAATGCTGCACCGCAACATTTTTCTGCAAGCTCACTTAACTATTGGAGTATCCCCATGATCAACGTCGAACAAATCACCGCCACAAACAAAGCCAACCTCGACAACCTGTTCGGTTTGTCCAACAAGGCCTTCGCTGGCGTTGAAAAATTGGTTGAACTGAACCTCACTGCCAGCCGCGCTGCTTTGGCTGAGTCTGCTGCTCACGCACAAGCTGTTTTGGCTGTGAAAGACGCTCAAGAATTGATCGCCCTACAAACCAGCTTCATCCAACCTTTGGCTGAGAAGTCTGCTGCGTACAGCCGCCACGTGTATGACATCGCTCAAGGCACTGGCGCTGAATTCACCAAGGGCTTCGAAGGCAAAGCTGCTGAAGGCCAACAAGCTGTGCAGTCTTACATCGAATCTGCTTTGAAAAACGCACCTGCTGGCTCTGAGCAAGCAGTGGCCTTCTTTCAACAAGCCATGACTGCCAGCAACACAGCCGTGGAATCTGTGCAAAAAGCTGTCAAACAAGTTTCTGATTTGGCCGAGTCACAGCTCAAAACCGTGACAGAAACAGCTGTGAAAGCAACCAAGAGCGCCGCTAAAAAGCGCTAATTTGTAACGATTGTCTCCTCGGATTCTTCGTCACCTCAGGGTGCAGGAATCCCTTCAAGGGCCCGCCGCAAGGTGGGCCCCTTTTTTTCGTCTGTTGTTATTGGGCTGCTAAGGCGGCCTTGAGCTTGGGCAAGGCTTGCAGCATGGCGGCACGGCCTGCTTCGATGGAGCGGCGGCGTGCTTTGAAATCGGCACTGCCCACATCGTTCAATGCGGGGCGCACCACCAAGTCGGCATCACGCAGCTCCAGCGTGTTGATGCTCTTGCCCATGATGGTGAAGGTCTGCATCAAGATGTCAAACATGTCACCCGTTTTGCCTGACTCAGGTGGGCTAGAAATATCGATGGCCAAGACATACTCGGCCCCCATCTGACGGGCATAACGCACAGGCACGGGGGACACCAAGCCGCCATCCACAAACTCGCGACTACCAATACGCACAGGTTCAAACACCGACGGGACCGCGCTAGACGCACGCACCGCAGTGCCAGTATCGCCACGCTGGAACAACACACCCTCGCCCGTTTTCAAATCGGTGGCCACGATGCCCAAGGGCAGCTTGAGCTCTTCAATGCGACGGCCACCTGTTTGCTTGCTGATGTAGCGAGCCAGGCCATCACCACGCATCATGCCGCGACCCAACAGTGGCACAGTCCAATCCGTGATGGTGGCTTCTTCCATGGTCTCCGCTGCTTTTTGCAACTGTGCACCGTCTTTGCCACTGGCATAAAACGCTGCCACCACACTACCCGCTGAAGTGCCCACCACCAAGTCGGGCTTGATGCCCGCCTCTTCCAAGACCTGAATCACCCCCACATGCGCGAAGCCTCGGGCGGCGCCGCCCCCAAGGGCCAAGCCTAACTTGGGCGTGCGTTTAGCCACGGGCATATCAGGCTTTCCGCTGCCCACAGGAGCCAACGGTCCGTGCGAAGTACAACCCGCCAACACACACAAGCTCAAAGCCAACAAACCACCACGCCATGAGGCAAACACACCCAAATTCATGCAAACACTTTCTTAAACAAATCTATTTCGCAAATATCTAACTAGGGATTGTCCTAGATGACCGCCGCAGCCCTCCGCCATCCCGCATAATTGACGTTTACGTAAACGTAAAGCAACTCTCAAAAATTCTGGAGACCCTCATGGACATCAAAGGCAAAGTTTTCATCGTCACTGGCGCAGCCTCAGGCTTGGGCGAAGGCACGGCACGTGCGCTGGCAGCCAAAGGCGGCATTGTGGTCATCGCTGACATGCAAGCCGACAAAGGCGAAGCAGTGGCCAAAGACATCGGCGGCGCTTTTGTGAAATGCGATGTGAGTAACGAAGCCGACGGCCAAGCCGTGGTGGCCAAGGCCGTGTCGCTGGGCAAGCTCATGGGCTTGGTCAATTGCGCAGGCATTGCCCCTGCGGAAAAAACCGTGGGCAAAAACGGCGCACATGCGTTGGCCAGCTTCAGCAAAACCATCAGCATCAACCTCATTGGCAGCTTCAACATGATCCGCTTGGCTGCCGAAGCCATGTGCCGCAACGAACCAGAAGCCACAGGCGAGCGCGGTGTGTTGATCTCTACCGCATCTGTTGCAGCCTACGATGGCCAAATCGGCCAAGCCGCATACAGCGCGTCCAAAGGCGGTGTGGTCGGCATGACCTTGCCCATCGCGCGCGACCTCGCCCGCAACGGCATTCGCAACATGACCATCGCCCCGGGCATCATGGGCACACCCATGCTGTTTGGCATGCCGCAAGAAGTGCAAGACGCCTTGGCCGCTGGCGTACCCTTCCCTTCACGCTTGGGCACACCGCAGGATTACGCCAAGCTGGCCCTTCACATTTTTGAAAATGATTTGCTCAACGGCGAAGTGATTCGCTTGGATGGTGCAATTCGCTTGGCACCGAAGTAAGCCAAAACGTTATCAAAGCTCCGAAAAGGGTGAAGCCTAAAATCAGGCTTCACCCTTTTTACATATGGCCATCCCCCAGTCCTTCATTCAAGAGCTTTTAGCCCGCGTCGACGTTGTCGAGGTGGTGGGCCGCTATGTGCAGCTCAAAAAAGGCGGGGCCAATTTCATGGGGCTGTGCCCGTTCCACGGCGAGAAGTCGCCGTCGTTTTCGGTCAGCCCAGCCAAACAATTTTTCCATTGCTTTGGTTGCGGCAAAAACGGCAACGCGATTGGCTTCTTGATGGAGCATGCGGGCATGACCTTCGTCGAAGCGGTGAAGGACTTGGCGCAAAACATCGGCATGCAAGTGCCAGAAGACGATGCCTCGCCCCAAGACCGCGCACGCGCGGCTGAGCAACGCCAAAAGCAAGCCACCCTCACCGATGTGTTGGAAAAAGCAGGCGAGGCTTATCGCAAACATTTGCGCAACTCACCCAAAGCGATTGAGTATTTCAAAGGCCGTGGCCTGAGCGGCCAAATCGCCAAAGACTTTGGCTTGGGCTACGCGCCCGAAGGTTGGCGCAGCTTGGCCAGTGTGTTCCCCGACTACCAAGACCCGCTGCTCGCCGAGAGTGGCTTGGTCATCGTGAACCAAGAAGACGGCGAAGAAGAAAAACGTTACGACCGTTTCCGTGACCGCGTGATGTTTCCTATCCGCAACGTCAAAGGCGAGTGCATTGGCTTTGGTGGCCGCGTGTTGGGTGAAGGCACGCCCAAGTACCTCAACTCGCCCGAAACACCTGTGTTCAGCAAGGGCCGCGAGCTGTATGGTTTGTTTGAAGCCCGCAACGCGTTGCGCGATGCAGGCTATGTGCTGGTGACCGAGGGCTACATGGACGTGGTGGCCTTGGCACAGCTGGGCTTTCCCAATGCAGTGGCCACACTGGGCACGGCGTGTACGACCGACCATGTGCAAAAACTGTTTCGCTTCACAGACAGCGTGGTGTTCAGCTTTGACGGCGACGGCGCAGGCCGCCGTGCGGCACGCAAGGCGCTCGAAGGCGCCATGCCCTACGCCACCGATGTGCGCAGCGTGAAGTTTTTGTTCTTGCCCGCCGAGCACGACCCCGACAGCTACATCCGTGAGTTTGGCAAAGAAGCGTTTGCCCACTGCGTGACCGAGGCCATGCCGCTGAGCCGCTTCCTGATCGAGGTAGCCCGCGAAGGCTGCGACCTGCACACCGCCGAAGGCCGTGCCCATATGGCCAGTAATGCCAAGCCTTTGTGGACGGCCCTGCCCGATGGCGCTTTGAAGCGCCAGTTGCTCAGCGAAATTGCCGAGCTAGCCGACCTTGGCAACCACGAACTACAAGACCTGTGGATGCCAGCCCCCGCAGCTGCACCAGCACGCACTGGTGAATTCAAAAAATCATCCAAATTCAAACCACGCGAACCGTACGCACCCAAATCCTATAAACGCGGCACACGCCAGATTCCGCAAGGACGAGCCGACCACGCGGCACGCGTGCTGCTCTCGCACATGGATTTGTGGGAGGACCTCTCTACCGAAGACCACAACTTGTTGTGCGAACTCGCTCCGCCCCACGGGCCGCTGTTTGTGTGGCTCGACCAGCAACACCATGAGCACGGCAACCAAGCATGGGGCGCTCTGCGTGAAGGTCTGCGCGAGCATGAGTCTGAAGATCTCGCCTTGCGCGTGATGGCGACCGCCTTCACACCACTGCTGGATGACGAGGGCAAGCCCATGCCAGAAAGCCTCACCCCCGAGCAACAACGCAAAGAGGCAGGTCTTGAGTTACGCGGCATTTTGAACAAAATTTTGTTTGAAAGCCTCGATGCACAAATGAAAGAGGCCATCGCCGAAGCCGCCGCCGACCCCACGGCCATGCAGCGCTACAAAGCCCTGTTTGAGCGGCGCAAGCAACTCGGCCAATTACCCCAAAAGATTGCTGAAAGCCACGATTGATGCGGCTATGGCTCATCTAAGGCCACCTTTTTGGGTATAATCCATGCTTAGCAAGTGCGACAGCAGCACCTCCGGGCTAGGCCAACCGTGACACAAGCGCACGACTCGCCACCTCACCGCAAGGACTGCACACCAAATGTTCGCCCAATCCGCTTGCTTCTAGAGGTTCACACTTCACCCCCCTTTTCTTTTTTTCCCGCGCCGGGTTTTGTGGCGCTGAGTATTCGTTTCTTTGAAGTCTAGGAGTTTTCATGCCTGTTGACCGTAAATCCAAGAAGCCTGCCAAACCTGTGGCCAAAAAGCCAGCTGTTGCCGCCCCAAAAGCTGCAGCTAAGCCAGCCATGAAAGCCCCAGCCAAAGCAGTTACAAAGTCAGCCGCCAAACCCGTTGCAAAACCAGCTGCAAAACCTGCAGCCAAGCCCGCAACGAAAGCCAAGTCAGTGCCCGCATCGAAAACAAAAGCTGCTGAAAAGCCAGCCACCAAAACTGCTGCAAAACCAGCGGCCAAAACAGTCACCAAAGCCAAAGCTGAAGACACAAAGAAAAAAGCATCCGCTGTAGAAGCACACGCCCCAAAAGCAGCCGCTAAAAAGGCGCCTGCAAAAAAGGCCACCAAAGCCAAAGGCAAAAAAGCCAGCGCCGATGACGAAGACCTCGGTGACATCGAAGCCGACCTCGAAGGCGAACCTGTCATCGAACCTGGTGCAGAAAAGGCCAAACCGCTGCGCATGAAAATCAGCAAGGCTAAAGAACGCGCCTTGATGAAAGAATTCGGTTTGGACGAAACCGTGCTGTCTGAAGAAGACATGCAAAAGCGTCGCTCACGTCTCAAGACCCTGATCAAACTCGGTAAGACACGTGGCTATCTGACGCACGGCGAAATCTCAGATCACTTACCTGACAAATTGGTCGATGCTGAAACCCTCGAAGTGGTGATCAGCATGTTGAACGACATGGGTGTGGCCGTGTACGAACACACACCTGACGCAGAAACCCTGCTGCTCAACAACAACGCCCCCACGGCTGCGACCGAAGAGGAAGCCGAAGAAGAAGCCGAAGCCGCTTTGTCTACGGTGGACAGCGAATTTGGCCGCACCACTGACCCCGTGCGCATGTACATGCGCGAAATGGGTACAGTCGAGTTGCTGACCCGCGAGGGCGAAATTGAAATTGCCAAGCGCATCGAAGGCGGCTTGATGGACATGATGGCCGCCATCTCTGGCTCTCCTGCCACCATCGCTGCGGTGTTGGCCATGGCCGAAGAAATTCGCGAAAACAAAGTGGTCATCTCCACCATCGTGGACGGTTTCAATAACCTGAACGAAGCCGATGACTATGTAGCCGAAGAAGACTTCGACGAATTCGACGAAGAAGACGATGACGACGGCAAAGGCGGCTCCAAAGCGCTGACCAAAAAATTGGAAGAGTTGAAAAACGCAGCTCTTGAGCGCTTTGATCGCATGATTGTGTTGTTCGAAAAACTGCGCAAGACCTACGACAAAGAGGGCTACGGCACGCCTGCGTATATGAAAGCTCAAACTGCGCTGACCGCAGAGTTGATGGGCATTCGCTTCACCGCCAAGACCATTGAGAAACTGTGCGAATCAGTGCGTAGCCAAGTGGACGATGTGCGCAAGAACGAGCGCGAGCTGCGTCGCATCATCGTGGACAAGTGCGGTATGCCACAAGCCACGTTCATCAAAGACTTCCCACCCAACTTGCTCAATCTCAAATGGGTTGAAAAGCAAGCTGCAGCTGGTAAGCCTTGGTCGACCACCATGGGCCGCTATATCCCACCGATTCAAGACCTGCAACAAAAGCTGATCGACTTGCAAGCACGCGTGGTGGTACCTTTGGAGCAACTCAAAGAAATCAACAAGCGCATGAATGCCGGTGAGCGCAGCTCACGCGGCGCGAAGAAAGAAATGATCGAAGCCAACTTGCGCTTGGTCATTTCGATCGCCAAGAAATACACCAACCGTGGTTTGCAATTCCTCGACTTGATCCAAGAAGGCAACATCGGTTTGATGAAGGCCGTGGACAAGTTTGAATACCGTCGCGGCTATAAGTTCTCCACTTACGCCACATGGTGGATTCGCCAGGCGATCACACGCTCCATCGCAGATCAAGCGCGCACCATCCGTATTCCGGTGCACATGATCGAAACCATCAACAAGATGAACCGCATCAGCCGCCAACACTTGCAAGAGTTTGGTTTCGAGCCAGATGCCAGCGTCTTGGCTGAGAAGATGGAAATTCCTGAGGACAAGATCCGCAAAATCATGAAGATCGCCAAAGAACCGATCTCGATGGAAACACCGATCGGCGATGATGATGACAGTCACTTGGGCGATTTCATTGAGGACAGTGTCAACACTGCGCCATTGGAAGCAGCAATGCAAGCTGGCTTGCGCGATGTGGTCAAAGACATCTTGGATGGTCTCACCCCACGCGAGGCCAAAGTGCTGCGCATGCGTTTTGGCATCGAAATGGCCATAGACCATACTTTGGAAGAAGTGGGCAAACAGTTTGATGTCACGCGTGAGCGCATCCGCCAAATCGAGGCCAAGGCCTTGCGTAAGCTGAAGCATCCCAGTCGCAGCGACAAACTGCGCAGCTTCATCGACACGATGTAAGCCAAATGGCATTAAAAAAAGCCCCGCCAGCATCTAGCTCGCGGGGCTTTTTTGAGCCTCTTCCTTTTTGTCTTGAACGGCTTTGTAAGGGCCACTTAAAGACGCATTTGTAATATTTAGTCTTTATTTTATTGCCACTGAACTGCCGTGCTCGAACGCTTACTTTACCGATCTAAAGCCACCAACACGCTGGGCAGTTTGCATCTGTTCAACATGTTGTCGGAAGCTCGCGCAAAAAATGCTCGGCTGGGCATCACAGGCCATTTGCTCTATACCGAAGAGGTCTTTGTTCAGTGCATTGAAGGCTCGCCTGAGGCCGTCGAATCGTTGTGGAAGAGCTTACAACGTGACCAACGTCATTACGATATCGAACTATTGGCGCGTGGCCCACTAGAGACTCGTCGCTTCAGCGACTGGAGCATGGCTTTTTCAAGCTACCCAAGCCTCAACCGCTTCAATATGCCAGGCTTCTTTGGCGTCGACAAAGAAGGCATGAGCGCTGAGGCCGAGCGCTGCGCTCAAGCAGACGCCTGAGCCGCCTCTATCGCAGCCCGCAAGCCCTGCACATAGCTCTCTGCACCTAGCCCACAAATTTGGCCTTTCACGATGTCAGCAAACACCGAGTGATGGCGAAACGCCTCACGCGCATGAATGTTGGACATGTGCACCTCAATGATCGGACACTTCAAAATGGCCAGCGCATCACGAATGCCATAGCTGTAATGCGTCCAAGCGCCTGCATTGATCACCACCGCATCAACGGCGTCATGAAAGGCTTGATGAATGCGCTCGCAAAACTCACCCTCGTGGTTGGTTTGAAAATAATCCACTTGCGCACCTTGCGTGAGCCCCTGAGCTACCAACTTATTGTTGATCTCGTCCAGCGTCACCGTGCCGTACTGGGCAGGATCACGTTTGCCAAACATGTTGAGGTTAATGCCGTGCAACACAAGGATTTTCAAAACCATCTCCAGATCAGTAGGAATACGCGTAGTTTGCCTTATCTTTAGGCCAACAAAAAAGGCTCCTTACGGAGCCTTAAATATGCGATGTGTTTGGTAAGAATGGTGGGCGATGCAAGTTTCGAACTTGCGACCCCCACAGTGTGAATGTGGTGCTCTACCCCTGAGCTAATCGCCCATTTTTACCGCTCTCCATTGCTGGAAAGACCATGATTATGCCACAGAATTTTGTAAATTTCGCCAAACCGTCTTACCACCGCTCGATTTATCCAACTGTGTCAACACTTCATCGTGTTGGCTCAGCTCTTGTTCAGAGGCAGCAATCACCGGTAACTCGTAACTGCTGAGGTCGAGGCGCTCAGTGCTGTGCACCTGATCATCACCACTGTCCACTTCCATGAGCAAGGCGTCTTGCCCACGCGTCATGTTGATGTACACATCGGCCAACAACTCAGCATCGAGCAACGCGCCGTGCAAAGTACGGCCCGAGTTGTCTACTTCCAATCGGTCGCACAAAGAATCGAGTGAGTTGCGTTTGCCTGGGAACATTTCCTTGGCCATCACCAAGGTGTCGACGACGCCTTCGATGTAGTTGGCCAAAGGCTTGCGGCCCTGCAACTCCAGCTCTTTGTTCAAGAAGCCAATGTCAAACGGCGCGTTGTGAATGATGACTTCAGCGCCTTCGATGTAGTCGAGAAACTGGTCCACGATTTCACCAAACTTGGGCTTATCTTTCAAAAACTCCGTGGTGATGCCGTGTACCCGCAACGCGTCCTCGTGGCTGTCACGCTCGGGGTTGATATACAGATGCAAGTTGTTGCCCGTGAGCTTACGGTGCAGCAACTCGACGCAGCCAATTTCGATGATGCGGTCGCCGTTGTCGGGCGACAGACCTGTGGTTTCCGTGTCTAGAAAAATCTGGCGCATGGTCAGTGGTTTTCTTTGGCGTGGTTGATGGTGTATTTCGGAATCTCCACCACCAAGTTTTGCTGCGCCACGATAGCTTGGCAGCTCAGGCGTGAATTGGGCTCCAAGCCCCACGCACGGTCCAACAAATCGTCTTCGTTTTCGTCTGCTTCGTTGAGTGAATTAAACCCCTCGCGCACGATGACGTGGCAAGTAGTACACGCACAGCTCATGTCGCAGGCGTGTTCAATGTGAATGTCGTTTTCCAACAGCACTTCGCAAATGGTGCTGCCAGCTGCAGCATTCACTTCTGCGCCTTGTGGGCACAGCTCGGCATGGGGCAAGATTTTGATGACAGGCATTTAAATACTCTCAATGTTTTGACCAGCCAAGGCGTGTTGAATGCCTCGGTTCATGCGTTGTGCGGCGAAGGCCTCGGTCCCCTTGGCCAACGCTTCGGTGATGACTTCAATGGCGGCTGCGTCTTCGAGTTTTTTGGCTTCAAGCGTGGCAGCCATTAGCTCGTCGATGCGTGCGCGGTCTTCGGCTGACAGCAAATCGCCATCGGCTTGCAAGGCGCTTTGTGTGGCTAGCCACATGCGGTCGGCATCGACACGCGCCTCGACCAAAGCACGCGCTTTGATATCTTGCTCGGCAGTCTTGAAGCTGTCTTGCAGCATGGCGGCGATTTGATCGTCTGACAAACCGTAGGATGGCTTGACGGTGATGTTGGCAGTCACGCCACTCATCTGCTCCACCGCACTCACACTCACCATGCCGTCGGCATCGACCGTGAAGGTCACACGAATACGTGCTGCACCCGCAGCCATGGGCGGAATGCCGCGCAATTCAAAGCGCGCCAAACTGCGACAGTCGGCCACCATGTCACGCTCACCTTGCACCACATGCAAGGCCAAGGCGGTTTGGCCGTCTTGGTAGGTGGTGAAGTCTTGCGCCATCGCCGTAGGAATCGTTTGGTTGCGCGGCACGATGCGTTCGACCAAGCCGCCCATGGTTTCAATGCCTAGCGACAACGGAATCACATCGAGCAAGAGCAACTCGCCATCGGGGTTGTTGCCTGCAAGTTGATTGGCTTGAATAGCAGCGCCGAGGGCCACCACTTCGTCTGGGTTGAGGTTGTTCAAGGGGGCACAACCCAGCAAATCGGCGACGGCTTGCTGCACCTGTGGCATACGGGTAGAACCGCCGACCATGACCACGCCCTGAATGTCGTCTTTACTGAGCTTGGCATCGCGCAAGGCTTTGCGCACAGCAGACAAGGTGCGTTGGGTTAACGCAGCGGTAGCGGCATCAAACTCGGCGCGTGTGACAGTGTGGCGCAATGCACCGCTAGACAAGGTCACTTCAAACGTGGCGCTATCTGCCGCAGACAAAGCTTCTTTGCAAACGCGAGCTGCCACCAACACACTGGCCTTGTCGGCAGGCGTTTCAATGGCGCAGCCGGTTTGGCTTTGCACCCACGCCACCAAAGCGCGGTCGTAATCATCACCGCCCAGAGCTGAATCGCCGCCGGTGGACAGCACCTCAAACACGCCACGGGTCAAACGCAAAATGGAAATGTCAAACGTGCCCCCGCCTAAGTCGTAGACGGCGTACACGCCTTCGCTGGCTTGGTCTAAACCGTAGGCAATGGCAGCAGCCGTGGGTTCGTTAATCAAACGCAACACGTTGATGCCAGCGAGCTGCGCGGCATCTTTGGTGGCTTGGCGCTGCGCATCATCAAAGTACGCGGGCACGGTGATGACCGCACCGTACAAGTCATCATTGAAAGTATCTTCAGCACGAAAGCGCAAGGTGGCCAAAATTTCAGCGCTCACCTCAACGGGCGACTTTTCTCCCACGCGGGTTTGAAGGGCCAACATGCCAGGCTTGTCTACAAACACATACGGCAGCTGCTCGCGGTTGGCGATGTCGGCTACGCCGCGCCCCATGAAACGCTTGACGGACACCAAGGTGTTTTCTGGATCTTCTGCCTGAGACGCCAAAGCAGCACGACCAATCTGACGCCCGTCATTTTCAAGGTAACGCACTGCCGACGGCAAGATGACATGTCCCTCGGCATCAGGCAAACACTCGGCCACGCCGTTGCGCATGGCAGCCACCAAGGAGTGCGTAGTGCCTAAATCAATCCCCACCGCGATGCGTCGTTGGTGTGGGTCTGGCGCTTGGCCGGGTTCGGAAATTTGTAATAACGCCATGGTGTGTATTGTCGCTTTCAGTAGGCGTCTAAGTGATCGATACGTGCTTCAACATCACGCAAAAATTTCTCGATGAACATCAGCCCCCTCACCTGCTGCGCAGCAGCTGGCAGGTCCTGTGCGGTGTCAATGAGCTGCGCACATTGCTGCATGGCAGCTTTATGGGCTTGTTGCACGTCATCAAACAACGCTTCTAGCGCGGCCACATCGGTGGCATCGTCCATCGCTTCGCGCCATTCCATTTGCTGCATCAAAAATGCGGCGGGCATAGCGGTGTTGTTCTCTGCTTGAATGGGTGCACCACCTAGCTCGCACAAGTAGGCGGCACGACGCATCGGGTCTTTGAGGCGTTGGTAGGCCTCGTTGATGCGCACCGACCATTGCATGGCCACACGTTGCGCGGCGGCGCCTTGTGAGGCGAATTTATCGGGGTGAGCTTCGCGTTGCAAGTCTTTCCAACGTGCATCAAGCTGGACGCGGTCTTGCGCGAACTGCACAGGCAAATCGAACAACTCAAAATCGTTGACTGCAAGTTGCGCCGACAACGGCTGGGCCGATTCGCTCACCGACTGCCTCGACTTAGATGCGGAACGATTCGCCGCAACCACAGCGGTCGCGTTCGTTCGGGTTGTGGAACTTGAAGCCTTCGTTCAAGCCCTCGCGCACAAAATCAAGTTGCGTGCCATCGATGTAGGCCAAGCTCTTGGGGTCGACCAACACTTTCACGCCATGGTCTTCAAACACCACGTCTTCCGGTTCTTGTTCGTCCACGTATTCGAGCTTGTAAGCCAACCCCGAGCAGCCCGTGGTTTTAACACCCAAGCGCACGCCCACACCCTTACCGCGTTTGGCAAGGTAGCGGGTCACGTGCCGTGCCGCAGCTTCAGTCAGTGTGACAGCCATGTTGTTCTTCTTTGATTAAGCAGCCGTGTGTTTCTTTTTGTAATCGTCCACCGCTGCTTTGATGGCGTCTTCGGCCAAGATCGAGCAGTGAATCTTCACGGGTGGCAAGGCCAACTCTTCAGCAATTTCGCTGTTTTTCAAGGCAGCCGCTTCGTCCAAGGTTTTGCCTTTGACCCATTCGGTGACGAGGGAGGATGAGGCAATGGCCGAGCCACAGCCATAGGTTTTGAAACGCGCATCTTCAATCACACCTGTGGTGGGATTGACTTTGATTTGCAACTTCATCACATCGCCGCAAGCGGGCGCACCCACCATGCCGGTTCCCACTGAGTCGTCGCCTTTATCAAAGGAGCCCACGTTGCGGGGATTTTCGTAGTGATCAACCACTTTTTCAGAATAAGCCATGATGAATCTCCTAAATTAGTGAGCAGCCCATTGAATGGTGCTGAGGTCAATGCCTTCTTTGTACATGTCCCACAAAGGGCTCAAGTCACGCAGCTTGGCCACGTTGTGGCGAATGGTTTCAATCGCGTAGTCAATTTCTTCTTCGGTGCTGAAGCGACCAATCGTCATGCGCAAGCTGCTGTGTGCCAACTCGTCGCTGCGGCCCAAGGCGCGCAACACATAGCTGGGCTCCAAGCTGGCCGAGGTACAAGCTGAACCCGACGACACCGCCAAGCCCTTAATGCCCATGATGAGTGACTCACCTTCCACATAGTTGAAACTGATGTTCAAGTTGTGGGGCACACGGTGTTCCATATTGCCGTTGATGAAGACTTGTTCCATGTCTTTGAAGCCATCGAGCAAACGCTTTTGCAAAGCTTTGGCTTTGGCCAAATCTTTGGCCATGTCTTCTTTGGCAATGCGAAACGCTTCGCCCATGCCGACGCACTGGTGCGTCGGCAAAGTACCGCTGCGCATACCGCGCTCGTGACCGCCACCATGCATTTGCGCTTCCAAGCGCACGCGAGGTTTGCGACGCACGTACAAAGCGCCAATACCTTTGGGGCCATAAGTTTTGTGAGAGGCCAAGCTCATCAAGTCGACGGGCAAGGCTGTCAAGTCGATCTCAACTTTTCCCGTGGCTTGTGCTGCATCCACGTGGAAGATGATGCCTTTTTCACGGCACATCGCACCAATGCCAGCGATGTCTTGAATCACTCCGATTTCGTTATTGACGAACATCACGCTGATCAAAATGGTGTCGGGACGAATGGCTGCTTTGAGTACGTCCATGTTCAACATGCCATCTTCTTGCACGTCGAGATAAGTCACCTCAAAGCCCTGACGTTCCAGCTCGCGCATGGTGTCAAGCACAGCTTTGTGTTCGGTCTTGACGGTGATGAGGTGCTTACCCTTGGACTTGTAGAAATGCGCCGCGCCTTTGATGGCGAGGTTGTTCGACTCAGTGGCACCCGAAGTCCACACGATTTCGCGTGGGTCAGCACCAATCAATGAAGCAACGTTTTCACGGGCTTTTTCAACGGCGGCTTCCGCTTCCCAGCCCCATGCGTGGCTACGAGAAGCGGGATTGCCAAAGTGCTCACGCAACCAAGGAATCATGGCATCCACGACACGTGGATCGCATGGGTTAGTCGCGCCGTAGTCTAGGTAAATAGGAAAATGAGGTGTCATGTCCATGATGAATCCATCAAGATTTAGCAAAGGCGTTGCCAAGGGCAAACACCGAGTTGGGCGCATTCACGCGAATAGGTTTGACCACGGGCATAGGCTGGATGGCCCGCTTCAAAGTGGGTTTGTTTTCAATCTCAACGCCCTTGGCGATTTGCTCGTCCACCAGCTTTTGCAGTGTGACCGAGTCCAAAAATTCGACCATACGTTGGTTAAGCGAAGCCCACAGTTCGTGGGTCATGCAGCGGCCCGTCTCGCCCAAGCAGTTTTCTTTTCCACCGCAGTGGGTGGCGTCGATAGGCTCGTCCACCGACAAAATGATGTCCGCCACGGTGATGTCAGCTGCTTTGCGACCCAGTGAATACCCGCCGCCAGGGCCACGGGTGGATTCGACCAAGTCGTGACGGCGCAGCTTACCGAACAACTGCTCAAGGTAGGACAGCGAGATTTGTTGGCGCTGGCTTATGGCAGCCAAAGTAACGGGGCCGCTGTTTTGACGCAGCGCCAAATCGATCATGGCGGTGACCGCAAAACGGCCTTTGGTGGTGAGACGCATGGCAAGCTCCTTCAGGTTTGGGCTTTGTCGACTAATTAGGTCAAGTATAGCTTAATCCCCACGAATTTGCTCAGGTACTCAACGAATAACCCTATTTGTCGATGACAAGACCCGAGCATGATGGTCAGGCTTTTTGCGCCAGCACCGTCACGTTGTCGTGCCCTGCCCCGCCAAAAGCCTGCTCACGCAACGTAGCCAGCTGGTCACGTACACGGGCGGCGTTTTCGAACTCAAGGTTACGGGCGTGTTCCATCATCAACTTTTCTAAGCGTTTGATTTCTTTGGCCACATCGCGTTCGCTCATGTCTTCGATGGCGGCGCGTTGGATCTCGCGCTCTTGGGCTTCCTTGCCCGCCTTCTCGCTGTACACCCCGTCGATCAAATCGCGCACTTGCTTGACCACGCCACGCGGCGTGATGCCGTTAGCCTCGTTGTGGGCAATTTGCTTGGCGCGGCGGCGCTCGGTTTCGCCGATGGCCTTTTTCATCGAGTCGGTCATGCGGTCGGCGTACAAAATGGCTTTGCCATTCAAGTTGCGCGCCGCGCGGCCAATGGTTTGAATCAGGCTGCGCTCAGAGCGCAAAAAGCCTTCTTTGTCAGCATCCAAAATCGCCACCAGCGACACCTCGGGCAAGTCGATGCCTTCGCGCAGCAAGTTGATGCCCACCAACACATCGAACGCGCCCAATCGCAAGTCGCGCAAAATTTCCACGCGCTCCACCGTGTCCACATCGCTGTGCACATAGCGCACTTTCACGCCGTTGTCGGTGAGGTAATCGGTGAGCTGCTCGGCCATGCGCTTGGTCAGTGTGGTGATGAGCACGCGCTCGTTTTTGTCCACACGGATGCGAATTTCTTGCAGCACATCGTCCACTTGGTGGGTGGCGGGGCGCACCTCCACCTCGGGGTCCACCAAGCCCGTGGGGCGCACCAACTGCTCCACCACTTTGCTGGCATGCGTCTTTTCGTACTCGGCGGGTGTGGCCGATACAAACACCACTTGACGCATGCGCTTTTCAAACTCTTCAAGTTTCAAGGGCCGATTATCCAAAGCGCTGGGCAAGCGGAAACCGTATTCCACCAAGGTGGTTTTGCGCGCGCGGTCGCCGTTGTACATGCCACCAAGCTGGCCGATCATGACGTGACTTTCATCCAAAAACATCACCGCGTCTTTCGGCATGTAGTCGGTCAAGGTGCTGGGTGGGTCGCCCGGCGCGGCGCCCGACAAATGGCGGGTGTAGTTTTCAATGCCTTTGCAGTGGCCCACCTCGCTGAGCATTTCCAAATCAAAACGAGTGCGTTGCTCAAGGCGTTGGGCTTCGACCAGTTTGTTCATGCCCACCAGCTCTTTCAAACGGTCTGCCAACTCCAGCTTGATGGTTTCCACCGCCGCCAACACGCGGTCACGCGGCGTGACGTAGTGGCTGGATGGGTAGACGGTGAAGCGTGGAATCTTTTGGCGAATACGGCCTGTGAGCGGATCAAACAGTTGCAGGCTCTCAATCTCGTCGTCAAACAACTCAATGCGCACCGCCAGCTCCGAGTGTTCGGCGGGGAACACATCAATCGTGTCACCGCGCACACGAAACTTGCCACGAATAAATTCTTGGTCATTGCGCTCGTACTGCATGCGCACCAGCTGCGCAATGGCATCGCGCTGCCCCACCTTGTCGCCCGTGCGCAAGGTCATGATCATCTGGTGATAGCTCTCGGGCTCGCCAATACCGTAAATGGCCGAGACCGTAGCCACCACAATCACATCGCGGCGCTCCAAGATGCTCTTGGTGCACGAGAGGCGCATTTGCTCAATGTGCTCGTTGATGGCACTGTCTTTTTCAATAAACAAATCGCGCTGCGGCACATAGGCCTCGGGCTGGTAGTAGTCGTAGTAGCTGACGAAATACTCCACCGCGTTGTTAGGGAAAAACTCACGAAACTCGCTGTACAGCTGCGCCGCCAAAGTTTTGTTGGGCGCAAAGATGATGGCGGGCCGCCCCAACTGTGCGATGGTGTTGGCCATGGTGTAAGTCTTGCCCGAACCGGTCACACCCAAGAGGGTCTGGAACACCTCACCGTCGTTGACACCCTCGACCAACTGCGCAATCGCCGTGGGCTGATCGCCTGCAGGCGGGTACGGCTGAAACAGCTCAAACGGCGAGCCGGGGTAACGCACCATCGCGCCTTGAGGCGATGCAGGCGCTGGATTTACCTCTGCGGCCAACGCGTCGTCGGCATGAATATCGATAGGTGCAGTCATGGCTGTCAAAACGGTATGAATCGAAAAAAACGGCAAGTGCCAAAACCCTGCGGGTTGACCCTTAAAATTCAGGCTGAACACGCTAGCCTACCGCAGACTGCGCCTGTTCACCTCAACCCCCTCTCTTTATCCGTGATCAAGGACTGACGATGTCAATGTTTTCTGCCGTCGAAATGGCACCCCGTGACCCCATCTTGGGTTTGAACGAGCAATACAACGCCGACACCAACCCCAATAAAGTGAACCTCGGCGTGGGTGTGTACTTTGACGACAACGGCAAACTGCCTTTGCTGCAATGCGTGCAAGCCGCTGAAAAAGCGATGATGGAAAAACCTTCCGCTCGCGGTTATTTGCCCATCGACGGCATTGCCGCCTATGACGCCGCCGTCAAAGGCTTGGTGTTTGGCGCAGACTCTGAGCCTGTCAAATCAGGCCGCGTGGCCACCGTGCAAGGCATTGGCGGCACAGGCGGTTTGAAAATTGGCGCTGACTTTTTGAAGCGCGTCAGCCCCAACGCTACTGTGTTGATCTCTGACCCCAGCTGGGAAAACCACCGCGCGTTGTTCACCAACGCTGGTTTCAAAGTTGACACCTACGCCTACTACGACACCGCCAAGCGTGGCGTGAACTTTGACGGCATGTTGGCCTCATTGAATGCCGCTACCGCAGGCACCATCGTGGTGTTGCACGCTTGCTGCCACAACCCCACCGGCTACGACATCACCGCCGCCCAATGGGACCAAGTGGTTGCAGTGGTCAAGGCCAAAAACCTGACCGCTTTCTTGGACATGGCCTACCAAGGCTTTGGTCACGGCATTGCCGAAGACGGCGCAGTGATTCAAAAGTTTGTCGCCGCTGGCTTGAACTTCTTTGTGTCTACCTCGTTCTCTAAGAGCTTTAGCCTCTACGGCGAGCGCGTGGGTGCCTTGAGCGTCTTGTGCGCTGACAAAGAAGAATGCGACCGCGTCTTGTCACAACTCAAGATCGTCATTCGCACCAACTACTCCAACCCACCCACACACGGCGGTGCAGTGGTGGCTGCCGTGTTGAACAACCCCGAGCTGCGCGCTTTGTGGGAAAAAGAATTGGGCGAAATGCGCGTGCGCATCAAGGCCATGCGTCAAAAGTTGGTCGACGGCCTCAAAGCCGCCGGCGTGACCCAAGACATGAGCTTCATCACCACACAAATCGGCATGTTCAGCTACTCAGGTCTCTCCAAAGACCAAATGGTGCGCTTGCGTTCTGAGTTTGGCGTGTACGGCACCGATACGGGTCGCATGTGCGTGGCTGCGTTGAACAGCAAAAACATCGACTACGTGTGCCAAGCCATTGCGAAAGTGATGTAACCGCACACCGATTGCACGCCTTGCGTGCAATCAAGAAAAAGGGCCTTCACAGGCCCTTTTTTTAACCCCAAATGACGGATCGCATCGCAATCGATGCCAACTGATAGCCCTCGTTGAAGAACTCAACTGGTTCACCTGCCTCTGCAGCACCTGCGGCGTAGAGTAACGGCAAAAAGTGGTCATAGCTGGGGTGCGACATCTTCGCTATTTCACCTTGGACTTGAAAGTCGACCAACGCCTCAAGGTGGCCCGATGAGATTTGTTGCGCCACCCATTCGTCAAATGCAATCGCCCAGTCGTACGCTTGGTTGTCCGCTGCTGAGCGGTTCATGGTGCTTAGGTTGTGCACCGTGTTGCCACTGGCCACGATGAGCACACCTTGCTCGCGCAAGACACGCAGCTGCTGCCCGAGTGCAAAGTGTTCTGCAAGCGGACGGTGGTAATCGATGCTTAGTTGCACAACAGGAATGTCTGCTGCAGGGAACATGGGTTTGAGCACCCCCCATGCACCGTGATCTAAGCCCCACACATTCAGATCGACACCCACAGCTTCTCCACTGTGTGGTTGTCTTAACTGCTGCGCGGTTTGCGCAGCCCAGTCAGGCGCTCCAGGTGCTGGGTATTGCTGTTCAAACAGTTCTTGCGGAAAACCACCAAAATCGTGAATCGTTTTGGGCTTATCCATCCCTGTGAGCCACCAACCTTGCGTGATCCAGTGCGCAGAGATACATAAAATCAGCTTTGGCTTAGGCCAGCGCACGCCGAACTGCGCGCCCAGCGACTGCCATGCACGACGATAGGGCCCCTCCTCAATCACGTTCATGGGGCTGCCGTGACCGACAAAAAGAACAGGCATTCGCGTGGTGTGTATTGACGTGCGCATCAGGGTCTAGGACAAATGGTTATAAAAAGTAAATTGGAGGACAGCCTCCATTTTTAACCAAGCAACAACTGCTATATTGCATTGCAACAATTTTTGAGACAGAACCATGCTTTACCAAATCTTCGAAACTCAACGTAGCCTGATGGAACCTTTCGCAGACTTTGCACAGGCTGCTTCTAAACTTTACGGTCAAACCAATTCGCCCATCGCACAAAACCCGATGGCACAGCGTGTGTCTGCAGGCTACGACTTGCTCTACCGCTTGGGCAAGGACTACGAGAAGCCTGCATTTGGTATCAAGTCCGTGGAAGTCGAAGGCACGGAAGTTGCCATTCACGAACGCATCGAAATGGACAAGCCGTTTTGTGAGTTGCGTCGCTTCAAACGCTTCACAGACGACGCAGACACACTGACCAAGCTCAAAGCACAACCCGTGGTGTTGATCGTGGCACCACTGTCCGGTCACTACGCCACTTTGTTGCGCGACACTGTGCGCACAATGCTGCGCGACCACAAGGTCTACATCACCGACTGGAAAAACGCGCGACTGGTCCCCTTAAGCGAAGGCGAATTCCACCTCGACGATTATGTGAACTACGTGCAAGAGTTCATCCGCGATTTGCAAAGCAAGTACGGCAATTGCCACGTCATGAGCGTGTGCCAACCCACCGTCCCCGTCTTGGCTGCAGTGTCACTCATGGCCAGCCGTGGCGAGAAAACGCCCATCACCATGACCATGATGGGTGGCCCTATCGATGCCACCAAGTCACCTACGGCCGTGAACAACCTGGCCATGAACAAGAGCCACAACTGGTTCGAAAACAATGTGATTTACCGTGTACCCGACAACTTCCCAGGTGCAGGTCGTCGCGTGTACCCCGGCTTCTTGCAACACACAGGCTTCGTGGCCATGAACCCTGATCGCCATCTGAAGAGCCATTACGACTACTTCAAAGACTTGATCAAGGGTGACAACTCCAGCGTCGAATCACACCGTGATTTTTACGACGAGTACAACGCGGTGCTCGACATGGATGCGGATTACTACTTGGAAACCATCAACACCGTATTCCAAGAGTTCAAGCTGGTGCGCGGCACATGGGAAGTCAAAAACCCGCAAGGCAAATTGGAATTGGTGCGCCCACAAGACATTCACGCCACAGCTTTGCTAACCGTGGAAGGCGAACTCGACGACATCTCCGGCTCAGGTCAAACCGAAGCCGCACACAAGCTGTGCAGCGGCATCGTGCGCAAAGAGCACCACCATTTGGAAGTCAAAGGCGCAGGCCACTACGGCATCTTCAGTGGTCGTCGTTGGCGTGAAGTGGTGTACCCACACGTCAAGAGCTTCATCTTGGAACACAACAACGGCCAGGGCAAATCAACAGCTAAGCCCAAAGCAAAAGTTGCAGCTAAGAAAGTGGTCGCCACCAAAGCCGCAGCTAAGCCTGCAGCCAAAAAGGCAACGACTGCGAAAAAGTGAGTCTGGTCGAACAGATCAACAACGCCCTGCCACAAACGCAATGCACGCGCTGTGGCTACCCTGACTGTCAGCGATACGCCGAGGCCATCGTCCAAGGCGAGGCTGACATCAACCAGTGCCCTCCAGGCGGCACAGAAGGCGTTGAACGGCTGGCGGCCATCACCGGCAAGCCAGCCCTCCCCCTGAACCCTGAAAACGGCTTAGAAGGCCCTCGCACCATCGCCATCATTGACGAGGCGTGGTGCATTGGCTGCACGCTGTGCATTGCGGCTTGCCCCACCGACGCCATCGTGGGCGCTAACAAGCGCATGCACACCGTGGTGGAGCCCTACTGCACCGGCTGCGAACTGTGCATTCCTGCTTGTCCGGTGGATTGCATTTCTCTCGAACCCATCGACATCAACCTGAGCGGCTGGGCCTCTTGGCCGCAAGAGCTGGCCGACTTGGCACGTCAACGCTACGACACGCGCACAGCACGTCTCAAACGTGAAGCCGTGGAACACGATGAGCGGCTGCAAGCCAAAGCATTGAAAAAGCTCGCCGATTTGCCCACACACACCAAGGGCACAGAGCACGCCCCCGAGGTCGATCGCAAACGTGCGATCATTGAAGCCGCGCTCGCCAAAGCCAAGGCGCGTCAAGCTACAAAAATTTGACTCTTGGTGCGTGCATGTGGGCATCGTCTGTCCACTCGTGACATTTCATATTTCCATGTACATCAAACTCACTGCACGCAGAGAATTACTGCTTCTTTTGTCGCTCGCTGGCATTCAGTTCACACACATCGTGGATTTCATGATCATGATGCCGCTGGGCCCGCAGCTCACCAGCTTGTTTGGCATCAGCTTTGCTGAGTTTGGTTTGTTGGTCTCGGCTTACACAGTGGCAGCCGGTCTGTCTGGCTTGTTTGCCACCACCTTCATTGACCGCTTTGACCGCAAACACTTGTTGCTGACGCTGTACGTGTTATTCGCGCTCACCACCGTGGCCTGCGGCATTGCGCCGACCTATGGCTGGTTGATGGCTGCACGCATTGCATCTGGCTTTTTTGGGGGCGTGTTGTCCACCATGACGCAAACCATCATTGGTGACGTGGTGCCGTTCGAACGCCGTGGACGCGCCACTGGCATTGTGATGACATCCTTCTCGGTCGCCACCGTGGCCGGTGTGCCTGCAGGTTTGTTATTTGCCAACCTCTGGGGATGGCACACCGCTTTCTTTGCCATTGGCGTGATGTGCGTCGCTGTAGGCGTGTTGGCTAATTACAGCGTGCCACAGCTCAATGCCCATGTGGCCCATGCCAAAGACAAGCACGTGCTGCATGCCATGGGCCAAGTGCTGAGCGAATCGAACCAACGCATGGCCTTGCTGCTGTCTGCCACCATGATGTTTGCAGCCTTCACCATCATTCCGTACATCACGCTGTATTTGCAAAACAACCAGATCATGGCGTCTAGCGAAATTCCATGGCTGTACTTTTGTGGCGGTGTGGTGACGCTGTTCAGCGGACGCTGGGTGGGTGGCGTGACTGACCGCTTGGGCAAACGCCAAACATTTCAACGCGCAGTGTTGTTCTCGATCATTCCGATGTTTGCCATCACGCTGATCGAACCTGTGCCGTTGTTTGTGGTGCTGTTGGTCACCAGCACCTTGTTCTTCGCCATGAATGCCCGCATGATTCCGGGCATGGCCTTGCTCACTTCAGCTGCCAATCCCAAATTTCGCGGCACCTTCATGTCACTCAATGGCGCGGTGCAGTCATTTGCCATGGGTGTGGCCGCATGGGTCGGTGGCATGCTGTTGCAAAACGAACCGAGCGGACAGGTGACGCACTATTGGTTGTGCGCTGTGGTTGCGACGTGTGCTTCTTTGCTGGCTTACGTGCTGGCCAAGCGTGTATCGATGCACGAGTGAGCTTAGTTCCTCAACACAATGCGTAATAGACCATGAAAAAGCCGCTCAGTTGAGCGGCTTTTTCTTTTCGCGTATTCAAAGAGGACACAGCGAATTCGTGATGCGAATGTTAGGCGTGAGAAGCCGCCAAGGCCGCAAAAGCCTTCACCACTTCAGGTGGTGCTTGCACCAACTCGATCAACACGCCTTCGCCACCAATGGGGAACTCGTCGTTCGCTTTGGGGTGCATGAAGGTGATGTCAAAGCCAGCAGCGCCTTTGCGGATGCCACCGGGTGCAAAGCGCACGCCTTGTGCTGTGAGCCATTCCACGGCCACGGGTAAGTCATCGATCCACAAACCAATGTGGTTCAACGGCGTGGCGTGAACCGCAGGCTTTTTCTCGATGTCCATGGGCTGCATCAAATCGACTTCGACCTTGAAGGGGCCGACGCCGATGGCGCAGATGTCTTCGTCCACGTTCTCGCGTTCGCTTTGAAACGTGCCTGTGACTTCGAGACCAAACATGTCCACCCACAGCTTTTTCAAGCGACCCTTGTCAGGGCCGCCGATGGCGATTTGTTGAATGCCGAGGACTTTGAATGGGCGCTGAGAATTCGCACTCATTTATTCAAACTCCACAATCATTTGGTCCACCGTCAGTGATTCGCCTTTAGCAGCCACCACTTTCTTGACCACACCGTCTGCGGCTGCAAACAACACGTTTTCCATCTTCATCGCTTCGATGACGGCCACGCGTTCGCCGGCTTGCACTTTTTGGCCAGGGGCCACAGACACTTCAACCAACAAGCCAGGCATTGGCGAGATGACGTACTTGCTCAAGTCAGGTGGTGCTTTGAATGGCATGAGTTTGTGCAACTCAGCCATGCGTGGCGACATCACCAAAGCTTCAATGCGTGTGCCGTTGTGTTGCACTTGCAAAGCCAAGGGGTTCTTCAACGTGCCGCGCTCGACCTGTGCCGTGAAAGGTTTACCGTTGCACGTACCTTCAATACGGATGTCGTTCAGGCGTGAGTTGCTTTCAATTGCATAGGTTTTGCCAGCGATGGTGATTTGAGCTACGCCAGGCTTGCCTGCAAACTCGTCCACATGCACTTGCACGTAGCGGTTGTCACCGTTGTGGCCCAACTCGACCACTGCGTAGTCTTGGCCAATCTTCACGTCGTAGCCAGGCAACTGACCGCTGAGGT